>JAFYQQ010000084.1 GCA_017559845.1 Bacteroidaceae bacterium | reverse complement strand
CCAGAAAAGCGATGCCTGACGGCTAGTTGACGGTGATTTGTACATGTCTGAACTGCAAGGTTTTACTATGCAAAGGTACAAAAACCTGTAGACATATGCAAATTTTAAGAGTGTTAATATGTTAATATATAACAAGTTAAATCCTTTTTAAGGATTGACTACTTATATTTTTAAGGGATTTTCTGCTTAATACGCTACAAAATTAATGTTTTTTGTTGAAAATAGACTTATCTTCACTTTACTTTTTCTATTAACAACCGTCATTTCTATAGCCGTATTCCGATTGTAAGTTTAGACGGACACAAGTTCAGTACGACCGTTGGTGTCGTCTTTTTGACCTTGCTTTGTTGTCCGCAAAAACGATGTTTTATTGATGAGAATTTAATTGTTTTGCACATTTGTAAAATTTTATTCAAATCAGCAGTTTTTACCTTTTGGTATCCTCGTTTTTTGCATGGCGAGGGAAAATTTACTCCCACGCCACAGCGTTTGTTTTTCTGGGGCTGGGGGCTGTGAACTTCCTGCTGTGAGTTGTATGGATTTTTTTTGCATTTGAGTATCATTTCGTCATCAAAATGCTACGTTGCCAGGCAAGGTGCAATCTAAATGTCTCCCACCGCCTTCTGGTATTCTTTCCAGAGTTCCTCAATGTCGTACTCTTTGCCGAGGACGTGCTTGATGGCACCGTCGAATGACCAGGGTACTACTTCGAGGGTGCTGAGGTTGAACTTGCGCAGGAAGTCGGGGTCCTTCTTGTCGCGCAGCCACACGAAGAAGTAGCCGGCATGGCGGTATCCGTTCATGTAGTGTCCGCCCTTGGGACGGTCTTCCTCGCCGTTGAATCCGCCGTTTGCAATGCGCACAGCATCGGCCATACCTTCAATGAAGGCCCAGAACACCTTGTTGGAACCGTAGTCGCCTATTCCCTGGGGTTCCAGCTGGTAGGCGTGGGTGAGTTCGTGCAGGAGCACGCCTCTTGACTCGAAGTCTACCTTGGCGGTGTCGTTGTCCTTGAAGGATTTGGCAATGTGGCGTGTGCTGTAGAAGATTCTGATTTCGCCGTTTCCGCCTCCCTTGGCAGAGATGCCGTCAATGTCCTGCAGTGTGTAGTGGAGGTTGTTCACGGGTACGATGCTGTCCTTGGGGCTGAAGTAGATTGTGTTCAGCACCGTGCGCGCCTGCTTGCTGATGTACTGCACGGGATTGGGGATGATGCTGTGGTAGATGCGGGAGCCTTCTGTGCCTTTTGCCTGGTCCTCGAAGAGGATGTTGCCCAGGTAATAGTTGGCCCACTTGGCTTCTCCGTTGTCCTCAACGGCCTTGGGCTCGGGGACGATTACGTTCTCGCCGTCTGTGAGCGAGTAGGGCTTGTCTGCACGGTTCTTTCCGCGCTTCTTGTAGGGCTTGTCCGTCATTTCAAATTCCAGCGTGCCGCCGTTCAGGATGTCGTTGTGCGTGATGTAGGTCTTGCTGTAGTCCTTTCCGTTCAGGCGCACGGACTTCACGTAGCGTTTGGTGTCGCTCACGCCCGGAGCCTTGATCTCGAATGTCTTTCCACCCTCCAGCGTGAGCTTGAGATAGGGCAGATAGGGGGCTCCAAGGACATACTGGTCTGTGCCGGGGCATACGGGATAGAATCCCATTGCGGTGAAGAGGTACCAGGCCGACATCTGTCCGCAGTCGTCGTTGCCGCCCAGTCCGCGAATGTGGTTGCGGTACATCTTGTTCATTACCTCGCGCACCCAGTACTGTGTCTTCCAGGGCTGCGATGTCCATGCGTAGAGGTAGGGGATGTGGTGGCTGGGTTCGTTTCCGTGGACGTAGCCGCCGATGAGGCAGTCCTCGGTGATGTCCTCGTTGGCCTCGTAATACTTCTTGGGCAGGTGCATGCCGAAGAGTTCGTCCAGCTTGCGCAGGAATTCCTTTTCGCCGCCCATGAGCTTCATTACGCCCAAGACGTCGTGGGGAACATGGAAGGAGAAGTTGAAGGAGTTGCCCTCGATGAAGCCTTCGCCGTGGGTCTGCAGCACGTCAAACTTGGGCTTGAAGTCGCCGTTTCGGAAGCGTGGACGGGCAAAGCCTATTTCCTTGTCATAGATCTTGCGGTAGTTGAGGGCGCGCTGCAGGTATTCCTGTGCCAGGCGTTCGTTGCCGGCGTTGAGCGCGGTCTGGTAGATGGTCCAGTCGTCATAGCAATATTCCAGCGTGGTGGATGCGGCCGTTCCGCTGGCTTCCAGGGGGACGTAGCCCAGTTCGTTGTATTCGCCCAGTCCTTCCAGATAGGGTACCTTGGAGGTCTTCTCCATGGCCTTGAGCGCCTCGCCCGGATTTATCTGCGCACCCTTGGCAATGGCGTCTGCCAGCACGGATGTGGCGTGGTATCCGCTCATGCACCAGTTGTCGTTGGCCATGTGACTCCAAATGGGCAGCAGTCCGTGGACGCTCTGCTGCTGGTGGCGTATCATGGAAACGGCCATGTCACGGGCAGCCCTGGGCTTCATCAGCATGAGGAAGGGATGCTCGGCGCGGTAGGTGTCCCAGAGCGAGAACACGGTGTAGTTCTTGAAACCTCTGGCGCGGTGTATGTTCTGGTCCAGACCGCGGTATCTGCCGTCCACGTCCATGTAGACGGAGGGATTGATCATGGTGTGGTAGTAGGAGGTGTAGAACATGGCCTTCTGGTCTTCCGTTCCCTCTACCTGGATGGAGCCCAACTGGCTGTTCCAGTTGTCCGAGGCTTCGCGGGCAATGGTGGCAAAGTCCTTTCCGGCAGCCTCGTTCATGAGGTTCCTGACGGCTCCGTCCGTACCTGTGGCGGAGAGGGCCACCTTGACCACCAGTTCGGGGTTGGCCTTGGTGTCAAACTCGAAGTAGGACACCAGCTTGCGTCCGGCCATCTCGGGGAAGTTCTTGTCTACGGGGAACTTTCTCCACCAACCGTTGTAGAGGATGCGCTGCTGGTCCTTGTAGCCGAAGTTCTTCACGGGTTGCGAGAAGGACATGGCAAAGTAGGTATAGTTGGTGCGTGCCCAACCGTTGGTGATGCGGTAGCCCGTGACCAGCGTGTCGTTCTCCACTCGCATCATGGCCCAGAGCGTCTTTCCGTCATAGTTGTAGATGCCGTGGTTGAGGTCCACGATGATGCGTCCGTCTTCGTTCTGCGGGAAGGTGTATTTGTGGACGCCCACTCTGGGGGTGGCGGTGAGTTCGGCCTTTACCTTGTAGTCGTCCAGCGTCACTTGGTAGTGTCCGGGCACGGACTTTTCCGTTTCGTGGGAGAAGCGTGAACGGTATCCGGCATCGGGGTTGTCGGCTGTGCCGGGATTCAGGTAGAGCTTTCCGGTGGTGGGCATGATGAGGATGTCGCCCAGGTCTGAATGTCCGGTTCCACTCATGTGCGTGTGGCTGAATCCCACAATGGTCTTGTCCTTATACTGATAACCGGCACAATAGGCATAGGTCTGCGGCTGGTATTTGCCGTCTACGTTGTGGGGGATGGTGTCAGTGTCCGGACTGAGCTGTACGATGCCGAAAGGCACGCACGCTCCGGGGAAGGTGTGCCCCATTCCGTCTGTACCAATCATGGGGTTCACGTACTCCACTTGCGCAACAGCCTTCACGGCAAGCGCGGCTGTCAGCAAGAATAGGTTGAAAGTTTTGTTCATCTTGAAAAAAATATAGGATTCGTTGATTTATATATCGAAGTGGGGAAGGGGGGGACGTTCTATCCCTGCTGTTCCTTTATCAGGCCGTGGCGGTAGGCATAGACCAGATTCCGCAGGTCGTCAATCTGGGCCTGAATCTCACGCCCCTTGTCTGTGTCGCGCACGCGCATCCTGTGTCCGGTCATTTCCACAATCTGCGTACTTGACTTGATGTCCGACCCGTTGTGTATGGCCTCCTTGGTGCTGGTGAAGGGTTCGTGCTGTATGAGCTGGAATCCACGGCTGTGGTAGACCAGCGTATATCCGGCGATTCCAGTGGTCTGATGGTAGGCGCGGGAGAAACCACCGTCAATTACCATCAGCTTTCCGCCTGCCTTGCTGGGGTTCTCGCCACGGGTAACGTGTACGGGAACGTGGCCGTTGATGATGTGGCGGTATGTGCCCTCCACACCAAAGGCATCCAGTATGCGGTCGCACACGTCTGGGTCGTTGCGGAATTGGAAATAGTAGCCCTTCTGCTCGGTGTGCATGGTCTTGTCTGTGAGGAAATAGCGCTCGAACGTGGTCATGCGGTCCTTGCCGAAGAGCGGGCTGTCCGGTCCGCACCACAGATACCAGAAGTAGTCTCGGGCGTATTTGCGTTCCGTGGCGGGCACCTCGCGCTGGAAAGCGCTGCGCATGATCATGCCGATTCGGTGCATCAGTTCCTTACCGGCAAACTTTCCGTTCGGCAGGTTTACCTCTTTCAGACTGCCGTCTGCATTGAGGGGGACGGAGGCATGAAAAAGCAGGTTGCCGTTGCATACATTATACATGCACCCGTGCTGGAACAGGCGTCTGATGTGTCGTTGAAGCTTGTCGCTGACGCGGAAAGAGTGGTGGAGTTTTTCCACCAGTTCGCTTTCTTCCGCTGTAAGGCTGAAGGGGTCGGCGGGATTGACTGTAGGCAGATGCGTATCGCACATTTCATAGTCTTTTCCTTCATAGACATATACGCCGCGCTGAAAATCGATGTGGTCAAAGGTGCCACGGCTTTTCAGCTCCCACTCGGGGTGTTGCTGCTGAATTTGGGCTTCCAACTTGAACTGTATGACGGTGATGGCCTTGTGCATCTGGGCCAACAGAAGTTTGTCCTTTCGGCTGTGACGCGATTTGTCCTGGAGCAGTTGGGGTTGGAAGCAGTTGCAGGGATCGTTCTCGTATGTGGTCATGGCAAAGGTGGCGAGCGGCAGCAGGTTAATGCCGTAGCCGTCTTCCAGAGTGGTCATGTTGGCATAGCGGAGCGAGAGGCGCAGTACGGTGGCGATGCAGCAGTCGTTTCCGGCGGCGGCGCCCATCCACAGGCAGTCGTGGTTTCCCCACTGCACGTCGAAGTTCTGCCTTTCCAACAAGTAGTCCATGATGATGTGGGCGCCCGGTCCGCGGTCGTAGATGTCGCCAAGGATGTGCAGTTGGTCAATGCTCAGGGAGTGTATGACTTGGCAGATGGCGATGATGAAGTTGGCGCTCTGTCCAGTTTGCACGATTGTTTCGATGATGCGGCCGAAGTAGGCCTCCTTGTCGTCGTCGAAGGGATTTTCGTGCAGAAGCTCTTCAATGATGTAGGCATATTGACGGGGAAGCACTTTTCTCACCTTTGAGCGGGTGTATTTGCTGGTGACGCTTTGGCACACTTGGATGAGCCGCAGTAGGGTGCGTGCGTAGAAGTTGGGCAGATCGTTTTCCTGCGCCTCAATCATCTCCAGTTTCTGCTCTGGGTAATAGATCAGCGTACAGAGTTCGTTGATTTCTTCCTGGTTCAGCGTGGTGGAGAACAATTCTTCCACTTTTCGCTTGATGTTTCCGCTTGCATTGCGCAGAATGTGCAGAAACGCCTCGTGCTCTCCGTGGATGTCCGCCACGAAGTGTTCCGTTCCTTTCGGAAGGTTCTGGATGGCTTCCAAGTTGATGATTTCAGAGCTGGCACTTTCAATACAGGGGAAAGTCTGGGCCAGCAGTTGTAGCAGGCGGATGTCCTGGCTAACGCGCTCCGGGTCTATATTTTGCATGCGAAATCTTTGTCCTGTTGGTTATTTTCATCACAAAAATATCCTAAAAATGGTAATAATGCAAGTAATTCGCAGAAATTCTGTACCTTTGCATCTGTAAAATAAAAATTATATATAAGTGAAGACCAATATCCTTGCCTTATTCCTGTTCTTGTGCATGGCCCCCTCTGTTGTTATGGGCAATGAGAATGGAAGTTATTCAAGTTCGGATTCTGTTGCAAACGAATATACACAATACAAATATCGTTCTCTCAAGAGGGATTCTTTGCCCAAGGGCATCCAACGCCCTTTTGTGTGGCTTGGCCGTTATCTGACCAACTCGAACAAGCAGGAATACAAAAAGTTTGACTGTACCATTCTTGGCGGTCCGTTCTTCAATTCTTCCAGCGGACTGGGTATTGCTGGTGGAGTGAGCGGCATGTATAGCTGGGACCGCAATGATCCTACATTGCAGCGCAGTAGCGTGAGCGTGGCCTTCACGGCCGGCCTCTCCGGAATGATGCAGTTCGGTTTCCGCGGCAACAACTTCATGAAGGGCGACCGTTACCGTTGGGACTACAAGCTGGTGCTCTATTATCTGCCTACCAAGTTTTGGGGAATTGGTTACAACCGTGGCTTGCATGACGATAATGAATGCAAGTACACCCAGGTGAAGTTTGTATGCGAGCCAAACTTCCTTTTCCGTGTGGCACCCAATCTCTATGTGGGTCCGCAGTTGGATATCATGCTGAGCCATGCCTACGATTTTGAGAACTCATCGGACACACTGCTTGTGGGCAAGCGCGGACTGCAGAACAAGGATGTGAACACGTTCGGTGGCGGTTTGAATATCCAGTATGACAGTCGAGACTTCACATTGAATGCCTCTCGCGGCCATTTCTTCAAGATTGAGCAAATGTTCTATCCCAAATTGCTCAACAAATACTATTTCAATTGCACCGACATCACCTACAGCACCTATGTGCGTCCCTATAAGAGTGCCATCCTGGCATTCGAGGTCAACGGACAGTATAACTATTCCAGTCAGGGCGGCGAAGTGCCTTGGACCTATCTGGCCAAGTCGGGCGAGGGTAATCGTCTTCGCGGATATTACGAAGGCCGTTACCGCGACAATGGAATCATCCAAGCACAAATAGAATTGCGCCAGCACATTTGGAAGCGCTGGGGATGCGCCCTTTGGGTGGGTGGAGGAAATGTGTTCAACAATTTCCAGTCCATCAACATGGAACGCTTCTTGCCCAGCTATGGTATTGGTGCACGCTGGGAAATGAAACGTAGGGTTAACATTCGTTTCGACTTCGGCTTCACACGTAATAAGCCCGGCTTCTGCTTCAACATTGGAGAGGCGTTCTGATGTTCTATAAACTGAATTAAACGATTTAACTGGAGGCAAGAAAAATGAGAAGGTATATATTCCTTACGTTGCAGTTGCTGTGCGTGCAATTTGTTTTTTCACAAGCGGAATTGTTAAAATATGGCGACTTCGAAAGTTGGATTACGCGAGATATCAAGGAAAGTGCCTTGATGGGCGGACAGACCAAAAGACTGTACGAGGTGGGCCCCGAAGGTAAATTCGACGGTGCCAAGCCCTTTTTCAATCAAGGCGGTTCCCCTTGGGCAAACAGTAATGTCTATGCCAAGGTATGCGGTATTGTCAAGACCAATTGCAGTGTTTTTCCGGACCAGCATGGCGACGGCAAGTGTGTCAAACTGATGTCTCGTATAGAGAAATGCAAGGCCATCGGCATTGTGAACATCACGGTATTGGCTGCTGGAAGCATGTATACCGGAACAATGGTTGAGCCAATTACCGGTACCAGTAATCCGATGTCAAAAATAAATGTGGGTATTCCTTTTACCCGCAAGCCCAAAGCGCTGATGATGGACTATAAGGTTTCTCTCACCAATGAGCCTAACCGAATAAAGGAAACCGGCTTTGGCAAACGCAAGACCGTGCCCGGGCAGGATATGTGCGAGGTGGTGTGCCTCTTGCAGAAACGCTGGGAAGATGCCGACGGCAATCTGCATGCAAAGCGTGTAGGCACTTTGCGCATGCGTTTTGACAAGTCAACAGACGGTTGGCAGGATGGCAAGCAGTTTCCCATCCATTATGGCGACATAAGCAAGGAAAGTTGGTATCGCGACTGGATGGGCCCCGTTGTGGGCGAACGTACATATTATGCGCTCAACAGCAAAGGCGACAATGTGCCCATCAACGAGGAAGGGTTTGCGTCTGCTGATGAAACACCCACCCATCTCATTCTTAAGTTTGACAGTAGCTACGGAGGAGCGTATATCGGAACTCCCGGATCAACGCTGTGGATTGATAATGTAAAGTTGGTATATTGACATCATGAATACCCCTTATTATTTGTTGGAGGAAAAGCTTCTGCGCCGCAATCTGTCTTTGATTTCTCATGTGGCAGAAGAGAGTGGGGCGGAAATAATCCTTGCTTTCAAGGCTTTTGCTTTGTGGAAGACTTTTCCCGTTTTCCGTGAATACATCAGTCACACTACGGCAAGCAGCCCGTACGAGGCTCGTTTGGCATTTGAGGAATTCGGCTCGCTTGCCCATACTTATAGCCCGGCATATACTGAGCAGGATATGCCCGAAATTATGAGGTGCAGCGGACATATTACCTTCAATTCCCTTTCCCAATACGAACGCTTCGGCAAGATGGTGCAACAATATGATGGCCATCCCATCAGTTGTGGTATTCGTGTTAACCCCGAGTATAGCGAGATTGAAACAGCCCTGTATGACCCTTGTGCGCCCGGAAGCCGCTTTGGTGTATTGGCGTCCCAGCTGCCCGATACCCTTCCTGCTGGAATAGAAGGATTCCATTGTCATTGCCATTGCGAAAGCGATGCCCTTGCATTGGAGCATACCCTGGAACATCTTGAAGCCAAGTTTGGTAAGTGGTTGCCTCAAATCAAATGGCTCAATCTGGGAGGAGGACATCTGATGACCCGTGCAGGATACGATACAGTACACCTTATTAATATAATAAAGGGACTGCGCCAGCGTTATCCTTGGCTCAAGATTATTCTTGAACCCGGTAGTGCTTTTGCTTGGCAGACGGGCAGCCTGGTCTCTTCTGTAGTAGATATAGTAGAGAACAAAGGAATCCGTACAGCCATTCTGGATGTGAGTTTCACTTGTCACATGCCCGATTGTCTGGAGATGCCATACCAGCCTGTTGTTCGCGGGGCGGAAAGCCTGCCCTTTGATTCTGATGTCAGCGGCAAGGAAAATGTGTACCGTTTGGGTGGCAACAGTTGTCTCAGCGGCGACTTCATGGGATATTGGGCTTTTGAAAAACCTTTGCAGATTGGTCAGCAAGTGATTTTTGAGGATATGATTCATTATACAACGGTAAAAACTACCATGTTCAATGGAATCCACCACCCAAGCCTAGTTATGCAGCATCTGAATGGAAGTCAGGAAGTTTTGCGTCAATATAAGTACGAAGACTATCGCGACCGAATGGATTAACTGAAAAATATTTACTTTTTTCTTTTGCAAAAGTTTGGTGGTTTCAAGAAAATGCTATACCTTTGCACTCGCAATTCAGCGGAGTTGCCTTGAAGAAATGATTTTTTGAAAAAAAAAATGCAATTCAAATTGTAAGTAATGATTGCGGAAATAGCTCAGTTGGTAGAGCACAACCTTGCCAAGGTTGGGGTCGCGAGTTCGAGTCTCGTTTTCCGCTCTCAGCAAAGGCCCAGGTGGCGGAATTGGTAGACGCGCACGTTTCAGGTGCGTGTGTCGCGAGGCGTGCAGGTTCGAGTCCTGTTCTGGGCACTTCATTTAAATTGCAATCCTATAATGGAGAGGTGGCGGAATGGTAGACGCGCTACTTTGAGGTGGTAGTGTCAATTGCGACGTGTGAGTTCGAGTCTCATCCTCTTCACAGTTGGACGAAAGTCCAACATCTGCGGAAATAGCTCAGTTGGTAGAGCACAACCTTGCCAAGGTTGGGGTCGCGAGTTCGAGTCTCGTTTTCCGCTCACCGTAAAATGCCCAGGTGGCGGAATTGGTAGACGCGCACGTTTCAGGTGCGTGTGTCGAGAGGCGTGCAGGTTCGAGTCCTGTTCTGGGCACCAATAAGACGAGAGTAGAGATCTACCCTCGTTTTTTTGTATCTGTATGTTTAATGTGCTTGTCATGGATTACGTTTATTTGATTCTTGGGCTCAGTAGCAAAAAGGTGTGGAAAATCAATTCAAAGTTGTATCTTTGCATCTATGGAAACAACGATGTTAGAACAATTAGCCCGAATAGTACTT
>JAFYQQ010000083.1 GCA_017559845.1 Bacteroidaceae bacterium | reverse complement strand
CTTGCCCAATCAATCATGTTTGCGAGTATGAACAGGGGATGCTTGGGATCCAGCATTGTCTCCAAGTCCCAGAAAAGCGATGCCTGACGGCTAGTTGACGGTGATTTGTACATGTCTGAACTGCAAAGTTTTACTATGCAAAGGTACAAAAACCTGTAGACATATGCAAATTTTAAGAATGTTAATATGTTAATATATAACAAGTTAAAGTCTTTTTAAGGATTGACTAAATATGATTCCCAGATATTGTCTTGTTCAGGTAATTTATAGGTATAACGCTGCTTGGCACTGGCAACATCTATGCCGGGTATCTCAAGATAACTTAATGCAAAGGTGGGTACAAATTGCTGTACATACTCTCCTTTACCAAACATCAATAGACACGAATAAGAAATTTCTCCATTATCGTTCAAGAATTTAATCTTGTTGCAGAACGAAGCATCATCCAATTCGGGATATGCCCGATCTGGATTATACGCTTTCACATAGCTTCTATATGACTGCAATGAAGCACTGTTGACCATATCAAAATTGCTCATAGGAATAAACTGTTCTGTCTTTATTCCAAATGATTGGTCTCGGAACATTGCGTTAATTTCCGCTTCTGTTGCTCGCTGGTCACCGCTTCCCATTCGTATATATGTATTTGAAGGTACATTGTAATAGATGGGTTTGATTTTTGATGCAGGTATATAGAATGCTAAAAGTTTCTTGTCATCAATAATATATCTCTTTGGCTGAGCTATCAATTGTGCATTGAATTTCTGCGACCTTAATGTGCTGAAGAAATCTTGCTCCAATTTTTCGATATTATCCACACCTTGAATAGAGAACGTTTTACCCTCTTGCTTCACACCAAGAACTATCCAACCACCATAGCAATTGGAGAAAGAACTGACACTTTCCCATATATCCTTGGGCAATTCACTTTTAGCAGTCTTTGCTTCAAAGTCCTCCCATTCCAAATCTGCAATTCTTTCTTTAAGTTCTTCTTTAGTCATAATGTCCAACCATATTTATATTATTCGGTTGCAAAAGTAGCAAAAGTTAGTCAAATAAGATGGCAATCAGTAAAAAAAGCAAAACACAATGATAATATCAATTCACAAGGAATATCTTTTCCTTGCCCTGATAGGTGGCACGAATGGTTGCCCTGCCGTCCGTGATGGCTCCTACCTGAATTTTCACATCAGGATGGGAGGATGTAGCCTGCAGACGGGTTGTGGACGTGAGTGGGGCATATACCTGATAACGGATGGCATCGGTATATCCGTTCTGGTTGGTACTGCGGATGGGAGTATCGGGAACCTGAAGACGCTTGCCATCAGCGGTAATGGTAATCTGCGGCACCACGGGGACGTTGAAAGGAACAGCCTTAGAAGAAAAACCTATTCCATGAAGATCAAAGAGGCCGGTGGGACGCTGCGGTTCTCGACGGGGACCTCCGGGACGGCGGTTGTCATCGGGACGTTTCACCTCGGGTCCTTCGGCCAGCAGATAGATGGCATGCTTGCCGCTCAAGCCCTCCACATCAGGCACATTGACCGTGTATGTGGTGGGGGTTCGGGGGGCATCGGCAGGAATCTTCAAGGTGGCAATCTCCTTGCCGTTCCAAACGGCATTGGCATAGGGGCCGTCCAGCATCACACGAATGGTGAAGGCACCGTTCCCGCCTGGAGTGAGGCGCAGATTGAGCTGTGTGCCATCGCCTTTGCGTGTGGCGGCATAAGCCTTCACGCCCTTGCTGTCCTTCTCCAGTCCGCCAAAGCCGAAATACTTGAATCCCACCACACCTCCGTTAGTGATGCCAGCCAGATCCATGCTGTTGTTCCACACATCGTGGTTGTCCTGCATCCAGTGGTTACCAGTCATGTAACAGGCAATTCCAGCCGAGTAATAGGCATAGGGGGGAAGACCGAATATCTGGAATCCCTCACTGGTGACCTCGGCACCGGTATAGCATGTGCCGTCTGTGGCCGAAGCCGTCCATTCGTTGCGCTTGGCATAGGGGTCATATCCTACAATGGTTACTTTTCCGCCATCGGCAACCGCTTTCTTGTCCCAAGTAATCTTGACGGGAGCCACCATGGCCTGGCGTGCATTGCCAAAACCGCGGGGCGGACGGTGGTAAAAGACATACCACTGGCCGTTGATTTCCTCCAAAGAGCCGTGGGTGTTATGGGCGGCATTGGTAGTGGTGAGCCTTGTGCCGTCTGCGTTGGGCACCACGCCACGCGAGTCTACCAATACACCACCGGAACGCCAGGGACCAAGAGGAGAATCGCCAAAAGCATAGCGCAGGGCCGAATTGGTGGAACCCAGTCCATAATCGGGACCGCTGTAACCAGAGAACACCATCACATACTTGTTGCCCACCTTTCGGATGGAAGAGGCCTCGAAGAAGTTGAAGTCGCCAGGATTCTGTTCCTTATAAAGTGCGGGATATTTTGTGCCGGCCGGGTCTCTTACCTCACCGTAACGCGAGCTGGCTGGGATGAAATAGTCGTGAATCTTGGTGCCAGGACGAAGGGAGTACATGGTCTCCGGGTCCAGTTCAAAAGCCGTGGAGTGCTGGAATCCGTAGTAGACGTATGCACGGAAACCACGTTCGTAATCGGGGTCTTTCTTGTCTGTTACATATTCTACAAAGACTGAGGGGTCAAAATCTATGATGGAACCCTGCACACAACTACGGCCGTCCTCGGTAAGGTTGATGGGGGTGAAAGGGCCGTCGGGGCGGTCGCCCTTGCACACCATGGGCACACGGCGCCATCCGCGCGAATGGGGATAGAGATAGTATGTCTTCTTTCCGGTCTTGCGGTCTTTCACTTCCACCAAGTCGGGGGCAAACATGGTGTCCCACTGCCCGTCCACAAAATGCGTGAAGATGGGGCCTTCGTCTTCCCACCGGCTGAGGTCTTCCACTGGAGCAGACCACATTCGGATGTCCGGCCCGCAATAGGCGGAATAAGTCACATCGTGCGAGCCAATGATATAAGCACGGTACTTGCCGGGGTTATCAGGATCTTCAAACACTCGGGGTTCACCGTCGGGAAGATGTTCCCACAACGGAAGGTAGGGGTTCTGTGCCGTGGCAAACATGGCGCAGCAGGCCATCCACATTGAAAACAATCTCTTCTTCATGCCTTTCACTAATAAAAAGGGTTAATATTCTTAAAAATGTAAGTCGGATTTTTCGGGATTCAGACGTATGACCTTCAGGCGGTCTCTGAGCCTCCATGGCCCAATGCCGCTTCCACCCTGCGAATCGGCGAGGAGGAGAAGGGTTTGTGTGCCATCAGTAAGCACGGGGCCAAGGCACATCCCTTCGTAATTGGAAAATCGGGTATTGAACAGATGGAAGCGGGTACTCCACCGCTCCAGCAGCTTCTTTTGGCCACTGAGGGGATTGTACAGAAAGAGTTTGCACCAGCAACGGCTTCCGTTATAGGCGCGGGCAATACGGGCCTCGCGTTCCAGTACCAGCAGACCGCCTCCTGGAAAAGGAGTTACAGCCACAACTCCGTGGTAATGGTCGCGCCCATGATTGCGGGCTTGTGGCAAGTCCAAGCAGTAGGAATATTCGGATGCAAGTTTCAAATCAAGGCCAAAACTCATCATGCGCAGATGCAAAGCCTCATCGGCCTTGAGCGGACTTTCCGTTACGGTCCAGAAAAGATGTTCCCGAGGGTCATAACCCAGCGCCTCGAAGCCTCTGTTGTACTGTATGAATTCTTTTCCGGCATATTGGGGCACCCGAATTTCTTCACCGGTGAGCGTACCGTCAAGACGGTGTTCCAGAATACGCTGGTCTTCCTCTCCGCTTATGAAAAGAGTGTTCCGCTGAGGGCAAAAAGCAATTCCCTCGGCATCGCGGTCAAACGGCCACGCGAGGCCGTAAAAACCATCGTCTCTGACATCGGTTATTTTTCCGCTTACGGAATCCATTTTGAGCGTCCATACATAGAACCCTGCTTCTGATTGTTCGTCCGAAACTACGGCATATTTTTGTCCGCCCAAAGGGGTGATTCCGCTATAGTTGGCTTTGGGTATGTCCCACCGTGAAAGACGGTATCGCTTTGCCACAGCCGGTTGGAGCATGAAGAGCATGAACAGAAGCGGCAAACTGCAAGATGGCAGTCTGCCCACTGACACGCTCTTCCTTGTCATCCAACTACTTGATGCCATATTTTTTGAGAATCTTCAACAACGGCTTGCGCAGCGACTCGGCCCAAAGCGTATAGCCATAATCGCCGGGGTGCGTGCCGTCCACGCTGGTCTCGTGCGTGGGCGAAGTGGCATTGGTTACCTCTATGTAATATACATCGGCATATTTCTTCATGGCCTCGCGCATAAGCTTTTCCGCACAGTCCTGACGTTTCTTTTCCGCACGTTCAGAACCAGTATTGAAATTACGGCTCTCGCGATAGATGGTACGCTGGAATATCAAAGGTTTTCCGGGATGAGCCTTCTGAAGCTTCTCGATGAAAGGGAAAAGCCTTTCTTCTATCTGTTCAACAGAGGGGTTGGAAAATGCGTCAAAAACAAAGGCATCCGCATCCGTTGCGCAAAGCACATCGCAGAAATAGGGCTGAAGCTTGCAGTTACCGGCACAACCCAGGTTAAGGACGTGCAGTCCTGTGGCACGGCTCAACTGCGAAGGATAGTTCATTGCAGGTCGGGAGGTGCTGCTGCCGTGAGTGAAACTGCTACCGAAGAAAGCGATGCGATGGCGGAAAGGATTTTCAAGGGGCAGAAGTGTTTTTCCAGCCTGCACGCCAATCTTCAGTTCGCGTAACTCGCTCTGAATGGGCAGATAAATCAGACATTCCTTCTCCTCTCCATCCATATTGCTTATCAGTGTAAGCGGATTGTTCAGGCTCTTGTCGCCCGAAACAGTGCTGGCGGCATTGATCCACTGGCCGTCCTTACGGATGTAAAGGTCAAATCCGCGAGCCGAAATACCCATGGTATTGGTTGGGAAACCCACATCACCATATTGCGGGTCCACGGAAATGATGGTGGAGTTGGTGCGAAAGGCACAAATCATTCCCACTCCGCAACGAACCTGTCTGTTCTCGCCTGCCGTAAACCCCTTGAAACGAGTTGTATCCACACGATGATAAGGATTGGGGTTTTCTGGGAAAAACTGCCCCAGCATCGTAAGGTCAGCAGCATCGGTCCAAGCAAAAGTAACATCCCTTGCCGATTGGGCAACAAGAACCATCGGACTCAGAAGCAACAACAATATAAATAATGCGGTATTCTTCATCATGTTTATTTTAAAAATGTGACAATCAAGGATTTGGTATCAGTTTATAGAGCTTGTCGCTACTACGAATCTTGCTTTCCAGCGGAATGCTGATGCGCTGGCCCTGCAACGCAGTCTCAACCGGATTCAAGTCGAAACGGATTTCCTTTACAACGGTTTCCAATGCACCCGTGGTGGGACCGGTAATCAGAATCTTGTCTCCCACGCTAAGCGGAGCGGCCTCAATCTTGAACTCGGCAACCTTCAGACGGTTAAAGTACTTCATTCCCTTGCCCACATACACTTTCTTCTCCGTGGCCAGGGAACCGGGCTGGTCATTCCACTCCCCTAACATCTGTCCCTGGTAATATCCATCCCAGAATCCGCGGTTGAAAACGCGGGAAAGGCGTTCATCCCAATCGTCCATGCGTTCTGGGGTGAAGTCATTGTCAAGCACAGCCTGGATGGCCTCGCTGTAACAACGCACCACCGTTGAAACATATTCCGCACCTCGGGCACGGCCTTCAATCTTGAAAACCCGGACGCCCGACTGCATCATACGGTCAATGAAACGAATGGTCTTAAGGTCGCGGGGCGACATGATATACTTGTTGTCAATGTCCAGTTCCGTACCCGTCTCGCGGTCGCGGACAGTATAACCTCGCCTGCAAAGCTGCATGCATTCGCCACGATTGGCGCTACGGCCCATATTCTGAAGACTCAGGTAGCACTTTCCGCTGATGGCCATACACAAAGCTCCATGACAGAACATCTCAATGCGGATGAGTTCTCCATTGGGGCCACAGATATTCTGTTCCACAATCTGCCGATAGATTTCTGCCACCTGGTCCATGTTCAGTTCACGGGCAAGAACCACCACATCAGCAAACTGCGCATAGAACCGCAACGCTTCTATATTACTGATATTGAGCTGTGTACTCAAATGCACTTCAAGGCCAATCTGACGGCAGTACTGCATAACCGCCACATCACTGGCAATTACGGCAGATATACGGGCTTCCAGTGCCGCATCCAGAATCTGGCGCATCATGGCCAAGTCCTCACCATAGATAATCGTATTGACGGTAAGATAACTCTTGACACCACAATGGCGGCATTCGCTGGCAATGTCCTTGAGGTCATCTATGGTGAAGGTGCGGGCGGAATGGGCACGCATATTCAGATGCTCAATACCAAAATATATGCTGTCCGTACCGGCACGCAAGGCTGCTGACAACGCTTCCCGCGAGCCTACCGGAGCCATTATTTCAAAATCTTTTCTGTTCATCGTCAGAATAAAATAATATTCATTACCTTATTATATATATATACAATCAGAGATACTTGGTCTCTATCTCATCCAGAATACCAAAGAGTTCGCTTACCGTCTCGGCACGGAGCATGCGGATGCGCGTCTCGCGGAAATTGGGGATACCCTTGAAAATGGGACTGGCTGCCAAGTGGCGGCGTACATGCAATATGCCCCGGTACTCGTCTATGCGGTTCACGCTGGTAAGTACCTGTTCCCTTAAGATATCCATTTTCCAACCCGTACTGAGTAGGGGATGCTTTGAAGGCAGCATGCCCGCACTTGGAGCGGTGTGCCCCAACGCCTGGTTGATTTCATAGAAAATCCATGGTTGTCCAAACGTGGCACGACCCACCATTATGGCATCCACACCATAGCGTTCAAAGCATTCGACGGCACGCTCGGGAGTGGTGATGTCTCCATTTCCAATGATGGGAATATGCATTCTAGGATTCTCCTTTACCTCGGCAATCAGCGACCAATCGGCTTCGCCGGTATACATCTGGGCACGGGTTCGGCCATGAATGGTGAGCGCCTTGATACCACAATCCTGCAACTGTTCTGCCAAGTCCACGATTATGCGATGGTCATGATCCCATCCCAGACGTGTCTTTACCGTTACCGGCGTATCTGGCACCGCATCCACCACTGCACGGGTTATGGCCAGCATTTGCGGAACATTCTGCAACATTCCGGCACCGGCACCTTTCCCCGCCACTTTCTTCACCGGGCAACCAAAGTTCAAGTCAAGCACATCGGGATGCGCCTGTTCAACCACAATGCGGGCAGCCTCGCGCATGGCATCCACGTCACGACCGTAAATCTGAATGGCGACAGGCCGTTCGTCGGCACAGACCTTCAGCTTTTCCAGACTTTTGTTCACCATCCGTATCAGGGCATCGCTTGACACGAACTCAGAATATACCATAGCCGCCCCCATCTGTCTGCATAACAGGCGGAAACCGATGTCAGTTACGTCCTCCATCGGAGCAAGCAGCACGGGCTTCTCTCCTAAATCAATGTTTCCTATCTTCACAGGCAAAACATGTTTTAAAACCCTTTGGCCTTGAATGCCAGGGCATACATCTTCATCTGTTTTATCATGGCCAGCAAACCGTTGCTACGAGTGGGCGAAAGATGTTCGCTGAGTCCTATTCTTTCTATAAAATACAAATCTGTATCCAAGATTTCCTGGGGCGTGTGGTCACCAAGCACACGGATAAGCAGCGCCACTATTCCCTTTACAATCAGCGCATCGCTTTCTGCCTGGAAGTGAAGCTTGCCGTCAATCATATCGGCCTGAAGCCACACTCTGCTTTGGCAACCGTCAATCAGGTTCTGCTCGTTCTTATACTTTTCCTCCAAAGGCGGCTGGTCGCTGCCCAGGTCAATGAGCAGCTGATATTTGTCCATCCAGTCTTCAAAATCAGAGAATTCCTCTATAATCTCGTCTTGTATCTCGTTTATCGTCATCATTGTGCGTCTTCGTTATAAATAAGTTGTACCAAAGTCTGTCCCACTGCATTGAGCACATTGGGGTCAATGTTCTCGGGCGTATCCTCCACCGTATGCCAAGTGGGTCCAAAGTTGCTGGGACCTTCCGTAAAATGGGGAACGATGTCCAGACAAGGAATGCCGGCAATAAGGTTCACATTCACATGGTCGTCCATAAGATAGCCTCCGTCCTTCAAGGGGAAATAGTGGCGATATCCCATCTGGCCGGCCAGTTTCCAGACCATTTCCACAATGGGGCCGGCATATTCCTGAGAAATCAACTCCTTGGAGAAGGTACATCCACGGCCGCCCACCATATCCATAAGTATGCCATAGCGGGCAGAATACTGGTTGTTACGGGCAGCTTCGGCCCAGGCCTTCGAGCCAAGACACCAGGTTTCCCTGCCACTGTCAAACTCGCTTTCCGCCCATTCCGGAGTGCCCATGTCTTCTACATCGAAACAAACAAAGTCAATGCCCAACTTGACCGGACTTTGCTGAAGGACACGGGCCATTTCCAACATCACCGCCACACCGCTGGCACCATCATTCGCTCCCATTACGGGCTTCATGTGATTGTCCGGATTGGGGTCGTTGTCGGCCCAAGGACGACTGTCCCAATGTGCGCAGAAAAGTATGCGGTCTGGGTTTTCGGGATTGATGCTGGCAATTATATTGCGGGCAGAAACCTTTGAACCGTCATACACGGTTACTTCTGCAAACTGTTCAGAAACCTGAGTGCCGAACTGCTCAAACTTGTCCATGATATAGTCGCCACACTGGGCAGAGGCTTCACTCTCCGGCAAGCGGGGACCGAAACTGCACTGGTCCTTCACATACTGCATTGCGCTGTCTGAAACAAAAACCGGACAGGGAGCCAACGCTATGGTATCGGCCTTCTTTGTGTTAGACTGCTTTTGCCCTGTACAGGACATTATTCCTATAATACAGAGAAAAATGTTTGCTATCAAGATTTTCCTTGCGTTCATTTATTTTCAAGATTTAAAATTCTGTATTTCATTCATCACACGCAAAAAGTTTCCTCCCCAAATCAACTGAAGATCCGCCTCCGAGAAACCATTCTTCAGTAACATTCGGGTAAGGTTTATCACTTCCGATGCCGAAGCAATTCCGGGCACACCGCCGTCACCGTCAAAGTCGGTACCTATTCCTACGTGCTCTACACCCATAACCTTTGCCATGTGCTTCAGATGAGTTATGGCATCCAGAATGTCCGCCTTGCCGTCCTTGCGCAGAAAGCCTTCGTAAAAGGTTACCTGCGCCACACCGCCCTTTCGGGCCAGTGCCCGCATCTGCTCATCGGTCAGATTGCGCGGATGGTCACACAATGCACGACTGCTGCTGTGGCTGCACACAATGGGCACGTCACTGATTTCCAACGCGTCATAAAAACTCTTTTCAGAGGCATGGCTCAAATCTACCATCATGCCCACCCTGTTCATCTCCTTGATGACCCGGGCACCGAAATCGCTCACGCCCTGATGCTCGGAATTTCCACGGGCAGAATCGCAGATATCATTGTCTCCATTGTGGCAAAGCGTCATATATACCACACCTCTTTTTCGGAATGCCTCTACATTATTTATATCCTTTCCTATGGCATAACCGTTTTCAACCCCCATCATAAGCGCCTTTTTCCCTTGCCCTTTCAGGTCATAGAGTTCCTTGGGCGTACGGGCAATTCCAATCGCATCCGCATTGTCCGCCACCATTTCCTCAATCTGGTCCAATATGTGGTGTGCGGTTCGGTTTGCCTGTTCCAGGGAAGCCTCGTCTCTTCCATCTTGTGGCAGATAAGCCACCATGATGCTGGCATCGAGCCTTCCTTCATGCATCTTGTGCAGATCCACCAAAGCCAAGTCAGAACGGGAACTTATCAGACGAGAGGGTGAAATACCTCTTTCCGCAGCTTTCGGGAAACACATTGGCGTATCGCAATGGCTGTCCAGGGTGAGGATACGTTGATGAATGCCGCGTGCCAGCAAAAAGGAACGGGCTTCCTTCACCAACCACTCAAAAAGAGGCATCATACTGTCGTCTCCACCCAACACAAAACATTCGGGATGCCATTGCACGCCCAAAAGGCTCTTGTGTTCGGTGCTTTCCACCGCTTCAATCACGCCGTCGGCCGAACGGGCACAAACCTTAAGCAAACTTCCGGTCTCGCATACAGCCTGATGATGGAAAGAATTGACGGCAAGGCGGGTGTCCTTCATAATCCTGTGCAACAACGATTCTTCCTCAATCTGAACCGTGTGCGAGGCATATTCTCTGGCCAGATTCTGGCTGTGCTTTATCAAAGGTTGGTCATGATATTGCGAGGGAAGATCCTGAAAGACTTTTCCGCCCAATGCGCAAGTCATCATCTGTATACCCCTGCAAATGCCCAAAATGGGCAACTGGCGGTTATAGGCCATGCGCACCAACCACAATTCAGCCTTGTCACGCTGGGGGCAAATTCCGCCAAGTCCGGGAAGCGGTTCATCGCCCATGAACAAAGGATTCATGTCGCCACCTCCGGAAAGCAACAAAGCGTCAATCCTGTCCAGGGTGGCCGAAAGGGTGTCCATGTCCTCATAAGCAGGAATGACCAGCGGGATGCCGCCGGCCTTCAGCACAGACTGATAATATCCCTGTGCCAGCTCACAACCTTTGTCGCCAAAATTACCCGTAATACCGATTACTGGCTTCTTTTCGCCCACGGTGAACTTGCCATGGAATTCCCCCAACTGCCCAAACCAATCATAGCCTTTGCTCATGATTCCTCCAGTGCAATCGGTTTGCTCTCCTTACGCTGCACGCCTATGGGCACTTCCTTCTTTATACTCTGTTTCAGAGAGATAAGCGTTTCTGTAGTTGTCACTCCCGGTATCTCCTGCAAGCGGTTGTTCAAGAGTTCCATCAGATGGGCATTGTCCTTGGCATACAGTTTCACCAGCATGGTATAGGGGCCTGTAGTAAAATGGCACTCCACAATCTCCGGTATTTTCTGAAATTCCTTCACCACATCCTTGTACATGGAACCTCTTTCCAGTGTAATACCAATATAAGTACAGGTATTGTAACCCAAACTTACAGGATTCACGTGATAGCCAGAACCGACAATCACTCCCATGTCAATCAATCGCTGCACACGCTGATGAATGGCAGCACGGCTCACGCCACACTCCGTGGCAACGTCCTTGAACGGAATGCGCGCATTGCAAGAAATGATTTCCAAGATTTTCTTATCAAGGTTATCTATCTTTTCCATTTCTTAAAAGTGTATTTTTGTATTAAACTGTAAGCAAAAATAGATAAAAATATCGATATATCAATCATTTTGATAAGAAAAATGACATTTTAACACTTTTTTTGTGTCTATTTGTATACTTTATAGGATTGTTTTTTCAAACCGGTTTACTTACAACTTGGCATAGTTCAAGCAAGTTTGACTCTTGTACTCGCTGTTCCATCATTTCCATGCCATGTCGGAAACTTTTTCGTGCCTATTTCGTAACTTTGTAGACGAAATTCTATCTTTTTTCAAAAAAATTGCAATGATGGGTATTTGATTTAGACGTTCGAGGGTCTTATATACAATTAATGCCCATAGACACTTATGGATTACAGTAAACAAGAGTTTGAACGCCTGTTCAAGGACAGTTATCCGCACATGTATCGCATGGCATTCTCAATGGTGGAGAATGACGACGATGCCAAAGATGCCGTGCACCAGGTGTTCGCCAAAGTATGGAGGTACAAGCCACAGGTGGCCGAGGACAGCATCCGCGGCTATCTGCTTGCATCCACCAAAAACCAATGCTTACATATATTACGTTCGCAGCAGTTGCAGCGACAGATGGAAGAAGAGATGCAACGAGGTACGACCGAAAATGAGAGCGATGAACGCGAAGAATTACTACGGCAGCTTCAGCAAGTCATCGACAACAACCTGACGGAACAAGACCGACGCGTACTGAGTCTGCACTACGACAACCAAATGACCTACAAAGAGACGGCCACAGTGCTTGGTATCAGCACTTCTGCGGTGAATAAGCACATCACGAGGTCATTGGCAAAAATCAGAAGTTCCCTTAAAATTGCAAAGTAACATGAAAAGAGAAGATATCGACAAGAGAATAAGCATGCCCGACGTGGATGCTGAGTGGGCACGGTTTGAACGCGATGTTATCGGTAAGAATACCAAGCCAAACAGGCAGCGTGTGGCAGCATGGGCTGGCGGCATCGGCATTGCAGCTACTATTGCGTTGCTTTTTGTACTGAATATAGAAAATGAAAAGACAGTGGAACCAACATTGATGGTCGAGAATAATGTTACTATGCGTCTTACTGGTTCGGATAGCACTCATCGTGACGATTCTATCATTGTAATCCTTAACGGCGTCATCCAGCCAGATTACATCAGTCGTGAACTGATGATCAGGCCCTATTCATATAAGGCCAATATATACCTCTACAAACAGCAGCAGATGATAGACAACATGATGGTGTATAAAGACCAGGATGCACGGAAGCGCTTCGAATCCGCTTACAGATTCCCTGCGCCACGGTTAGGTTTCATTGAGATAACAACCACCCCCGACACGCTGAGTGAAGCATACATGCGGCAACACCCTAAGAAGATGCCCAACCGCCGACGCATAGAAGGGTATGTGCAGAGCGAAGAGGGCAAGCCGCTAGCCGATGCGTGGGTAAGTTGCGATACGTGGAATATGGGAACTGCTACTGACGACACAGGCCACTTCGTGATATGGGCACCCCGTACAGTCACTACATTAAACGTTCAGCATGTAGGCTTTCAAACCATCCGTTGTAGTATCCAACCTGCCGACACCATCCAGAACTTCCGCATGAAGGATGCGACAAAAATAAAAGAAGTAAGGCTACGGTGAAAGATTTTCATACCAGTTTACTTACACCACAATACCACCCCAGTACTATATGGCTGGTACTGCAGCACCAATTATTAATGTACCAAGGTGGTATTCATTTCTCTATTGATATCGATAGTAGAAATCATATAAAGTATCTGGAAATCCCCAGCCACATTTTTCTGATATTTTCAGCATTTTTTCAATGCGTGGACGAAGGTCCTCTAAATAACCGTTTTTGTATATGAATTCCATGGCCTTACCAAAATTATTTTCCAAAGTAATATAATATTGCTCCCACATATCACCATAATCAGCAGTAAAGTTCACTCCTGTTTCAATATAGAACAACATCAAATCTGCTATACAAGACGGACTCGGTTTTAATTTCTTGAAATCGCTTACAGCTTTACGACAAACACTGAAACGAATTTTAGGTTCACCACGACTTGGATAGAATTCATTATATATTATTTTCTTATATTCGTCCAGTTTGATGTTATCGTTTGGATTCATATAAAATTCCAGGTATTCCTTAGCTTCTTTACGTGCATCGTAAAGTTCCAAGATGACATCTATAACCTCTTCTTGAGTTAATTTCAACAAGTGTTTCTTTAATTGAGCCTTTGACATAATTATTCTATAGCCTTATATTAATCATTAATTATTAGAGACTTGACTGAGCCACTTTAATAGCGTCTGCTTTTAATTCTTCCTCCCGATATTAAGATGGTGGCCAAAGTTTATTTTAGCCGCCATCATTATTTAGGAAAAATCCTAAGTTAAATCGCACTATTCTATAACTTCCCAGAAGCCGCCCTTATCAGCACCTACACGACGGAGATACTTATTTCGCATTACTTCAATATTACGACCGATGGAGGTATAACTAATTCCAACTACTTTTACTAACTCAGATTTTGCAATATATGGATTTTCAATGATAGCACGCAGAATCTTTATGCGATTATCTGTTAGCTCTTCGCCTAATTCTTGGGACTTCTCTACAATCTTCTGTAACTTTTCTGTTACCCTATCTCCATTTTCTGTCACCTTTTCTGTTACCCGACCTTCGTTTTCTGTCACTTTTTCTGTTACCCTTGGGACAGAAATCTTCAAAATGAAATCATCGGTATGGAATGAAAGAGGCGCCGCACCATTCACTTCCAATTCACGATACATACGGTCAACACCCTCGCCATACTCCTTGAATAATGATAAGTCTTTAAGAGTGCTGCAATCTTTGGATTACGCGAAAAATGGGTGCTGCGAATATTAGATGGTCTTACCATTCCAGGTAGCTTTCCTGGACTTTCAAATACGATACGATCATCAAACATTTTAATTTGAATCTCTGTGCCCTTTATGTTATAGGCTCTATGGCAACATGCATTCACAACCATTTCTTGGATAACAAATTTGGGATAGTCTCTGCGTGTTATAAACTTACCTGATTGCTCCAAATAAGTATGTTCTGCGACTTGTGTTTCCAGATACTCAACTGTCTTCTCCACTTGCTCCAGGACTGTGCCTTCAAAGACAACATCCTTGATGACATTCATTTCAGCACCAACTTTCTCTTCAACTCCATTAAAGCGTATGAAGCGTGTACGAGCGCGAGGTAGATAGTTCTGAGGTTTCTTTCCGAACAACAACATACAAGCGACACTAACAACTTCTTCTCCATTCTTGTCGGTGGTTACGAAATGGTTGTTCTCTCGCAAATACTCCATTGGAGATTTACTGTATCCAAGCAGATTCACATACTTAGCCACAGCATCCATATTCAGGTCATTAACTGTTGCTCCATAAACAGCAGTATCTTCAAACGAGCGTTCACCTTTGTCATACATCAATTGCACTCGTTCATCAAATGTCAGTTTACAACTCTTGTCGCCAACTCGCATGAAAGCTTCATCTGCCTGATTGGTATGAAGACTAGAACTGGCAGGAATATGCATCAATAAAATGCGATTTTCATTACCATCCTTATCCGTACAAGGCTCATAAGTATATGTAACAGAAATTGATGGGTTGCAAAAATCAAACGGAACGCGTAATAAATCGTTCAACTTTTGGGTATCTTGGTCTACGCCTTCATTGTTCGCGTCTTGTCGGATACGCCAATAGCAATCATACCACCATCTGCATTGGCAAATGCTACAATTGGAATTGCCAATGCTTTGGGATCAATTTGAATGCTTTTGCAATCAAATGTCTGGTCTTCTTTGCGGTTTTGTAGACACCTTCCGCCATTTCTATCCCGACTTGACCGATGTCTACAGTTGGTGGAGCTACCGTTTCAAGGCGCGCGAGAAGAACACAGGCTGGCGTATCGACTACTTCCTCGCCTCGGAACGCATCGTCCCCAACCTTTCCGGCGCAAAGATTCATTCGGACATATTCGGTAGCGACCACTGCCCGGTGGAACTGACATTAGGGATGTTCTAAAGATTCTGGATTTATTTCAAGAAGAGAGGCCAATTGTCTTGGCAATACCCCATTCCCAAGTTTTAACCATGCTTACTTTTTGCTGTCTTTCAAGTGGTTTTGTCTCCGGCATTTTAGATGTCGGAGATATTTATTTGCAGAAAAAACCATAAAAGCTATCATTTTATTGCATGAATGATAATTTTATTTGTACTTATATAACAACCCCAAATAATCGGTCATGCTGAACCCGTTTCAGCATCTCACTGCGAGCCTTTACTTACCCTCCCTTTCCTCGGTGAGATCCTGAAACAAGTTCAGGATGACT
>JAFYQQ010000007.1 GCA_017559845.1 Bacteroidaceae bacterium | reverse complement strand
GATGCTGCCAGACTTTCAATGGCACGGTGGTACAACAAAGTGGAGAAAGCCGGTTTGCATTCCTTCAATGTAATTGCTGCTACATTCTATGAACATTATGATGAAATACTAAACTTCTACAACAATCGCTCCTCAAATGCTATGGCTGAATCATTCAATGCGAAAATAAAACTCTTTAGAGCTAACCTTAGAGGAGTAGCGGATAAAAAGTTCTTTCTATTCAGAGTGGCAAAACTTTATGCTTATCCACAGTAAATTTCTACTGAGCCCCAAACGTTGCATCAGAAAATAAAAGAAAAACGCTACATCGGAGTTGATATAGCGTTCTTTTTGGAGGTGCCTGGCGGATTCGAACCGCCGTGGCTGGTTTTGCAGACCAGAGACTAAGCCACTCATCCAAGGCACCGTTTTTGTTTTTGCGCTGCAAAGGTACAACTTTTTTTTGAACCTGCAAACTTTTTCTTTGTTTTTTTGTCGGGGTGACCCGGCTCGAACGGGCGACCACCTGGTCCCAAACCAGGTGCGCTACCAACTGCGCTACACCCCGGCGCTTTCGAAAAGCGGTGCAAAGGTAGGGCTTTTCTGAGAAACGGCCAAATTTTTTCAAATAAAATTGTCGGGACACAAAATTGGCTCTATATTTTACTTATTTTAGAATATATTTGTTACCTTTGCATCTTCAAAAAGAAAATCTGAATATTAAGCGTATTCATAATTAAGGTAAAAAATGAAAAAGTACAATTTTAACGCAGGGCCCAGCATGCTGCCCCGTGAAGTTATTGAAGCGACAGCTGCCGCGTGTCTTGATTTTGATGGTAATGGTTTGAGCCTTATGGAGATAAGCCACCGTGCCAAGTACTTTCAGCCCGTTGTGGACGAGGCTGTAGCCTTGACAAAAGAATTGTTGGATATCCCCGAAGGCTATGAGGTTATTTTCCTTGCTGGTGGTGCCAGTACGGAGTTTTGCCGTGTGCCCTACAACTTCCTGGAGAAGAAGGCCGCTTATCTGAACACCGGTGTGTGGTCAAAGAAGGCCATGAAGGAGGCGCAGCTCTTCGGCGAGACGGTTGAAGTGGCCAGCAGCGCGGATACCAACTACAACTATATCCCCAAGGGTTTTGAAATCCCTGCCGATGCAGACTATCTGCACATTACAACAAACAATACCATTTACGGTACCGAGATGCGCCATGACATGGATAGCCCCGTGCCCCTGATTGCTGACATGAGCAGCGACATCATGAGCCGTCCCATCGACGTGAGCAAGTATAACCTCATCTATGCCGGTGCGCAGAAGAACATCAGCATGGCGGGCGTGAATATCCTCATCGTTAAGGTGGATGCCCTGGAGAAGGTGAGCCGCAACATCCCCACCATGATGAACTACATGACGCATGTGAAGAACGGAAGCATGTTCAACACGCCTCCCGTTGTACCCATCTACTGCATGATGCAGAACCTTCGCTGGGTGAAGGCCCAGGGTGGTGTGCAGGCTATGGACAAGATTGCCCGCGAGCGTGCGGAAATCCTCTATGGCGAGATTGACCGCAACAAGCTGTTCCGCGGTACTGCTGCCGAAGAGGACCGCAGCTTGATGAACATCTGCTTTGTGATGAACGACGAGTACAAGGAACTGGAGGCTGACTTCCTGAATTTCGCCACAGAGTGCGGTATGGTAGGCATCAAGGGCCACCGCATCGTGGGCGGATTCCGTGCCAGCTGCTACAACGCACAGACTATCGAGGGTGTGAACGCGCTGGTGGCCTGCATGAAGGAATTTGAGAACAAAATTTAATATTCTACATTATTATATATATTAAAAGGAGGGGAGAGAGACGTACAATGAAAGTATTGATTGCTACGGAAAAGCCCTTTGCCGCCACTGCGGTGCAGGGCATCAGAGAGGTGATTGAAGCGGCGGGTTATGAACTGGCGCTGCTTGAGAAATATACACAGAAGAGCGAGTTGCTTGAGGCTGTGAGCGATGCTGACGCGCTGATTGTGCGCAGCGACAAGGTGGATGCCGAGGTGTTAGACGCTGCCAAGAACCTGAAGATTGTGGTGCGTGCGGGTGCCGGATTCGACAACTTGGATCTGGAGGCTGCCACAGCTCACAACGTGGTGGCTATGAACACTCCCGGACAGAACAGCAATGCCGTGGCTGAACTGGTGATGGGTATGCTGGTCTATGCCGTGCGCAACTTCTACAACGGCAAGAGCGGAAGCGAGCTGATGGGCAAGCGCCTGGGCATTCTGGCCTTCGGAAACGTGGGCCGCAACGTGGCACGCATTGCCAAGGGATTCGGCATGGAGGTGAGCGCATACGACGCCTACTGCCCCGCACAGGCCATTGAAGAGGCTGGCGTGCATGCCGTGGCCAACCAGGAAGAACTGTTTGCCACCTGCGACATTGTATCACTCCATATCCCCGCTACAGCCGAGACCCGCAAGAGCATCAATGCCGCCCTGGTGGGTAGCATGAAGCCCGGTGCCATTCTGGTGAACACCGCACGCAAGGAGGTGATTGACGAGGAAGGCCTGATGAAGATTATGGAAGAACGTGCTGACATCAAGTATGTTACGGATATTATGCCCGATGCCGATGCCGCCTTTGCCGAGAAATTCCCCGGCAGATATTTCTCCACACCCAAGAAGATGGGCGCACAGACCGCCGAGGCCAATGCCAATGCCGGCATTGCGGCAGCCAAGCAGATTGTGGGCTATCTGAAGGATGGTATCACCAAGTTCCAGTTGAACCGATAAATTCCTGACAGGACTCAAAAGATTGTAAGACTATGGCAATTGTAAAACCTTTCAGGGGATTGCGTCCGCCAAAGGAACTGGTGGAACTGGTACAGAGCCGTCCCTATGACGTGTTGGACAGCGAAGAGGCCCGTGCCGAGGCTGGCGACAATGAAAAGTCGCTCTATCACATCATTAAGCCCGAAATAGATTTCCCTGTTGGAACGAGCGAGTATGATGAAAGAGTGTACGCCAAGGCGGCCGAAAACTTCGCCAAGTTCCAGAAGGAAGGATGGCTGGTGCAGGACAAGATGGACATGTATTACATCTATGCCCAGACAATGAACGGCAAGACCCAGTATGGACTGGTGGTGGCAGCCTGCGTGACGGACTATTTGTGCGGCTTCATCAAGAAGCATGAGCTGACCCGCCGCGACAAGGAGGAGGACCGCATGCGTCATGTCCGTGTGAACGACGCCAATCTGGAACCCGTGTTCTTTGCCTACCCCGACAACGCCAATCTGGATGCCATTGTGGCACGCTACGTTCAGGGCGAGCCCGAATATGACTTCGTGGCTCCCGGCGACGGATTCCGCCACCAACTCTGGCTGATAAAGGATATGGAGGACGTGGATGCCATCACTTATGAATTTGCCCGCATTCATTACCTTTACATTGCAGACGGCCACCACAGAAGTGCAGCCGCCGCTTTGGTGGGTGCTGAAAAGGCAAAGCAAGACCCCAACCACATTGGTCGCGAGGAGTATAACTACTTCATGGCGGTGTGTTTCCCCGCAAGCCAGCTGACCATTTTGGACTACAACCGTGTAATCCGCGACCTGAACGGCCTCACTCCGGAACAGCTCATCAGTGCGCTGTCTGTCAATTTCAATGTCGAGGCCAAAGGCACCGAGCCTTATCGTCCGCAGAAGAAGCACGAATTCGGCATGTATTTGTCCGGAACGTGGTATAGCCTGGAACTGAAGCCCGGTTTGTGCGACGACTCAGACCCAGTGGCCAGTCTGGACGTGAGCATCAGCAGCAAATTGATTCTGGACGAGATTCTGGACATCAAGGACTTGCGCTCAAGCAAACGTATCGATTTTGTGGGTGGTCTGCGCGGACTGAACGAACTGAGCAGAAGAGTGGATAGTGGCGAAATGCAGATGGCATTGGCGCTCTATCCCGTTACCATGCAGGAGATTATGGACATTGCCGACAGCGGCAACATCATGCCTCCCAAGGCCACTTGGTTCGAGCCTAAACTGCGCAGCGGACTGGTGGTGCACAAGTTGTCATAAAAATGATTGATGCCTACAAGACCATAAAGCAAGCAAGCGAAGGGACTTACTCCGAACTAAGGAGCAAGTTCCTTGCTTTTGCACATCCTGTCACCACGGTTGAGGAGGCTATGGCGCTGGTGGAGCAGTACCAGAAGAAATTCTACGATGCCCGCCATGTATGCTGGGCTTATATGCTTGGTGCAGAGCGCACAACATTCCGTAGCAATGACAACGGCGAACCCAGCGGAACGGCGGGAAAGCCCATCCTGGGTCAGATTAACAGCCTTGAGTTGACAGATGTCATTGTGTTAGTGGTGCGCTATTTCGGTGGAGTGAAGTTGGGCACAAGTGGTCTGATTGTGGCTTACCGCACTGCGGCGGCGGAAGCTTTGGGCAATGCAGAGATTGAAGACCGCACAGTGGACGTGGAACACACGTTCACGTTTGAGTATCCCTTCATGAACGGAATCATGAAGGTTGTCCGTGAAATGGAGGCGCGCATCGTAAGCCAGTCTTACGACATGGACTGCTCCATGACACTCAGCATCCGAAAGGGTAAACTGGATGAGTTGAAAGAACGGATTCGCAAGGTGGTGTCTCCGTTCTAATCATTGTTTTTTTCAGGAAATCCGGTTCAGGAAGAATTCCTCAACCACCTTTGCCACACCACATTCCTCGTTGCTTGCCGTAATATGGTCCGCGGCTTCCTTTACCACGTCCTGCGCATTGGCCATTGCCACGCCCATGCCGGCAAACTGAATCATACTCAGGTCGTTGAAACCGTCTCCGCAAGCCATCATCTCCTCGCGCGTAAGCCCGATTCTTTCCAGCAGTACGGCAAGTGACTTGGCCTTGTCAATGCCCAAGGGGAGCAGCTCCAGGAAGAAGGGTTCGGAACGGTAGACGCTCATGACATCCTTCAGCTTTTCGTGCATTTTCTTTTCCAGTTCTGCCAATTTGGTGGGTTCTCCCACAACCAGACATTTGGGCAGGGGGCAGTTGAAGTGCTTTCTGAAGTTTTCCACCTTCTTCAACGGCATCTTGTTCAGGAACGCTTCGTATTTTATATATTCGTTCTCAATGTCTTCGCCCACGATGTAGTTGTCCTCATAACTGATTATCTTGAAATCATCAGTGTTGCCCTGTTCATACAGATAATCGTAATGAGCGGTGTCAAGCACGGTCTCGTAAATCACCTTGTTGGTCTGGCAGTCAATGATTTGTCCGCCGTTGAACGAAAGGATATATCCGCCAAACCGTTCCAATTGGAGCTGATCGGCCAGTGGAGTGATGCCGTAGGTGGGGCGTCCGCTTGCCAGGACAATGCGTAATCCTTTCTCCTGGGCACGGAGCAATGTGTTGAGGTTCTGTTCGGGAATCTCTTTCTTGCTGTTGGTCAGTGTGCCGTCCAGGTCTAATACGAGTAATTTGTACATGGGGGAGGGGGGATTTTTTCAGTTTGCCTTTATGCGTTTTTTCAATCGCTCTCTTCTTTTTCCGTTGCCGTGCGCAGGATCAGCGTGGTGGCGCCGATGGTGATGATGTCTCCTTCTTCCAGTCTCACTCTGTCTTGGTCGCGCAGAATGGAGTTCATATAGAAAGTGCCCGTATTGCTGGGCGCATCGCGCAGGATGTATTGCAGTTTGCCCTGCTTGTTGCGCTGAACACGGATGATGCAGTGTTTTGTGTCCACACTGGGGTCCACGGTCTCAATGGGCTGGTTGATGGATGTGCCGCGCACATAGCGTCCGAAGATGTTGTCGCCCATGACCAGGGGCAAAGCTTGCTTGTAATGGAAGACGTTTTCCACCACAATGATGGAACCCAGTTCCTCGCGGTGCGCCTCTTCGTCAATGACCTCTTCCTTTCGGGTAGCTTTCAGTTTGGAAGTGCCCAGTCTGATGCCGAACTGGCGGTTGCATTCCGTGCATTGGAACACCAGTTGTTCTCCCGGTTGGTATATGGTTTCGTCAAAGGTGATGTAGTTGTCACATTTGGGGCATTTTACTCTCTTCATGCGTTTGGTGGGTTTTACGGGTGGTTTATGAATTACAAGAAAAAGCCCCTGCGGCATGGGCGGGGGCTTCTCTGTATGGGGTTATTCGAGTGAGGTTATCCAAGCCTGCTTGAATTCGTTTCCGCTTTGTTTCATTTGGTTGAGTCGGCGTCTTGCGCTCTCTTCGCCATCGTAGCAGGGAATGATAACGCGTACCATCTTTTCTTTCTGATAGACGCAGGCATCATATCCTCTTGCCTGCAGGTCGTTGGCATAGTTCTCCGCATTGGACAGGCTGGTGGCCGATGCCAGGACAATGGCCATTCCTTTTTGTGCGGGAGCCTGTACGGTGGTCTCTGCGGGAGCTTCTTCGGCCATTTCTGCCTGCGCTTCCGTTTCCTGTTCCAAAGGCTCTTCCATTACCATGACTTCCTCGGCTTCGGCTTCAAACTCGGTTTCTACTTCTGTTTCAGCCTCTTCCACAACTTCCGTTGCAGGAGCGGTGGGCATTTGCAAGCCGGTGATCAGATGGGAGGGGATGAACAGCTCTGCCTGGTTTACCTGCGACAGATGCTGTACGGGACTCTCAATGGGAGTGGAGAAAAGCACAAAAAGGATGATGCTTGCCGCCATGGCTGCCACGGTGTGTACCAGATGGCGGTTGATGCGGAGCGTGTAGTCGCGCTTGGTGCCTACCTTTTTCTGTGTGGTCTTGCCAGTGGCAGGACGGAGGGTTTCCGTCAGATTGCCGCCTTGGGCAAGCATTGGCATGTGGAATGCGTCCAGTCCGTAAAGCGAGGGAGTGGTTACGCCGGCCTTGCAGGGCGAGAAGGTGATGGGCTGGTCTGCGTTCTCCTGAATCATCACACCGATGCTTCCGAAGTCCAGACTTCCGTTCTCCGCCAATTCCATGTGTATGCTCTGTACAAACTGCGCACACCATTTCTCGGCCTCTGCCGGAGTGATGGAGTAGGCCTCAGCCAGCGAATCCACCAGCGTGTTGTCACCGTGGTTCAGGTTGGCATTGAAATGTACGGTACGGTAGGGCGGAAGAAAGAGTTCTTCTTCTGCGCTCCATGTACTGGGCATATTGTTGGCGACAAACCCGCCTAACTGTGGGATTATCACGTGGTCATGCTCCAGCAACAAGTATTCAATATGTCGGAATATCTTTTTCACGATTGCAAATATACATACTTTTTTTTATTCCGCCACATAAATCCGACTTTCTTTTCAGTAAATTTTCCTATAGTTGCACAAGCCGGAAATTTTGTTTATCTTTGCGCCGGTTTATATTTATTGAGAAAATGGAATACATAAAAACCCAGATAGAAGGCGTGTTTGTGTTGGAACCCAAAGTGTTTGGCGACGCACGCGGTTATTTCATGGAAACTTTTCGTCAGGACGAGTTTGACCGTATGGTGGCTCCCGTGACGTTTGTACAGGACAACGAATCCAAAAGCACCCGTGGCGTGCTGCGCGGACTGCATTATCAGAAAGGCGAGTTCAGCCAGGCCAAGCTGGTGCGTGTTATCCAAGGCCGCGTGCTGGATGTGGCGGTAGACCTTCGCAAGAGCAGCCCCACCTTTCTTAAATATGTGGCTGTGGAACTTTCCGGCGAGAACAAGCGCCAGCTTTTTGTCCCCCGTGGTTTTGCCCACGGTTTTGTGGTGCTGAGCGACGAGGCTGTCTTCTGCTACAAGGTGGACAATGTCTATGCGCCCCAGGCAGAATGTTGCATCCGCTACGATGACCCCGCCATTGGCGTGGAATGGCCGCTTCCAGCAGAAGAACTGCTTCTTTCTGCCAAGGACGCCCAGGGCATTTCAGTCCACGAGGCGGAATTGTTTATCTGAAACCCCATTTTATGATCGTTGACAGAATACTATATATTATATTATTAGGTGTGCTTTGTCTGTGCGGCGCCTGCGAGAGCCGAAAGGCGGAGGCAGAGACCGAACAGCCCCAGGCCAAGCCCGAAAAGAAAAAGGAATACCTTCCCCTGGATGATTTGCAGGGCGTATGGGTGGATGCTGACAGCCAGACTCCTTTCATGTGGATACGCGGCGACAGCGCCCACTATGCCGACAACACCAGTGTGCCCGCTTTGGTAAGGCTCACCCGCGATTCCCTTTGGTTGGGACAGGAAAGCTATTGGGTGGAGGAACGCAAGGGTTCCCGCCTATCGTTACAGACATGGTCGGGCCACACCGTTTCCCTGCAGAAAACCCAGCACCCCGAGGACTCGCTTCTCTTCATGCTGGTGCCAGCCGAACCTGTGGTCTATGCCGAGCGCACAGACCGCGACACGGTTTCCTTCTGCGGCGAACACCGCCTGCACAGCTACGTTACCGTGAATCCCACTTCGCGCAAGGTTTTCCGCACCACATACAACGCCGAGGGTTTGGCGGTGGAGAACTATTCCTTTGACAATGTAATCCACCTCAGTGTGTACGAGGGAAAGAAGTGCCTCTTCCGCAGCAACTTTGAGAAGACCGACTTTGCCGACTATGTGCCCGAGGAGTTTCTTTCCCAGGCCATACTCTCCGACATCCTCTTCGGCCACACCGATGCCAAGGGCGTGCATTTCCGCGCCATGGTCTGCATCCCTGACGGCACCGCCTGCTACATGATTGAACTTACCGTGAGCCTTTCCGGTGAAATGGCCATGACCCTGAGAGACTATTGATAAACTGATATGATGAGAGCCAAAGGAACCATACTGATTGTCGATGACAACGAGGCGATACTCACCTCGCTGAAGATTCTTCTGCACGATGTGTTTGCCCACGTCTGCACCACACCGCATCCGCACACCATTCCCAGCCTGCTGAGGACGGAACGCCCCGATGTGGTTTTGCTAGACATGAACTTTGGCCGCGGTGTCAACAATGGCAACGAGGGCCTTTTCTGGCTACAGGAGATTTTGCGCCTGCAGCCCGGCACGCCCGTCGTGCTGTTCACGGCCTATGCCGACATTGACCTGGCGGTGAACGGACTGAAGTTGGGTGCTGCCGACTTTCTGGTGAAACCCTTTGACAACGAAAGGCTCATCCAAGTGCTGCTGATGCAGCGCGACGGCAAGGGCAAGAAGAAATCCGCCGCAGGAAAGCAGGCGGATCCGTCCATGTTCTGGGGCGAGAGCGAGGCCATGAGCCGTGTGCGCGAGATGGTGGAGCGTGCCGCGCCCACCGATGCCAACATCCTCATTACCGGTGAGAACGGAACCGGAAAGGAAGTGCTGGCACGCGAGATTCACCGCCTTTCCCACCGTGCCTCCGGTCCCATGGTGGCGGTGGACATGGGCACCATTCCGGCTTCTTTGTTTGAGAGCGAACTCTTCGGCCATGTCAAGGGTGCCTTCACCGATGCCCACGCCGACAAGCCCGGCAAGTTTGAGCAGGCCGACGGCGGCACGCTTTTCCTTGATGAGATTGGCAATCTTTCCTACGCCCTTCAGGCCAAGATGCTCACCGCCTTGCAAAACCGTACCGTGACAAGGGTGGGAGGGCGCAGCGAAATACGCTTTGACATCCGCCTTATCACTGCTACAAACTGCAACGTGGAAAGTATGGTGGCGGAACAGACTTTCCGTCAGGACCTTTTCTATCGCATCAATACCATTGCACTGCATCTTCCGCCTTTGCGCGAACGTGTGTCTGACATTGTTCCTTTGGCCGAGATGTTTCTCACGCGCTATGCTTCGGCATACGGCCGTCCCGCTCCCGCACTTACGGCAGATGCCGCCCAGAAACTCACGGCCTATCCCTGGCCCGGCAACATCCGCCAGCTCCAGCACACCATGGAGCGCACCCTCATCCTCACTGACGGTGCCGAAATCTGTGCCGCCCACCTTCAGCTTCCCACAGCGTCCGCCGTCGCACCTTCCGTGCAGGGCGTGCAGACCCTGGAGGATGTGGAGCGCGAGACCATTGCACGCGCCGTGGCAGAATGCGAGGGCAACATGTCCGCCGTGGCCCAGCGCCTGGGCATCACCCGTCAGACCTTGTACAACAAAATAAAGAAGTATGGAATCTGATCATTGGCTGCTGCTCCTTGCCGCCCTGGCGCTGGTCTTCCTGTTTGTCATTTGGCGGATGCATCTGCGCCACCGTTCCCAGTTGCGAAAGGTGGAGTTTCTCTTCAATGCCATTGACAACCTCGACTTTGCCTTCCGCTTTCCCGTGCGCGGCTCCAACCGCACTTTCAACACGGCGCTCAACCGCATCAAGGACATCCTCACCGCCTCCCACTATGCCCAGCAGGAGCGCGAACGCTATTACGAGAAGATTCTTTCCATGGTAAGCACCGCCATTCTGGTGGAGGACGACCGCGGACGGGTGGTCTTCTGCAATGATGCCGCGCTGCGCCTGCTCAGACGCGATTCCATAACGCATATCTCGCAGGTGGAGAACGACCTGAAGACCGGACGCTTCTCCGTGCGCCGCAACGTGGTGGGGCTGGACGGCCGACAGATGCAGCTCTGGGCCGTAAACGACATCAGCAGCGAGCTGGTGTTGCAGGAAATCACCTCGTGGGAGAAGCTCATCCGTGTGCTCACCCATGAAATCATGAACGGCGTGGCGCCCGTCACCTCGCTCAGCCGCACCCTGCTGCAACGGGTGGAGCACGGCGGCGAAGTGCCTGCCGAAACGCTTCGCCAGGGTTTGCAGACCATCCATTCCACGTCCGACCAACTGCTCCGTTTTGTGGAGAACTACCGCAGCCTTACGCTGCTGCCCACGCCCGCTCCACAGCCTTTCTATGTAAAGCCTTTCCTGGAACGCATGCTCATGCTTGCCCGTGCCACTGACGGGGCGGAGGGTTTGCAGATGGAATGCAGCGTGTCTCCGGCCGACCTCATGCTCTATGCCGACGAGTCTCTGCTGACCCACGTTTTCACCAACCTTCTGAAGAATGCCGTAGAGGCTTTGCAGACATCCGCCGCCCAGGAACGCTATGTCCGGGTGGAGGCCGCGATTGATGAGGCCGAGACGGTACGCATCCGTGTCAGCAACAACGGACCGGCCATCCCAGCCGATGTGGCGGAACAGATGTTCGTGCCCTTCTTCACCACCAAGAACGGCGGTTCCGGCATCGGTCTCAGTCTTTCCGCCCGCATCATGCAGGCCAGTGGCGCGCGCATGGAATTGGTGGAAAGTTCGGACCGCGAAACCGTTTTCCTGCTCACGTTCGATGCGTGAAAAGAGCAGACCCCAAAAGACGGTGTTCAATGGCACGCAGATGACGCAGATGCGACAGATTTACACAGTTTTCTTTTTCCGTTAATTGTTCAAAAAAGCGTCTGGAAGACGGGAATATAAATAGCCGCGGGTTTTTACCTGTGGAACATAAGAGAATAGAATAAAAAGCGTCTGTAAAGACGCGAAGCCCGAAGGGCGAATAGCCGCGGGTTTTTAAACCCGTGGAATAATTGACAAGAAAAAGAAATGGCGTCTGGAAGACGCGGACGTGCGGTGAGAGTTGCCGTTCCGCGTCTTTCAGACGCCAGTTATTATGTAAGTCATAAAAAACCGAGGGCTTAAAAGCCCCCGGCTATTCGTATCCACGTCTTTCAGACGTTTTTCGTTATTCGTTCACCGCTCTTTGTTCATCGTTTATTGTTATAAAAACCGTCTGGAAGACGGGAAGCCCGAAGGGCGAATAGCCGCGGGTTCTTGAACCCGTGGAATAATTGACAAGACAAAGAAATGGCGTCTGAAAGACGCGGACGTGCGGTGAGGGTTACCGATTCTCGTCTTTACAGACGCCACTAATATGCGGACATTATAATACCGAGGGCTTGAAAGCCCCCGGCTATTCATATCCCCGTCTTCCAGACGGCTTCCAACCCCTCGGTTTTCATCAAATGGATCTATTTGGCGGCTCGCGACCCCTTGGATTCATCAAAAAGATCTATTTGACGGCTTCCGACCCCTCGGTTTTCTTCAAAAAGATCTATTTGGCGATTTCCGACGCCTCGATTTCCATCAAAAAGATCTATTTGACGGCTCCCGACCCCTCGGTTTTCTTCAAAAAGATCTATTTGGCGGCTCCCGACCCCTCCGTTTTCATGAAAAAGATCTATTTGGCGGCTTCCGACCCCTCGGTTATTATCAAAAAGATCTATTTGACGGTTCCGACGCCCGTCGTTATCATCAAAAACGGCTTTTTGACGGTTCCCAACTTGCGGTGAGATGCTGAAATTTGCGATTGAGCGAGAGCAGAGTCAAGCTTGCTTGAGCTATGCCGAGCGTGAGCAAATTGAACAACGTTAAACAAGTTCAGCATGACGTTATGATAAACGTTAGTAGGAAAAAACCGTCTGAAAGACGGGAAGCCCGTAGGGCGAATAGCCGCGGGTTCTTGAACCCGTGGAATAATTGACAAGACAAAGAAATGGCGTCTGGAAGACGCGGACGTGCGGTAAGGGTTGCCGATTCGCGTCTTTACAGACGCCACTAATATGCGGACATTAAAATACCGAGGGCTTAAAAGCCCCCGGCTATTCATATCCACGTCTTCCAGACGTTTTTGAGCAGTGAGCAGTGAGCAGTGAGTAGTGAGTTTCTTCTGAACTTATGTTCTTTTGTCCAAACAAACACTCACAACTCTTCGCTCACCGCTCATCGCTAAACAAAAACGGGAGGAATGGCGTTTCCTCCCGTCTGCTGCGGCATCCCCCTAATCATTCAACATTACATCTCTTCTTTTTTTGGGGGGGATTGCCCAATCGGATACGTGCCGTCCCGGCAGATACTTTTATTCCTTCTTCACAATATGTCCGTCGAAGAGGTGGATGATGCGGTGCGCCATGTTGGCGTCGCGGTCGCTGTGCGTCACCATCACCACGGTGGTGCCCTCGCGGTTCAGTTCGGTGAGCAGGCTCATCACCTCCAGTCCGTTCTTGGAGTCCAGGTTACCCGTGGGCTCGTCTGCCAGAATCATCTTGGGGCCGAACACCACGGCGCGGGCTATGGCCACACGCTGCTGCTGTCCGCCGCTCAGCTGGTGGGGGAAGTGCTTGGCGCGGTGGCCAATTCCCATGCGCTTCATGATGTCCTGCACGCGCTGGCGGCGTTCCTCCTTGCTCATGGGATGATAGGTGAGGGGCAGTTCGATGTTTTCCTCCACGGTGAGTTCGTCAATGAGGTTGAAGCTCTGGAACACAAAGCCGATCTTTCCCTTTCTCACGCGGGTCATCTCGTCCTCGCTCAGCGTCTGTGTCTCCTCGCCGTCCATCAGATAGTTGCCGCTGTCCGCCTCGTCCAGCAGTCCCAGGATGTTCAGCAGCGTACTCTTGCCGCAACCGCTGGGTCCCATGATGGCTACAAACTCTCCTTCTTTTACCTGGAACGATACGTTGTCCAGGGCAATGGTCTCTACGTCTTCTGTGCGGAATGTCTTGCACAGGTCTGTTATCTTTATCATATTTGTGTTATTTTTTGTCCCCTTCAGACCCCCTCTAATCTCCCCCTCTATGGGGAGACTTTGGGGATATTCTGCTGGGATGTTTTGTTGTTTAATGTTTATTTCCGTTGCCGTTCCGCGTCTTTGCAGACGCCTTTTCTCTCCTTGATTCTCCGGGGGCTTGAAAGCCCCGCGGCTATTTATGTTCCCGTCTTTCAGACGTTTTTTCCGAGTGGCTTTATCGTGGTCATCGAGCGCGAATGTGCGTCTGGAAGACGCGAAGCCCGGAGGGCGAATAGCCGCGGACTTTCAAGTCCGTGGGGGGATGGGCGATTTTTTTTAATCCGTCTGGAAGACGGGGAACCGGTAACCCTCATCTTATTCATTATCCTTGATGTGCTTCACGGGTTTTTCCGCGGCTGCCATGCGGCTCTGCACCGCCACGGCCAGCCAGCTGACGAGCAGCACCACGGCCACGGCAATGAAAATCCAGGGCCACCACACAATGCGCACCACCTGGGTGCTCATGTACTCGCGGGCCACCCACCACACCAGCGGAACGGCGGGCACCGCTGCCACAGCCACATGGGAGAGGAACTGGCCGATGAGCCGGCGGCGCATCTGTGCCACGCCCGAACCGAACACCTTGCGCACGGCAATCTCCTTGCGCCGCTGCTGGATGTGATAGGTGCTCATGGCCACCAGGCCGAGCACGCTGATGAGCAGTGCCACGCCGGCAAAGAGCAGCAGGATGGTGAAGAGGCGGCTCTCGACCTGGAACGCCGATGCCACGCTCTGCTGCATCCAGGGCATGCTGTCGGTGAAGTCCTCGCGGTACACCTCCTTGTAAATCTTCTTCACGGCCTCCAGCGTCTGCCGCTTGTCGCCCTTGACGCGGATGAGGATGACGCCTGTGGCACCGTTGTCCATCGCCTCGTTCTTTATTTCGTAGACAATGGTCACCTCGGGTCTTTCCTCGTATTCCTCATGGCGGCTGGTGCCCAGGCTGAAGTCGGCCAGCATGCCGTGGATGTCCATTGGCTCCTGTCCGGGCTTCCAGCTGAAGGTGCGCACGTTGGGCGCAATGCCCAGGGTGGAGTGGAAGTCGGTGGAAACATAGGTGTTCATAGACTCTCCGTTGCCCCATTTCTCCTTCAGCTCGATGCCCAGGGTGGCCAGATAGTCCTCGTCGCCATAGAGGCGCTGGAAGCGGATGGTCTTTCCGCTCTCGGTTGCGCCCATATTGTTGAATCCGCCGTTCAGGGGCACGTTCATGCACACCGATGCGTTCTCCACGCCCGGCAACGCCTTCAGCTTCTGCTTGAAGAGCATGCCTTTCTGTGCGTCCTGCTGAATGCGGAAGGCCATCAGACTGTCCGTCTCATATCCCAGGGGCGCATGGATCATGTGCAGGGTGTGGTGGGTGAAGATGCCCGTAACCGCCACCAGCACAATGGTGATGAAGTGCTGCACCACCATGAAGATGCGTCCCAGCGTGGTCTTGGTGCGTACCCTGAAGGTGCCGCGCACCACGTCTATGGGCTGCACGGCGGACATCACCTGCGCCGGCACGATGCCTGCCACGGCTCCCAGCAACACCACTGTGCCTACGATGAAGAGCATGTTGAGCGGGCTGAGCAGCTGCATGGCGCTGATGTGGGTCTCCAGCAGTTGGTTGGTGTAGGGGATGGCTGCCACCGCCAGCAGCAGGGACACCGCCACGGATACGGCGCACAGGCTGGTGCTCTCCAGCACCATACGCACCATGATGTCGCGCTTCAGGCTGCCCAGCAGACGGCGGGTGGCCATCTCCTTTGCCCGGCGGCCGGCCTGCGCCACGGTCAGGTTGATGTAGTTCATCACGGCAAACGCCAGGATGATGAGTCCGATGATGGCAATGAGCATCACCAGCGCGGGCTTGCCGCGGCGGCACACGTTGCTGCCGTATTCGGAGAAATAGTTCTCCGCCACGGGGCTGAGCGAGAATTTCATTTCCTCCAGGCCCGCTCCGAACTGGGCATAGACCTCGGTAAGAATCTTGTTCACTTGCGGGATAAGCTCCTTGTAGTCCGTTCCCTCGTTCAGTTTCAGATAGACGTCGGGGCTGCCGAAGTTGCCCATGATATTGAAATAGTAGGGCAGTTCCTCGCGCAACAGCTCATAGCGTCCCACAATGTCGTCCTGCGGAATGCTGGAGTTTTCGGTGCGGCGGTATATGCCGCGCACAAACACCTTGTACTTGTCGTTCAGGGTGAGGGGCTTGCCCATGGCGTCGCCCTGGGGGAAGAGTTTGCGTGCCAGCTCTTCCTCCAGCACCACGCTCTGTTCGTCGGCCAGCGCGCTGTGCGGGTCGCCCTCAAGGAGCGTGAAGCCGAACACGTCGTAATAGGTGCTGTCCACATAGAGCATGTCGCACTTGGCATAGTCGTCCTGCGCAAACTGCACGTGGCGGTTGGTCATGCTGAACAGGGCGCAGGCCGACTGAATCTGCGGCAGCTGTTTGCGCAGCAGGGGGATAATCTCGCGCGAGGTGCCGCTCATCTTGAAGTTTTCCGTCTTCTCGGGATGCACCAGCACCACGCGCTCCTTGTCCGGAATCTGCTGGTCCACGCCCGTCTCGTGCTCATAGTACAGGCCTATGAGGACAACAAACATGAGCGACACCGACAGTCCGAAGACGTTGATGGCGGTGTACGCCTTGTTCCTGGAGAGGAACGTCAGGTAGGAATTGATTTTCATCTTGTTTTTGTGTTTTATTTTGTTGTTATACTTTTATATATTAGTCTAAAGCAGATTGTCATGCTGAATTTAGTTCAGCATCTCACCGCGAGCCTTGATTAACAATGTCCTCGAGCCTTTTCTTGTACTTCTCCGCGGACAGATCCTGAAACAAGTTCAGGATGACGTTTACGTTTGGTTGTGTTTCTAAACCCTCGGCGACCCCTCGCCGGCCATTTTTTCGGCGTTGGAATGCTTCGCGACCCCTCGCCGGCAGGTTTACGGGAGGAGGGGGCGCCGTCAGTCCTTGATGACGATGGTCTCCATGTCCTTGAACGATTCGTATCCGTTCACAATGACCTGTTCGCCGGGTTCCAGTCCCTCCATCACCTCATAGTGCTGCGGATTCTGTCGGCCAATGCGGATCTGTCGGCGGTAGGCCTTCTTGCCCTCCTTGTCCAGCACAAAGATCCAGCTGCCTCCGGTGACGCTGTAGAAGGTGCCCTTGGGAATGATGATGGCCTGCTTGGACTCGCCCAGCTGCAGGTCCATGTAGAAACTCTGTCCGGTGCGCAGGTTATCGGGGCGTTCGCCGGCGAAGACAAACTCGGTGCGGAAGCGGCGCTCGCGCACCTCGGGGAACACCTTGCGCAGCCGCATGCTGTAGCGCTTGCCGCCCTGCTCAAAGGTGGCGGTCAGTCCGCCCGTTACGCGGTCAATGTAATGCTCGTCCACCATGGCGCTCACCTTGAAGTCGCTCAGGTCGTTCACCACGCCAATCTTTCCGCCGGCTGCCACGCTCTGGCCCAGCTCCACGTCCAGCAGGCCGACCTCGCCGTCGATCTGCGCCCTTACCTCCAGTCGCTCCTTGCGCTGGCGTACAAGTTCCACGTTGCGCTGCATGGCGGCCAGGTTGTCCGCCATCTGTTCCATCTGGCTCTGTCGCAGGAGCGAGTCCTTGTGCAGGCGCTCCTTCACCAGCTGGTGCTTCTTGTGGGCCAGCTCATAGTCTTCCTTGGCCCGCAGCCAGTCTTCCTGTGGGATGAGGCGTTCGGCGTGGAGCTTCTCCTGGCGCTTCCAGTGGCGTCGCTTCGCCACCACGTCCTGCGAGAGCTGCAGCTCCTCGTAGCTGTTGTTCAATCGGTCCTGCTCCATGGTAATCTGCGTGTTGCGCAGCATGTTCTGCTTCTCCGCCAGTTCGCTCTCGGCGTTCAGAATCTGCAGGTTCAGGTTGGCGTTGCTCAGGCGAATCAGCACGTCGCCCTTCCTCACGCGGGCACCTTCTTCCACCACACGCTCCTGCACAATGCCGCCCTCCTCGGGACTGACCTGCACCACCTGGATGGGGGCCACATGGCCGTGCAGCGCAATGTAGTCGTTGAACTCGCCCTTGATTACGGGGCTGATGATGAGCGACTCGCGCTCCACCTTCAGCACGGTGGTGTAGCTTCCTGTGGCAAGCCATGCCAGCAGTGCCAGGATCACCGTGCCACCCACCGCCCACGGCCAGTACTTGGTGGGGATGAGGAATTTCTTCTTTTCAATCTTTCTGTCCATATTCTTCGTTATATATTTGTCCGGTTTCGTAATAGGCGGCCACGCGGCGCTGCATGGCAAGCGTAAGGGTAACCTGCAGCAGTCGTATGCGGCTCTGGTGGAGGCTTTGTGCCGAGGTCTGCAGGTCCAGGGCCGAGAGCAGACCTTCCTCAAAGCGGCGGCAGTTGAGGTGGTGGGCAATGGAGTCGCTCTCCACCTTGCGGCGCATCAGCAGCAGTTCCTTGCGGCTGCCCTCCACGTCGCGCCTTGCCTGTCGGTGTGCTTCGCGGGTGTTGTAGAGCGTTTCCTGCAGGCCAATCTCCGCCAGCCTGATCTGGTTGCGTGCACGGCGGATGTCCTTGTGGGTGTCCAGGTTGAAGAGGGGCAGCGACAGGCTGGCGTTCACATATTCGCCCATGTTGTCCTTCCATTGCTTGCCGAAACGGCTCACGGCCATGCCGCTGGTCATGTTGCGGTAGTAGCTGGTGCCGATGCCGGCCCCAATGGAAAGCGAGGGCGATAGGCGGCCGCGCGTGATTCTGTAGTTGTACTTCTGCAGCTCCACGTTGTTGCGGGCGCTCACCAGTGCCGGCACCTGGAACAGCTCACCGCCAGTGGCTTCCGGCTGTATCACGCAGGTGTCTTGCGGCATCATGGCGGGCATCATCTCGTCATCGGCAGGGAAGTTCATCATCTGCTTCAACGCGCCCAGGCTCTTCTGCGCAAGGTTCTGCTGCCGTACCGCCTCGTAGGCGTCGTTTGCCATCTGGGCCTCCATCTGCGCCACGTCGGGCATGCTCTTCTCGCCCAGCTCTTCCATCCGTCGGGTCTTTTGCAGCATGCGGCGGCTGTCCTCTTCCTTCAGGGCGGCAAGCCTGGCGCTCTCGGCGGCATAGAAGGCCTCAATGAAGCGCTGCATGGTCTCAATGGCCACCTGGTCGCGGCTCTCCTGCAAGGCGTTTCGGCTCTGCTTCATCTGCAGCCGTGCCTGTTTGAGCGAATGGATACTTTGCATTCCGTCCCACACGGTAACTCCGGTGCTGAGCTGATAGCTGTTGTTCAGCGTGGTGATGGTGTTGTAGGTGTTGGTTTCGGGGTCCACGTTGCGTCCCCATGAGAGCTGTCCGCCCACGCCGGCATTGAGCGAGGGGATGAACGCTCCGCGGGCACGCTCGGCCACGAGTTCCGCATTCTCGGCATCGATGCGGCTCTTCTGCACCCTGTGGGCGTGCTGCACGGCATAGTTCATGCAGCGGTCCATGCTCCATGCCTCCTGTGCCGTGGCAGGGAAGCACGGCATGGCGCACATGCCCATGAGCAGTAACAGTCTTGTTGTTCTTTTCTTTTTCATCTTGTTTTGTGTACGATTTTCTACAAATATATATGCCAAAACCGTGCCAAAACGTTAAGTGGTTGGTTTTCAGTTGTGGGCCTTTCTGCCCGAAAAGGAAAACTGTCAAAGAATCATACAGGCGGTGTATGAATCTTTGACAGCAGTTTCCTGGAAATTCTAGTTTTTCTAGATATTCTAGACTTTCTAGATCATCTAGCCCTTCTAGCCCTCCTAGAAAATATTCCCCCTAATCTTCTTCAGATAGGCATTGAGGGCTTCCTCGTCGTGGCGGTCGATGATTTCGATGAGGTCCTTCAGTTCGGCGCGTATGCCTTCGACGTGTGATTTGGTGCGGGGATTGAAAAGGATTTCGCGCAAGAGGGTGTCGTCCTCAGAGAGTACGCCCTTGGCTATGTTCAGGTGGCGCTTGAAGGTGGTACCTGGCGCATCCTGCTTTTTCATGACGGCACTGAAGACGAATGTGCTGACGAAGGGAACGGAAAGGGAATAGGCCATGGCTTCGTCATGCTCGTCAAAGGTGTATTCGTGTACGTTCAGTCCCAGGCGTTTGTAGAGGTCGAGGAAGAAGATGCGTCCCATGTAGTCGCCCTGTTTGATGACGATGGCGTTCTCTGAACTGAGGTCGCCCAGGTTGGCAAAGGTGGGTCCGAACATGGGGTGGGTGCTGACATAGCGCATTCCGGACTGTTCATAGAACTCGTGGAATCCGGTCTTTACGGAACTGATGTCGCTGATGATGCATTCCTTGGGCAGACGGGGAATGACTTGTTCGAATACGCTGAGGGTGTACTTTAGCGTTACGGCATTGATGACCAGTTCGGGGGCAAATTCCTCTATTTCGTCCAGCGTGGTGAAGCGTTGGGTATTATAGAGAAAGCGCATGCGCTTGGGGTCAATCTCGTAGACGGCACAATCGTGCTGGAAGGAGAGCAGGTCGGTGAAGAAACTTCCCATTTTTCCTGCTCCCAAGATCAGGATTCTCATTGTACGGCTCTGTTTTTTACTTGTTGATGATTTCCATTTGCTGGCGCACGCTCTCTTCGTGGATGAATTCGTAGATGCGGCGCACGAAGTCGGCACTCATTCCACAGAGGCTTCCCTGGGCACAACGCTTGTCCAGAATCTCGCTATAACGTGCCGTTTGCACCACGCCCATGTTGTGTTCCTTCTTGTAGAGGGCAATTTCGCGGCTGATGCGCATACGCTTGGTGAGCAGGTTGAGTAGGCTGTCGTCCATCTCGTCAATCTGTTTGCGCAGACTGGCAAGGGATTCGGTGAACTCCTGATTGTCCCGCACAACCAGGCGGTCCAGGATGAAGTCGAGTACGTCGGGCGTTACCTGCTGGCTGGCATCGCTCCACGCCGAATCGGGGCAGCAGTGGCTCTCTATGATGAGACCTTCAAAACCCATGTCCATGGCCTGTTGGCAGAGCGGTGCCACCAGGTCTCTGCTTCCGCCAATGTGGCTGGGGTCGCAGATGATGGGCAGGTTGGGGTAGCGGCGGTGCAATTCGATAGGGATGTGCCAAAGCGGGCTGTTGCGGTAGATTTTCTGGTCAACGCTGCTGAATCCGCGGTGAATGGCACCCAGACGTTTGATGCCGGCACCGTTGATGCGTAGCAGTGCACCGATCCATAGCTCAATGTCGGGGTTGACGGGGTTCTTCACCAGTACGGGAACGTCCACACCGCGCAAGCTGTCTGCCAGTTCCTGTATGGCAAAGGGGTTGGCGGTGGTGCGGGCACCAATCCACAGCATGTCCACACCGGCCTCGAGGGCTTTCTCCACATGCTTGGGCGTTGCCACCTCGGTGGTGACGAGCATTCCGGTCTCTTCCTTCACGCGCTTTATCCATGGCAATGCAATCTCGCCCTGGCCTTCGAAGCCTCCGGGCTTGGTGCGCGGTTTCCATATTCCGGCACGGAAAATCTTGATTCCCTGTTTCGCCAACCTGGTGGCGGTGTTCATCACTTGTTCTTCAGTTTCGGCACTGCAGGGACCTGCAATGACAAGGGGCCTGGTTTCGTCAAGTCCGTTCAAACCCAATTTTTCCAATGATAAACTCATATCTTATATTGTTTTAATTTTCAAATTACCAATTACTCACTTCTCACTTCTCATTTCCTTGATTCTCTTCAATGCTTCCTCGAACTGTTCTTCCTTGGCGCAGAGGCTGATGCGGACATAGCGCTTGCCGGCGCTACCGAAGATGAAACCGGGGGCAATGAAGACACGGGCCTTGTGCAATACTTTTTCTGTCAGCTCTTCCACGTCGGCACAACTGTCCGGTATTTGTCCCCAAAGGAACATTCCCACCTGTTGGGGATCGAAGGTACAGCCCAGTTCCCGCATGATTTCCTCGGCCTTTGCCCGGCGAGCTGCATAAACCTGTACGTTGTGGTGAGCATGCCATTCGTCGGAATTGTCATAGGCGGTGGCTGCCGCCAATTGCATGGCTCGGAATGTTCCGCTGTCTATGTTGGTCTTCACCTTCAGAATCCATTGTATGAAACGTGCGTTCGTGGCCATCATGCCGATTCGCCATCCCGGCATGTTGTGGCTCTTGGACATGGAGTTGAATTCGATGCAGCATTCCTTTGCGCCGGGAACCTGAAGGATGCTCAGTTTCTCCTCCTTGTTCAGGATAAAGCTGTACGGATTGTCGTTTATGATGATGAGGTTGTGACGCAGGGCAAAGTCGACCAACCGTTCGAAGGTCTTGCGGCATGCCTTGGCGCCGGTGGGCATGTGGGGATAGTTGGTCCACATGATTTTCACACGGCTCAGGTCTTGCTGCTCCAGCTCGTCAAAGTTGGGTTGCCAACCGTTTTCGCGGCAAAGGTCGTAATTGATGACTTCTGCGCCCAGGAGTTTGCTCAGACTGGTGTATGTGGGGTATCCGGGATTGGGAACCAATACCTGTTCTCCGGGATTGACAAAGGTAAGCGTTGTATGCAATATTCCTTCCTTTGAGCCGATGAGGGGCTGAATCTCGGTGGCAGGGTCCAATTCCACTCCATACCATCTTTTATAGAAACCCGCCATGGCATTGCGCAGTTCGGGAATGCCGGTTGTGGGTTGGTAACCGTGCGTGTTGGGCTTCGCGGCTTCGCGGCACAGGGTGTCTATGGTGGACGCACTGGGCGGCATGTCGGGGCTGCCGATGGCCAGGCTGATGATGTCCATTCCGTTGGCATTCATTTGTGCCACCTCCTTCAACTTGCGGCTGAAGTAATATTCGTTGACAGTACCGATACGGTCTGCCGGCTGTATGTCAAATGCTTTGTCTTCCATTGTTGTATTCTCCTAATAGATTTAATTCTTGCGTGAGTGGTGAAATGGCATTTATGGCCTGGCGGAAGTTTGTGGGACTGCTGTAAGTCAGGTCTATGTAGAACATATATTGCCACTCCTTCCCGATGATGGGCAATGACTGTATCTTGGTCAGATTGAGCTTGTAGAAGGACAGAATGCTGAGAATGGCGCTCAGACTTCCTTCCTCATGCGGAAGGGTGAACTCAATGCTGGCCTTGTCGGTCTTGCTGCTTTCGCGCAGGCTTCTGGCTTTTTCCTTATTGGCAAGAACCAGAAAACGAGTGAAATTGTGCTTGTTGGTCTCTATGCCTTCCTGCAGAATCTTCATGCCGTAAATCTGAGCCACGTCACGGTGGCAGATGGCGGCGTGTCCGCGCAGTTTCTTGTTGCTGATGGTGGCGGCTGCTCCGGCGGTGTCGGCCACTTCCACAACCTTCATTTCTTCGTGCCGGTTGAGGAATTCGCGGCATTGCATCAGAGCAACGGGGTGGGAGTTCACTTCCTTTATGTCCGCCCAGTCGTCCTGGGGCAGGCACATGATGCTGTGGCTGATTCTGAGTTTGTGTTCTCCAACAACGGTGAGCCCGCTTTCGCGCAACAGCTCATAATTGTGTAGCAGGCTGCCGGCAATGGTGTTCTCGATGGCAACCAGTGCCACGGACTCGGGGTTCTCCTTGACATGGTTGAATACCTCTTCGAACGAACCGTAGCATGAGAGCTGTACGTCTTCGTTTTCGAAATAGCGTCGGGCGGCAATGTCGTGGAAGCTGCCCTTGAATCCTTGTATGGCTACGTTTATCATAACTTTTATTTTAATACTTCTTAAAAACAGAAAATCCCGCCTCTTATGAAGCGGGACTTGTTCAGTTTGTATTATTGTTCTTTCTTTATTCCTTATTTATATATACGCAACGACCCGCTTCACTTCAGCTTGCTAAAGTAAAAGTAAAAATAATAGCCGTAAAAAGAATTGTTCTTTGCGTACATTCTGATGTCATTTTGTTTTAAATCATCGCAAATTTCGCTCTTTTTTTCCAAATATGCAAGAAAAAGCTGACTTTTTTTGTGGAAACAAGGTGTTTTGAGGTGAGAAACTACTTTGTGTCGAACTTGCCGCACAATTCCGTCATGAGGGAAGGGTCGAGTTGGGCCGCCTTGCCGAAGTCGGCGATGGCACCTTGCTGGTCTCCGCAGAGCATTTTCAGCCGGCCGCGTTCCTTGAAGAGTGTGGCGGTGGGTTCCTGTTCGATGGCCTTGGTCAGTTCGCTGATGCCGGCTTCTAAGATGAACTTGTCCATAACTTATTATAGATTATAATGTATATTGTTACTTATTTTCTTTCCATTCGGCCATGAAACCGAGAGATTCCACGGCACGGATTACCTCGGCCTTGTCATAGGAAGTGCCGAAGATATGGGCTTGGGATGTTTCCAGGCTGACCTCCGAGCGCACGACGCCCTGTACCGAAGACAATGCCTTTTGCGCATTGGCGGCGCAATGGTTGCAATTCATTCCGCTGATGAGCAGAATCTGTGCCGATTCGTTGTTTGTGTTGCACGAGCAATGTTCGCAATGGCAGGAATGGTGCTTTCCCCTTACTTTAATTATTATGAAGTTGTAGACCAGCAGTAGGGCGAGGACGATGGTGCAGAGGGTGGGGAACCAAAAGTGTTCGTGGTGGTCACAATGGCTCAGGGTACCAATATGCTGGGTAAACCATTCGCGGGGAAAGAACGTGTCTATGCAGAAGCCGAAGGCAAAGGTGCCGATGAGGATGGAAAGCAGATAGATGAGCATGGTCTTGTTGCCCAGGACTTTCCGGATGACCAGGATGCTGCCCATGTTGCTGGCTGGTCCGGCCATGAGTAGGACAAGGGCGGCACCGGGCGAAAGGCCCTTCAGCATGAGTGCCACGGCAATGGGGATGCTGCCGGTGGCGCACAGATACATGGGAATTGTGAACAGCAGCACCACAAGCATGCTCAACAGGCTGTTGTCCTTGAATGTGGAGAAGAGGCTGTCGGGCACAATGGCGGTGATGATTCCGGCTATGGCGAGGCCGATGACCAACCATTTGCCGATGTCGGCAACCATGTCAACCATGCCGTAACGCAATGCGGCGCCGATACGGTGGAGCAGGGGACGATGGTGGGTGTGGCCATCTTCGGCGTGTGCCTGTTGTACGTTTTCGCTTGTGCCTGCCTCTTCGGGAACCAGACGGCTGACCAGCATTCCGCCGAAGAGGGCGGTGATGAAGGCGGCAATGGGGCGCACGAATGCCATGGGAAGCCCCAGCATGGCATAGGTGGCGATGATGCTGTCAATGCCGGTTTGCGGGGTGGCAATCAGGAATGAGATTGTGGAGCCTCTTGACGCTCCCTCGCGACGCAGTCCCATCGCCGTCGGGATGACGCCGCAAGAACACAAGGGGAGCGGCGTGCCGAAGAGGGCCGAGAGCAGGATGCTGCGAAAATTGTTGCCGGACAAATAACGGGTATAGAAGCTGCGGGGGACAAACTCGTGCAGGATGCCCGAGATGAGAAAACCCAGGAGAACATAGGGCGACATGTCGTTGCATAAATGCAGGATGTCGGTCAGAAAGGATGAAGTCCAGTTCATGAATATGCGTGCTAAATTACAATTTGTTTGCAAAGTTAGAAGATTTTCTCTTAACAGAGGAACAGAATTTTGTTAATTTATCAAAATAGAGTACCTTTGCACGACATTATAAGAAAGAAAATTGGAATAGAGACATGACAATTGGAATATTAACGGCGATGTCTGTGGAGTTCAGGCAAGTTGCCGCCATGTTGGGCAATGCGCAGGAGGAGAAGCACGGCACGCAAACTTATCTGGTGGGCATGCTGGGCGAGCACAAGGTTGTGTTGCAACAATGCGGCATCGGAAAGGTGAATGCGGCGTGCGGTGTCACCCAGATGCTGATGCAATACCAGCCCGATTGTGTGATAAGCACGGGCGTGGCCGGCGGCATAGACAGCAAGTTGCACGTGATGGACGTGGTAGTGAGCAACCAGGTATGTTACCACGACGTGTGGTGCGGAGAAGGTTGCGACCCCGGACAGGTGCAGGGATTGCCCACGTTCTTCCCCTGTGACAAGGCGATGCTTGAGAAGGCCTTGCTGGTGGATGCCGACGTGAAGGTGCTGCCCGGACTGATTTGTACCGGCGACCGTTTCATCACGGCACGCGAAGAGTTGGACAAGATAAAGCAGGACTATCCCGAAGGCCTGGCCGTGGACATGGAAAGCTGTGCTATTGCGCAGGTGTGCCACATCTTTGGCGTTCCCTTCATCAGCTTTAGGATAATCAGCGACACTCCGGGTGCGGAGGCGCATTTTGAACAATATCAGAATTTCTGGGGAACCATGGCCGACAAGAGTTTCCTCGTAACCAAAACGTTCTTAAACAGTTTATGAAAAAAATACCAAGTTTTACCATCGACCACATTAAGTTGAGCCGAGGCATCTTTGTGAGCCGCAGAGATGCGGTGGGCGGAGAAGAAGTAACCACCTTTGACATCCGTATGAAGGAACCCAACCGCGAACCGGCCATGCATCCGGGCGCATTGCACACGATTGAGCATCTTGCCGCCACGTATCTGCGCAACCAACCCGAGTGGATGGACAAGATTGTATACTGGGGCCCGATGGGTTGCCTCACCGGAAACTATCTGCTGATGCGCGGCCATTTGGAGCCCTCGGACATCCTTGAACTGATGCAGGAGACTTTCCGTTTTGTGGCAGAGTTTGAGGGAGAGGTGCCTGGAGCCGCGCCAATTGATTGCGGAAACTGGTTGTTGCACGACCTGCCCATGGCCAAGTGGGAATCCAAGAAGTACCTGGAGGAAGTCCTTATGTGTGCCAAGGAGGAAAACCTGGTTTATCCCGAAAGGTAAGTTCGTAAAATACAAAAAAGTAACAAGTTTTTTTGCTGATGAATAAAAGAATAAAGGCAACGGCTTTTTTCGCCTTGCTTGTACAATGTGCTGTTTTACAGGCACAACAGGTACAGCGCATGTTTATGGGGTGCGCATTTGGAGAAAAGATGGAGGTGGTTTTGGATAGCCTGCAGTCTCGTGGAATAAAGGTGGTTGCCTGCAAGGACGCTTTGGTCATAGATGCCGCCCAAAAGCCTTTCACCTATAATGGCGTAACCTGGAATTATGTCTGTCTCAACTTTTTCGACAACCAGTTCTATACCATTTCCTTTACAAGCGATGACACACAGAAGAAGCGTGCCGAAATAAAGGCTTCATACGCCGAAATGCGTGCCAATTTTGCAAGGAGATACAAGGATAATATGCTCTATAATCTGGATGAAGGATTGCGCATTCACGATGGCTTTACCGGTGTGTTCTGCCACATAGATTGTGTGGACGAAGAGGGAAACAGGGCAAATCCCGAATCTGGCAAGATGCGCATATTCCTCACCTATACGGATGAAAAAATAGACCAGGTAAAGCGTGTGCTTGATGAATGACGTTTCACTTAAATCCTAATTAATTAGCATTTTTTCACACATTTAAAATGTGTCTGTTTCTATAAAATGCTGTATATTTGCAGAGTTAACATTAATAAATTGAACAAAAATGAAACATTCTTACCAGAAAATAGCCGCTTTGATTTGCCTGGCTTTTTTGCCATTCTGTTCGTTTGCGCAAAGTTCGTCAAAACTGTCCGGTAGCATTATTGGTACAAAGTATAGTATAGACTATGATACGGGAGCGCAGTCTACAACGGTCAACAACAAGGCCGATGTCTTTGACGGGAACTTCAATACCTTCTTCTCTTCATACGACAGAAGCAATACGTGGGTCGGATTGGATTTGGGTTCGCCTCATATCATTACCAAGGTAGGATGGTCGCCCCGTTCTCATGACCAGGGACCAGAACGTTGTGTGCTCGCACTTTTTGAGGGAGCCAACGACCCCAACTTCTTGGATGCGGTGCCTTTGTACCTGAACACCGAGGCTTCTGCCATTAAAAAGATGCACTATGCCAATGTGAACGTGAACCGCGGATTCCGTTATGTCCGTTACGTTGGTCCCCACGACAAGCGTTGCTACTTGTCCGAATTGGAATTCTATGGTTATAAAGGAACTGGAGACGATTCCAAGTTCTATCAGATAACCAACCTTCCCACCGTAAGTATCCACACCTATAATGGAAAGAATCCCACAAGCAAGGGACAGGGTGATTTTGAATCAAACATTACCATCATCCACGAAAACGGTACGCTGATTCAGGAATATCCCGTGCTGACCCGTATACGCGGAAACGCTTCGGCCGGCTTTGAGAAAAAGCCCTACCGTGTGAAGTTCAACGACGGCAAGAGCCACCACATGCTGAAGGACGGTTCGTTGGAAAGTCCCGCCAAGGCAAAGAAGTGGACACTGATCAACAACTACGGAGACAAGTCGCTGATGCGTAACATCCTGGCTTTCGAGATGAGCCGCCGTCTGCAGATGCCTTATAGCGTATGGAGCCAGCCCGTGGACGTCATCATGAACGGAGAATACCAGGGATGCTATCAGTTGTGTGACCAGATTACCATCGACCCCAAGCGTGTTCCCATTATGGAAATGGAGAAGACCGACATTGAGTATCCCTTCATAACCGGTGGATACCTGGTTGAAATTGATGCCTATGCCAGCAACGAGCCTGCCAATATCCGCTTTACCAGCAGCAATGGCCTGCCCGTAACCATCAAGGAACCCGACGAGGACGGCATCGTTACGGCTCAGTACAATTACATCAAGAATTTCTTCAACGAAATGGAGGCCAGGGTATATGCCTCCAATTACGCCGACCCAGTGGACGGATACCGTAGCAGACTGGACCTGAGCAGCTTCCTCAAGCACTTCATCGTGGGCGAGTTCTCCGGCAATATGGACACTTACTGGAGTACCTACATGTACAAGAACCGCAACGAGGACATGTTCTACGTATCACCCTGTTGGGACTTCGACTTGGCGTTCGAGAACGACCAGCGCATCTATCCCATCAACGGCCATAGCGACTGGATTTACAAGAGCGGTTCTGCGGCCGGTTCGATGAAGACTTTTGTTACCCGTATTCTGGGCGATGCCAAGGCCTACAAGGAATTGCGTGATATGTGGAAAAAGATGCGTGACGAAGGCCTTTTCAGCAAAGAGTCTCTGTCGGCATACATAGACAGCACGGCACAGGTGCTGGATCAGTCACAAAAGCTGAACTTTACCCGTTGGAAGATACTGAGCTCCAAGGTGCATCAGAATCCCCGCGTGCCCAAGACCTATGCCGAGGAAATCGAGTTTGTCAAGGACTATATTGCGGCGCGCATTGAATGGATTGATGACAAGCTGAGATATACTCCGGGTGAGATTAACAACGGCTTTGGAGAAACATTTGAAATTGCTTCGGCTGCAGAATTGGTGGATTTTGCCAATAAGGTCAGCGACGGTATGATATATGCGGACGCCAAGCTTACTAAAGACTTGAATCTGCTTGCTTACCGTTCAAAGCTAATTCCCATCGGAAGCTCCATTAGCCCCTACAAGGGTACGTTTGATGGTCAAGGTCACAAGATCCAGAACATTGGCGGTATGATGTTCGGTACCGTTGAAGGTGCCACAATCAAGAATATCGGTCTTGAGAGCGGAACCATTGTGCAGAACCTCAATTACGCCCAATACACCGGAACCTTGGTGGGAAGTTGTGAAGGCACCACCCCCACAACCATCACCAACTGTTATAGCAAGGTCAACCTTTCAAGTGCCACCAATGATGCCGGAGGTCTTGTCGGCAAGCTCTACGGAACACTTTCCGATTCTTACTATTCCGGAACCATCCGCGTGTCTGGTACAGTCGGTGGTCTTATCGGTAGTAGTGCATCATCTGACAAGCCCGCAAACGTAGACCACTGCTATGTGTCAAGCTCAACAGTCAAGACCACTGGTAGCGCATCCAACCGCGGTGCCTTGGCCGGATACCTCCACTCCGGAAGCCAGTTGTTCCGTTGCTTCAGCGTGGAAGGCCTGGACAATCTGGTTGGAACCAAGAAGGGCGTAACCTCGCTTTGTATGGAACGTACGGCAGACCTGTTTGCCAACGGTAGCGTTTGCTGGTTGCTGAATGACAACTCTTCCAGCCAACCTGCTTGGTTCCAGCATCTGGGCGAGGACAACTATCCCGTGCTTGACGAGTCACACGGCGTTGTATTGTACAAGGGCGGTGTTTATATGAACCAGGAAGGCGACGATGTGGAAGATGCCATCATCGACTCCAACCTCATGGTGGATGTGTATGATATAAGCGGTCGTCTGGTTCGCAAGTCTGTACCTTCCAACAGAGCACTCTACGGTCTTCCTCGTGGCATTTATGTGGTGAACGGAGTCAAGGTGGTTCTCTAAATTAAATATTATAATGTAAGAACCGTATATCGGAATTCTGACTCTTTGAAATGAATTTTTCAATATTGTATGTCTTTATCATCCTGGTGCTGATGCTTGTCGCGCTTATTGCCGACAAGCTCCGCCCAGGATTGATTATGTTCTCTGCCGTTGTACTGATGATATGCGGCAATATACTAGAACCCCAAGAAGCGCTTGAAGGTTTTGCCAACAAAGGAATGATAACCGTAGCGCTTCTTTATCTTGTCAGTGAAGGGGTGCGCAAAAGCGGCGTATTGGAAAGGATTGTATACACTTTGTTGCCACAAAAGGACTGCAAAGTTTCAATGGCCAATTTTCGCTTTCTGCCCACAATCTCGTTTTTGTCCGCTTTCTTGAACAACACTCCTGTTGTGGTTATTTTTGCTCCGATGATTAAGAATTGGGCGCAAAAGATGCATTTGCCACCCACCAAATTCTTGATACCTTTAAGTTATGCAACGATATTGGGCGGTATGTGTACTCTGATTGGAACCAGCACAAATTTGGTTGTTGACGGAATGATTCAGGATGCTGGATATCAAGGTTTGTCCATGTTTGAACTTGGCAAAGTGGGATTCTTTGTCCTTGTAGCCGGCCTGTCTTATCTGATAATCATTAGCCCGCATCTGCTTCCCAATATTAGAAAAAGCGAACAGGAAGCCGAGGAAGGCGACCAGCAGCCCGGTATGCAACGCCTTGAAGTGATGCTGAGTACACGTTTCCCCGGCTTGGGAAAAACATTGCACAAGTTCGATTTTTACCGTCATTATGGTGCTCATGTCCGTGCCATCAGAAGAAGTGGCACCACTCTTCGCGGTGACTGGATGAATATGCCGCTTACCAAGGAAGACACACTCATTGTGGATGCGGATGACACCTTTTTGCCAACTTGGGGTGAAAGCCGTGTCTTCTGGATGATCAACAAAGTGGGCGATGCCGAGCCTCCAATGGGAAGCAAGAAAAAGTATTTTGCGCTGATATTGTTGGTGCTGATGATTTTAGGCGCAACTTTCGGTGAACTTCCGTTCGTAAAGAACCTGTTGCCGAATGTCAAACTGGATATGTTCTTTTTTGCTTGTGTAACCACCGTAATCATGGCATGGACGGGAATGTTCAATACCCGTAAGTACACCAAATTCATTTCATGGGATGTGCTCATTACCATAGCTTGTGCTTTCGGTATAAGCAAGGGTATGATAAACAGCGGTTTTGCAGACATGGTAGCCGGATATATTATTGATTTGGCTGAACACGCGCGACATTCCGAGAACGGCATATACATTATGCTGGCGGCCATGTATATTATCACCAATCTGTTCACAGAACTCATTACCAACAATGCGGCGGCAGCGCTTGCATTTCCGCTTGCCGTGGGCATCAGCAACCAGCTCGGTTGCGACCCCACACCTTTCTTCATTTGTATATGTTTTGCGGCAAGCGCATCCTTCAGCACCCCCATCGGTTATCAGACCAATCTGATTGTGCAGGGAGTGGGAGGGTACAAGTTTGTTGACTTTCTACGGGTGGGACTGCCGCTCAATCTGATTGTCTTCTTCATCAGCGTATTCCTGATACCTTTGTTTTATAGTTAAGTGTGGTGCGTAATTGTCTCTCTTTTTGGTCTTTTTTATCGCGATGTGTAATTAAGTCAATATTTTTAGCTAATTTTGCAGCTAAATTGTAAAAAAAGAAGATAATTATGGCCGAGAATATATATCCCATTTATGATAAGATGATGAGCCGTTCTGACAAGGAGAATCTTCTCCGTCAGCGCGGTGTATTGGTCTGGTTTACGGGTTTGAGCGGAAGCGGAAAGAGTACGGTTGCGCTTGGGCTTGAACGCGAGTTGCATTCCCGTGGCATTTTGTGCCGTATATTGGACGGTGATAACATCCGTGCTGGTATCAATAACAATTTGGGATTTTCCGCCGAAGACCGCACCGAGAATATCCGCCGCATTGCCGAGATTGGAAAATTGTTTGTCCAGACGGGTGTGGTTACGCTGGCCTGTTTTGTCAGCCCAACCCGCGACATACGCCGCATGGCTCGTGAGATAGTGGGTGGCGAGGATTTTCTGGAAGTTTTTGTGAGCACTCCCATAGAGGAATGTGAGCGCAGGGATGTAAAGGGACTTTATGCCCGTGCCCGTCGTGGTGAGGTGAAGGATTTCACCGGAGTAAGCGCTCCCTTTGAGGCTCCCTTGTCTCCCGATTTGGACATTGACACCAGCGTCCTCTCGCTTCAGGAAAGTGTGGACAAAGTGCTCCAGTTGATATTGGCCAAGTCAAAACTCTGAATCCTTATGGCACCACTTTCATAGGGAGGTGCCGCAATATCTCGATAAAAGGAAAATATTTATCATTATGTCAACATATAACATATCACATCTTCAAGAACTCGAGGCAGAGAGTATACATATTATACGCGAGGTTGCTGCCGAATTTGAAAATCCCGTGATGCTTTACAGTATCGGTAAGGACAGCAGCGTAATGGTGCGCCTGGCCGAAAAGGCTTTTGCGCCTGGCAAGGTGCCTTTCCCCCTGATGCACATCGATTCGCGCTGGAAATTCCGCGAGATGATTGAATTCCGCGACAGTTATGCCAAGAAATATGGCTGGAACCTCATTGTGGAAAGCAACGAAGAGGCTTTCAACGCCGGAGTGGGGCCCTTTACCCACGGCAGCAAGGTACACACCGACCTGATGAAGACGAAGGCCCTGCTGGACGCCTTGAACAAGTACAAGTTCGATGCCGCTTTCGGTGGTGCGCGCCGCGACGAGGAGAAATCCCGTGCCAAGGAACGTATATTCTCCTTCCGCGACCAGTTCCAGCAGTGGGATCCCAAGAACCAGCGCCCCGAACTGTGGGACATCTACAACAGCCGCGTACACAAGGGAGAGAGCATCCGTGTGTTCCCTCTGAGCAACTGGACAGAGCTGGACATCTGGCAGTATATCCGTTTGGAAAACATTCCCATCGTTCCCCTTTACTATGCCAAGGAACGTCCCTGTGTGGAGATTGACGGCAACCTGATCATGGCCGATGACGATCGTCTGCCCAAGGAACTGCTGCCCCAGGTGAAGAACCGCATGGTGCGTTTCCGTACATTGGGCTGCTGGCCGCTGACCGGCGCGGTGGAGAGCGAGGCTGCCACCATTGAGGAGATTGTGGAGGAGATGATGACCACCACCAAGAGCGAGCGCACCACGCGCGTGATTGACTTCGACCAGGAAGCCAGCATGGAGCAGAAGAAGCGCGAGGGCTATTTTTAATACATGACATTAGGATAGATTATGGACAAATCATTGGATATAAAGGCATTTCTTGATGCCGACGAGAAAAAGGATTTGCTTCGACTGCTCACCGCGGGCAGTGTCGATGACGGAAAGAGCACGCTGATTGGACGTCTGCTTTTCGACAGCAAGAAACTCTATGAGGACCAGCTCACCGCCCTGGAGCGCGACAGCAAGAGGGTGGGCAATGCCGGAGCCGGACAGATTGACTACGCCTTGTTGCTTGACGGACTGAAGGCCGAGCGCGAGGAGGGCATCACCATTGACGTGGCCTACCGCTATTTCAGCACCAACGCCCGCAAGTTTATCATTGCCGACACTCCTGGACACGAGCAGTACACCCGCAACATGATTACCGGCGGTTCCACAGCCAACCTGGCCATCATTCTGGTGGATGCCCGCACCGGTGTCATCACACAGACCCGCCGCCACACCTTCCTGGTGAGCCTTTTGGGCATAAAGCATATCGTGCTGGCCGTAAACAAGATGGACTTGGTTGACTTTGACCAGAAGGTGTTCAACGACATCACGGCAGAATACCTCAAGCTGACGGACCAGTTGGGCATAGAAGATGTAACTTGCTTCCCCCTGAGTGCGCTCGATGGCGACAACGTGGTGGAGAAAAGCCAGCGCACGCCCTGGTACGAGGGTCCCTCGCTGCTCGATTTTCTGGAGAACGTGCCCATCCATCTGGACCGCAACATGCAGGATTTCCGCTACCCCGTGCAGTATGTGCTGCGTCCCAATCTGGACTTCCGCGGCTTCTGTGCCAAGATTGCCAGCGGCGTGGTGCGCAAGGGCGACGAGATTGTGGCGCTGCCCAGCTTGAAACGCAGTCGTGTAAAGAGCATCGTCACCTACGAGGGCGAGTTGCAGGAAGCCTTCTGCCCCCAGTGCGTAACACTCACCCTGGAGGACGAGATTGACATTTCGCGCGGAGAGATGTTGGTTCATCCCGACAACCTGCCCCACATTGGACGCCGCTTTGAGACCATGCTGGTGTGGATGGACGAGGAACCCATGAACCGCGGCAAGCAGTTCTTCCTCAAGCACAACACCAACACCACCCGCGCCACGGTGGATGCCGTAGACTTCCGCGTGGATGTGAACACCATGGAGCATCTTGAAGGAGCCGACTTGCGCCTCAACGAGATTGCCAGCGTGCGCATCACCACCGCCAAGACACTCTTCTTCGATTCCTATGCGCAGAACCGCGCCACAGGAAACTTCGTACTCATAGACCCCATCACCAACAACACCAGTGCCGTGGGCATGATTGTACGCCCCATTGAGGACAACGACGAGGCGTATGACGCACTGCCCGTTCTCGACCTCACCAAGCTGGGCATCACCGCCGAGCAGCAACAGGTGGTTGAGAAGGTGGTGAAGGAACTCTCGCGCCAGGGTCTGGAAATCAAGATTATCAAATAACGAAAGACATTCATGGGATTATTAGAATTTAGCAAACTCCCCGTAAATACATTGGTGGGTGCAGACTGGCACACGTTCAAGACCGTTATGCGTGGCCAGCACGTCATTCCCCAGAAGCGTACCAAGTACATTCTTACAAAGTGTATCTGCCGTCTGCTCAGCACATGTTCCGGATTGCAGGAGCGCAAATACCGCAAAGAATTGGCAGACAAGCCGCTCGAACATGATCCGCTCTTCATCCTGGGCCACTGGCGCAGCGGAACCACCTTCCTGCACAACATCTTTGCGCAGGACAAGCATTTCGGCTACACCACCACCTATCAGACCGTGTTCCCCCATTTCATGATGTCCCTGCAAGGCCTCTTCAAGCCCACCATGGGATGGCTCATGCCGGACAAGCGCCCCACGGACAACATGGAACTGGCGCCCGACCTGCCACAGGAAGAGGAATTTGCCATAAACAATTCCTGCCCCTTCAACTATTACAACTTCTGGTTCTTCCCCGAACGCATGCAGGAATATGCCGACCGCTACCTCACCTTCAAGGACATCACCCCCGAGGAGCTGCAGGCCTTCAAGGAAGCCTTTGACCGAGTGGTGAAGCTCTCCCTCTGGAACACCGGCGGCACACAGTATCTCAGCAAGAATCCGCCGCACACCGGACGTGTGAAGGCGCTGTTGGAAATGTATCCCCAGGCCCGCTTCATCTATCTCATGCGCAACCCCTACACCGTCTTTGAGAGCACGCGCAACTTTTTCCTCAACACCATCAAGCCCCTGCAGCTCAACACCATCAGCGTGGAGCAGATGGAACAGAACATCCTGCGCATCTACATGGATCTCTACCGCGCCTATCAGGAACAAAAGAAGCACATCCCCGAAGGCCATCTCTTCGAGGTGCGTTTCGAGGACATTGAACAGGACGCCCTGGGCATGACCAAGCGCATGTACCGCGACTTGGAATTGCCGGGATGGGAAGAGGCGCACCCCGCCATCTCCGCTTACATCGGCGGCAAGAAGGGATACAAGAAGAACAAGTATGCCTATGACCCCCGCACCGTGAGCCTGGTGAACGAACACTGGGGCGAGGTGCTCGACGAGTGGGGATACGAACGTCTTTGACGCAAAACAGCAGCAATCATGAATCAACTCTATAACAAGAAGGGTCTTCTCCGCCGACTGGTGCTCCTGCTTGCCCTGCCCCTCGTATGGTCGGCCTTCATCGGCTTGACGCAGAAGCCCGTGGACACACGTGCCAAGGAAGGCATAGGGATAACCATGGAAGAGCCCTTGGGCGGATGGCGGTACGATGCCGACCTGGCAACAGACCTTCCTGCCGTGGCCGATTCCATCCGTGGCGGCGCCACAGGCGATCAGGTCTATGAAGCCCGCATTGCCTATTTTCCCCGCATCCTCATGCGCCAGGCACTCTACATCTTCCTTGCCACCTTGCTGGTCATCTTCCTGCACGACGGCGCCACGCTTTTGCTTGCCCGCAGAAAAGGGGAGAAGCGTTGAACCTTTGAGCGATGAGTAATGAGCGATGAGTTGTGAGTGTTTTTGACAAAAGAATATTTTGAGCGATGAGTTGTGAGTCATTGTTTTGACAAAAGAACAAAAGTTCAGAAGAAGCTCAATGCTCACAACTCACCGCTCACTACTCAAAAACGTCTGAAAGACGGGAACATGAATAGCCGGGGGCTTTTAAGCCCTCGGTTTTTTATGACTACATAATAATGGCGTCTGCAAAGACGCGAATCGGTGGTGAGGGTTGCCGTTCCGCGTCTTTCCAGACGCCATTTTTTTGTTTTGCCAATTATTCCACGGGTTCAAGAACCCGCGGCTATTCGCCCTACGGGCTTCCCGTCTTCCAGACGGTTGTGAGCCTCTGAGCAATGAGCGATGAGCATTGAGTAATGAGTGAAAGCGTCAGAACGAAAAACGTCTGAAAGACGGGAACATGAATAGCCGGGGGCTTTC
>JAFYQQ010000082.1 GCA_017559845.1 Bacteroidaceae bacterium | reverse complement strand
GTTCAGGATGACTTTGGGAGGTTCTTGTTATTTCTACACTCATTTTGGGGAAGCCAATTCAATACTTATGTCAAATCTCATCGCTCACAACTCATTGCTCACAACTCAAAAATCTGTCGTATCTGTGTCATCTGTGTGCCATTCACCATATTTGTCAAAAAACAAGAAAAAGGGATTTGGGGGTGACGGAAGAAAATACGGAGATATTCAACCTTCTTATAATCAATCGGATGCAAATCCGTAAAATCACCTCAGAAAACAAACGAAAAAAAGACTTAAGTGTTTCTTGAGTTTCACTTAAGTCTTTTTGCGGAAACACTTAACTGTTACTGAAGAAACACTTAAGGGCGGTTCTAAAAATTCTGGATTTAAGTTTTTACCTTTTCTGGTGTTCTCCGTTTCGGCCGCTTTTCGTCCCTTCCGGTGTCATTTTGTCAAGTCTCATCAGTCACATAGCCCGCTATGTTCCTTCTTCAACTTACAAAAGCACACACGAAAGAAGAGCGAAAATCAACTCGACATAATTTTTAGAACCACCCTTAAGTGTTATTCCTGCCCGATTTTTGTGTAAAGTTTTTTTACCGCTTAATTGGTTTTTGTTGTGATAGTGCAGCTGCTGAGACCTGGTGAGGTGTGCTCATAGGTATAGCCTTGGGGCAGTTTGAGGCTGACATCCATCTGGCCGTCCTGCATGGTCCATTCCACATCTACGGATTCATTGCCAACGGGGATGGAACCCTTGCAATGCTTCAGACCACAGTCGGTGAAGCGGAGCGTCACCTTCTTCTCGGTGGGTGAGATATCATATACACCTAATACGTCGCGATATAGCACACGGGCCATGTGGGCGGCGAATCCGTGGTTGCAGCTGGCAGAGGTGGTCATGTTCTCCCACAGCGTGCCGGTTTGGCGTGCCATGGGTAGGTAATATGACTGGTTCTCTTCCAGAATCTGCTTGCTTCGGCCTTCGCTTGAGAGCAGTTCCATACGCAGATAGTTGCCGATGAAGGCGTTAGAAGGATGGATCTCGGGATATGCCTTGGTGGTCTGGCGCACGGGACCGAACTCGTTCATCATCTTTGCCCACAGTTCGGGGTGGCTTTGGGGAGTGGCTGTGCCCAGATAGAAGGCATAGTACTGGCAGGTTTCTGTGCGGTTGCGGGTAACTTCGAGTTTGCCGCCCTTGCCACGCACGGCGTTGTCCACAAAGAATTCTCCGTCATAAGACTGCTCCACAATGGTCTTTCTTACCTGTGCCGCTTGTTGGGTCAGTGCCTGGTCGTCGTAAAGGCGGCCAATTACCTCAAGCATTTTGGCATAAAGCATATTGCTGGGGTAGTTCACATCCTGTACCAGACTATTGGCTGCAGACCATTCCACGAATACCCATCGGCTGAGCTTCTCCAGCAAACCGTCTTCATTGAGGAAGGGCTTGAAGTAGTCCACCAGTTCATAGACGCGTGTCTTGGCACGGTCTACCAATTCTCGGTCGCCGCTACGGTGAAGGTATTCTTCCAGTTCCAGTACAAACCACATGGCCCAGTTGGGGATATGGTTCTGGTTGGGATGGTCGCTGGGATAGCACATGGGCAGCATTCCTTTGTCTATGTGCTTGAACGCCTTGGGCAGGAGGAAGTTCTCCAGGAAGTTCTTCTCTATGCGTGTGTGACCGGAAAAGTCGAAGGCTACACGACTGGAGAAATAGCTGTCGCAGAGCCATCCGGCACGTTCGCGCGAGGGGCAGTCCATGAAGATGTCCACCGCATTCTGACGGTGAGTCTCGCGGGCAGCCTCGAACAGTTCGTTGGTCTCTTCATTGTCACACTGGAAGGTGGCACGCTTTACGTCAGAGCCGCAATAGTCTCGCATGTAGACACGTTCCACCTGGCAGCAGCCTTTGTCTATATACACTTCCATGAACTTCATTGTGTATGGTTCGAAGGTCTCCAACGTGTAGGTGCCGGGCTGCAGTTCATAGGTGACATAGGCATAGCATCCCATGCGTCCGGGGTTGACGCGCTCGCCGCTCAGAATCTCGTCGAAGCCCAGACGAAGGCTGGTGGGTTCGGCAACCTGAAGTTGAACGCCCAGGAAACCGGAACTGTTGCACTTGAAGCTATACAAGTTGTCGGCTATCTGTTCTGCCTGGTGAACCGTATAGTCGGGATAGGGCACATGGCGGCTGAGCAATTGCTTGGTCTCCTGTTCTGCCAGCTTGACCGGCTCGGCTTCAGCCCAATCTTTCTTTACAGCCCACTCATCATAAGCGGGGTCCAGTACATAATGTTCTATGTAGGGACGCTGGAAACTGAACTCGCGGACATCCTGTCTGCGCTGTTTCAGGTCGTAGGCGGTGAAGTCCTTGCCGGTGGCAGCCACCACTTTGCCGTTTACCTCCACCTCGGCTTGCAGGAAGGAAGGCTGGTTCAGCAGATAGTAGTTGTCATCATTGTATCCGGCCACTTCCAGTGCCACGATGTTTGTGCCAAACTTCAGATAGGGCTTGATGTCGTAACAGTCGATGCGGTAGAAATCGTGTGCCGCCACACTGGGACCATGTGCCACAAACTCACCGTTTACCTTGAGCCGGTAGTCGCAAGAGGCGGTCAGTTTGACATAGGCGGTTGAAGCGAAATAGGAATTGAATTGTTCTCTGAAGTGCAGCGTCAGGTTCTTCTCTGTCTCTCTGCCTTCTGCCCATACAGGTTTGGCCTGGGCAAAGGTGTCGACTTCACGCAAGTCGGCGATGGGTTGTGTGCAACCGGAAACAGCAAGTGCCATGACCAAAGCTGCCATACATTTCTTTGTCAATGATTGTATTTTCATGTCGGATTAGATTTTGGGCGGTTTACGGAATGCGTTGACCGTAAACCGCCCAATTATTAAATTGTTTATTAATAACCGAAAATGTCCTCGGTTGTGAGTTCCACCACGGTTCCCATCTTCTTCAGGGCTTCCATGTCAAGATCTTCCTTCTTGCCGAGGATACCATAATGATAGGTACGGCCCTTGACCCATTCTTCCTGGAACTTGATGACATCCTGCAACGTCATGGCTTGGATCTTTTCATAAAGAAGCTTGCGGATATCTTCTGTACGGTTCATGTCTTGTGCATTGACATAGTTCCACAGGATACTGCTCTTATTCACGCGTTCAGTGCGGAGACGGGCAATGATGGCTTCCTTGGCCAGTTTGAATGCAGGTTCACTCTGGGGCATTTCATTGATGATTTCGTTAAAAGCCTTGATGGCATCCAGCATCTTGTCGTTCTGGGTGGCAATATAGCTCATGAACGTATAGTCATACTTTACGAATGAGGGTGCAGAAAGTCCGGCGTAGGCAGTGTAGGCCAGACCGCGGCTTTCGCGCATTTCCTGGAATACGATGGAGTTCATGCCGCCGCTGAAGTATTCTGAATACATCTGACGGGTGGGCTCGATGTTGATGTCATACTTTTCGTCACGGTGTGAGAATTGAGACATGTAAATCTGCTTGGCGTCGTAAGGAGCGATGAAGATTTTAGTCTCGTCGGTGTTGGCTTGCTTCAGTTCCACTCCGGCGGGGATATCCTTCAGGGTTTCAGGAGTACGGTGTTCCTTATCGAGCAAAGCGATCAGTTCCTTCTCTGTGGCAGGACCATAGTAGAGAATGCGGTGCTTGTAGCTGAAGATGTTGTGGATGCGGTCTACCAGTTCCTGGGGGTTGGCAGTATGCAATTCCTGTGCGGAAGGAATGGTCTTCTTGATCTCGGGACCCCATGTCACATACTGGCGGAGTTGTGAGAAGTTTGTGCCTTGGTTGGCCTTGGCGTCCACGCGGCTCTTAAGAATGTCACCCACGAGATTGGTGTATGCTGGGGCATTTGCCTGTGCGTCAGCCATCAGTTTCTCAAACAGTGCGATGGCCTTGGGCATGTTTTCTGCCAAACCGCTGATGGAAACGTATGTGCGCTCTGAACCGGGCTTCACGTTGAAACTGCATCCCATGCGGAAGAACTCACTCTTCACCTGCTCGGGTGTCATGTCGCTGGTGCCCAGATACTCCATGTAACCGGCCGCGATGCCCAACATCTTGTCGTTGTAGTTACCCATATCGAAGAGATAGGTCAGTTCGAACAGCTGGTTGGTGGTGTTGGGGGTGTAGAGAACGGGAACGCCTGAGGCTGTCTGCAACTTCACGATGTCCTTGTCATAATCCAGGAACTTGGGCTCTATGGGAGCTACGGGCGTTTGTTGGATTTCGGTAAGGAATGCACTTGCCGTATCACGGTTCATGAAGATGGGAGTAATCTGTGGCTTGTCAATCTTCAGTTCGTTGGGGTCTACTCCCTGACGCTTATAGATGATGGCGCAGTTGTTTTCGTTGAGGTATTTGTTGGCAAATTCCACGATGTCCTGCTTGGTGATGTTTGCCAAACGTTCCATACGTCCAACCTCGTCCGCCCAATTTGTACCGTTGACGAAAGAGTTGACAAACATATCGGCACGTGAATCGTTGCTCTCCAGCTGCAATTGCTGTGAACGTTTGTATGTGTTGAGGATACCCTCTAGCAGTCCCTCATCGAAATTGCCTTCACGAAGATTCTTCAGTTCTGCAAAGAACAGATCCTTAACCTCTTCGAGGGTCTGTCCCTGCTTGGGACCTCCGTACATGATGAAGGCACTATAGTCCGACATGGTGAATGGAGTACACAGACCATAGAGAACTTTCTGTTGTTGGATCAGGTTGAGGTCGAACAAACCGGCTGTACCGTTGAATAGAATCTGGGACAGGAGTTCCAACTTTTCTCCATCGGGGTGAGCTGCACCGGGGAAGCGCCATGAAAGGAAGACACATTCAGCCTCAAGACCAACCACCTCTGCAACGATGGGCTCGGTGATGGGCTTCTCTTCGGGGAATTGCAGCTTGGGCAGATTGGGGTTAGGCTGCATACTGCCAAAGTACTTGTCGATTACGGCAATCATTTCATCGGGATTGAAATCACCGCTCAAACAGATTGCCATGTTGTTGGGCACATACCAGGTCTTGTGGTAATTCTTGATATTGGTGATGGAGGGATTCTTCAGGTGCTCCTGGGTTCCCAATACGGTTTGGGTTCCATAGGGGTGGTTGGGGAACAGCAAAGTGTTAATCTTTTCCAGCACTTTGCGGATGTCTTTTGTGAGAGACATGTTCTTTTCCTCATATACAGTTTCCAATTCGGTGTGGAAGCCACGGATTGTGGCATTCTGGAAACGGTCTGCCTGAATCTTTGCCCAGTTCTCAATCTGGTTGCTGGGGATGTCCTCTGTATAGCATGTTACGTCATAGCTGGTGTAGGCGTTTGTCCCGTTGGCACCGATGGCGGACATCAGCTTGTCATATTCGTTGGGGATGCTGATCTTTGACGCTTCGTAGCTCAGGCTGTCAATTACTTTGTAAATGGCTTTGCGCTCGTTTTCGTCAGTGGTTTTGCGGTAAACCTCAAACTGCTGTTCAATCTGATCAAGCAAAGGCTTCTCCAACTCAAAATTTTGGGTTCCGAACTTTTCTGTACCCTTGAACATGAGGTGTTCAAAATAGTGGGCCAGACCCGTTGTTTCTGCAGGGTCATTCTTTCCGCCCACGCGAACCGCAATATACGTTTGGATGCGGGGCTCTTCGTTGTTTACTGTCATGTAGACTTTCAGGCCGTTATCCAACGTGTAGATACGCGCCTTCAACGGGTCGTTGGGAACAGTCTCGTAACTGTATTTGTCCGCTGTGCAACCGACAAATACAAATGCAGCCAGCACCATCAGTGCATGCAGCATTGTTCTGAATGAATTCTTCATAATCAATCTTTTTAAATTATATTACTGTTTTGATTCTTATTCGCTTATGGTAATGTTCCCTAAGAGGTAACGCTTGTGGCCGTCGTTCCCGTCATATGGCAGGGCAATTTCCGGTGTGCCGTCAATGGAACCGACAGAGAAATATATTTCAAACTCGCCTGTGGGACAAACGCGTCCAAAGTCGCCTTTGGGATTTACGAAGCGTTGTGCCACGCAGAATCTCTTTTCCTGTTTCATGGTTGCAGCCTTACCGGGCTTGTCAACGGAAAGGTCTTTGACGTTAAATGTGTCATCCACAAGGACTGCCACAATTCCACCCTTCTTATTCTTTATGGTGAAGCAGGGATGACCGCCCATGTAGCAAGGAGCCACGCCTTCGTTACGCCACATGGACTGGATAGTGAAAGGTTCGTTGCGACGTATGGTCTTGGGCCATTGTGCAGATGCCAACTGTATACGGTATCCCATGCGGCGGTTGATTCGCTCTATGATGTCCCTGTTCTCGTTAAGCACCAGACGGGGCCAGCAATGTATGCTCATGTATGACGCATGGTAGTCTTCCACTGCCTGTAGCAGCAACTCCTTGTCCCATGCACCGCGAAGGATAGAACCCTGATAATGTTCATGCTCTAGCACCACCGGCATGCTGGGCCAGAATTGTTGGGCCATTTCTGCATGATACCAGTGGCGTGGACGTGGCTGTACCAAAATGCTGCAGTCCCACAATGAGATACCCTTCTTGAAGGCATAGTCGGTAATGGGTGCGTTGGCTACCCGGTTGTCATGTCCGGCATAGTCATCGGAAAGAATCAGCTGTGTATGTTTGAAATGCTTGCGGTAGATGTCAATGATTTTCTTCTTGGTTTTGTCTCCCCATTTCTTTCCGTGGATGGGTGTGCTGATTTCAGTATGTCCTTCTCCCCACATGCCAAAGTGGCCGATGGCTATATATGCCATACGCGGATTGCCGTCATAGCGTGCCGCCAAGTGTTTTACAAAATGGTCAACGGCTTTCTGGTATACGGGGTCGTCATATTCCACTTCCTTGTAACCTTCCACATCATAGTATTTGGCTCCCTCGTCGAATACCCATTGTGGGGTACCCTGCTGGGTCCAGTTTTCAGTGGCGGAGATACAAAGTGCCACTTGTTTGCCTTTTTCAATCCAGCGTTGGGCGGGAGAGTCGATGATTTCCCAGTTGAAAACTCCTTTCTCTGTCTCAATGAAGCTCCAGGGCAGGCGCAGGAACACCACACCGATACCGGGAAACTCGTCAACGGTATCCTCCGGATCGAGTTGGGAACCGTAATTGTCCAGCACGTTCGAGTAGTAGTAAAGTTGCCATCCCATAAAAGGATTGACCAACGCTTTCCCGTTATCTACTGGAGATGCCTGTTGCATTTGGGCGTTGGCTGTCCCTATGTGCATCACAATAAATAAGGTTGCCAACAGTGAAAGGAGTTTTTGCATTCTCATATATCTGTATATTTTATTGTTTTGCCTGTTTGAGCTTCTCGGCAATGCTTTGTGCCGCCACATAACCCATTGTCCAAGCCGCCTGCAGATTGAAACCGCCGGTAACGGCGTCCGTATCGGTCACCTCACCGGCGAAATAAAGGCCGGGATAGCGTTTGGTTTCCAATGTGGAGGGATCAAGTTCGTCCAAAGCAATGCCGCCACAGGTTACGAACTCATCTTTGAAACGGTTCTTTCCGGTGATATTGTAGCAGTCATTTGTCAGTGTATTGATAAGTTTATGCAAGGCTTTCCCCTGCAAGTCGCTCCAGCGCAGGTCTTCTTGCAGCCCGGTTCGCTGCAACAGATGTGTCCAGAGCCTTGCTTGCAAGCCGAAAGGATGGATGCCGGAAAGTTGTTTCTGCTTGTTTGTGGCTGCCGTTTCTTCCAATATTTCCTTTACTTGGTCGTGTGAACGCTCCCCGGTCCAGCGGATGCCAAGCGTACCTTTATAACCCTTTTCTGCAAGATGGCGTGCGGCATAAGAGGAGAGACGGAGTATTGCGGGACCGCTCACACCCCAGTGTGTGATGAGTAGTGGCCCTTTGGCCTGGAACTTTGTGCCGGGCAGTGTTACAACCGCGTCCTCTACCACTAATCCCATTCGTTCTGTTAGCGTATTGGCATCCAAGGCAAGAGAGAAAAGGCTGGGTACAGGCAAGTTGGTCTGTAGTGATATGCCTGTAATCGGACTTTCATTTGCCGCTTTCGGCCATCCGCCTGTGGCAACAAGCACCTTGTCTGCCTTATAGGAATTGTCCACAGTCCGGACGATGAAACCGCTTTCACATGGTTCTATCGCCTGTACCCGGCTACGGGTATGTAACTTTACTCCCAGTCGGTTAATCCGCTCTGTCAAGGTGTGGACAATCTCCATTGCCTGCTGTGAACGGGGAAATACGCATTCGTCTGGTTGTGTGACCAGTTTGACTCCTTCGTTTTGGAACCATTCATACACATCTCTGTGGGAAAAGCGGTGGAAGAGCCTTTTCATAAGTCTGTGGCCGCGCGGATAAACCTGTTCCAGACTTTTTACCTGTTTAAAGGAATTGGTCAGGTTGCAGCGGCCACCTCCTGTTATGGCTACTTTGGCAAGCGGTCGTGTGCCACGTTCCAACAACGTGACTTCAGCCCAAGGACATTCGCGCTTCAAGGCAATGGCGGCAAAGCATCCGGCCGCCCCGGCTCCTACAATGACGATATGCATGTAAGCTTGTGTGTATCAATAGAGCACCTTGCGGCCTTGCTTGATGATGATTCCGTTCTTCGGTTGTGTGATGGGACGTCCCATCAGGTCGTAATATGTATTCTGCTTGTTCGCGTTTGTCTTGACGGCACTGATGCCCGTTGCCGTTCTTCCGTCAATCGTCAGTGAAATCTGCTTGACCTGGCTTGCGCTGGTGTCATGTTGTCCTGTGTACATATACCAACGTTGGGGTAGGATTGTCTGGGCAGAATTGTTGGTAAGCATATTGCCTTCCCACACATAATCGGTGGGCTGGGTGGCGTATGGAGCATACACTCCCTTCAGATTGAATTTCACTTGTGTGTTGGCACACCAAGTGGGAGTTGGGTCAATGCTGCTCATCAGACGGCTGCGGTGCAGCGTCAACCCGATTTCTTCTGCTCTGTCTGAACGCACTAGATAAGGAGTGTTGGGAAGGATGGAATCCGTCTCGTTCAATGTGACGGCATCCAGTTCCAGACGGTCCATTATGCCGTCAGCATTGTCGTCATAATGGTGTATGGCACGTATTTTGGCCATGTGGACAGTGCTGCCCCATTCGCCGACGGTCGAGGGGAAAGGAACGAACAATGGCTCCCATGCTTCTGTTTGCTCAAAAGTACGGCTGTATTTTACCTGACTGCAGTAAACATCGTTTTCCTGCTCGTATACTTCTCCGTCAGAGATAATGCGCAAATCTTTGGGGGTGTTGCTGTATGTACTGTCAGTGCATGCATATACCCATGGATGTGCTTTGCATACAACAGGGTGCTCGTCTACCACTTGCGTGGTGTCAAGATTCTGGAACCAATTGTCCACAGTCCCGTTCTCGTTCAGCCGGTATGCCAGTTCGCCGCTGTTTATGACAGAAAGTTTTATGGCTTCCACACCTTTCTGACGGGGAGTAATGGTGTTGCGCTGATAGCAATTGATAAGACGGATTTTGCTACCACTGCGCACAAACGAACTCTTACCGTCATTGCCGCCTACACGGGCAATGTTGTAGCAGTTCTCAATAGTGGCGTGGTTGCCCGCCCAGCCGGAAATGGCTCCGTTTTCAAGGTTTCCACTAATGACACCGGTGTTGTAGCAATCCTTAATGACAAAGGTGGCATCTGAACCGTAGTTACATCCGATGATACCACCACCGTTCTGCTGGGTTGCATATACTGTGCCTTCGTTGCCGCAGTTGGTAATGGTGACAAAACCTCCGATACTGCTTCCGCCGGCAATGCCGCCCACATAGCTTCCGCCACGTACATTACAGGTATTGTCCAAGGTAATGCCGGTAATATAGGCTCCATCGCCAATTGCCCCGAACAGACCTTGATATAGCTTGGTGTTTCTGATGTACAGGTTACTGATGGTGTGTCCGTTACCGATAACTCTTCCCTTGAAAGGAGCTGCCGTGCTTCCAATCGGAGTCCAGCTTCCCTTTGACTGGCCACAGACTTCGCTCATGTCAATGTCGTTCATGATGATGGCACATCCGTTGATGCCTTTCTCTACCTGTTCCCTGTAGGCGACAAGGTCCTGTGCATTGTAAATATAGCTCACAGGCACATCAACCTTAACGGTGGGGGTGCCGTCTTTCGGGTTGGTGGAGGGGTAGTGCCATTTCCCGTTTTCCATGTCTCGGTAGATGGGGTAGACCTTATAGGTGCCGTTGGGTACGGTCTGACAACGGAAGTCAAATGCGGTGAGGCCATAGTAGTGGTCCAGTTCCGCACATTTGCCGGGTACAATATATGATCCGTTTTCGTTTTCAAACTTGAAGGCATACATCACCCATACTTTTCTTTTGGAACGGTTTACCATGAAACCGTCGAAGTTGATGGGCTGTCCGTAATCCGTAACGGTGTCCACAGACAGTTTATAGTCAGACAATCCCATGACAGTAGGTGCTTCGTTGCCTTGGTCCGGCTGGATTCCGATAATGGCGCACAATCCATCTCGGTAACCGCCGACTGCATCTGTGCCGGAGAGCATGAAGTAGCCGTCCATACTGCCTCCCCATCCCCAGTTCCAGTGGAAATATCCTTCACCGTCGTATCCGTCGCAGATGAAGGCATGTCCGTTTCCTGCGGCATAGATGGGACGACCGGTGGTAAGTTCATCATAAAGTAAGGTGGCAAAGTCTTCGTCCGTATAATCTCCCAGATGATAGGTGCGCATGTCCTTGTCATATCCGAAGTGGGTTTTCAATGCATAGATAGGACTGTCTGTGCCTGCTCCTGAACCAGAGGGACTATAGCCCATGTTGCAGGCTACGCCCACATGACGCATCAACAATGCCACTGCATCGCCTTCTTCGTCAGTATAGCCGTTGTTGTAGTCATATAACATCTTGTCCCACTGGTACTCCACATCAAAGTTGGCAGAGGGGTTGGCGGTGTACTTGACACCATCAATTTCGCATGAAGTGCTGTAAGTGTGAGAGCCGGTTCCGCGTACAGGCCATTCGTAATGGCGCATAATTTGTGCAATGGCAGTTGCCACACAGCCGGTTACGGTGGGGTCTTTCAGTACTTTATAGTCTGTACACAAACGGTTGTACGGTTCGCCTTGGTTCCAACGGGCCTGTATAATGGTGGGGATGTATGTTCTCCCTTCAGGACTGGCCTTGGACATTTTGCGGTTCATCCGTGTGGCGGAAACAATCTGTTGGGTATAACGGTCCAGAAAATAGGCCATGTTGGCAGGCATTTTGGAGGGGTCGAAGTCTCCGTTGTCCACATAACCAAGCACGGCAGGCGCGCAATCGTCTGCGCCCAGAATCATGAATCCCTGCTTGTCGCCTTTGTTCACCACATAAAAACAGTTGGTTGCACCCACACTGCTGGTGTAGGCCAGTTTCAGGTTTGCTGCCGAAAACTTTCTGGCTTTTGCGGGAGGGTTCTGGCTGACTCTTGCCAAAGCCTCTTCCAAATTCAACTGTCGTGCTTCGGCATGAAAACTTAGAACGCTAAGGAGTATTACGCTCCAAATGGCTGTATATATTCTTCTCATCGTTTCTGTCGGGTTTATATAAATAATGTGTATGTCTTGTCCGTAAAACAACTGGTTTGGAACTTATTTACAGAGGTATTTCTTGCCGTTCTTTACAAAGATGCCTTTTTGTGGTTTGTTTACGGTTTTTCCGTCAAGGCCATGCCCTGTGGCAGAAGCCTTTGTGCCGGAGAGGACGCCCTGGATGCCGGTTACGTCGTTGGCATAGACCTTCAGGGACAGGGATGGAGTTTGGACGGTCATATAAGGTGATTTTGCTTCGGCAGTAAGGAACCAACGCATGGGTTTGATTGTAGTCTCAGCCTCGGTGGGTTTTACGCTTTCTCCGTCAAGAATGGCATATGTGTATGGTTCAATCTTGGTGGATAGGTAGTTGCCGTTCAGTTTGAATGTCATTTCGGTGTTGGCACACCAGGCAGAATTGAAGTCGGGGTCGAATACGGTGGCTTTGCTGGTCTCAATGGTATATGTGCCGGTTTCTTTTGCCATAATGATGTAAGGTGTGTTCTGTTTGACGGTTTCACCTTCTTTCAGTACCACAAACTCTATCTCGCCTTGTTGTCCCGCATTGTCAGATTGGCGTATGTCATACAGCTTGGCAATGGTCATTCCGCCCCAGTCTTCTGCCTTGCTGTCAAAGGGAACAAACAGCGGTTCCCAAACACCGGCTTCGATAAACTCGCGGGTGTAGGAGATGCTGTCCAATACACATTCCTTGTTCAGGGAAAGTTGAGTGTCTCCGTCTTTCAACTCCAGTACACTGATGGTGTCGCCCTCGTTGATGTACAAATCGCCCGTAACAAGCGTAACTGACTTACGACCGAAGGTAGGAATGCCGTCTTCGCCCAGATTCTGTGTATAGGTTGCCCCCAACAGATAACAGAGCTTTCCGTTTTTCTTGTCGGTCAGTTTCAGTGATTTGTTTCCTTGTGTCTTGCTGATGCCTATGGCTACATCATAGCAGTTGGAAATGGTCGTTTTGTCATTGCTGCTGCGACAAAGGTTCTTGCCGTTGTCCATGCCGCTCACCTTGCCAGCATTGTAACAGTTTTCGAGAATGCTTCCCGGAGCGCTTCCCATCCATCCGCTGATGGCAGCACTTTCCTTGCCGCCTTGGATGATACCGTTGTTGTAGCAGTTGATGATACGTACGGTGGTATGCCCGTCATAGTTGCAGCCCAATATTCCGGCAGCGTTTTCGGCGCGGCACGTCACTCTGGCATTGTTACCGCAGTTCACAATCTTGATGAAAGAACCTGCGTTGCCACGGCAAGCACCCACAAGACCGGCACATGCCTTGTCGCCCTGTACGCGACCCGATTCAATGACCAGGTTCTCAATGATGCATCCTCCGCCGATGGTACCGAAGAATCCTAGTTGGGATAGTGATGTGTTGTTAATGAGAATGTTGTTGATGGAGTGAGTGCCGCCATCAAAATGACCCATGTAAGGCGATTCGTTGGTACCGATGGGTGTGTGGGGAATGTTGTTCAGATCAAGGTCGCAGGCGAGGATAGCATTGGCGGTGTTCTCTCCATTGTTGACCTTTGTGGCAAAAGCCTTTAAATCATCTACACTCTTGATATGGTACGTACCATCAATCAATTCCTGGGCAAATGAATGCTGGCAAAACAGCATCATAGCCCATACGAAAACAGACATGGGAAACCTCTTTTTCATACGGAAACAGTAAAATAACGTTATTTTCATGCCAAAGGTAGCCAAAAACCCGCTATCCCACAAATATTCCGTGGGTAAATCCCCACTACAATAGGGAAATCCTATTCCCAAATGGGAGAAATCCTCACCTCACCTCCGTGTTTGTCCGTATCTTTGCACCAGAAAGAAGAAGTTTTTTGACATACGGTACCATTCCGACAGAAATTTAGCCTTGACTATGGAGTGTTGTGTGTAATGTACATTTTTGCAGAATCCCCCACCGGTCTCTGGAGGGGGATTTTTTAATTTTGCAGGTTCTATATAGGAACACTCTACTATATGTAAGGCAGTGGGTCATTTCCCTTTCTCTTTTGTATGACTATTTACCGACAGGAATGGAATGCCAGTTGTGCCGTGTCTTTGTGAAGATACGAATAATGGTGAATTGTGGTTTGACCAATCCTTTCAACGCAGGGAAATCCTTTCCTGGTAGGTTTTCCACTTTGTAGATAAAATCCTTGTCTATCTTGTAGGAGTTCACATTATTCGTGATGAAAAACTTGTTTATCATATAAATCACGTTTTTGTCCTTAACTTGACCGCAATATCGGTTTTTAATTTCATCTAACGACAGAAGCTCTTTTTCTGTTTTGGAAGTATAGTTGATGAAACCTAATATCGGATTCTCGGCAATCTTGTATTTATCAGGCTGTGTCTCCCAATCTGTTGTAACTTGTATTCCCAAACCTTTTATGGTAAAGGGGTATGAAAGACTCTTTTGCTCGCTATCCTTTCTGTCAAAACACACAGCGCCTTGCGGACCGAGATATTCATTTTCATACATATAGCACCATAGGCCATTCTTGGGGTTGTTGAACTCTATGTCAGTGAGAAATTCCAACTGGTGGTTGAGTTCCTTCTTGTGATGAAGATAAATAGAATCTGTTTCCCTGATGCTCGCATTATGAGGGTGCCAGTTATGGTGGGTCTTCGTGAAGATGCGTATGATGGTAAATGGCTTTTGTATAATGTTTTTAAGTGGATGAATGTCTTCTGAGTGTAAAGATTCCACTTTGTATATGAAGTCCTTGTCTATTTTATACCGCTCAATGTTTTTCGTAATGAAGAACTTATTTACCATATACAAAAGAGGACGGTTGTCAAGTTTGGCGCAGAAAGAATTCTGCACCTCACTTAAGGGAATCACCTCATCGGAAACATATCTTTTGTATCTGTCTGAAATGACAACTTCATTAAACTTTTCATTTTTCTTATTGAATTCTATGTCAGATAGGAATTCATTCTGATGATTCAGATTTCCGACATTCTCTTCTTTACGGGGGCACAAGAAATCTTCATTAACTTGAAACATGGTTTGCGCATGAGTGCAGGGTGTAAGCAGACCCATGACACAGATGGAGAGGAGTGTTTTTGTCTTCATGTGTTTTTGATTTATATTTTTAACTATTTGTGTTTGATAAGAATATTTGATCCTTTTATCAACCCATGATTTATTGGACTGCAGTTGTGACCCTTAGAGGGTCTTGACTGTTGTCTATAGCTGCATTGTAAGACATAAAAACAAGTTTGGCAGACACCAATATTCCTGGATCTCGTCCCCGAGCTGGGTCATGGCCTTCCGGTCTGCCGCAGTCCTGTCGCTGCGGCAGATAGAATGCCAATGCGGTGTTAATAAGGCTTTACAAAGCGGTTTGTACTGAATGTCCATTCACCGTTCTTCAGCGTGGCTTCCACGTAGAAGCCGGGAAGGGCTTGGTTGTCCAGTGTCCAAAATCGTGGGAAGTAGTTTGCCGGCAAGGAGCGTATGATGTGCCGCAGAGTTTCCAGTTCGGCAACGGCATCCTTTTCGCCAGAAAGAAGCACAACGTCTGATGTCAAATTCTGGTTCTGATAGATGAGCAGGTCAAATTTCTTCTCCGTCGGAAGAATCTCCTTTGCTTCTGCCTTATACTTTTTTGTGATTTCGTGGCTGAAAGTCCGCATGAGCGCTTGAAGACAGGCTGTTGAAGTCTCGTAGATTGTCATGGTGTTTTTGTCCAACAGGCTCCTGTGGCTGAAACAGCGGGACAGAAGACGGCCGTGCATGAATTTGCCTTTGTCGAGAGGTAAATCAACAAAGTAAAGGGCCGTTACATAGCCGAACATATTCAATGGGTCAGAGAGTCCATAGAACGCGCCGTTGAGCGCCGGCGCATGATAGGCGAGCCGGTCCTTTTTGCGATAATTGTCCTTTATGCTTTGAGGAATCTCATCGCGGGTCATGCCGGCAATGCTGTCCAGATAGAAATACTTGTGGTGCTGTGTCCAAGTTCTTCGTCTCTTGCTTTTAGGCATTTTAACTCCATTGTATTTCCTTCCAATGCGTTTCTCTTCAATCACTATTGACCAGAAGTGTCTTCTGTCTGGATATTCTTTTGTGCGCAGGTTCAGCAAGTCAATGTAGCTTGTGCGGGATTTGTCAGTTCTTGGATTGGAGTGCCCTCCTTTGGGATTGTATATGCAGTTCACCACTTCGTCTGCCGAGTCAACAGGTACTGTCTCGCCTTTCATGTACTGGCGGTAGCGCTCCTTCATCATTTCAATGCTGACATTGTTTTGGGCAAAAACGTCCTGTGTCAGAAACAAGGTGCCGACAGTGAACAGGAGTCTCAGAATGAATTTCAGTTTATACATAATGGTAAAGATATTTTGTTAATATAATGTCATGTAGTCCTTGACCAGCCAGCCACATTTGTTTACGGTTACATGATAGTATCGGCCAGTCATGACACGGAAGTCGGCCGTGTAAAACGGATTATAGGCGTTGTGTCTAAGGTTTTTCACAAACCTCTTCATTGAAATGAATGCGTTTTCCGTTTCTTTGTCTGGCTGTTCCGGGAGCAGGAGTTTTAAGGTATATTCCTTTTCCTGATTTGAGGATTCCGGAGTTTGATAGAGCAAAACGGAGAAACTGCGCTCTGGCGTAGACTCTGATGTGAAATGGGTATAGAAGGTGAGACACTTGCCCAACAGCGCCGCACCGCTCTGTACCTTGCTTTGCCAGTCGCCGTCCAATGTGTTGCTGAACGATGCGTATGAGAAAAAGTCGGCATGGCAACGCACTGTGCTGCTCCCTCCCACCATGCGCGACGAAGAATTGTAGCTCACCACCGAGATGCGGGGCGAAACTATGAAGCCCATATAGTGTTGCGGAAACCGTAGCGCCACGAAATCGCCCTCTTGCCAGTCTTTCGATTTGGCCAGTTTCTCGTTTGTCTTTTTTAAGAGTTTGGGCTGGGGATTGCCGTTTTTGTCGCGGAGTTCCAACAGCGTGAAGCGATGTGTACCCCAATTCCATACACCACGCATGTTCTGCAGTTGTCTGTCGGCATGGCGCCTGAGGGGAGAGGTGAGCAAAAGGTTGCTTCCGCGTATGACGTTATAAACAACAGAGTCTGCACAAGCGTAGGGTGATTCCTGGAACCGGGTGTCCTTGTGTTTATAGAACGCTGCAGTCATTTCTTCCACAGACACGGTGTCATTGAAGAAGTGGGAACGTACCTGGCTTCTGCCTGTGTTCTGTTCGTATTCCATCCAACGCTTGCTCAACTGGTCATTGGGGAATCTCCGTTCTTCGTTCTCCGCCCATGCCGTCAATGAACCGCACATGGTAGCCAATGCAAGTGATAAAGCCAAATTCTTCATAATACATCTGTTTAAAGGTTATACGGAACTGTTGTCGCTTGCAAAATTACAGATAAGCACCGTTGCAGGGAAGAAATTTCTTTCACATTATTTCACAAAATGAGATGTGGTTTGGTTTTCAGTAGTTTACGTTGATGGCCTGGTTTTTCACAAAACTTCACAAAAACAGAGAATGCCGTTTCTTGTGAAGTCTTGTGAAAACTGTACACTGAATTTTCAGAGGCTCTTTATCCTGATGTCAAAATCCTTGGCTCCGCCTTCCACACCGAACAGCTTTGACAGCATGCGGCTGCGCATGTTGCTGATGTTGCTTGCGGAGATTTGGGTCAGATAGATGATGTCGTTTATGCGCAGTCCCAATTTGGTCAGCACGCATATCTGGTACTCGCTGACGGAAACCTTCGGGTTGGTCTTTATGTTACACAATGCCGGGAAATATTTCTCTGCCGTGCTGTACAGATCGGTCCATTCGCTCTTGGAAAGATATTCTTTTCTTGCCTTCAGTTTTTGGAAAACGACCATAAGGGCTGGCTCTTCTGCCAGCCTGTTCATCAGGTTGGCAGTAACCTGGTTCATCATTTCTGTCTCGTAATGCGCAATTCTCTCGTTCAGCTGCTGTATGGTTTCTGCCTGCTTGTGATAGCTGTTCAGGTCTATGGCCTGTTGGTTCAGTTGGTCGTTGAGCGCAGTTATGATGGATATTTTTTCCTCAATCAGACCATTCAGCTCGTCCAGTTTCCTGTTGTTATTGCCAATTAGTACGTTCAGCCTGGAGTTCTCGCGCCTAACAACTACCAACTGACGTTCGTTTCTCCTTATCCGTCTGCGCAGCAACAGCACAAAGACGGACATGACTGCAGCAAAAAGCAGGGTGAAAGCAATCCCTCTGTACAGCCTCAGTTGTACGTTCTTGGATTCCAACTCCTTTCTGTGCGCAGCTTCCTGATGACGCATATAGTTGTACATCGACTGTGCGTTCTGTAGCTTCTGCGCGGTCTGTATGTTGAATAATGTGTCGCTGGCCAGTTTAAGTTTCTTGAAATAATAGTTGGCAGAGTCAAGCTTCCCGGTTTCCAGATAATATGTTCCTTTGATGTGGAAATAGGATTCCCATCCGCTCTTGGTCTCGTCTTTAATGCGGGAATAGCCCGAAATGGTCTCGTATTCGTCCATGGCGGCCTTGGCCTTGTCCAGCTCGCCTTGCTGTATGTACCATTTGATGCAAAGCCCCTTTACCCTTGCCGCTTTTTTGGAATAGCCCATGGCCTTGAAACGTTCTGCGGCCTTTTCCCTCAGTTCCAGGGCTTTGCTGATACGTCCCAGGTCAATGAGGACATTTGACTTGTTGCCCCAGATGGTAATCACGTTGATGGTGTCATTGGCCTTTCGCGCATAGTGTTCCGCCAGTCCGTAGGCCCGCAAGGCGCTGTCCGGCATGGCATGATTGTTGTAGATGCGGGCAATCTGTCCGTAGATGTCGCCCATCTGCGCGTAATTGCAGTCCAGGGCGGAAGTGTCGGCCGTGCCCACTGCCTCATTGAAACTGCGCAAAGTTGCCGGCTCGTCGCCCAGCTCAAGATAGGAGCATCCCTTTAAATAATGTGCTGTCATGCGTTCGTTAGGTGTGCCGTGCGCGTTGTAATACGAGACCAGCAGGTTGGAAATGCTGTCCGATGTGAAGCCTATGCCAGCATGGCGCTGTGCCTGTGTGCGTAGCAGAAGATGTCGCATACGCTTCGCTTGGGGCATCTGTCCGGCTTCGTCGCTCATGGCATCCAACATGCGATAGGCGGAATCGGGTTCCGCCGCCATCAAACTGTCCGCCACGGCCAGTTTGCGCTCAAACTCGCCGTGTTCCGTACATGCCACCAGGGCGGTGAGTAGGAGAGGAAAGAGTATTTTTCTTACCATATTGTAGGTGTTATGGTACAAAGGTACGATTAAGCGAGCGAAATACCAAGTTTACTTGAGTATTTCCGAGCGGCAGTTCCTTCGGCGTAAGACAAAGATACGATTAAGCGAGCGAAATACCAAGTTTACTTGGGTATTTCCGAGCGGTAGTACCTTCGGCGTAAGACAAAGGTGCGATTAAGCGGGCGAAATACCAAGTTTACTTGGGTATATCCGAGCGGCAGCCCTTTCGGGGACAGCAGAAAAAAGCATCGTTTTCCGGCATTTCACAATGACTGTTTTCCTGCATACTTGCCACATTCCTGAAACATAGTGCTTAAATTGTTGTAGCACAGTGGTGAAAAAGTTTTTTCTCTGTGGTGAAAGTTATGTTCCAACAGATGAAACATACATTCCAGCCGATGAAACGTACGTTCCAACTGATGAAACATACGTTCCAACTAATGGAACGAACTTTTCACTGTTGACAAAAAACTTTTTCAGTTAAGCTAAAAAACAATTTCTCTTAATGCGGACAAGTTTTTTATGGCTTTGCCCTGGATGCGCTGAATTAGGTAAGTCCTTTGGAGTTGTTTGTTTTTCGTAAAGGACATATTTTGCGTCAATGTTTCGGTATGTTGAGAAAATGCCGTATCTTTGCGCAGATTTGTCAGACTTTACATATACATTATATATAATATATGCGTTTCTTCAGGTGGGTATTGGCTTTAGGGGGATTCATACAGCGCGGACCGTTTTTCTTCCGCATCTGGTATGCTTTTGTCGGTTACTGGATTGGCAGTGTGATAGACAATTACCTCTATTCCTTTTTCAAAGGGAAATCCGGGATGGGAAGTGAAAGGGCATACGGCAGCTCTTCCTCTTCGCAAAATGATCTGTTGCGTGCGCTGATGACGGTGTTTGCCCATGTCATACATGCGGACGGCCGAATCATGCACAGCGAAATGGAATATGTGAGGAATTTCCTGCGGACACAGTTTGGCGGTTCTCAGGAGAGCAGGGGCGAGGAGATTATTCTGCAGATTTTCCAGCAAAAGAAAGCGATGCCGGTGGCGCAATGGGAAAGGAATGTGGCCATCAGTTGCCAGATGTTGGCCATGTATATGCCTTCTCATCAGCGCATCCAACTGATGCAAGTGCTGATACAGATGGCCAAGGTGGATGCTACTATTGCGCCCGTTGAGATTCAGGCTTTGCGCTTCATCGCCACCTATTTGGGCCTTGGCGCCCACTTGGTTGACCAACTTTTGGGTGGTACATATTCTTCCTCTCAGTCTTATTCTTCCTTCAATAGTCTGGACGAAGCCTATCGTACACTTGGCATTTCATCAAGTGCGACGGACGATGAGGTGCGCAAGGCCTACCGCAAGCTGGCGTTGAAGTACCATCCCGACAAGGTGGCCCAGCAAGGCGAGGCAGCCCGCGATGCGGCAGCTGCCCAGTTCAGCAAGATTACCGAAGCGAAGGACCGCATTTATGCGGCAAGGGGAATGAAGTGATATCGCAACGGAACTATACCGGAGAAACCATGATTTCGAATCCTTCCTGGGTCTGGTTGATGGATTCGATGCGGAACTGCTTGCTGCCGTTACTGGTGCAGAAGTTGACATAGTTCCTGAAGAACGCGGTGTAGTCCGTGTCTGTGGGCACCAGTTTGGTGATGTTGCTGATGTCAAGAACCTCGCCCACTTTATGGGCGGTGTCAAGCAAAATGGCAATTGAGGAATCAAGGACTCCCTTCAATGTGGCAATAATGGTCTTTGTCATGGCTTCGCTGTTTTGACGTTACATCATAATAACTTCAAAATGCGTGCCATTATTATATCTTCCCGGAAAGTTTAAGAAACTTTGTGAGACGTTTATATTTGTTTACAATTTTGCTGTTTTTGTCATCTTTTTAGAAGATTCCTTTAATGACAAAGCATGTTGTAGGGACAGTATTTGCAATTGTCATTTTGGCATGTCTGCGTGAAGGGAATCTCTGGATTGAACAGTTCGGAAAGCACTCCCTTCAGTCGTTCCATGAACTCTTCGGCATATTCGGAAAAATCCTCGATGGGAGCCTTCCCTATTTTCAGCGTGGGGTCATATTGTTTGTCGTCCGCCGCTTTCCCAACGAAGAAGAGCGCTGGAACAACGGGATGCTGTGGCTCTTCGTGCAGAAGCTGTGCCAGGGCATAAAGCATGGTTTGCAGATAGTAGCCGTTGCGTGTCTGCGAGGGAACGAACACCTTGTCCAGATTGGACACGTCTTCATTGTGGCTGCCTCCCGTCTTGTAATCCACTATGCGGCATTTGCCGTCCATGATGTCAATGCGGTCAATGCGTCCGCCGGTGCGTACGGTCAGCGGACCTGTGGGATGGTCAATGGTCAGTGTCATGGAACGCTCGGTTTCCATGCCGATGATGGTGAAGGGGGTGTGCCGGAGGTCGTAACGGAAGAGCTGGGTCAGATAGGTCAGCAACACATTATAATATATAATCTGCTCTCCGGAATATTCGTTGGCGGGCTTTTGTCCCGATGAAAGGAAAGCCTGTATGCGCTTTTTGCGTTCCTCGTCCTCTTCTATGGGGTGGAACAGATGCACGTCGAACAGGATTTCCATCAAAGGCGCGATGTGCAGTTTGGGCTGTGCCACGTATGGGTTGAGATACTCCTTCTGGATTTGTCGCGTACCATAACGTTCCATAATCTGCGTGTAGACCAGTTCGGCCGTGTCGTGCAGGATGGTACCCAAGATGGGCAGCATGTTAGGATCGTCCGGATTGTCCTTGGTCTTCAGCCCCGCCACATATTGATAGTAGAAACGTAAGGGGCAGTCTATGTAAGTGTTGATGGCTGTCGGACTTAAGATGCGTGCCTTGCCTTCGCTTTGGTTTCCAATTGCATATTTGGACAGCAGGAAGTCCATTGTCTCCTGACTCTTCTCGGCCTTAAGTTCCTTCTGGTCACAAATTTGAGGTTCGGTGGTAATTCTGAAATTGCGGATGGGAAGGTCGGTCTCTGCCTGCAGTTGTCTAAGGAAACGGCTCATTTCGTGGCGCGCATTTCCGGAACTGTGTTCATTGTAGACACAGGTGATGTATTCGGCACGCTGGATAAGGCGATAGAAGTAGTAGGCATAGACCGCAATCTTATGACGGATGGTGGTCAGTCCGAAAGCCTCGCGCAAAGAAGCGGGAATCAGACTGCTCTCATGGATGTTCTTCGGCAGTCTGCCCTCTTCAAGGTTGAGGATGAGCATGTGGCTGAAGTCCAGACAACGTGTCTCCAGCACGCCCATAATCTGAATGCCCACAGCGGGTTCGCCGTGGAAGGGGATATTTATGCCAGCCAAAAGGTTGCGCAGAAGACGGCGTAGGGTGGCTTGTTCCACCTTCAGCGGAATGTCATCACGCTGGATCAGTTGGAGCAACTGCTGCAACATCCTGTGTGTTTGGAAAATGGCTTCTATGTAGAGCTGTTCGTAAAGGTTGGGACTCTCTATAGTGGAAAAGTTTTTTCCCACTTGGCGGATAAGCGTAATCAGGTATTGCAGCAGGGTCTCGTTGTTCCCTTCGGTGTATTGCACGGCATAATCCGCATCAATCATGTGGTAGTAGGGATGCTTGAGCAATGTACGCAGGACCGAGCGCCTGAATTGTTTCCGATGGGTGTCGTAACCCTCGGTCTGCAAGTTTACCAAGGCTGTGACGAAACTGTACACCGGTGTGTCTCTCAGCGGGAATCCCATTGTCGCATTCATGGCTTTGGGATGGCCGGGCTCCCCCTCGTGTGGAATGGAGTGCAGGAGCGGCAGCAGTTGGGATTCGTCACAAAGGACAATGGCATTGTTTCGGGTTGTCGGGTCTAAATCCCCTTGCAACCATGTGGTGGCATAACGGGCCTGTGCATTGTCAAAACTGGTAGAAATGTATGTGATGTCCTTTATCTTGGAAATGTTGTCGAAGAGTTCTTCTGGCAGTTCACTGCCCAGAAGACTGAGGTTGTGCCGCATGAACAGCCCGGCCTCGTTGCTTTCTGCGTATGTATAGTAAATGTCATAATCCCAGTAGAAATATGCACGGTGTGCTTTTTTCAGGGTAAGCATGAGCTGCTCCTCCACATCGTTCAGCACATTAAACCCAGCAAAGACAATGTGTTGGGGCAGTTTCTCCAGCATATCCTCCCGCGTGCCGTCATCTTTGAGCCGCTCAATGACATTGCGGAACAAGGCGCCTTCGTACAAGCATCCGCGTTCCTCTTGCGCCTGTTTCAGACGGGAATAGAGTTCGTGCATGTGTTCCCATAGTTGCAGGAACCGCTTTTGCAGGACTGAATTCCTCTCAAGGTCGAAATGCTGGAAGAAGTTGCGCAAAGCCTCTTCCTGTTCGGGCGTGAGGTAGGACAGGTCTGTCATCTCCTGCAAGTCGTGGATGTTGGCAAACAGATTTTTGGCATCGGCCAGATGCTTGTCTATGTCGTCAAAGTCGGCCAGGAGCATTTCGCCCCAACCGTAAAACTGGTCCAGCGTTTCAGCCGTATCCTCGCCCATCACCTCGCTGTATATCTTGTAAAGTGTACAGACAGACTCGATGTTTTCCGCTCTGGACAGGTCGGTCAGTTTCATGAAGATGTCTCCCATTGTGCAGTAGCGTGGTGCCCACACCGGTTCGGGGCTGATGCGGGCAAGTTCCTGGTTGAGGAACAGACTGGCACGTTTGTTGGGAAAAACCACTGTAACCCGATTCTGGTTCTTTCCGAATTTCTTAAGTAGGTCTGAAGCCACCAACGAGAGAAAGCTTTGCTTGGACATATACTGTTTGCGTTTGTGTGAGAAAATGGGGTTATGCACAGACAAAGTTACGGGAATTTGTCTGATAGAGCAAGGCTGTATGCATATTCTTGTCCACTAAAACGGCCAACAATGTTAATTTTTGTTAAATATCCACAATTTATGCGTGGGAAATGTAATTTATTGCCACTATTTACGTCTATAATATGTATTTTTGCCCTCACATAATATCAGCATGATTAAATTATCCGGTATTCATAAGACCTATCAGGGTGTGCAGCCCTTGCATGTCCTCAAAGGAATAGACCTTCACATCAGTAAAGGCGAGTTTGTGGCCATCATGGGCGCCAGCGGCTCGGGCAAGAGTACGTTGCTCAACATATTGGGCATTCTTGATGATTATGACGAAGGCGAATACCTGTTGGATAACACCCCCATCCGCCATTTGAAGGAAAGGCAGGCGGCACACTACAGAAACCGTATGATTGGTTTTATCTTCCAGAGCTTCAATCTTATCCCTTTCAAGGATGCCATGGAGAATGTGGCGCTTCCGCTCTTCTATCAGGGCGTGTCGCGTCGCAAGCGTAACGAACTGGCCATGCAGTATCTTGAAAAGGTTGGGTTGCGCGACTGGGCACACCATTATCCGAACGAACTTTCCGGCGGTCAGAAGCAGCGTGTGGCTATAGCCCGTGCCTTGATCACACAGCCGCGTATCATTCTGGCAGACGAGCCCACGGGTGCATTGGATAGCCGCACTTCGGTGGAAGTAATGAATTTGCTGAAGGCATTGCATCAGCAGGGAATGACCATTGTTGTGGTAACCCACGAAAGCGGTGTGGCCTATCAGACACAGAAGATTGTCCACATCAAGGACGGCCTGATTGAACGGATAGAGGACAACGTGGACCCTACGGCATCGCCTTTTGGACACGGAACAGTAATGAAATAAAGGAAAATCTGCCGGATGGAAATTCTTTACGAGATATGGGGTTCTGTCATGCGCAACAAAATGCGTACTTTGGCCACAGGCATTGCCGTGGCAAGCGGATTGTTCCTTATGATTGTCCTGCAGGGTGCAGGAAATGGTATTATCCACACTTTTAACAAGAACCAGAGTGGATTCTCATTTGATGCCATCCATGTGTGGGGCGGATGGACCAGCCGTGCATTTGACGGCATGGAACGCGGACGCCGTATTGTCCTGGACCATCGGGATGAGAAGATGGTAAGCCAGCGCTTCCCTGCCGAAACCAAGGGCGTGACTTCCATTATCAACCAGTCGGGTCTTACTGCTTCTTACGGGACAGAATATCTGGCTGGAGTGGAACTGAAAGGCATCCATCCCCGTTATGCGGAAATGTCTGCGTTGAAAGTGATCCAGGGCCGCATGATTCATGACTTGGATGTCGCCGAACGCCGCAAAGTGCTGTTGATGAGTGAAAAGAGGGAGAAGGAACTTGCACCCCGTGGAAAATCTTTGCTGAATGAACATCTTTTGATTGACGGTAAGTATTTCCGCGTAGTGGGTATATACGAAGACAACCAGATGTCCTCGCAAACCACGCTTTACACACCGTACACAACCGTACAGACCTTGTATGGCAAGGGAACAGCCGTGGATGAGTTGATGATTTCGGGAAAAGATCTGGATACGGAAGAGAAAAACGAATCCTTTGAAACCCGTCTGCGCCAGGGATTGGGCAGTATACACACATTCCATCCCGAAGACCAAAGTGCCGTATGGATATGGAACCAGGCGCGGGACAACGAGCAGATGAACCGTGCCAGCTCCATCCTGCAGGTATCACTTTGGGTTTTGGGAATGCTTACGCTTCTGAGCGGAGTGGTGGGCGTAAGCAACATCATGCTGATTGCCGTCAAGGAACGGACACGCGAGTTTGGCATCCGCAAGGCTTTGGGCGCTACGCCCTGGAACATCATCCGCATGATAATCTTTGAAAGCATCATCATTACTGGTATATTCGGCTACATCGGCATGTTTGCCGGAGTGGCATTCTGTTCGTACATGGATGCCAGTGTGGGCAACCGCACACTGGACTTCGGTGTGGACACGATGCAGTATTTCGTGGACCCCACAGTGGACATTACCACTTGCCTGTGGGCTACGTTTGTCATGATTGTTTCGGGAACTGTTGCCGGATTCTTCCCGGCGCACAAGGCCTCCAAAGTAAAACCCATTGAAGCATTGCGCGCATGATACCTATAAGAATAGACCGTGATCAGTGGGGCGAAATCACAGAATCGCTCCTGCGCAATAAGACGCGTGCGTTCCTGACGGCGTTCGGCATCTTTTGGGGCATCTTCATGCTCCTGCTCCTTATGGGCGGTGGAAAGGGGATGGAAGATCTGCTGTCCTCCAACTTCGCCGGCTTTGCTACCAATTCCGGTTTCATGTTCAGCCAGCAGACTAGCAAACCCTATCAGGGCTTCCGCAAGGGACGTTGGTGGTCTATACAGGTGCCCGATGTGGAGCGTGTGCGCCATGCCGTGCCCGAGGCAGATGTGGTTACGCCCACCGTCCGTATCTGGGGGCGTACTGCCTTGAACGAATCTAAGAGTTGCAACGTCAGTATCTGCGGACAGTTTCCCGAATACGACAGGGTGGACAATCCCAAACTTGTCTACGGACGAGGAATAAACGAAGTGGACATTGCACAACGCCGCAAGGTGTGTGTCATCGGGTCGCGTATCCATCAGGAACTGTTCTCGCTGACGGAGAATCCGTGTGGAAAATCGTTCCAGATAGACGGCATTTATTATACCGTGGTGGGTGTGAGCGGAAAGACTGAGGGCGGAATGAGCATTGGCGGCAATGCCACCACAACGGTGCTGATGCCCTACACCACGCTGCAGCAGGCATACAACATTGGTTCGCGTGTGGACATTCTCTGCCTCACGGCACGCGAAGGTTATGACATGAAACAAGTGCAGGCCAAGGCCGAGGCCGTTCTGAAACGTGCGCACCGCATCCATCCCGATGACAAGCAGGCGGTCAATATGGTCAATGCAGAGGCCATGTTCTCCATGATGGACGAATTGTTCGGCGGCATCAGCATCCTGGTGTGGATGATAGGCGTAGGCACTCTGCTGTCTGGAGTCATTGGCGTGAGCAACATCATGGTGGTGACAGTGAAGGAGCGCACAACGGAGATAGGTATACGCCGAGCCATCGGAGCCACGCCGGCCGACATCATATTCATGGTAATGAGCGAGAGTGTGGTGCTGACATTGCTAGCCGGAATGAGCGGCATCACCATGGCTGTGCTCCTTCTGCACGGCGGAGATGTGGTATATAGTCAGGTGAATCCTGATGCCGCCCCCATCTCGTTCCAGATTACCTTTTCCACCGCATTGGTGGCAGCTGGCACACTTTCCGTGCTGGGTGTCCTTGCCGGACTGGCCCCGGCCTACAGGGCAATGCGCATAAAGCCGGTGGATGCTATGCGCGAAGAATAAACGAATAAAGAAATATACAAAACAAAAGAATACGCTATGATGAAAAAGATTCTCAAATGGTTTCTGATGGTCTTGGCCATAGTGGTTTTTGCAGGAACCTTTATTTTTCTGTACCAAAAGTCCAGACCCAAGGAAAAGGTTTATCACGTGCTCCCCGTAACCAAGATGGACCTGGAGAAAAAGACAATTGTGAACGGCAAGATTGAACCGAGAGACGAGGTGAGCATCAAACCGCAGATTTCGGGTATCATCACCGAACTGTTTAAGGAAGCCGGTCAGCCGGTAAAGAAGGACGAGGTCATTGCCAAGGTGAAGGTCATCCCGGACATGGGCAACCTCAGTGCGGCCGAACACCGTGTGCGCCAGGCCGAGGTGAACATGAACCAGGCGCAGACCGACTATGACCGCATGAACCGCCTTTACGAGCAGAAAGTGGTAAGTGCAGAGAACTACGAGAAGCAGGCGGTGACCTACCGTCAGGCGCAACTGGAGTTGTCCAGTGCGCGTGATGCCCTGAATATTGTGCGCGAGGGTATCTCGCTGAGCAATGCCAGCATGAGCACCACTCTTATTCGTTCCACTATTGACGGCCTGATTTTGGACGTGCCGGTGAAAGTGGGAAACAGTGTGATTCTGAGCAACAGTTTTAACGACGGAACCACCATTGCCACTGTAGCGGACATGAGCAACCTCATATTCAGGGGACAGATTGACGAAACCGAGGTGGGACGCATCTCCGAGGGTATTCCCGTGAACATCTCCGTGGGCGCTCTTCCCGATGTCCGCCTGAACGCTACACTGGAATACATCAGTCCCAAGGGCGTGGAGCAGAACGGAGCCAACCAGTTTGAAATAAAGGCAGCCATATCCTTGCCCGAGGGAATTACCATCCGCAGCGGCTACAGTGCCAATGCCGAGATTGTGTTGGAACGTGCGCAGCAGTGTCTGAGCATTCCCGAGGCTGCGTTGGAGTTCTCTGGTGACACTACGTTTGTCCATGTGTTGAAGGACAGCGTTCCCGTGCAGCGCTATGAGCGTATCCGAGTGGTTACGGGATTGAGCGACGGCGTGAACATCCAGGTATGCGAGGGAGTGAAAGACGGCCAACTGGTAAGAGGAATGATAAAGGAATAGAACTATGAGGGGAAAATATCTGATAATCCCGTGCTTGCTCTTGTGGGCCGCAGGCGTTTCTGCCCAGCAGAAATGGGACTTGCAGCAGTGTATCTCACACGCCCAGGCACACAATGTTCAGTTGAAACAACAGGCTCAGGTGGTGAAGAACCAGGAGATAAGCCTGAATTCGGCTCGCAACAACCGTCTGCCGGGTGTTGACGCTTCCGCTTCGCAAAGTTTCAACTTCGGCCGTGGTCTGACCATCGAGAACACTTACGTAAACCGAAACACGCTGAGTACTTCTTTCAGTGCCAACGCCAGCATGTCCGTGTATGACGGCGGACAGATTACGCGCAACATTCAGGTGCAGAAACTGCAGTTGGAGGCCAGTATGGCCGACCTGACCCGTGCGCAGGAGAATCTGAGCCTGCAAGTGGCGTCCGTTTATCTTGAAGTGTTGTTCCAGGAAGAACTCTTGGATGTGGCGCGGCAACAATGCCAGTTGTCCCAGTCGCAGGCCGACCGCATAAAAAAACTGCTGGATGCAGGAAAGGCGGCGGAAAGCGAGTGGGCTGATGCCAAGGCGCTGGTGGCTGCTGATGAGATGTCAGCCACACAGGCCGAGAACAACTATCGTCTGTCCTTGCTTACGTTGTCCCAATTGCTGGAACTGCCTTCGCCCGAGGGATTCTCTGTGGTGAAGCCCGAACTGCCAGCGGCGGCAGACGTGGTGCTGCCCTTGCCCGATGCCATTATGGCCGAAGCCGTGGGTATAAAACCCGAGATAAAGGCTGGCGAATATCGTGTGAAAAGCGCTGAGCGTAGCATCCTTCTGGCCAAGACCGGATATTATCCCAAACTGAATCTGGGTGCAGGTTTGGGAACCAGTTATTACAAAACATCCGGATACGAGACCACGTCTTTCGGACGGCAGATGAAGGAAAACTTCAATCGTTACATAGGTCTGTCACTTAGCGTGCCCGTGTTCAACCGATTACAGACACGCAACCAAATCCGTTCCGCCCGTGTGCAGCTGTACACACAACAACTGGCTTTGGAGCAGACACGCAAGGACATCTATAAGGAAATACAGCAGGCCTATTACAATGCCATGGCGGCACAGCGGCAATGCCAAAGTGCCGTGGCTGCAGAAGAAGCATCGCAGGCAGCGTTTGCACTGACCGCCACCAAGTACGAGAACGGACAGTCCACCGCCACCGAGTTCCAGGAAGCCAAGATTCGGCTGGCCAAGGCACAATCCGACGGCTTGCAGGCGCGTTATTCGTTCTTCTTCCGCACCAAGATACTTGATTTCTACCGCGGCGTTCCGTTTTGAATGATGGACGAAATCCGCTCATCGTTCAGCATCCGAAACAAGTTAGCGTGATATGTTGATGGCGGTTGCGAGAAATCGGAAAGAAGCGTCCCGGAGTTGCCGATCCCCGTCTTCCAGACGGCGAATTTTCCGCTAGTGTTTGGTTTCCACGGGTTTAAAAAACCCGCGGCTATTCGCCCCTTGGGCTTCGCGTCTTTGCAGACGCATTATTCATCTCATATAACAATTTCTTGAAAAACGTCTGCAACTGGCGTTTGGTTCCCACGGGTTTAAAAAAACCGCGGCTATTCGCCCTTTGGGCTTCGCGTCTTTGCAGACGCACTATTCATCCTGTATGGCATTTTCTTGAAAAACGTCTGAAAGACGGGAAGTTAAATAGCCGCGGGCTTTTAAGCCCGTGGAACATGAACGTGTCTCAATAAAGAACCCGTCTGGAAGACGGGAATCGGCAACGTTGAGATTTTCTATTCACCGAAATCCGCTCCCGTTTCACCTCCGTCCTATATAATCGGGTAATCGTTTTAGAAATCCTTCACTTTGTAATAAGCCTCCTTTGGCTGATAATCTTTGTCGAAGAGTAGGGGATAGTTATGTGTGCCGAGCCATGAATCCTTGTCGCTCAAGTTCCAGAAGGTAACGCTCTTGACCGCCTTCTTGTGTTCGCGCAATACACGGAACAGGCCTACATAGCGTTCTTCCTGCTTCTGCTTTATCTCATCCGTAATCTGCATCTCGGCCTTTTTCTTGAAATCGAGGTTGCCGCCCATGTCCGTATTGGCTCTCATGTCCAATTCGGTGATGTGGATGATGTCCACCAGTTCGGAATACTTTTTGATGGCCGCCTCCACGTCTTTCAGGTTGTCCCAGTGTACGTTGTAGTGCCCCTGCATGCCGATTCCGTCGATGGGCACACCGGCCTCCTTCATTTTCTTTACCATATTGTATATGTTGTCGCGCTTGTGCGGGATAATGGCGTTGTAGTCGTTATAGAAAAGGAGTGCCTTTGGATCTGCCTCCCGAGCAAATTCAAACGCCTTGGCGATGAATTCTTCTCCGCACAGTTTGAACAGTCTGGATTCGCGGTAAGGATTGGGGCCTCCGTCGGCAATGGCCTCGTTCACCACGTCCCAACAATAAACCACATCCTTGTATCGGTTTACCACGGCATGGATATGCTCGCGCAACCGTTCGTAAAAGACCTCCTTGCTTACGGGGTTACCGTTGTCGTCGGTAAACATCCAATCGCAAAACTGGTTGTGCCATACCAGGCAATGGCCGCGCATCTTTATTTTGTTCTTACGGCAGAAGTTGGCAATGCGGTCTGCCCCTTCCCATGTATAGACACCCTCGCGCGGATGTGTGCTGGCGGGCTTCATGGCGTTCTCGGCCGTCACGCTGTTGAACTCCTGGCAGACCAGTGCGCCCTGCATCTCGTCCGTAACGTTGCGAAGGTTTACTGCCACGCCGATGTCGAAATACTTCCTATAGGCTTTTTTCAGGCTTTTTGCCTCTAATCCCATGATGCAGCCCATCAGAACTGCTGCCAAAAACAATCTTTTTGCCATGAATGTTATATTTTTAAAGTGCTATGATATTTTCCTTGCTTGTAGGGACGCTGCGCGCAGCGTCCGCAAATTACAGACCGGGAATCCACCCCGGACGCTGCACGCAGCGTCCCTACCATCTGTTTATTCCAGGTATTGGCGGAAGAACTGCCATACTTCTTCTCCGGTGTCCATGTCGTCGGTGAACCAGTTGTGTCCGCCGCCCACAACCTTGTACACCCAAACATCGTTGCGCGTGCCGGGATTCTTGTATCTGTACTTTATGACCTGATGGGCCTTCTTTGTGTATTCGCCGCCGGCGATGGTGTCCCTTTCGAGCACAGAGCAGCGGTTCTCGGCGATGAGCGCACCGGTGGCAAGCGGCACTGACATGTATGCCCCCCAGCCGCCCTTGTTGTCCAGGTCGCCCCACCATTCTGAAGTGTGGTCCTGTGTGCCGTGGATTTCCAGGAACGGAATGGGCTTGGGGATGTCCAGTTCTCTGTACATCCATTCCATCGTCAGTCCGGCCAGCGAACCCAATGCCTTGAATGTATTCTGCTTGGAATAAGCCAGCAGATAACACATCTCTCCGCCATTGGACATGCCGGTGAGGAAGGTGTTCGCCTTGCTCAGGCGGTATTTCTTCTGCACATATTTGGCCATTGTGCACATGGTCTTCACGTCGTCAATCTCCCATCCTTCCTGAAAGGGATAGCCCACGTTCCAACTGTTTTTCCCCTTGGGGTCTTTAAGCCCGACGGGAATGCAAACGGCAAACTTGTGACGGTTTGCGGCCTCGTTCATCCAACTTTTTTGGTTCCCCCTATTGCCATATCCATGCAAGGCAAAGACCAAAGGGGCGTTTTCGGGGAGCTCGTCTGGAAGATACATGAAAAAATGGCGTTGATGGCCTTGTATTTTGATGGAATCTTTCACTATTTTCTGGGCTTGCATGAAAAGGCATCCAGTCCAGAAAACAAGGAGAAGGGAGATGAAGCGTTGTGGTTTCATGGCAAATGTAATGTACTGGTTTATATTGTAAAATCCCTTGCACGCAAGGCGCAAGGGATTTGGATATGACGATAGGTTTTACTTTACACTGAACTTATAGATGGTCTTGGTGGCATAAGTTTCTCCGGGACGGAGAGTAGTGCTGGGGAACTCAGGCTTGTTGGGGCTGTCGGGATAGTGCTGTGTCTCAAAGCAGAAGGCACTGCGTCTGGGATAGGCAACACCCTTCTTTCCCATGAAGCTTCCGTCCAGGAAGTTACCAGCATAGAACTGCATGCCGGGCTGGTCGGTGTACATGTCCATCTGGATACCGGTGGTGGGGTCATACAGGGTTCCGGCAATGGTGTTGATGTCGCCTCCGGTGGCCAGAATCCAGTTGTGGTCATAGCCCTTACCGTTCACAATTTGAACACTTGTGGTGTCGTCAATGCGGTCGCCCACACGGGTGGGAGTGCGGAAGTCGAAGGGAGTTCCCTCAACCGAAGCGATTTCGCCTGTAACGGCTACGTTCTCGTCCACGGGAGTGAATTCGTTGGCGTTGAGATAAAGAACCTCGTCCAACATATCCTTGCTGGCATCTCCGCTCAGACTGAAGTAGCAGTGATTGGTCAGGTTCAGCACGGTGGGCTTGTCTGTTGTGGCCTCGTAGGCAATCTCAATGGCGTTGTCTGTGGTCAGTGTGTAGGTAACCTTCACACTTACTTCACCGGGGAAACCGTCCTCGCCGTCGGGACTTACAGTGGTGAACTCAATCTTGGTGTCGTCCACTTGGTTGGCATCCCACATGCGGTTGTGGAAAGCCACCTCGCCACCGCCGTGCAGACAGTTGCCGTTGTTGTTGGCGATGAGCTGGTATTCCTGTCCGTCCAGGGTGAACTTGCTGTTGCCGATACGGTTGCCGTAGCGTCCGATCAAGGCACCGAAGTTGCAACCCTGATAGCCGTACTTGATGTAGTCGGCAATGGAGTCATGTCCCAAGCATACGTCCTGCATGTTGCCGGCCTTGTCGGGAACCATGATGCTGACAATACGTCCGCCGAAGTTGGTGAAGCACACTTCCATGCCGTTGGCGTTTGTCAGTGTGTAGAGGTCGGTCTGCTTGCCGGCGTGCTCCGTCTGGAAATTACTGCGCAGCAGTCCGCTCAGGGTGGGCTGCTCTTCCTGTACGGCAGGTTTGGGCTGGCATGATACGATGGCCAATGAGGCTGCGGCAATTGCCATCAGACTGCCGGAAAAAAACTTTTTCATCATGATGTGAATTGATTTTTAAATGAATAAATTGTGATGTTATTTATGATTATTTAAGGCCAAAGTTATAAAAATTATCCTATATGCCCCCTTATTCCATCCCTTTTTTATATAAAAGCATAACATGAAGCGCTTTTTTAACACAAACTTTAATGTGTAATCGTTATTTTCTTTATAATTTTGCGCGCAAAAATCCCTATTTTTAATAATCAAAAAAAATCAATTGTTTAACTAAATGAGACAAAACAAATGGATGCTCCTGTTATTGTTGATGATGATAACAGGTTCTGCTCATGCAGAATGGGTGAAGCCCGACCCCTTGCAGTTCAAGGCGACGGAAATCACTCCCAGCGAGAATGAAGAGGGCAAGAAGTACTATATGTACTCTGCCGCTCATGAGTCTTTCTTGGGCCACGGTAATCAGTGGAGCGTAGAAGCTACGTTTGATAATGCCAATCCCAAGATGTATTTCTTCTCTAAGTACGTAGTTGATGGAGAAGAATGGGACGGAGTTTCTTACCGTTTCAACGCTTTCATCAGCAAGACAAGCGTATGGGACCACATGTGGATTACCGGCGGTTATGTAATCGGTGACTGTACAATGGGTCAGGGTTCTTGCCGTGGTGATGACTACTGGTGCTTTGAGTGGCAGGAAGACGGTACAGCCCTGGTTTATGTGGCAGACTACAGTTCTGCATACGGAGAGACCGCTTTGGGCTACAGAGCTTACATGGCTGCATCTCCCAACTTTCCCACCATTAACCGTGTAGGTCTGAATGTGGAAGGTTTTAATGCCGAAGCGTTTACTGAGAATGTGGCTTGGGCTTTCATTGAGGAATCTCAGTATGCAAAGTTCAATGAGGCAAACGTGGTTTATGAGAAGTCTGAGGAACTGATTAATGCCATTTGGGATACACAAGCTGCCAACGAAGGCATTGACCTGAGCAGTGTTCAGGCTGTCTATGACAACACTTCCAGCACACTGGAAGAACTGCAAGCTGCCATTGACGCCATTCCCGGCATCGTTCGCGCGTTTGTAGTCTCAAAGGCAGACGGAGCCACCCTTGAAACTCCCGCAGATTTCACTCAGTTGCTGGCCACTCCCGACTATGCAGTGGGCAATACCAACGGTTGGGAAGGTGATGTTGCCAATGTTGTTGACGGTAGCGCCCAGTTGTGGAACAAGGTGGACACCTTCAATTTCTATCAGGTAATTACCGATGTGCCCAACGGTATCTATCGTATCAACGTACAGGGTTTGTGGCGCGTTAGCAACACAAACGAAGTCCCCTATGCAGGTGGCGAATTCCACAATCCCGAACTGATGCGTGCATTTGTTTATGGTGAAAGCAATGGCGTGATGTACCGTCGTCGTATGATGGGTTCTCTTGATGACGCAGAAAGTTTCAGCGTACATGAGACAGATGCCCAATACCCCAACGGATTGTACGTTCCCGATCGTCAGGCTGGTTTCACCGAGTGGGCTAATCAGGGCTATTATTCAGAGAACGAGACTTACGTTGTAGTTACTGACAACACCCTGCGCTTGGGTTTGTATTGCGATTACATCATCTATGCAGGTTCATGGTGTGTATTTGACAACTGGAAGCTGGAGTACTGCGGAAGCGCTGAAGCCGGTTCAAACGAGCTGGGTGAGCAGTTTATTGCTCTCTTTGAATATGATGACACCAAGGCTCAGACTGTGCTCAGAGAACAATATGAAGAGAAGGTAAGTGCTGTTGAAGGCGCATCTTCTTTCGAGGACTTGATGGCTGCATACGAAGGCCTGACCGCACTGCAGGATTCAATCACATTCAACATCATCGCATTTGAGGCTTATGTATCAGCAGTAGAAGAGGTCAAGGCTTATTTGGAGGCTCATCAGGACTTTGCCGGTCCCGACCGCGAGTACCTGGAGGAATATCTGGAAAGCGATGAAGAAGCAGGTAAATACCCCAATGGAGGTTATGTATACATTACCGAGAACACTCCGCTGAGCAGCGAACAGCTTTACGCCGAAGCCGCTTGGGTGAAGGAGCTTCTGGAAACCGCTATCCACAACAACATCACCGAAGGTACTGACATCACCCACCTTCTGGCAAATGCCAACGTAGCAGAAGCCGGTTTCAAGGGATGGACCATCAACAAGAGCATTACCGGTAACTTTGATTCTGGCATGGGCTTGGCCGAATTCCCCGTAGCTCAGGCATTCAGCGCTGATGCAGCTGGCTTCAACGTATACCAGACCATGGAAGATATGCCCGACGGTATCTATGAAGTGAACGTAAACGCTTTGTTCCGTTGGAGCGCCGGTGAATGGGACCAGTATGATGACCGCGTTGTTCCCGTTAAGCTCTATCTGAACGAATTTGCCACTCCCATCCAGAACAGTACTGCCGATGCCATTTGTGAGGACGAGGCAGTGGACAGCGTGAACTGTCTGATTACTAATGGTGCCGGAAGCGGTTGGCCTTGGGACCTTGTTACTGAAAGAGACGGAAAGCAATACTACGGTCCCAACAGTGTACAGGGCTGTTCATTCGCCTTTATGTCTGGCCGTTACAAGCAGACGGTATACGGACTTGTAACCGATGGCAAACTGACACTGGGTCTGCGTGACGACCGTACAAGCAGTAGCGAATGGACTGTATTCTCTAACTTCAAGCTGACTTACCAAGGCAAGAACCCCGATGCTATGGCTGCTGTGTTGGCAGACCTGCAGGCTAAAGCTGATGCTTATGTGCATGCTGCTGAGGTTCAGGGAACCTATTTCTGCATGGAATACTACAACAACATCCAGACCATTGCAGACCAGTTCAATGCAACTGAAGATACCGACACCAAGTACAACGGCCTGATCGCCATCAACGAAGAGTTGAAGAAGATCAATACCAGCGCCGCTCTCTATGAAAAGTTGGCCACCAAGTTGGATTACGCTTATGGTGCATACTGGGATTTCGTAGATTCTCTTTACACTCAGGAGGAAGTTAATGCCTTCATGGACGAAATCTACAATCCTCTGACAGAGGCCATGTTCGCAGGTACGCTGACCAACGAACAGTGCGAGGCTGAAATCGAAAAGGTACGAACACTTAAGGCCATCGACATCGTTTATGTATACGGTGACCTGGTTAACCAGGGATGGGGTGACTACACCAGCAACATCTATCCCCTTACCCGTCAGGCAGACGGCACTTACCAGGGTACCTTCGAGTCACTCGACCGTACCACAAAGGACGGATACGGAAACCGTAGCGGTGTATTCTTCGGCTATCAGGGTGAATACCTCAGCAATGCAAGCGGTACATTCCGCGAAGTTACCGGTAAGCGTCAGAGCTTCACTCTTGGTAGTGGAAGCGGCAACTGGTACTACACTTATGGTGGTAAGTGGAAGGTTACTATCTCTTCTGACTTGAAGACTCTTACTATCGAGCCCGACGGCGAACCCATCTATCCTCCCTACTTCTATGTTGTGGGTGACCTGGTTAAGGGTTACTGGAACAGAAGTTCTAACGAACCTCTTACTCATATAGGTAACGGTCTGTACACTGGTGTGGCTCATATCGGTAATGCCGCCACAACTGACGCTTCAGCTGTAGGTCGCTTCACAATCTTTGCTGGTGAATGGCCCATTGCCAACAGTTGGACTGAAGCCCGTTTGGGTTCTGGCACAGGTAACGTAGAATTGCCCGTTGGCGAAACAGTTACTGGTGTGGCTCGCGGCTATGGCGAATGCGCTTGGCGTTTGGCTCCCGGTACTTATGTGATTACAGTGAACTATCAGGACCAGACCATCAAGGCTACTCCTCTGGAAATTGCCGGCGAGGGTACTGCTGAAGCTCCCTACTTGGTTTCTTCATTGAACGACTTCGAGACCGTTCGCGCTCTCGTTAAGGCAGAACAGGCCACTTACGTTCGTGTTGAAGCAGACATCGACATGGCCAATGTTGAGGATTGGACTCCTCTGTTCCCCGTATTTGACAATGCAACTGCAATCAACACCAAGGTTGAGATTGACGGACAGAACCACATCATCAGCAACTTCCACGGCAGCAAGAGCTTCTTCGGCGCATTGTGCGGTACAATCCGTAACATCGGCTTCGACTACGCTAACGTAGAAAGCACTGAAGGAAACGGTATCATTGCCAAGAGCACTGGTCACCGCAACTACCTCAATGCACAGGCTCAGCCCGACACCACCATTCTCGAGAATGTATGGGTAAGAGGTGAACTGACTGTTGGTTCTGAATTTGCCGGTGCTTTGGCTGGCCGCGTTGCTGGTCCCACCATCGTACGCAACTGCTACACCGACGTTAAGGTAGCCGGAGAAGCAGAATACATGGGTGGTCTCTTCGGTAAGGTAATCGAACCGCTGAACATCAGTCAGGCTTACGCTGCCGGCAGCATCGCTCAGGGCGGTGGCATCATCGGTGGTGGTCAGGTTGAAACCACTCCCGCCTCTGTTTACGACAACATCGTTGTTTGGAACAACATTGACGAGAACTTCGGTACCACCATGGCCAACAAGGACATCACATTGCCCGCTGCTGACTTGTTCGACCTCGCATTTGACACTGAAAACATTGCTGTTGACCAGTCACCCATGAAGCACGCAATCGAAGTGATTGGCGAACCCAAGGTGGCTTACAGCGAAGAATTCGGCAAGAACGTATTCTATAGTGAAGCTGAAGACAACCGCACTCCCATCAGCTTCCTGAAGATTTCTTATGCTGAGAACCAGGCGTTCAAGGATGCCTTGACTGACGGTTTCACCATCGAAACTACATTCAAGATCCTCAATGACAAGTATCCTGGCGATGTTACTCCTTTCCGTGCTACTGAAAGTGGTGGTTATGGTTTCGACGTAACTTCTAACGGTCAGATCAAGTTCGTTGCCCGTACAGACAATACGCTCAATGACGGCGACAATGCTTATCGTTACGCTCCCACAAATGTATATGCTAAGGTACATACTTACTACCACATGGTGGGTGTATACAACAAGGAAGAGAACAAGGTTTACTGCTATGTAAACGGAACCAGCGCTGCTGAAGGTACAGCCAACGGTGAACTTGCATTCCCCGACAGCCCCGAAGCTCAGTGGATGGGTATCGGTGCAGACTGTGCAACCGCAACTGGTTCTAACGGTGCAAACTTCGAGATTATTTCTGCTCGCATCTACAACGAGCCCATCACCGAAGCTACTGCAAGAGCTCTCTACTACAACCAGTTCGGTCGTGACTTCAACGAAGCCGACAAGAAGACCAACATCACTTACTACAATGGTTCTAACTTCGCTGCATTGCAGGGTGTAGTTGTGAACTGGGGTAATCCTTGGACTTGCGACATGAAGGACGGTAGCTATCCCGTATTCGGTTGGGACATCACCGGTGCAACAGCTATCGAATCTGTTGAGGGCAACATGGCTGCAACTGACAATGTTAAGGTTTACAGCCTGAACGGCCAGATGCTGTTCCAGGGTCAGCTCAAGGACGCCAAGTTGAACAAGGGTGTTTATGTAATCAGCAATAGCGAAAAGAGCTACAAGGTGGTTCTTCCCTAAACGCTGTTTTTGATTCGGAAACGAGGACAAATTTATAGTTTGTCCGATAACAAAAAATGCCGCTTCACCCGAAGCGGCATTTTTCGTTGTTTTTGGGGCAGATGTCGCTTGTGCAATGAAGAAAATATTTTCTCCTATATAAAATTATGTATATGATTTTAATGTTTTTTCACAAAATCATTTGTTTGAAATGTATTTTTGTGTAACTTTGCTATGAAATCATCGTAAAAACGCAAAAAAAATATAATTTATGTTCACTTCATTACGACGAGTAAAAAAACTCATTTTGATGTGCCTGTCAGTCGCAGCGATTTATAGCTGTACTGAAACCATTGACACATCTGCCCGCTATGTGTTCAAGGAGGAGACGATTTCCAGCTATTTGTCTAAGCAGGAGATCTACAGTGAGTATTATGACCTTTTGGGCAGAGTTCCCATTAGTGATATGAGTGAGACCACTGTGCTGCAACTTATGGCAGCCCGTGGTAATTTTACTTGTTTTGCGCCCACAAACGAAGCCATCCATGAGTATCTGAAGACGCTGGTGCAGGATTCTCTGATTGCCGAACCCAGTTGGTCTTCTTTTACTGACAGTACAAAACTTGACTCAATCCGCAAGGTAATTGTCTTCAACAGTATCATTGACGGTGGCGATGAGGTGACCCAGCTGTTTGAGACAGCAAACTTCCCCGTGGCGAACAATTCCGAACTCTCCATCGGCAACCTTTTGGACAGCAAACTGACAGTGAGCTATGTGGATAACCACCCCGACAGTATATATATAAATAATGACTGTGCTATTGACATCATCAACCGTGACATCCCCGCCATCAACGGTTTTGTTCACCGTATCCATAAGGTAATTGCACCCCGCAACGTAACCGCTGCCTATTATTTACAGAACATCCTTGACAAGCAGATTGAAGGCTATCTGGTGGCAGCCCGCGTAATCCAGGCCTGTGGTCTGATGGACACTTTGACCAAAGTGCGTGACGAGGTGTATGAAAAGTTGTACCAGAGTGGCCAGATTCCCGACCTTATTGGTATGACCAGCTATGGTTTTGCAGAAGGAAGTATCGGCTATGCACCCAAGCACCGCAAGTATGGTTTCACCATCTTTGCTGAGACCGACGCATTCTGGCGCAGCCAGGGTATTGATCCCCGTGATCCCGACTTGCTGAACCGCCTGACACAATGGATTATGGATAACAAGCAGTATTCAGAGACCGATTTGCACATGCTTAACAGCAATGACTACAAGTCTCCCAACAATCTGCTTCATGACTGGATTACATACCACATTCTGCCTCAGAAGATGCCTACCAACAAGTTGGCAATCCACCACAACGAGTATAACTATTTCCGTAACAACCCCGGAAACCTTGGTATTCCCGTGTATGCGTTCTATACCACTTATGGCAGACGTCGTCTTTTCAAACTTTATGAGAGCAAGGCCAGCGAGGGTGTATGCATCAACCGTTTCCCTGTGCGCGACCTCGAACGTTTGGGCTCTGGTGATGAAATCAGCTGCGACCCCGACAAGGTGGGTTCTAAGATCTTGACGAGCGACAGCATGGCCATTGTGAATGACATTGAGAACTGTTGCATCTATCCCATTGACGCACCTTTGGCATATACCGATGAAGTGCGTGACAATCTGCAAAGAGACCGCATCCGTTTTGATGGTATGAGCCTCTGTCCTGAAATCATGAACAATGACATCCGTAAGAAGGCAGCTACAGAAGAGCGTTACCAGCACGTCTATATTCCTGCAAAGACAATCTATCCCTATACCGAGAACATGGTGCTGAACGATGACTGTAAGTTCGTTTATTATAATGCGCATGACTACGATTGGTGTAACCTTGATGCGGATGAGATGAAGGCTGTAGGCCGCTTTGAAATCATGTTCAAGCTTCCTCCCGTTCCCCGTCGTGGTACCTATGAATTGCGCTATCGCGTGCTTGCCAACGGTAACCGTGGTGTAGGCCAGATCTACTTTGGAACAGACCCCAACAATCTTCCTGTTGCCGACATTCCCATGGACATTACCGTGCGTGCCGATGGCCGTAACACAGGTTGGGAAGACGATACCGAGGACCAGGACTACAACGCCGAAGTGGACAAGCGTATGCGCAACAACATGAAGATGAAGGGTGAGAAATCAACAGCCAAGAATGGTAACACCAGTTCAACTGCCCGTCACTATGCTAACCGAGAGATTATCCGCCACATCATCGTGCGCCAGACGATGGATCCGAACGAGACCTACTATTTGAAGATTAAGTCCGTACTTGACTCAGACAAGAAGGAGTTCTACATGGACTATCTGGAGTTCGTGGCCAAGGAAATCTACGACAATCCTGAGAAACCCGAAGATATCTGGTAAACCGATTGATTAATACAATCCGATTGAGTCGGCAACTGTTATTGGTTGCCGGCTTATTTTTTATATATGGGATGCGAGTTACCTTTCTTTGCCCGAATTAACGCATGCCGTTGCATCGGTCGGTGCACTGCATTGCGTTGGCCGATGCAACGCAGTGAGTTTGCCAATGCAATACAGTGTCTTGCGGACGATGAAAGCAGAGCGGTGAACGAACTATTGATTGAGTGTGGATACACAAAAAACTCGCAACCGCATTGGATGGGGTTGCGAGGGATTTATGTCAGCACTTTCCGTTTGCGAAAAATGTTGGATTAAATGTGCGATTTCTTAGTCTCTTCTGTTCATGAATATGCTCAGGTAATAAATGAGGGTTGCCAGTGAGCTGAGAGCTGCTATGACATAAGTGTATGCGGCAGAGCGCAACGCATCAACCGCCATGGGGTAGGATGTTGCGCTTACTATGCCTGCATGGCTCAGCCAGTTTGTAGCACGGCGGCTGGCGTCTATTTCTACAGGTAGTGTGATGAAACTGAAGAGCGTGGTCATGGCAAATAGAATGATGCCGCCCAGCATTACCTGTGGGAAGGTCTCGATGGTGAAGATACCGATGAGTAGGATCCACTGAACCCAGTTGCTTGCAAAGCTGACCGCTGGTACAAGCATGCTGCGCATACGCAAGGGTGCATAGGCCTGTGCGTGCTGAACGGCATGTCCGCATTCGTGCGCTGCCACAGATGCGGCGGCTATGCTGTTCCGGTTATACACGTCCTCGCTTAGATTGACCGTTTTGTCCGTAGGATTGTAATGGTCGGTCAGTCTGCCGGGTGTGCTGATAACGCGTACGTCATAGATACCGTTGTCCCATAACATCTTTTCAGCCACTTCGCGCCCGGTCATGCTTACGGGCACACGACTGTACTTTTCCATTTTCCGTTTCAAATTGGATTGCACCACATAACTCAGCAGTGCAATACCGATAAAGAGAATCCAATACATATTGTTCTGTTAAATGTTTATATCTGTCTGGACTGATACAAATATGGTGCCACAACCACGATGTGGCTCTTCAAGGGCGCAAATACTGACATTCCGTCTGTAGGGATTTGTCGGAACGTTTACCAATATCCTTGGAATTGTCCCGACTTGGGATTGTCTGGAGTATAAAGTACGGGCAGCCAAACGCGGTACCTGATGCCCTCGTCCCAAGTGCTTCCGGCAGAAGCGAAGTCGCACAAGTGAATCTTACGCGTATCAACCGAGGCGTCGTTGTAGGTGCCTCTTATCATCGGAACGCTGACGGCAATCCACATATCCTGTGGGGCTTTTTCTGCAGTCATTTGTATCGCACCGTTTTGGTTGGGGATAGTAACCACTTCGTCCACGAATCCGTCGTTGAAACGAGAATCACGCGCGTAGACCACTGGGCCGCGTTCAATTGCGGCCGCTTGGTTTAACTGTACCAGACGAGCGGGCATCTCCATCTTCAAAGTGATTTCATCCCCGGCTTTCCATTCACGGCCGATAATGAAATATTCACCGCAAGCCACATCGTCCATCGCTTCGCCGTTTACCTTTATCTGCGCCTTAGGAGTCCAGTCGGGTATGCGGAGTGCAATGTCTGCATGGGCAGTCTTGTCTGGTGTAACGGTAATCTTGACTTCGTCAGTTACAGGATAATTGGTTTCCTGTACGATGTCAAAGGTGCGCTTACCCATTTGGATGGCCGCCTTAGAGGGCATATACAGGTTGATGTCTATCCTGTCTGCCTTTGGCTTTCGGTAGGCAATGCGCGGAATCATGGCGAAGGCACGGGGCGCATTGGCGTTGCAGCAGTTTATGCGCACATCGCACTGGTGTTCGCCTTCACGGCGGAATCCTTCCAGAGGCACATACTTGACAATCTGGCTGTTGTCATGCTTCATGCTGGCCATCAGGGCGTTGTACATGGTGCGTTCTATCTGGTCCACATATTTTGTGTCGCCTGTAATCTGTAGCAGGCGCTCGCAGAACTGCATCCAGGTGAAGGTTACGCAAGTCTCCATGGTGTGCGATGCCGGATGAGTCTGTTTCCCGTGTCCGCCATACCAGCATTCAAGGCTGCATGCGCCACCCGTAATGTTGATCTCTTCCCGTAGGATATGGCTCCATGTGGTCAGTGCCACTTGCAGGTAGTTGGCATTTCCGGTAAGGCGGTACATCTCAAGCAGTCCGATGTAGCACGACATCATTTCGTAGCCTTTCTGTCCGTTGTCAAATGACCACCATGAATCGCCGGGTTTCAGCACAAAACGTTGGGATACCGGGACGTCGGCCTTGTCTATCAGCATGGGCCCCTCCGGATGGTTCATCTGTTCGGCGATGAGTTTGGCAAACTGAAGGTAGGCAGGGTTGCCGGTCTCGTCATAAAGATAGGTTACCGGTTCCAGTATGCTCAACGGTGGCATGCCGCGGTAGTAACCGGTCTTGTATATGGGGGTGGCTGCTCCTGGGCCTATTTGTTTGATGGTATAGTCAAGCAGTTTGCATGCGGCTTCCAGGGCTTCTTTATGGCCTGTCAGACGGTAGCATTTGACTAATCCGAGCAAAGTGTACTTGCGTCCCCATACATCCCATCCGTGCAACTGATGCTCCTTGTCATAATCTCCGATATAACCGTCAGCCAACTGGGTGGCAATAAGTTTGCGCTCGCCCTCCTTAATCTTTTCCAGCAATGCTGGGTCGTGGTTGTATTCGTAAGAGGCTACAGCGCCTTGAATCCACTTGCCCCAGAACTCGCTTGCCCAGCGTCCCTGTGTTTCGTCCTGTACCTTGAATGGGTCAACCAGTTCGTCCACAGATTGCCCCAATACACGTTTTTCAATGCAACCGTCAATGCGCTGGCCGATATAGCCGCCCAACTTAACTTCTTTCACACCATTGTCGTTTGTTGCGGCAAATGCGTTCAGCATGCCCACACAGGTCACAAAAGTAATAATGTGTCGTTTCATGTCTTTATGTTTTTCGTTTTCTTATTATTCAAGATAGCGCTCAATCGCCTTGGCCACACCGTCACGGTCAATGTCATCGGTAACATAGCGGGCATGTTGCTTCACCTCTTCCGAGGCATTTCCCATGGCTATGCCACAGCCGACGTGTCGGAGCATTCCTATGTCATTCCCTCCGTCGCCGAACGCCATGGTCTGCTTTACATCCCATCCGAAATATGCCGCCACAGCATCAATGCCGGTACTCTTGTCCACCCCGCCAACGATTACATCCGCAAAGTCAGGATGCCAACGCTGTGCATTGCTGCCGGGGAGTACATTGCTCATCATCAATGTTTCCTCCTCTTTAGCGAAGAAACCAACAATCTGCAGCACATCCATGTCCAGTGCGCTTTCGGCTGGGCGTATGGCTGGCACTTCGATGTCGAGCAGACGAAATACGTCATCAGTGCGTTTATCGGTATGGGTAATGAAGATATCATCATGCGAGGCGAACACGGCTGGCAGTTCATGGTTACGGCAATAGTCCACAAAGTTCCTGATATCAGTTTGTGGAATAGGCTTGTGGCATATCACGGTCCCGTCTGTCAGTTGGCAATGGGCACCATTGCTTTCAATGATGCCATCGTATTCCAAACCTTCAAGGTTGTTGATGAAAGGCATTGGACGTCCGGTTGCGATAAAAACCTTCACCCCTTCAGCCCGCAGTCTGCTTACTGCTTCCAAGGTAGATTTTGGAATACGGTGGGTGCGGAACGAGACCAGCGTACCGTCTATGTCGAAAAAGACAGCTTTTGTTTTCATCTTTTATATTCTTATGCCATGGTTACAATTCATGGCAAATTCCCTACAAAGTTACGGAAAAACAATGGAATAATCAATGGGGGAGGGGGAATTTTGGCAATGAGTAGCGGGCAATGAGTCCTGAGTTTGGAGAATCGCCTTTACTTTGCCGATGAAAGACCTTTCATCCCGCAATGAATCGCCTTTACTTTGTGAAGAAAGCACCTTTCGTTTTTTCGCTCACCGTTCGTTTAATAATGGCACACTGATGACGCTGGTGCGTAGGATTACCGCAGATTAAACTATACCAAGACAAAGTATTATCAAGATTAAGTCAATGTTTTGTCATGGACAAGAAAAAGCGTTTTTTGAGCCAAAGTAAAGTGTATAGAGACATGAACTGTCTGGAAAGAAAGATAAAATTGTGGGTTCAAAAGTCATCGGTTCGCAAATCTTTTTGTAACTTTGAAGTGAAATATACAAAATAATCATGAGAACATTACAAATTTTATTCTTTATTATTGCAGCCTCTCTTTCCCTTTCATCCCAGGGAAAGAAAGAGAATGAGGGAAACTTCCGTTTGTTGTATTGGAATATACAGAATGGCATGTGGGATGGTCAGACGGATGACTACCAACGATTTACTTCATGGGTTGCAGATCAGAAACCAGACATTTGTGTGTGGTGTGAAGCCCAAAAACTGTATGTGACAGGTACGGCAAAGTATGAAGTGGAAACGGAGGATGAATGTATTGCGCGTTGGAAACGTCTGGCTGAACGTTACGGCCACAAATATGTTTACTTGAGTGCCCATCGTGACAACTATCCGCAAGTTTACACCTCAAACATTCCTCTTGAAATGGAAAAACTGATTGTGGGTAACAAAGATACTGTTGTCTGTCATGGTGCTTCATGGTACAAGGCCACCATTGGAAAGAAAACATTAAACATGGTAAGCCTGCACACCTGGCCCATGGCTTATGCTTTCAACATTCCATCATCAGAACGCGAACAGAGCAAGAAGGAATTCGGTGGAGACAAATACAGGCACATCGAAATGAAATATATCTGTCAGGAAACCGTTCTGACCCATAAAAAGGCAAAGAAAGAATATTGGGCCATGATGGGCGACTATAATGCCGTTTCAAGAGTGGATAATGTAGAATATGGTCTTCCGGAAAATTCTCCAGCCTTTTTAGTGCACGACTATATTATGGATGAAACACCATATAAGGATGTCATTAAGGAATTTTATCCGGACAGCGTTATCAGTACCACGGGAGGAGGCAGGCGAATAGACTTTATTTATACAACCCCCGCACTCCTCAAAAAAGCGACTCATGCCACCATTGTAAGAGACGGGTATCCCGCTCCTATACGGAATGCACAAAAGATTTCGAATTTTTGGCATCCATCAGACCACAGCCCAATTATCGTTGATTTCAAATTCTGATAGTGTTTCTAAAACATCCTTTCAGAACATCCCCTATAATGCGCTGATGCTTCGGAATGCATCAGCGCGAATAATTTTAGGATCAACGCGTTTCATGCGAATAATTTTGTGCCGGGTATGATCCTCAACAAGATTTCTCTCTTCTGTTAAGACTGGAGATGGAATAATCTCCAATTCAAAAGCATCGGGACACGACACGAGGCCAGGGGCTGCAATGTCCCAAAGGATATGCCACCAGTTTCCAGTGGTTTGTTTGAATTCGTGTGGCAGTCGCTCACGGAAAAAGAGTGCGGCATTACTATTGCCTTTAATGTTTTTGACTTCTTCTTGGTCCACACTGAGCACTTGTGTGCCTTTGTTGTCTTTGCCAGATGCGGGCAGTAATACCAATGGAACCTTTGAGTTTAAAAGTATTTGCCCAGCACGGTAGTCTTGTACCAGATTGAACTCGCCCTGATGGCCGGCATCGGAGAAATTTGTACCTAACCATACCACAACAATTTTGTTTCTGATGGACGGTTCCATCAGAACAGCAGAGGCAACATTAGTGGCAGCACCCAGGCATAGCACATAGATCGGTTCTTTGGCTTTTTTGGCCAGGCGTATGATGTTCTCTGCCGCTGGACTAGCCACAGGGGTAAAACCGGATGATTCGCCAATTCGTTTCGGAGACCCTTTCCACACAGGATAATCATTCCTATCTTTACCGCAAACCTTTAACACTCGCATAATTTCATGATAACTTTTTTCCATACCGTCCTCATAGCTTGTGCTACGGTCATTATGAAAAGGAGCCGCATTGATGGAAATGACTTCCATATTAGGATTTCCAAGTGCATAGGCAACAGCATACTGGTCATCCATCTCGTTGTATGTATCGCTGTCTATTATCACTTTCTTGGCTTTCCCGTTATGAAGATGTGCCAAAACTATTTCCGGTGTCAGGAGTGACGCCTTTTCGGCAGAGTTTTTCATCATGCCACAGTTGGTTAGCAGGATAAGGGAGAGGAAAAGTGTTGCAGTAGTTTTCATTGTAAAAAGATTGTAGGTATAAAGTGAGGATGCAGAGAAATGGTTGTTTGTTCTCTGCATCCTTTATCAATTATCAATTATCAATTTTGGGGTTCTAGAATGTCCTCTTTGCTGATGGGAGTGAACGCTCCGTCCTTTGATTCCAGAATGACAGTCCCGCTTTCCAGACTTATGCTTCTGTGCCATACTCCTACGGGAACACTGAAACCCACGCAATCTTCGCCTGGCCCAGCGATGAATGTTTCAATCTCATTGCCGTCGTTGTCATACATGCACTGCTTTATTTTTCCACGTATTACGGCCACGGTTTCAGTGGTGGTGTTGTGTCGGTGTATTGGCACAACAGTTTCTGGCTCCAAGGCATTTAACATACGTTGGGATGTGTCGGCAGGAGAGGTTCGCAAGTCCAGATTTTGCCTGAGACGGGGATTCTCTTTTGCCTGTCTGGTCAAATCATCCAAAAGTTTCTTGTCAAATCTCATGGTTGGCACGATTATTGACGGCCACAGGTGGCCTGGATTACGTTAAGAACATAGTCACCGAGTTTCTCGCATTGAGAAATGAGGTCTGTATAGAAGACGCCAATCTGGTAACTGTACAGATGATTGTTGACATCCTGTATGTTTTGGTTCTTCAGTTGAGAACGGAAATTGTTGATCTCATGTTCCAGATTATATGCCTTAGAGGGGATGGTTTTCTGCTGCTCGCTGTTGGCAACTACTACAACCATCTCGTTCAGAGACTCCTCAACCAGACTGATCATGTTCTGGAGGTGGGCTTTCTGCTCATCCGTAAAGTCTTCTTGTGAATACTGACGTTTTCGGCTAAGTGTACGTCCTAGATTGAAACAGCAATCTCCGATGCTTTCAAGTTCATCTACTTGTCGCAGCATGTTCTGTATTTTGGTTTTAGAGTCGCTCGACAACCGGCCTTCGCTTACTTGGTTAAGGTAGTTGGCAATCTCCAGTTCCATTCTGTCTGTAATCTCTTCGTATTTTTCAATACGGCTATATAATTTCACAAAATCTTCATTCTTTTCGGTATTCAGTAGGTCGCGGATGAAACCAAACATGCGCTGGCAACGTTCTGCAAAAACGTTGATTTCCTTTTGTGCCTCAAGGATAGAGAGCTCTGCAGTGCTGAGCAGACCGCCGGAAATGTATTGGAGACGATATTCTTCGTCCTGTTCTTTCTGTGGGAGAATGTAGCATACGAAACGCTCAATCTGTTTAACAAACCAAATTAGCGTCAAGGTGTTGAAAATGTTGAATGCAGAGTGGAATGCAGACAGTCTGAACAGGTCGTTGTTTCCAGCGTGCATTACGTTTTCGACAAACCAAGTGACACCATCGCAGAATGGTTGGAATATGAGCAGGATTACAACAACACCGAACACGTTGAAGAACATGTGGGCCAACGCAGCACGGCGAGCTTGTGTGTTGGCGGTAAGTGAAGCCAGGAAAGCGGTGATGGTGGTGCCGATATTCTGTCCCATGGCCAAGGCGGCAGCCAACTCAAAGCCAAATCCAGGGATATTCATGTTGAACAACATGAGCGTTACAGCCATTGTGGCTGCGGATGCCTGGACAATCATGGTGGTGAATGCGCCTACAAAAACAAAGAGCAGAATGGTGAGGAATCCTCCGTTGCCGGCCCATCCGGCCAATAGGTTAGCAACGATGTCGCCAATCTGCAACGCCTCGGCGTTTTTCTGCAAATAGCTGAGTCCCATAAATAGGAATGAAAATCCGAAAATGAATTCACCAATACTCTTCCGCTTACTTTTTCCGCTGAATATAAGGGGGATGCCAATAGCCAAAAGAGGAAGGGCAAAGGCTGCAATATTAACTTTGAATCCAATGGCAGAGATAATCCATGCGGTTACGGTTGTACCAATATTCGCACCCATAATGACTCCGATACTTTGCACCAAAGTCATCAGTCCGGCATTGACAAAGCTGACTACCATAACCGTTGTGGCGCTGGAACTTTGAATAAGTGCGGTGATTAAAATACCTGTAAACACACCCATGACTCTATTGCGTGTCATGGAAGACAAAATGCCTCTTAGGCGGTCACCCGCAAATTTCTCAAGGCCCTCGCTCATTATTTTCATTCCATACAGGAAGAGAGCCAGCGAGCCGATTAGGCTCAAAAGGTTAATAAATGTGTCCATTGTTTATTGTTTTAAAAATATGGTTTGCGAAAGTATATACATGCAAATATGTGTCCGTAACGGATTTGTAACGAATGTGTTACGAAAAACTTTACGGAGCGGGACATGATTTTGCATATATTCTAAAAGGGTTAGGCTACTTATCTACGTATATTGGCAATCCAATTGACAACTTTTTTTGTAAAATAAGTAGGGAGGAAAATAAATATGAGATAAAGGTAACTGCATAGTATCGAGTAACCGAATACATGCTGATATACCTTGGCATTGTAGTTGATGAGCTTGAACTTCTTCCGGCTCAGTCCTTCCGGAGTTTTACGATAGTATGCCAGAGGCTCCACCATACCGTATGCCACATGGCACTTCTTCATGATATTGAGGAACAAAGCCCAATCCTGTCGTTTGCGGATGGTAGGCATGTAAAACTTTCCATAGGGTTTGGTGTCGTAAATCGCAGTTAGGCAACCAATCTTGTTGTCATGCTTCAGCTCTGTTAGTGTAAGGCGTGATGGGGCAATGACAATGCCTTTGTGCTGTCCTGATGCATCGCACACCAAATAGGAAGAAAAACACAGACAACAGTCATTATGGTTTTTCATGTAATCCAACTGCTTTTGCAACTTTTCCGGGAACCATTTGTCATCGCTGTCGCAGAATGCGATATATCTTCCTTTTGCTTCGCGGATGGAGTTGTTGCGTGCAAACCCGGCTCCGTTGTTTTCCGGCATCAGGAAAATCTTGACGCGCGGATCCTTCTTCTCATAGGATTTGAGAAGCTCAAGCGTTTCTGAGTCTGTGGAATGGTCGTCCGTGATAAGAAGCTCCAGATGGGGGTAGGTTTGGTTAAGTATACAATCAATGCTTTCGCCAATGTATTTGCTGGCGTTATATGAAGGCATGATGACCGATACTAATTCCTGTTGCATTATTGATGTTTCTTGTTTGAACTTTTTAAAAGTTGCACAAAGGTATGAAAAAATGATGAAAAACCCAAGTTTTTGTTAAACCGATATGGCAATATTCAAGGTTATGTCTTGAAATTACTTGGCATAAAGGCTATTTCATCTTTTAGTCTGTGCTTCTGCCATTGTAGTATGGCGTTTGAAGTGTTCGGTAAAGAATATCAATTGGTAGAGAATGGCGTTTCCCCAATATGCATGGTTGTGCCCACCGGGACGTATGGTGTAGTCATGTGGAATCTTTTTCTCCAACAATGCCTCGTGCAATGCCACATTGCAGGGGTAGAAGAAATCATCGGTACCACAATCGATGGCAATGGATTGGCCTGGTTTAATTTTGTCAATTTGGCTGAGAGCGGTGCTTTGATTCCATCGTTCCACGTTGTCCTTCTGTTCGCCAAGATGGTCTTTGATGTGCCAGTTGTTTGGGAACGCCCTGAAATCAACGCCACCACTTAGGCTTCCGCATGCACCAAAGACGTCCGGATGGCGGAATGCGTTCCAAAGTGCGCCATGTCCACCCATGCTGAAACCGGTAATTGCTCTTGCACCAGGGTTGGCAATGGTCTTATAATGCTTGTCGATATAGCTGACAAGTTCATTGCTAATGTAAGTTTCGAAACGTACCTTAGGGTTGAGGTAGCTATCGAAATACCAGGACGTGTCTCCGTCGGGGCATACAAATATGATACCATATTGATTTGCCAGTTCGGGGAGCCTGGGCTGTGTGTGGCCCACCCATTTTGTATGGTCGTCTCCGTGTCCATGAAGCAGATACACTACAGGAAAAGCATAGCCGTCGTTGTATTGTTCCGGTGTGACTACGATGTTATCCACATCACGTTCCATTGAAGCGCTGTGAACCTTGATTGTGTCTATGCGTTGCGCATTGGCACTGAAAAATGCAGAAATCAAAACTGCAATGGTTAATAAATGTCTTGTTTTCATCTTTGTTAATTGATTTGTGTTGCAAAGATAGGTAAAAATGTAAGAAAATGATACATAATTTTGTTTTTTTGGTTATAAATTGTTTCCTTTGCAATGAGATTGACAAATTAACACGAATTTATACCTTATTATATTATGTCTACAAGAAGAGATTTTCTAAAAGGAATGGGACTGACCACTGCAGGTTTGGCTCTCAATCCGGTTCAAAATGTTTTTGCCAATACAATGACTTCTGCCCAAACCGCATCAGCAAAGACTGAAAAAGTAAAGATTGCCTATATTGGAATCGGTAACCGTGGTGAACAGAACATCAATGAGTTCGCAAAGACAAATATGGTGGATGTGGTAGCCCTTTGTGATGTGGATCTTGACGGCAAACAGTGCCAAAAGGTCTTGAATATGTATCCCAACGCAAAGCGTTTCCGCGATTTCCGCAAGCTTTTTGAAGAATATGCCGACCATTTTGATGCAGTGGCTGCCAGTGTGCCCGACCATATCCATTTCTTTGTAGCCATGATGGCTTTGAAGTATAAGAAGCACATTTATCTGGAGAAGCCCATGATCCGTACCTTCCAGGAAGCGGAACTTCTGATGGAAATGGCACGTCGCAACCCGAATGTGGCCACACAGGTGGGCAACCAAGGTCACTCCGAGGCGAACTATTTCCAGTTCAAGGCTTGGATGGAGGCTGGTATCATCAAGGACGTCACAGCCGTTACCGCTCACATGAACAATGGCCGTCGTTGGCATGCTTATGATCCAGACATGATTAAGATGCCCGAAGGGGATGAGATTCCCAAGAATATGGACTATGACACATGGCATGGTGGCGTAAGATACCATAATTACAGCAAGCTCTATCATCAGGGCGACTGGCGTAGCTGGTACGATTTTGGTATGGGCGCATTGGGCGACTGGGGTGCACACATCCTTGATACGGTTCATGAGTTCCTGCAGTTGGGCCTTCCTTACGAAATCAACATGCTTTATGCCAACGAGCACAATGAATTCTTCTATCCCTATAGCAGTACCATCCTGTTCCGCTTTGGCGCGCGTGGCAACATGCCTCCCTGCGATGTGACTTGGTACGATGGTGTGGACAATCTTCCTCCTCTGCCCGCAGGATATGGCGAAAGCGAACTTGGTGCAGACATCCCAGCCAGCAATCAGGGCGAATACACCAAACAGAAGATTAATCCCGGAAAGATCATTTACAGCAAGGATCTTATCTTCAAGGGCGCAAGTCATGGCAGCACTTTGAGCATTATTCCCAAGGAGAAAGCCGAGGAAATGAAGGACAAACTGCCCAAGGTGCCCAAGAGCCCCAGCAACCACTATGTGAACTTCCTCCGTGCTTGCCAAGGTGTTGAAAAGACTCGATCTCCCTTCGAGATCAATGGTGTGCTGAGTCAGGTGTTCTGTTTGGGCGTAATCGCACAAAGACTCAACACCCAATTGTTCTTCGATCCCCGCAACAAAGTCTTTACCAATAATGACTTTGCCAATTCTATGCTGGCCGGTATGCCCCCCAGACGTGGTTGGGAAGATTTCTATAAAATTTAATCTGTTGGCGTCATGAAGAATAATCTATTCAAATATGCCAGAATCTCTGTCGCCTTTATGGCATTGATGGCATGTGCACCATCTGAAGCGAATGGACGAGGTGATAATCTGCTCACAGAACAGGAACAGCGTGAAGGTTGGGAACTGTTGTGGGACGGAAAAACAACCAAGGGATGGCGTGGAGCAAAAATCCAGACCTTTCCCGAGAAAGGTTGGGTAATCCAGAACGGCATTTTAAAGGTTTTGCCTTCTGATGGTGGCGAAAGCACCAATGGCGGAGACATTGTGACAGAAAAGAAGTATGCGAACTTTATCCTTAAGGTTGACTTCAAGATAACAGAAGGAGCCAATAGCGGAATCAAGTATTTCGTGGATCCGGACCTGAACAAGGGCGAAGGCAGTGCCATCGGTTGTGAGTTCCAGATTCTGGACGATGAGCGTCATCCCGATGCCAAGTTGGGAGTCAAGGGTAACCGCAAGCTTGCTTCCTTGTACGACCTCATTCCTGCTCCCGATAAGAAACCTTTCAAGATTGGCGAATTCAATACCGCCACCATTATTGTCAACGGAAATGATGTGGAGCATTGGCTTAATGGCGAGCTTATGGTAAAGTATAGCCGCAACAGCCAGCAGTGGAATGCATTGGTGGCATACAGCAAGTACCAGAAATGGCCCAATTTCGGTAACTTGAAGGAAGGTCGCATTCTCCTTCAGGACCATGGCAATGAAGTCTGGTTCAAGAATATAAAGATAAAAGAGCTGTAGTAGGATGAAGGCATTCTCCTTGCTCCCCGTTCTTTCATTGGCGGTTCAGGCAACGGCCCAACAGCGGCCCAACATCGTCTATATCATGACGGATGACCATACGGCTCAGATGATGTCATGTTACGGCAACAGTCCTGTGCCAACGCCCAATTTGGACCGTATAGCCAATGAGGGAGTCCTCTTCTCAGAAAGTTTTGTGGCAAACTCTTTGAGCGGACCGTCTCGTGCGTGTATGCTTACGGGCAAGCATAGCCATAAGAATGGTTTTACCAACAATGAACATGGCACCTTTGACGGTTCGCAACAGACAATGCCCAAGCTGCTTCAGAAAGCGGGCTATCAGACGGCACTTATCGGAAAGTGGCATCTGGTAAGTCAGCCAACGGGATTCAATCATTATGAAATCCTTATCGGACAAGGAGAATACTATAACCCCACTTTCCTGCATCAGGATGGAAAATCTTCTGTTGAAGAGGGATATTGTACGGATGTCATTACGGACAAAAGTATAAAATGGCTGGAACAACGTGACAAGGAAAAACCGTTCATCCTTTTTGTCCACCACAAAGCTTGCCATAGAAACTGGCTCCCGCCAATGAAGTATCTTCGTGAATATGAGGATGTGACATTCCCCTTACCAGACAATTTCTGGGATGATTACGAAGGCAGACAGGCTGCCAAGGAACAGCAGATGAACATCGCCAGCAACCATGACATGGATCTGATATATGACAACAAGGTATATCTTCCTGGCGATTCCAGCCGTCTGTCATCCGCCTATCTGGCTTATGCAAATCGTCTGGATGCAGAATCGCGTCAGACCTATTGGCAATTCTATGACAGTCTGAGCAGAGACTTTTACAAGTCAAAGCCCACAGGCAAGGCGCTTACCGAGTATAAGTACCAGCGTTTTATGCGAGACTATGCGAAGGTGACGCGAAGTCTGGATGACAATGTGGGCCGTCTGATGGACTATCTCCGCACTGAGGGCTTGCTGGACAATACGTTGGTGGTCTACACCAGCGACCAAGGTTTCTATATGGGCGAACACGGATGGTTCGACAAGCGTTTCATGTACGAGGAAAGCATGCGCACACCCCTTGTCATGCGTCTGCCCGATGGTTACAAACGCAGGGGACAGATTGACGAGATGGTGCAGAACATAGACTATGCCCCCACATTCCTGCAGATGGCAGGTGTGCCTATACCTGAGGATATGCAAGGACAGTCCTTGGTGCCGCTCCTGCAAGAGGAAAAAGGTCCGCGTAAATGGCGCGATGCCTTGTATTACCATTTCTATGAATATCCGGCCGAACACATGGTCAAGCGCCATTATGGCATCCGTACCGAGCGTTACAAGCTGATCCATTTTTACAATGACATAGATACATGGGAATTGTATGACCTCCAGGAAGACCCTTCTGAAATGCACAATCTCTACGGACATCCGGATTATAAGAAGATTCAAAAGAAATTACACAAGAAACTCAATGAGTTGCGTAAGGAATATCAGGCAGATGAAGGATGATGCACATCGTCATTTGCCGATGACTGATTCTTAATTCAATTGAATACATAGTATTCATGGTTTTAAATTTTATGTTATGAAGAAAGAAAGGTTGTCGTGATGACAACCTTCTTTTAGTTATGATGATGTTTACAGAAAATAGAACAGAATAAATGAAACAGAACATGAACATTGGCGGTAAGAAACAAATATTATGGCTATTCTTGGTCGCCTTGTTGCTGAGTCAAGGCGGATTTGCGTCCAAGAAGGAGGTTGTCTTCCTTGATTTGCATGCGTTGCACCAAACCGACCTAAACGATAGCATACAGGTCCTTGACATGTGGGATGCCCTGCATTGTGCCTCCACCCTTCAGGGCATTGTAAACCGCACCTCTCCGCGCTTGTATGTGCGTTATGTAACCAGTCATGGCATAGACATTGATTCGCACTGGTGGAACATTTACCGCAGGAAGGGCGAGTGGCTCCATGCCTGTGACAGCATTCCGTGCAATAGGGTGGAAGATGCGGTGGCCGCTTTCCGAAGTTGTGTCAAGGGCGCTGTGGTGTATGACTCCAATGTCCCTTCCACCAGTAATGTGGCTTCTTCTGTGGCAGGGGCAGAGAACCTTATCGCCTTGCGCTACGACCCCCGTCCACAGTCGTTATACAGTCGTCTGGTATTGGGAGAATCCGCAATTCCGGTCAAGTGCTGGCTGGTGAATCCCGACGGCAGTTCCATGTTTACGGGAAAAGGCACGCTTCCGGGTTGCGACCGTCCGTCTTCAGGTTCCGTCAAGTGCGACTCCTATCTGTGGTTTATAGAGAAATATATGAAGACCGGACGTTGCAAGGGCAGATATGCCGGTTACTACATAGACCAGTATTGGCGCAATAAACCGCGTTCTGCCCCCATGAACCATCATCTGCTTTCCAATCATGACTTTTTTGTCTCAAAGGGTGGCTTCTTCTTCGACCTCTCCCCTTGGGCGGATGAGCCAGCCACAGATGAACCCTCACAGCCGTTGGGCACTGATGCCGCCACCTTAAGCGAACTTCTCTCCCAGGCATATCGTTTGGGAAAGGGGAAAGAGATGTGTTACATAGGAGGTTTTCCGGCATGGGCATACAAATATACCCGTCGTGCTGGCGGTTTGCATGAAGATGTGGCCACAGAATGGCAGTTCTCTGAGTTCATAAGTCATTACAATGCCTTTAAGGATGCCGATGCCATCGGCTATGGCGCCATGGCGAATGCCTCTTTCTGGCAGCATTTCCCATTGAAGAAGACCTATCCCCAGAAGTGGGTGGAACGTGAACAGCTTGTCAGCAGCGGACTCATCAGTGCTGACGGCCAGTTGGCAAAAGGCAAGAACTTCATTGTGGTCTATGTGGGCGATTATGATGCCTCTTCCTGGGTGAGCCAGTGTCTGCCTCGGCTGTGGGATGCTCCCGAACGAGGACGTCTGCCCATGATGTGGGCCATCAGTCCCGTCCTTGCCCAGCGTGCCCCCCATGTGCTGCATTATCTGCGTCAGACAGCCTCTCATAACGACTATTTCGTAAGTGCGGACAATGGTGCGGGTTATCTGATGCCTGGAACGGCAGAGTATGAAGACAGTCTCCAGGGGACAACTGACCGAGTGCGCGCATGGGAACGTCATTGCCAACGGTTCTATCGTCAGTGGGGCATTGACATTACTGGTTTTATCATAGACGGCAATGGACCCGCCATGGGCACTCGCTCGCTGGACGCCTATTCCCGTTTCAGCCCTCGTAGCATTGTGCCGCAGAAGTGTCCGCCCGCTTCCTTGTACAAGGGGATGCCTGTTCTCCGCAGCGACTGGGACTTGGTGTCAAATGACCCCAAGGTTGCCGCCCAAGTGCTGGTGGACCGCATCCGCGACCGTGGGGGCATACCTTTCCACTGGTTCCGCTGCATCCTGAAAAGTCCCAAGTGGTACGAAGAAACCATTGCCGAGGCCAAGCGGCTCAACCCCAGCATTGAACTCTTGGATGCGCCCTCCTTCTTTGAATTGCTGAAGTGGTGGCTGGAGACGGAAAATTCGTCCCAGGCTTCTGCACATGCCAAAGAATAGCATGGCCGTCAAAGCATTCATCTAGTACCCTCAACTTACGTTTCGTTCCGCCATCAGTTATGCCTTCGTCCCGTCATCAGTAGTGATGGAACGAAGGCATGGCATATCCGTTGTTCCGTTATAGTTGCCAGACTCATCCCACCAGTCCAGGGAAGGTTAAAAGTTAAAAGGTTAAATGTGATGCAAACGACATCGTAGGTTGTTCTGAACACTTCATCCAAAGTCCTTCTATAGCCTACCGTCATCCTGACCATACCTCATACAAAAAATATAAAGATGTTTTCGATGAGCGAAGGCGAATAATTTAGTTCAGGATCTCACCGCGCGTTTTGATGTACATATCCGACCCTTCACCGCGGACAGATGCTGAACTGAATTCAGCATGACGTCTATAGATAGCCAACAGCTAACTGCTAACAGCCAATAGCCAATGGTCAACAACCTTCGAATGTTAATCGTCTTCTCACCGCGAGAGGTTGGTGTGACTCATAAAGAAAACCAATACCCTAATACTCTTTATTAGTATTAGTATATTATACTTAATATAATAATATAAATAATAAAACGCGCACGCGCGATTTGCACATATCAGCAGACAGTTATCTTAACCGCTTGTCAAAAACACATTTCGTCAAATTTAACTTTTAACCTTTTAACCTTTTAACGTCTTGGCATAAAATTTCCAACCGTTCTTAATCCACATCCGTTTCAGTAACGGTTAAAAGTTAAAAGGTTAAATGCGATGCAAATGACATGGCAGGTTGTGCCTATCGCTTTACCCAACGTCATCCTGAACTCGTTTCAGGATCTCACCGCGAGTCTTGACGAACATAGCCGCCCCCTTTCCGCGGACTGATGCTGAAAAAAAATCAGCATGACGTATATAGACCGCTAATAGCCAATGGTCCAGACGTCACTTGCATGACGCCTGGAGACTTTAGATTACTTCTTTGCCTTCTTGTTTTTCTTGTTCTTCTTGCCGTCCTTGCCTTTTCCTGCTTTGTTCTTCTTGCCGCCTTTGAGAATCTTTTTCAGCATGATAGGCTCATCGGTGGTGATGAGGTCGATGTAGGGGTTGGCGGCATGCTCTATGAGGTCTTTCTCGTCATTTACCGTCCATACGTTCACTTCCAGACCGCACTCCTTAGCTTCCTTCAGCCATGAGGGGTTCTTCTTGAAAACGGAATGGTGGTAGTCGATACCGGTCAGTCCCAATGCCTTCACTTCTTTGGGTGTGAGGTTGCCGTTGAGGAATGCCACCTTTGCCTGTGGTTCCAACTGGTGCAGACGCTCGCAGATGAACTGACTGAAAGCGATGTATTCCACCTGACTCTGTACGCCCAGTTCGCGCACCAAACGCACTACTTGATCCACAACCTTGGCGTTGCGCTCGTTGTTTTTGTGGGTCTTGATCTCGAACACCATTTTCAAGTGGGGGTATTTGGCGCCCTCGCGAAGGTATTGTGCCACGGTGGGCATCAACTCACCGTTGCTCATCTTGCAATACTGCACCTTGGCATAGGGCACGTCCTCAATGCGGATGCCGTCAATTACTCCATCGTGATTACAAACCAGAATGCCGTCTGAAGTCATCCATACGTCAAACTCGCAGCCGTAGAGTTTGTGTTTGGCGGCAAGTTCCATGGAGGTTACAGAGTTCTGTGCGCTGCCGTCGGTCTTCCAATATCCTCGGTGTGCAACAACTTGGGGCTGGGCGAATGTTGCCAGCGAAACCAGCATCATCAGTGATGCAAAAAAGCTTTTTTTCATGTCTTAATGGGATTAAAGTTATTTGATTTTGTAACAAAGGTATGAAAAAAGCACCATCAGAACATGTTTTTGTCAGATTTTTATGGCTTGCAAAGGGTTTTTTGTCTAACTTTGTGGTGTATAGATGCTCCGATCCGTATATGGCAATAGGGTTTCGGACATAAATCTGATACGAATTAAAACATAAAAAAAATAAGGAGATGAGGAAAACTTTTTTTACTGCCGCACTTTTGGCTTGCGGCATGATGGCACAGGCTAAGATTACCTTGCCCAGTGTGTACACCGACAATATGGTGTTGCAACAGAAATCCACATTGAAAATTCATGGAAGGGCACGACCCAATGCGGATGTAACCCTTCAGACGGGATGGAGCCGTGCGGCCATCAACACCAAGTCCGATGCCAGAGGTCATTGGTATATGGAGGTGGCTACGCCCAAGGCGAGTTGCGAACCTTATACACTGCTTTTCTCCGATGGCGAGGACACAATGCTGAAGAACGTGCTGGTGGGCGAGGTGTGGCTCGGCAGCGGACAGAGTAACATGGATATGCCCCTTGCTGGATGGGGAAAGGTGTTCAACTATGAAGAGGAAATTGCAAATGCAAATTATCCTAACATCCGCCTGTTCCAGGTAAAGAACGTGCTGGATCTGAAGGAACGCGACTGCTTTAATCTGGAATATAACATGGACGGATGGCAGGAATGCTCTCCGAAAACGGTTCCCGAATTCAGTGCTGTCTGCTATTTCTTTGCCAGTCAGCTGTGGAACGAGCTGAAAATACCCATTGGCGTGATAGACTCCAACTGGGGCGGCACACCTGCACAGGCTTGGATCAGTGCAGAAGCCCTGGGCCGAGTGATGGGATTCCAGGAACAGATGGCATGGATGGAGCAGAAAGGTTCCAAATTGGCAGATGAAATGGCCCGTATCCAGCAGGAGTGGAATGATACCTATAACACCCGTGACATCGGTCTGACAACGGCTCGTCCCTGGTTCAAGGCCGAGATTGATGACAAGAATTGGCCCACCATGACCCTGCCCGGTGCTTGGGAAGGCAAGGGATTGCCCGGCCTGGATGGTGTGGTATGGTTCCGTAAGACCATAGAGATTCCGCAGGCGATGGCTGGTAAGGACATACAACTGAACCTGGGTCAAGTGGACGATGCCGACATTACATATTTCAATGGCGAACAAGTGGGCCAGACAAGCGGATACGCCAATAACCGCTTGTACACCATACCTGGAAACTTGGTAAAGGCCGGCCGCAATGTCATTGCTGTGAGAGTATCTGACATGGGCAACGGTGGTGGTTTCCTGAGCAAGGCAGACCAACTGCACTATACCGTTGGTGGTCAGAAGACTTCTTTGGCCGGAGGATGGCAATATGCTGTGGGCCTGAATGTGGCTCATTTTGGCGAACGTCCCAAGACGGTGAACAGCCATTACCCCTCTGTGCTTTACAATGCAATGATCAATCCTCTGATTGACTTCCCCATAAAGGGTGTGCTCTGGTATCAGGGATGTTCCAATGTGGGTGCGGCTGTGCAGCACGAAAGTCTCTTCCAGACTCTTATCCAGGAGTGGCGCGATAAATGGCAACAGCCCGACATGCCCTTCTACTTTGCCCAGCTGGCCAACTACTTGACCCCAAGAGACGTGCAGCCCGATTCAGAATGGGCACTTTTGCGCGAGACTCAGGAGAAGGCACTTACCCTGCACAATACGGGCATGGCCTGCAACATAGACATCGGCGATGCCAAGGACATTCACCCCAAGAGCAAGCGCGAACTGGGCCGACGTATGGCTGCCATTGCCTTGCACAAGACTTATGGAAAGAAGGATGTTGTCTATACCGCACCTATCTATAAAAAGTATCAGGTCATTGGTGATGAAGTACACATCGAGTTTGACTATCCCGAAGGAAGCGAACCCTTCATCCAGGACAACAATCTGCCCGGATTTACCATTGCGGGACCCGACCACAAGTGGTATGTGGCAAGCGCCAAGACAGACGGCAAGAAGGTAATTGTAAGAAGCAACAAAGTGAAGTATCCGGTGGCCGTTCGTTACGGATGGGCGGACAATCCCACCTGTACATTGCATACCGAGGGCAACTTCCCTGTAACTCCCTTCCGCACGGACAACTGGCAAGTATCAAACAAATAACCCTCTAATACATTATATTTATGGCACAAAGATTTATTCTGAACGAAGTTTCTTACTTCGGCCCCGGCGCCCGCAAGGAGTTGCCTGAAGTACTGACCCGAATGGGAGTCAAGAAGGCTCTTGTCACATCGGACAAAGGTCTCATCAAGGTGGGAACCACAAAGATGGTAACCGATGTACTGGACGAGATGGGATTCCCCTACGATATCTACAGTGAGATTAAGCCCAACCCCACAGTAACCAACGTGAAGCAAGGTGTGGAGGCGTTCAAGGCCAGCGGAGCAGACTGCATCATAGCCATTGGCGGCGGTTCCAGCATGGACACGGCAAAGGGTATAGGCATTGTGGCCAACAACCCTGAATTTGGCGACATCGTCTCTTTGGAAGGATGCGCTCCCACAAAGAACAAGAGTGTGCCCATCATTGCCCTTCCCACCACAGCCGGCACAGGAGCAGAGGTGACGATAAACTATGTCATCATTGACGAGGAACGTCAGGCCAAGATGGTGTGTGTGGATCCCAACGACATCCCGGCCGTGGCCATTGTTGACCCCGAACTGATGTACAGCCTGCCCAAGGGACTGACGGCAGCCACGGGTATGGACGCCCTGACCCACGCCATCGAAGGCTATATCACCAAGGGCGCATGGATCATGAGCGACATGTATGAGCTGCAGGCCATTAAGATGATTGCCGAGAACCTGCCCATCGCTGTGGAAGAACCCACTAATCCAGTGGGACGCGAGGGTATGGCGCTGGCACAGTACATAGCCGCACAGGCATTCTCCAATGTAGGACTTGGACTGGTGCATGGCATGGCTCATCCCATGGGATCCTTGCATGACATTCCCCACGGTGTGGCCAATGCGTTGCTGTTGCCCACCATCATGGAATTCAATATGCCCACCCGCATAGAGAAATATGGCATCATAGCCCAGCACATGGGTGTGGACACCACCGGCATGACTCCCGAAGAAGCTGCTCAGGCAGCTGTGGATGCGGTACGCGAGCTCAGCATTCGTGTGGGCATTCCCCAGCATCTGTCAGAGATCGGCATCACGGAAGCGGACATTCCCGCACTTGCCGCACAGGCCATTACCGACGTCTGCACGCCCGGCAATCCTCGCGATGTGACCGAAGCGGAAATCATTGAACTTTATAAAAAGGTATTGTAATTGCCGCACTACAGCGAAATACTTGAGGTTCTCAGGAACCCGGCACAAGACATCAGAATCCGGTACACAGAGTTGTATCGGATTCTCTGCCTTGTACTGGAAGAGGCGACGCTACATACAGGCATTGACTTCAGTGGCCCTTTTGCCCGACTGACTTTTGCGTGTCAGAACAATCTGATAGAACGTGCGCTCCATTATCCCATTAACAACTTTCGTGGCCGTTGCCACAACCTACATGAACACACCCGAGAGGAACTGACCGTGCTGTTGCCCCATGATGCCGCCTGTCTGACCGAACTGGTGCGTCAGGTACATGCCACCCCCGTTCCGGATGAACTTCTCTCTATGCTCCCGTCTAAGGCCGAGCGGCCGGAGCGAGCGGATGCCGTGCCAAAGGTGGAGAAGATGCGGGTGAGCGTGCTTTCTTGGGACGACCGTTACATTCTGGCTGTTCCGGAGGATGGTTTTGAAGAGCAGATATCCATTGATTATGTGGATGACAATGGCCATTTGGGCGGTTGGGCACATTTGAAACCCTTGCTGAACGTCGGCACACAATTGGGCTTGCTGAACTGCGTCGCGAGGGAAGGAATTTTTCATCCCGAGGTAATAATCCTGGAGCCGGATTATCTGGTAGACGTTTCCACCGTTGCCGCCTGTTTCAAGGCATATGGAATTACGCCATACGCCCACTTGACAAATCGCTTGGGCACAAAGGAAGCTTCGCCCGCCACTCTGCTCGGAAACTTTGCCGGCCAGTTGCTCGATGAGGAAGTCAGCCGACAGAGAGCCTCCACGGAGGCAGAAGACGGATATGCCGATTCCGCAAGGCGTTTCATGCACATGAACGTGCTTCAGATTCTTTCTGTAAAAGACCAGTTCTCCGGTTTCCATTCCAAAGCACAAAGCCAGTTGGCCAATATCAGGAAGATTCTGCAACAGGCAGTGCGGCACGACAAGGCCCTGGATATGGACCATGTCTTGCTGGAGGCGTCGTTCATGTGCGAGGCGTTGGGGCTGCAAGGCCGTATGGACCTTATAACGGACGACTGCCGTGTGCTGATGGAACAGAAATCGGGCAAGCGCGACGAATTCCGCAACAGGCACGTTGAGAGCCACTATGTACAAATGTTGCTTTATCAGGCCATGCTGCATTACGGATTCGGTATCCGCAACGACGACATTTCCTGCTATCTGCTCTATTCCAAGTATGAGGACGGATTGTTGAAAGAGGGTGCGGCACCGCAGTTGTTGAAGCAGGCTTTGCAGATACGCAACCAGATGGTATGGCTCAACTTCAGATTGTGCAAGGGCGGCACGCAGCTGCTGGAACAGCTTGTTCCCGAACATTTTCGTGGGGTTGGGTGCAGCGACCGTTTCTGGAACGAATATGTAAAAGATCCGCTTGCCCGCTTGCTGGATGCCGTGAAGAACGCACCGGCGGAAGCTAAAGCCTATTACCACCGCATGACGGGTTTTGTGGCACAGGAACACCTGCTTGCCAAGATTGGTGCACCGGGACGCGAGGCCGACGGTATGGCATCTCTTTGGAAATGTTCCTTGGAAGAGAAACTGCTGGCCGGCAACATCCTTTTAGATCTGAAAATCATACAGACCATTGACCGCGATGAAAACGGAACGGAACAGGTGGTCCTGCAATTCTCCGAAACCAATGAATTGGGCATACCGAATTTCAGAAAGGGCGACAGCGTAATCATGTATGCCTATCCGGACAATACTGTTCCCAATGCGTGCGGAACCATATTATTCCGATGTACCATTCTGGCGTTCAATCTTGATTCGGTGGAATTGCAGCTTAGAACACCGCAAAGGAATCGCCGCATTTTTGAACAGACGGACAGCAGGGTGTGGGCTGTTGAGCATGATTGTGTAGAATCCGGTTTCTCCGCACTTTACCGCTCCGTGTATTCCTTGCTGACCACCACCGAGGACAGAAGGCGGCTGCTTATGGCACAGCGCCAGCCGGAAGCAGACCCAGCTGTTGCCCTTTGCCTGGACTTTTCCATGGACGGAAAGTGCCCCCATTTCAACCAACTGGTTCTGCGTGCCCGACAGGCAAAGGACTATTTCATGCTTGTTGGCCCCCCGGGAACGGGAAAAACCTCCTTCGGGTTGGTCAATATCCTGCTGGAAACATTGGCCCATCCGGAAGAGTCCGTGTTGTTGCTCTCCTATACGAACAGGGCGGTGGACGAGATTTGCAGCAAGTTGGTGCAACATGGCATCGACTTCATCCGTATTGGCAGGCCCCATGCTTGCAGCGAGGCCTACCACCCTTATCTTTTGGAACAGCGCATCAAACCTTTGGGCAGAATAGACGACATTGACCATCTGCTCAGACAAACCCGCGTGTTCGTGGGAACCACCAGCAGCATTTCTTCCCATGCCGAATTGTTGCAGCTCAAGACCTTCGACATGGCCATTATCGACGAAGCCTCGCAAATTCTGGAGCCGCAGATTATGGGCATCCTTTGCGCAACGTGCCACGGCGAGCCTTCCATCAAGAAGTTTGTCATGATTGGCGACCACAAACAACTGCCAGCCGTGGTGCTGCAACCGTCCCAGACCTCTGCCGTCAGCGATCCCCTCTTGAACGGAATGGGACTGATGGACTGCCGCGAATCCCTTTTCCAACGCTTGGTGCGACTTCAGGAGAGGGCCTTTGGCACAGAATCCCCTTATATGTTTACCTTTACTCGTCAGGGACGCATGCATCCCGATGTGGCACACTTTGCCGTGAAGTCTTTCTATGAGGATAATCTCGGTCCTGTGCCCCTTCCTCACCAGCTTTCTCCGCTGCATTTCCCGGTGGTGGATGCGGACTGCCCCTTGCAGCAGATTCTGGCCAGCCGGCGCACGGTTTTCTTCCCATCGTCAGCACCCGTTGACAATCTTTCCCCGAAAACAAATGCCTGCGAGGCCCGCATGATTGCCCGCACAGTGCAGAGTGTGTATCGTCTCTACCGTCAGAACCGGAAACCCTTCCTCCCCCATGAAAGTGTGGGCGTGATTGTCCCTTACCGCCTCCAGATTGTACAGGTGATGCAGGAGATAGCAAGCTTGGGCATACCCGAACTGGACGGAATCACTGTGGATACGGTGGAACGATACCAGGGCAGCCAGCGCGATGTCATCATCTATGGCTTTACGGTTCGCCAGCCCTATCAGCTCCAGTTCCTCTGCAGCCAGTCCTTTGTGGAGCAGGGGGCGGTAATAGACCGAAAACTGAATGTGGCCCTGACCCGTGCCCGTGAGCAGCTTGTGCTCATCGGCAATCCCGCCATCCTCTCATTGGACGAGGTTCACCGCCGTTTGATTGAGGAAATAGGGTCTACAACTTTTCCTGAATAAGAACTCCTGCCCACTTTCTGATGTTTTTCCTCTTTCTGTCGCCAAGTCTGTCGAAAGGAGCAGGGGAGTGCAGCGCGGCAAATATGAGAAATTCCCACATCCGAATAGTTCTTTCGTGAAATTTTGTGCGCGGCAGAGGCTGCCGCACACTTTTCAGCCACAGGAAATGCTCGGCAGCCTCTGCCGACCACTTTTTTTCCTCAAAAATACGTCCGGCAGACCCTGCCGAGCACTTTTTTACCTCAAAATAACGTGCGGCAGCCTCTGCCGAGCATTTTTTGGCCACAGAAACCCTGCGGCAGCCTCTGCCGAGCACAATAAGAAACGAGTTTTTAGTAATTTTGAGGCAAAAATGAAAGTTATATGTTTTGTCTCTTCGCTCGCTTAATCGTACTTTGGCTGTCGCCGAAGGTACTCACGCTTGGAAAAATTCAAACAAGTTTGTTTTTTCGCTCGCTTAATCGTACCTTTGCACGCAAATTTGTGAAGATGAAACGCAAGATGCTTCTTTTAATCGTCGGCATGATGCTGGTGCTGTTGGCCGGATTGTCCTTTTGGGACGGTTCGGAGTGCGGCATGTCTGCCGGTGTGGAGCAGACGGAAGTGCGTGTCATGGCCGATTCGGACTTTTCGGGAGAGGTGCTTCCCGTGAAGCAGCATCATCCGTATGACCTGAACGGCGGTGGGGTGGGGATTGCGCCCCGTACCAGTTCTTTGGGTTTCAATACCGTAAGGAACGTACAGCCGTTCTCTTCCTTGTGGCGCGAACAGAGCCTCCGCCGCCTGCTGTTCAAGCATATTGTGCGTCTTGTGGAATATAGGGTGACGCAGTCGCTGTCATACCACAGGACAGACTGTTGCGTGGGACGCATTTATCCTACGCCCTTGTACACTTTTGCCATTCGGCACATCATCATTTAGCGGTTTTTCTTTTTCCCGTTTTACTCCCTGTTGTATAGCTGCGTAAGGTGTGTACATTCTTATTACATGCTTTTTGCAGGCTTTGCAGGTGAACTATATATTATAAAAAAAGAAAATCAACCCAATAAAAATCAGATTATTATGACATCATTGTCTTTTGAGAATATTGGCCAGGTGGCCAATGTGAAATCCCGTGTGAATATGCCCATGATTGTGTTTTGTGTGCTTGCCTTTGCCTTTGGCGCGGCGCTGACGTTGTTTGCCTCTTCCAATACCAACGAAGGTATGGGAATGACGGGACTTTTTGTCGGTGTGCTCATTGTCATAGCAAGTGTGGCCGTTATGTTTTCCAAACGGAAACAATGGATTTATGTGCCCACCGGCAGCCCTCTTTACTCCGAATCCGTAGAGATGGACATGGAGAGCCTTAAGGGGCTGCGCAAGTGCCTTGTGCAGATTGATTCAGAGGCGGAGAAGATGTTTGCGAGCGCAGATAAGGGCCGTGTGCTGTTTGAGAGCATCTATGCCACGGATGGCAGTTTTGCGGCCTTTCAGATAAGCCAGTATACGGCGCTCATGTATGTGCCCATAATGGAAATCCGCTGCCTCACCGGCAGTCAGGCCCTTGGCTTTGTGGAATTGCTCAGGAAAGAAATATGCAGGAAGTCCTAAGGCGGATGCGTGCGGAGGCCATGTCTTTTACCGGACATGGCCTTTTTCTACCTAGCTTGTTCGACCGGCAATCTTAAAAAAAACTAAAAAACGGTTTTTTATTTTGTCCTTTCTCCAACTCTTCGTAATTTTGTGTCTGATTTACGTTGATAACACACATATTAAGATATAATAATACGATGAAAAAACTTTTTCTTTTTGCTTTTGCATTTGCGGCCAGTTTCTCTGCTGCGGCACAATCCATCTATTACCAGGACAAGAACAACAAGGACATGATGCGCCATACCATGCGCAACGATGTACTGCGCAACGAGTTCATTCTGCCCAACGTGAACAAGTATGTGGTGCTGAAGAGCGACTTGCATATCCACACCATTTATTCAGATGGAAGCGTGACACCCGAATATCGTGTACAGGAGGCATGGACAGACGGTCTGGACGTGATTGCCATCACAGACCATGTGGAATACCGCAAGTGGGAGGGGCAGATGATTTCCTTCCTGAAAGGCTATGTGCCCGAAGGCACCAAGGCTGTAAATGCCGGCATCACAGGAAAAGCGGCAGATGAGCGTGGAATACTCGCAGACCTTAACCTCCCGGTGCGTGAGACCCAACGGGTTGCGGATCAGAGCGGACTTTTGCTCATTCCCGGTGTGGAGATTACCCGCGACCCGCTGAAAGTGGGTCATTATAATGCCCTTTTCGTAAAGGATGCCAATACGGTTTATGATGCCGACCCCATCGTGTCTATAAAGAACGCCCGCGAGCAGGGAGCGTTAATCATGCAGAACCATCCCGGATGGCGCCGCAAGGACTTGGAGATAATCGATTTTGAGAAGCAAGTATATGAGCAGAATCTGATTGACGGTGTGGAGATCATGAACGGCGGCGAGTTTTATCCCACCGTGGTGAGCCGCGCTTCAGAAAAGAAACTTTTCATGGCGGCGAACACCGACATCCACAGCACCACATCGAAAGACTATGTGGCTGTGGGGCACCAGCGCAACATGACCCTTATCCTTGCAAAGGAAAAGTCTCTTGAAGCTGTGAAGGAAGCCTTGCAGGCACGTCGCACATTGGCCTATTCCTTTGGCACCATTGCCGGTGAGGAGCAATTGGTAAGAGATTTCTTCCAGGCCTGCATCAAATATGAGACACTCTTTGGGAAGGATAAAAAACAGCGCAGGGTGCGCATGACCAATCCCACCTCCATGCACTTTGTCCTGAACTTTGGCGGAAATCCCATACAGTTGCGCCCTTTTACCTCGCGCGACTTTAATGTGAGCCGCGACAAGGAGGTAGTCTTCACTGTAGAAAACCTATGGATTCCGGGAGAAAAGAAGCATCCCGAATTCAGACTGGGTTATCATTTGTTTTAAACACTCTTATTGTTGAACCATTAAAATTTAAATGTTATGTTAAGCAAACAACTTCACGAAGCAATCAATGCACAGATCAATGCCGAACTTTGGTCTGCTTATCTTTACTTGGCCATGTCTTTGGATGCCGAGAACAAAGGCTATAAGGGAGTGGCAAACTGGTTTTATGTACAGTTCCAGGAAGAACAGGACCATGCCCGCATCTTCATGAACTACCTCAACAGTGTGGATGCCAAGGTAACCCTTTTGCCCATTGCCGAGGTTCCTTCAAAATGGGACACTGTGCTGGACATGTTCAAACAGACGCTTGAACATGAAAAGAAGGTTACATCGCTGATCAACAACCTGGCGTTCATCGCCAATGAAGACCGTGATTTCGCATCCATCAACCGCCTCGTATGGTTCATCGACGAACAGGTGGAGGAAGAAGAGTCCGCACGCGACATGATAACGGCCGTAGAGGCAGTGGAAGGCAACAAGTATGGCATGTACATGCTTGATAAGGATTTGGCTGCCCGGACATATACCCAGGCATCTCCGCTTGCCGCATCGGCAGATTAAAAATCTCTAAATGACAATTTTATGATACTTTCTACAACACCACAGCTTGAAGGACATCCAATCAAGGAGTACATAGGGGTTGTAACCGGAGAAGTGATTTCTGGTGCAAATTTCCTGAGAGACTTCAAGGCTTCGCTTACTGATTTCTTTGGCGGGCGCAGCGGAACCTATGAGAATCTGCTTCAGCAGGCAAAGGATAAGGCTTTAAAGGAAATGGAGGCTCGCGCGTCTGTCCTTGGAGCCAATGCCGTTGTTGGAATAGACATTGATTATGAAACGGTAGGCCAGTCCATGCTGATGGTTACTTGTAGCGGCACGGCTGTCCGCATTTGAATGTAAAGGTTGATAAAAAGAAAAGGGACATACTTTCCGGTATGCCCCTTTTTGTGAAATATGGTTTCTTTATGCCTGATGCACTGTAACTTGGGGGAAGGGGAATGAGATGCCTTCGCGGTTGAATACCTCGTAGATATTCTGGTTCATGTCAAAGAACACACCCCAATAGTCCTCGTTTTTAACCCAAACTCGGATGGTAATGTTTACGCTGCTGTCAGCCAATGCGCTCAAAGCGATGAAGGGTGCAGGTTCAGTGAGAATACGGCCGTCTTTCTTAATCAAATCAAGTACGGTTTGGCGAACTTTTTCAATCTCTGTGCCATATTCAACGCCAACAGTCCAGTCAACTCTTCTCAACTGGCTCAAACTGTAATTGGTTACACTGCCGCTGCTCAGACTGCCGTTAGGAACATAGATGATCTTGTTGTCTGGGGTAACCAAGACGGTGTGGAAAATTTGGATTTCCTTAACGGTCCCGCTCACACCTTGTGCATCGACATAATCACCCACCTTATATGGCTTGAACAAAAGGATGATCAGTCCTCCGGCAAGGTTCTGCAAGTTGCCGCTCAATGCCATACCCACAGCCACACCCGCAGATGCGAGCAACGCAGCGAATGAAGTGGTGTTCACACCCAACGCACTGACAACGGAAATCAGCAACAGAATGGTCAGCAGGATGTTGATAAAGCTGCGCAGGAAAGACTGGATGGTGGCATCAATTTTTCTGCGTTCCATCATCTGGGCAACCAAACGGTTGATGACAGAAATAAGGAAGCGTCCGGCAATGAATATGACTGCCGCCAGAAGTATACTTTTTCCTGCGTCAACACAAAAAGTGATAACTTGTTGAATAACTTGCTCAAGATTTACGTTCTGAACATTTTTCACAATTTCTGCGGTCTGTTCCGCCGCACCTTCTATTGATAAAAATGAAAACATAGAATTATAATATTAATGTAGTTATTATTATGACACGGCAAAGATATAGAAAATTATATAACAGGCCAAAAGAATACGGTATTTTATTTATCTTAGCTCACGTTTCCTGTCCTATATAATATATAATAATGTGTATTAGATATTTTTTAGATTTCTTTTGAAAAAAGTTGCCTGAATGTTTTGTCATGTTGTGGAAAGTGTCTACCTTTGCACCCGCAAATGAGAAACAACGGCGTTTGCGACAGAGTTCTTTGAAAGATTTCACATAAGACATTAAGGAAATGTAGTACAAGCTTTTTTATAAAAGGAAGCGAACCGTCGATTCAATTTAGATTGAGAGCGGGACAGGGTAGGATGATTCATTCCGTGAATATTTCAGCATATTTGCCGTTATGGCATATATATATTATTTTACAATGAAGTGTTTGATCCTGGCTCTGGATGAACGCTAGCTACAGGCTTAACACATGCAAGTCGAGGGGCAGCATGAACAAAGCTTGCTTTGTTTGATGGCGACCGGCGCACGGGTGCGTAACACGTATCCAATCTGCCCGCGGCTCGGGGATAGCCCATCGAAAGATGGATTAATACCCGATGGCGTGGTCACTCCGCATGGAGTTTCCACTAAAGGTTTTCCGGCCGCGGATGAGGATGCGTATGATTAGGTAGTAGGCGGGGTAACGGCCCACCTAGCCTTCGATCATTAGGGGTTCTGAGAGGAAGGTCCCCCACACTGGAACTGAGACACGGTCCAAACACCTACGGGAGGCAGCAGTGAGGAATATTGGTCAATGGGCGAGAGCCTGAACCAGCCAAGTAGCGTGAGGGATGACGGCCCTACGGGTTGTAAACCTCTTTTGTTCGGGAATAAAGTGTCCCACGTGTTGGGATTTTGTATGTACCGTACGAATAAGCATCGGCTAATTCCGTGCCAGCAGCCGCGGTAATACGGAGGATGCGAGCGTTATCCGGATTTATTGGGTTTAAAGGGAGCGTAGGTGGCCTGTTAAGCCAGCTGTGAAATACTGTAGCTCAACTACAGCCGTGCAGTTGGAACTGGCGGGCTTGAGTGCACAAGAGGAAGGTGGAATTCATGGTGTAGCGGTGAAATGTTTAGATATCATGAAGAACTCCGATTGCGAAGGCAGCCTTCTGGGGTGCAACTGACACTGATGCTCGAAAGTGTGGGTATCGAACAGGATTAGATACCCTGGTAGTCCACACAGTAAACGATGGATACTCGCTGCCGGCGATACAATGTCGGTGGCTTAGCGAAAGCGTTAAGTATCCCACCTGGGGAGTACGCCGGCAACGGTGAAACTCAAAGGAAT
>JAFYQQ010000081.1 GCA_017559845.1 Bacteroidaceae bacterium | reverse complement strand
CTATTCAGTTGAGCTAAGGAGCCGTCCAAGTCAAATTTTCAAACTTTCGGTGGGTGTTGACGGATTCGAACCGCCGACCCTCTGCTTGTAAGGCAGATGCTCTGAACCAGCTGAGCTAAACACCCTTTCGCCCTATCGGCAGCCTCTCGCCAGAGGCCTTATTTCCGAAATGCGGTGCAAAGGTAGAGGTATTTTTTCAAACCCGCAAATGTTTGGGCATTTTTTTTCAAAAAAAGTGTTTATTCACCTCCAGCAACGGGATTTTACTTATAATAAAAGGATTTTACTTATATTTGCATCTACTTACGGATTAGTTTACATATAAAATCAAATAAAACACCCAAAGTTTATGAAAAGTAAAACCATTCTACTGGTTCTTCTCCTTATCGGGGGAATCACAATGGCCCAAAACCGCTGGGCCGGCAAGAAAGTGGCCATTATCGGCGATTCCATCAGCGACAGCACCCGAGTGGGTACCACACGCTGCTGGTGGGAAATCCTGTCAGACTCTCTCCAGATTGTGCCCACCTGCTATGCGCGCAACGGAGCCACCATCCTGAACATGCACGGCCAAATGGAAAAAGCCCGCCTGCAACAGGAACAAAGCGGAGAGGCATGGGACCTTGTCATCATCTTCGGCGGCACCAACGACTTCAACGCCAGCGTTCCCCTTGGCGAGATTTATGCCGTAAAGGAAGAGACCACCAACAAGGACGGACAGGAACGCACCCTGCTGCACCGCAGCTACACCACGGACAACGCCACCTTTGCCGGCAGAGTGAACAATCTGCTGTCTGCCGTGAAGACCCACTTCCCAGAAGCCAGAGTGCTGATGCTCTCCCCCATACATCGCGGCTTTGCCAAATTCGGTGACAGAAACGTACAGCCGGATGAGCTGTGGGCCAATAACGCAGGCTTGTTCCTGGACGACTACATCCATTGCCTCGGCCAGGCAGGACGCGCATGGGCTGTCCCCATGCTGGACACTCATATCCACACCCAGCTGTTCCCCATTTATAATTCGTACGACGCACACATAAACCGTGTGGACACAGACCGTCTGCACCCCAATGTCAAAGGGCATCACCACATTGCCCTTAGCGTACAGGGTTATCTGGAGCATACCATACCTCTGAAATAATCAAACTATTAAGAAACTATCATCATGAACGAAAAAGAATTTGACTACAAAGGTAGCGCATTGAACGGCTTCCTTATGTTTTTCCTGGTTATGGTCATGTATGCCGGTTCTGTCTGGACACTGATAAAAGGCATCTCTGCCTTTGACAACGGACTGCCTGCCTCCCTTTGGTTCGTGGCCTCATCCCTGCTCTTCATCATGGCCGTCACTGCCAGTTGCGGTTTCTCCATGCTGGAGCCCAACGAGGCGAAAGTGATGACTTTCTTCGGCAAATACGTCGGCACATTCCGAAAGAACGGCTTCTACTGGCTCAACCCCTTCATGAGCGCAAAGAATGTAAGCCTCCGCGCCCGCAACCTCAACGCCGAGCCCATCAAGGTAAACGACAAGAGCGGAAACCCCATCATGATTGGCCTAGTACTGGTATGGAGACTTCGCGACACATACAAAGCCATTTTCGATATAGACACTGCCGTAAGCAGCACAGAGCAAGCCACCGGCTCAGCAGCCGCCAGAATGAACAAGTTCGAGAAATTTGTTGCGGTACAGAGTGACAGTGCCCTGCGCGAAGTGGCCGGAATGTATGCCTATGACGGGGACGATGACAATGAAGTGACGCTACGCGATGGAAGCGATGAGATAAACCAAAAGCTGAAAGCCAAACTGAACGAACGCCTGGCCATGGCCGGAATGGAAGCGGTAGAAGCCCGCATCAATTATCTGGCCTACGCTCCCGAGATTGCCGCCGTCATGCTCCGCCGCCAACAGGCCGCCGCCATCATTGCCGCCCGTGAAAAGATTGTGGAAGGAGCCGTAAGCATGGTGAAGATGGCGCTGGACAAACTGGAAGAGGGTCAGGTAGTACAACTCTCCGAAGAGAAAAAAGCGTCCATGGTGAGCAATCTGCTCGTGGTGCTTTGCGGAGACGAGCCCGCACAGCCTGTAGTGAACAGCGGCGGGAACTGATGATCAAACTGTACCCCCCAAGTAGATGGTCCGGATGATTTGATGATGGCGTCTGTAAAGACGCTTATCAAAACGATGAACGTTGAACGTTGAACGATGAACGAAAAACGCCTGAAAGACGTGGATTTGAATAGCCGGGGGCTTTTAAGCCCTCGGTCTTATTATGGTACGCGTATAAAGATGGCGTCTGCAAAGACGCGAATCGGCAACGTGGATTTATCAAACGGTATACGTTCATCATTCATCACTCAAACATTCTTCTATAATAACAGCCAAAGTAGATAGTCATGCTGAACTAGTTTCAGCATCTGTCCGCGGTGAAGCACTGATATTGGCTCGCGGTGAGATTCTGAAACTAGTTCAGCATGACCTTTAGCGATATATCAATCTCATTTTGGGCACACCAATTCAACACTTTTATTTCTGTCAATCTATTATCTTTTCAATCTTTTTGGGGTCTATATCTGGCAACACTTGGCACAGATGGTTGAGAATCCGTTTTCTGGATTGCTTGGGCGTACGCCCTTTCACCTTTTCTTTAACGGGAAAGAGATCTGGATACATGGCCTCTGGCGTACAATATCTTGCCAACCCCCAACCGTAGGGTTCGCCTTTCTTGGAAATGAGATACTCAAAGTCAGCAATGCAGATGTGGGTGCCCATTTCCAAGTCGGCAATCAACGAATCAAAAGCCGTGCCATTTTTGGGGTTCTCTATAGGCCTCATCGGGTCTTTGGGATTGAACGACGTCCGTTTACGGCTCAATGAGAACCCACTCGCCTTCTTCAGCTGACGCGAAATCATTGACTCGTTCTCCACCAACACCTCATAGATGTGGCGCGCGTCCTTCTCCTTCTTCTTCATCGGATGAATGGAACGCCGCCAGTTCATGAAGTCGGGTAACCATTCCAGACTCACGAAGCCAGCCTTTCCATTGAAGAACTTGCCGTAAGCCGATTCCCAATTTGCGATAATCGGACCTTTCCATCCCCACGGCCCGTTGTTGAACTCATCACCAAATAGCAGTTCTGGAGGAGTCATTTCCTCGATGGAGAATCCCTCAATACCATTCTTGAAAAAGGGTAGGAATCCCCATTCACGGATAATCTCCTCCACTTGCTCCTGGCGTTCTATAATGATGCTGAATCTGTCCATAGCCTATTCTGTTTCAATCGTTTTCCACTGGAGAAAGCCCCCACGACTTGCTTCATGATTGTTGCTACAAGAAAAGGTGGTTACTCTTGTGTCCGCTCAGTACGGGAGCCATTTTCTCGGCCAGCAGTTCCATGAGTTGGGCATCACAGCCTCTGGCATGCTTGGGGCAGATGCTGACGCATCGCATACAGCTGATACACTTTTCCACCTCTGTCATTTGGGGATTGGCCGCATCAATGGCACCAACGGGACACTCCCTTGCGCACAAGCCGCAACCGGCACAATCATTATTTGCCATTGGTTTGAACGGAGTGCCGTTAAAGACCTTGTAGGTTCCGTGACTTCCCGATAAACTCAGGTCAGTGAACGCATTCGCATCCAGTTTCTCCCGAATCTGCTTGCTGAAGGCCGCCAACTGAACCTTGTCTTCAGCATCGGGACGTCCCGTGGCAAACTGGCGGAAAACGGAATGTTCCGCCACTGCCGCCACCGCCGCAACGCATCGGAAGCCAAGAGCCTCCAATGTGTCTTGCAACTCGGTCAAGGTATCCTCCCATTCACGATTGCCGTACACACAATTCAACACCGCCCTTGCCCCATTGCCTGTTATGTTTCGCAAGCGCTCAAGGGCAATAGCCGGCACCCTTCCGCCATAGGAGGGAACTGACACCAGACACACATCATCGCCAGACAATGACAAGGGTGAGACCTCCTTACACAAGTCAATGTTTGCATATTCTCCCCACAGATTTCGCACCAATACGTCTGCAACTTTCCGGGTTCCCCCTGTAGGGCTGAAATAAATATTATAGTTTGCCATAATTATTCGTCATTCATAAATTTGTCCGCAGACTTCTTGTCCGCAACAGCGCCTCACTTTACATTTATCGCGCTGTAAAGGTAGTAAAATCTTTGTATAGAAGAAACGTTTTGGCAAACTTTTTGCCGTACGCAAAGCCTCTCCCTATTCAACTTTTCTTCAAGCACCAATAAAATTGTTTTCCGATACCACTGAAATTGTTTCTTCTATTAACTGAAAAAGTTTTTGGTCAACGGTGAAAAGTTCGTTCCAAGGCTTGGAACGTACGTTTCATCGGTTGGAACGTATGTTTCATCTGTTGGAACGTACGTTTCATCAGCTGGAACAGAACTTTCGCCACAGAGAAAAAACTTTTATAGCACTGTGCTACAACAATTTAACTGCTATGTTTCAGGAATGTATTTACTATGCTATATTTCATCGTCCATGAAACGTACCAAACGGAAACATTTATCAGCCTTGTTTTCATGTTTTGCTCACGTCAATCCCGCGAATCTCGCTAAACATTAGCTAGTCAACCCTTAAAAAGTTCTCACATACGCGCACGCAAGATTTTGTGATACAGCAATACCTCCTCCAAATGCGGATTTAGACCATTGTAT
>JAFYQQ010000080.1 GCA_017559845.1 Bacteroidaceae bacterium | reverse complement strand
CAACTTCAAAAGAGTCTTGAGGATTCTTTTGCGCCTTATCTGCTGGTGGATACAATGGTCTAAATCCGCATTTGGAGGAGGTATTGCTGTATCACAAAATCTTGCGTGCGCGTATGTGAGAACTTTTTAAGGGTTGACTAAGTAATCTAATCACATGAAAATAATCATTTGTTCTTTGTGCCTGCTGGTAAGCTCGCTATGCGCCACGGCACAAGAAAACAAGGCAATCAACTTGCTGTTCGAAACACGTTTGGACTATCAACGTGAATATCTGGACGGGGACGCTGTAAAAGCTAATTCAGGATTCAGAGGAAAATATCTGAACGTGATGCTCTTCGGCACAATCAATGAGCATTGGTCCTACTCGTACCGTCAGCGACTGAACAAAGCGCATGCCGACCAGAGTTTCTTTGATGCTACTGACTGGATTCACATTACTTACAGGCTGAACAAGAACTGGGCTTTCAACGGAGGTAAGCAAGTGGTTGGCATAGGTGGTTATGAATATGACCGTGCGCCCATTGACCTTTATTTCTGTTCGGAATACTGGAACAACATCCCCTGCTACCAATTTGGTGTGAGCACCACATATACCACCAACAACGGTAAGGACAGTTTCATGGCTCAGTTTTGCGAAAGCCCTTTCAACTTTAAGAATGAGGACCTCTATGCCTACAACCTAATGTGGTATGGCACTCATGGTTGGTACAATAGTATGTGGTCTGTCAATGCGCAGGAATATGCCCCGGGCAAATTCATCTACTACCTTGCATTGGGCAACGAGTTCCGTTTTGGCGATACCACACTGCAGCTCGACTTCATGAACCGCGCCACAGACGGGCATGCCTTCTTCTTCAAGGACTTCTCGGTCATGGGTGAACTGTCATACACGATAGGGAAAAAGTTCAATGTGTTTGGCCGAATGTCTTACGATGTGAACAGAACTCACAGTACGGGCGATATGTGCGTGATGCCAGGCACAGAGCTAACTCGACTGGGTGCCGGTGTGGAATTTTATCCGTTACCAGAAGGAAACCGCAATCTGCGTTTCCACCTTGCAGCCTGCCATTCGTTCGGCAAAAATGGCAATCCAGAAGGTACCATGCAGGATGAGCAGACTTTCGCGGACATGGGTGTGAAGTTGAAATTGGATATTCTGGCGTTAACAAAAACAATCTTTAAATGACTATGGGTAAAAAGAAAAGCGGCATCTGGAAGTACATCCCAGAGGGTGTTCCCTGCTCGGTAATTGTATTTGGCATGTTTACTTATATCGGCATGCAAATGGGAGTGCCCCAAATGCTGAACACCATCATGAAGACTGCACACGACTTATTGCTGAACACTTGCTTCTATCTGATGGCCATTTGTGTGATTACGGGTGCAATAGGCAAGATTTTTGTGGAATTCAGTGTGGTGAAGTTACTTGAACGCTTGCTTCGTCCTTTTATGGGGCCGTTGTTCAACTTGCCGGGCGTGGCTTCGTTGGGGGCGGTAATGACATTTTTATCGGACAATCCCGCAATCATCACTTTGTCGCAAGACAAGCATTTTAGCAAATACTTCAAGAAGTACCAGTACATATCGTTGACCAACTTCGGCACAGCATTTGGCATGGGCTTGCTGGTAATTGTATTCATGGTTGGTCAAGGATTCGATGCCGAACCATTTATTGGACTTATTGGGGCTTTGACGGGCTGTGTCGTTTCCACCCGTTTGATGCAGCATTTTGTGGTAAAGGCATACCCGAAGTTTTTGGAAGAAAATGCGGTGGAGGCAAGTCCGAAGTTTGCAGCTGAAGAAGAAGGGAGGGCTGTGGAAGATAAGTCGATATTCATCCGCACATTGAATGCGTTGCTTGACGGTGGCCGCACCGGAGTGGACGTAGGTGTGGCTATTATTCCCGGGGTGTTGATTATTTCTACCTTAGTGATGATACTGACATTTGGTCCCTCAAACGGGACATACGACGGTGAGGCATACGAGAGCATAGAATTGTTGCCTTACCTGGCTGACAAGGTCAATTTCATCTTTGAGTGGCTGTTCGGTTTCCGGGATCCGCACTTGGTTGCCTTCCCTATTACGGCATTGGGAGCTGTAAGTGCTGCATTGGGCTTGATTCCAAGTTTTGTGGCCGAAGGTTGGGCCGATGGGAATGCGATTGCCGTATTCACAGCGATTGGCATGTGCTGGAGCGGTTATTTGAGTACCCACACTGCAATGCTTGATTCGTTGGGTTATCGCGAGCTGACATCTAAAGCTATTTTGGCACATACCATTGGCGGGCTTGTAGCTGCAGTGGCTACGCACTGGATTTACGTGCTTTATTCATTGATATAAGAGAATTGCCCAAAAAGGCGGGGCCGCATTACACAGCCCCGCCTTTTCTTAATTGCAAACTTTTTAACTAAAGGCCAAAGGTCTTTTACATGATGCCGTCCTCACGCAGCTTCACCTGCCACTTCCAGGCTGTGGCAAGCACATCGTCCAGATTGGCTTCGGCCTTCCAGCCAAGTACCTGATTGGCCTTGTCCACGTTGCCCCAAATCTTTTCGATATCGCCTTCGCGACGGGGTCCGTACTTCCAGTTGAGCTTAACGCCGGTGGCACGCTCAAAGCTGTCCACAATCTCCTTGGTGCTGTAGCCGTTTCCGGTACCCACGTTGAAGAACTCCAGGGGTTCGGTCTCCTTGTCCAGCACGCGAGTCATTGAGCATACGTGAGCCTTGGCAAGGTCTACGACATAGATGTAGTCGCGGATGCAGGTGCCGTCGGGGGTATCATAGTCGTTGCCGAAGATGGTCAGTTCCTTGCGGATGCCCATTGCGGTCTGGGTTACGAAGGGGATGAGGTTGTTGGGTACTCCGTTGGGCAGCTCGCCGATTTCGGCAGAGGGGTGTGCGCCGATGGGGTTGAAATAGCGCAGCACGATGCTCTTGATGGGGGCTCCGCTGTGGATGAAGTCGGTGATTATCTGCTCGTTGATTTCCTTGGTGTTGCCGTAGGGCGAGGTGGCCTTCTGGTGGGGTGCCTCCTCGGTTACGGGCAGGTTCTCGGGCTTGGGCTGTCCGTAAACGGTACAGCTGCTGGAGAAGATGATACCCTTTACGTCATACTTGGGCATCAGCTCGAGCAGATTGACCAGAGAGACCACATTGTTGCGGTAGTAAACCAGGGGAAGCTGCACGCTCTCGCCCACAGCCTTGCTGGCTGCAAAGTGGATGATGCCGCAAATCTGGGGATACTTCTTGAAGACAGCCTCGGTGGCGTCATAATCGCGCAAGTCTACCTGCTCAAACGCGGGACGGATGCCGGTGATCTTCTCAATGCCGTCCAGCACCTCAATCTTTGAGTTTGAGAGGTTGTCCACAATCACAACGTCATAGCCGGCCTGCTGCAGTTCTACAGTGGTGTGGCTGCCAATGAAACCGGTTCCTCCGGTTACAAGAATGGTTTGTTTCATATAAAATCTATATTGTTATGGTTATTATATTCCGAAAAGTTTGCTCAGTCCGTTGTCCACTCCGCTGAAGCCCATGAAAGCCATGGCAAGGAGTCCGGCGGTGACGAGGGCAATGCTCATTCCCTGCATTCCCTTGGGCACGGGCATGAGCGAGAGCTGTTCGCGGATGCCGGCAAAGAGGATGAGCGCAAGGGCGAAGCCCACTGCCGTGCTGATGGCAAAGACTACACCGGTGAGCAGGTTGGGTTCCAGCCCCTGGGTGGCGTATGTGCCGTTGGCCACAAGAATGGCGACACCGAGGATGCAGCAGTTGGTGGTGATGAGGGGAAGGAACACGCCCAGCGCCTGGTAAAGGCTGGGGCTAACCTTCTTGAGGATGATTTCCACCATCTGCACCAAGGCGGCAATCACAAGAATGAAGGCTATGGTCTGGAGATACTCCAGCCCGAAGGCTTCAAGCACATAGATCTGGATGAGATATGTGACAATGGTGGCGATGGTGAGCACAAAGGCCACGGCGGCACCCATGCCACAGGCGGTCTCCACCTTCTTGCTTACGCCCAGGAAGGGACAGATGCCCAGAAACTGGGAAAGCACGATGTTGTTGACAAATATCGCTGTAATGAAAATTAATATATATGCCATAATGATATTTCTTTAATCGTTAAACGTCAGGCCTTCTTAATCTTATTGATGATGGCTATCAGATAGCCAAGGGCAATGAAGGCTCCGGGGGCAAGGACAAACACCAGCGCTCCGTACTCTTCGGGGAAGACAGAGAAGGAGAAGATGCAGCCGGTTCCGAGCAGTTCGCGGGCGGCACCGAGCAGGGTGAGTCCCAGAGTGAAGCCCAGACCCATTCCGATGCCGTCAAAGATGCTGGCAACGGGACCGTTCTTGGCGGCAAAGGCCTCGGCACGGCCCAGGATGATGCAGTTCACCACAATGAGGGGGATGAAGAGGCCGAGGGTGGCGTAGAGGTCGGGCAGATAGGCCTGCATCACCATCTGAAGGATGGTTACAAGCGAGGCGATTACGACGATAAAGCTGGGGATGCGCACCATATCCGGTATGAAGTTCTTGATAAGGGATATGATGAGGTTGCTGAAGATGAGCACTGCCATGGTGGCAAGTCCCATGCTCATTCCGTTGAGGGCGCTGGAGGTTGTTCCCAGTGTGGGACACATTCCCAACAAGAGGACAAAGGTGGGATTCTCCTTTATAATACCATTGAGAAGTACTTTAATATTGTTCATTTCTGTTTCCTCCTATGCTTTATTTGTTATCTTTCTGCTGCTTTGTGGCTCCGCTGTCCGCGTCAGTGTACTCGCCAGCCAGGGCGGCATAGGCCTTGTTCACGCAACGCAGGAAGGCGCGGCTGGTGATGGTGCTGGCTGTGATGGCGTCCACCTCGCCTCCGTCCTTCTTCACGGTCAGATTCTTCTCTGCGGGATTGGCTCCCACGATGCAGCCCTTTCCGCCGGTCTGGAACCAGGTATCGGCCTTGGCGCCCAAGCCCGGTGTCTCGCTGGTTTCCAGCACCTGATAGCCCTGGATGACGCCATTGGTGTCAAAACCGACAAGCACCGTGAGCGTGCCGCCGAAGGCATTGGGGTCAGAGGCCTTGACGGCCGTTCCCTTGTCTGTCTGATAAAGCACGGTGCCGTCTTCCTTGGTCTGCGGCTCTTCCACGTTCAGGTCCTGGGCATTCAGCACTTTCTTGATGCCGTCTGCCAACTGCTGCGCCTTAATCTGCTCAATGGGTCCCTTGGTAAGTTCGTTCACATAACCCAGCGCGGCTCCGGCCACAACGGCAATGAGGGTGAGCACCAGCGCCATGTTATACCATGTAGATTCAAGCTTTTTCATTTCTGTACCTCCCCAAATCTTTTAGGTTTGCAATATGTGTTGATTAAAGGAGTGAAGGCGTTCATCGTAAAGATGGCGAAACTCATGCCTTCGGGATAGGCTCCCCAGTTGCGGATGACCACGGTGAGCAAGCCGATGCAGACACCGTAAATGAGCTGTCCGCGGTGGCTCATGGGACTGGTCACATAATCGGTGGCCATGAAGCAGGCACCAAGGATGAGGCCTCCGCTCATGAGAACGGCCAGAGGATGGGCATAGGCAGGATTCCACAGATGCAGGGCGGTGCTGAACACGGCCACTGTACCGAGGATGCTGACGGGAATATGCCAAGTGATGATCTTTCGCCAAAGCATGAACACGGTTCCGAGAAGGAGCATCAGCGCACTTACCTCGCCCAAAGAACCGCCCATGGCGCCAAGCAGCATCTCCTCAAACGAAGGAAGCTGTTCCAGCACGCTGGCATCGCCGGTGGCAATGGCCGTCTGCATCAGGCTGAGGGGCGTGGCGGCCGTGGTGGCGTCGGTATAGGCTGTGTACTGTCCAATCTCGGGCCAGCTGGTCATCTGCACGGGGAAACTGATGAGCAGGAAGATTCGGCCAGCCAGTGCGGGATTGAAGGGGTTGCATCCCAGACCGCCGAAAGTCATCTTGCCGATGCCGATGGCAACCAGCGCACCGATGATGATAATCCAAAGGGGAAGGTTGCTGGGAAGGTTGAATCCGAGCAGCAGTCCGGTAAGCACCGCACTACCGTCTGTAATGGTGATACGTTCGCGTTTGAGTATGAACTTGGCAATGGCCCATTCGAAGAAGACACATGACGCCACGGAGGTGAGCATCACGATGGCCGCTCCCAAGCCAAAGAACCAAAGGCTTGCCGCCAAAGCCGGCAGCAGGGCCACACACACCCCGTACATATTGCGCTGTACGCTGTCGCCGCCGTGTACATGGGGTGAAAGGGAAATGATAGGTTTCATGTGATATGTAGGTTTTTCGCTAATCTGACATTAAAATGCTTATTTCTTGGCTGCACGGCTGCGGATGATTCCCATTACCGTGCTCTTGCCCACCCTGATGTTGTCAAGCAAAGGACGACGGCTGGGACACGTGAACTGGCAACTGCCGCACTCGATGCAGCTTACCACGTCATTGCCCTCGGCCATCTCCCACTCCTGCTTGTCGCTCAACGTGGCCAACAGATAGGGTTCGAGGCCCATGGGACAAGCGGACACGCACTTGGCACATCGGATACAGGGATCGGGCTCGGCTCGTCTGGCCTCGTCCTGGCGCATAATGAGCAGTCCGCTGGAGCCCTTCGTCATGGGGACATCCAGATTGAGCAATGCCTTGCCCATCATGGGACCTCCGCCGATAATCTTGCCGGTGTCCTCGGGCAGTCCGCCACATTCGTCAATCAGCTGCTGGAACGGGGTTCCCAAACGGGCAAGCAAATTGGAGGGGCTTGAAACGCTCTTGCCGGTAACGGTGATTACGCGGTCAACAAGAGGCTTGTTCTTCATCACGGCCTGATAGATGGCAAAGGCGGTTCCTACGTTCTGTACCACGGCTCCCACGCTGATGGGAATGGCGGGAGGGGCGGGAACCTGACGGCCAATGACTGCATCAATCAATTGCTTCTCTCCGCCTTGGGGATACTTCACCTTCAAGGGGACGATTTCAATATTGGGATAAGCCTGGGCTTTCTCGGTCATCAGACGGATGGCGTCGGGCTTGTTGTTCTCAATGCCGATATAGCCCTTCTCCACGCTTACTGCCTTCATAATCAAGCTGACACCCACCAGAATCTCTTCTGGATGTTCAAGCATGAGACGGTGGTCGGCGGTGAGATAGGGTTCACACTCCACAGCGTTTATAATCACACACTCGGCCTTGCTTCCAGGAGGGGGAGACAACTTGACGTGGCAAGGGAAGGTGGCACCTCCCAAACCCACGATTCCGGCTTCCTTTACCTTATTTATTATAGTGGCGGCATCCAGTTCCGGTCGGTCACTCAGACGTACCAGCTCGGGACTGCGGTCAATGGCGGGTTCCCATTCATCGCCGTCCACATCAACGAAGATGGCCTGGCGACGGGTTCCGCTGGCATCAATTACCACATCTACTTTGGATACCGTTCCGCTCACACTGCTGTGTACCGGCGCACTGACAAAGCCGCCAGCCTCGGCAATCACGGTTCCAACCTTTACAACGTCGCCCTTCTTTACAAGAGGTTTTGCCGGTGCACCGATATGCTGGAACATACTGAACACAGCCTGCTTGGGCAACGCGGCCTCACGAATGGGGCTTGACGCGGAAAGTTTGTTTTCTGCGGGATGAACCCCGCCTATCTTAAATGTCTTCATGATATACTAATTCGTTTGTTCGTTTGAAGGCGTAGTTCCCTCCTTGCTTTCCGTAGCAGGAGTTTCTGTCTTTGGCTTGCGCGGCGGGAAGTTGAATCCCTGGATGGCACCCTTGGGACAAGCCTCTTCACACTTGCGGCACATCTTGCACTTCTCGGCGTCGACGTAGGCAAGGTTGTTCTCCAATGTAATGGCCTGGAACTTTTCGCAGGTCTTCACACACTTGCCACAACCGATACAGGCCACCTTACAGGCTTTGTTGGCAATGGCGCCCTTGTCCTTGTTGTTGCACAGAACCACAACACGGCGTCCCTTAGGACCCTTGAGCCTGATCTCGATAATGCAGCGCGGACAAGCCTTGGCACAGGCACCACAGGCCGTACACTTTTCCTCGTCCACAACCGGAAGCCCGGTTTCGGGATCCATGTAAATGGCACCGAACTGGCAGGCCGACACGCAGTCGCCACATCCCAGACAGCCGTAACCACAGGCGGTTTCGCCCATTCCGGTCATCTGCTGTACGCGACAGCTTGTTGCACCGTCAAACTGTGCAATACGCGGACGGTTCTCGCAATTTCCGTTACAACGGACAACTGCCACGCGAGGCGCTGCAGCAGATGCCGCAATACCCAAAATGGTACTCACCTGCTCCATAACGGCCTGGCCGCCCACCGGACACAACTTGCCGTCCAGGCTGCCTTCATCAGCCGCCTTGACACAAGCGGCAGCGAAACCGGAACAGCCGGGATAGCCGCAACCTCCGCAATTGGCTTGGGGCAACACTTCTGAAACCTGGCCAATGCGAGGGTCTTCATGCACTGCAAATTTGTGGGAAGCGAAAAAGAGCACTAAAGCCGATACAAGGCCCAACGCTCCCAACACAATCACTGCAATTAGAATTACATTCATGAAAATTAAATTTTTATTGTTTTGTTAATTTTATTTCAAACTTACGGGAAATACGGTTGCGCATGGCATACAGAAAGCCGTAATAAAGGGCCAATATCACAATACAGCCCAAAGCGGCAAGGGCGTCGCTTCCGCCAAAGCTATTCACACCAACCAACTCCAATACGATCAGGAACAACGGCACGACATAAGCCAGGAAAGCAGCCTGCAATCCATTGCGCACATCAATCTGAAGGCGGACCATCTCCCCTATCTCGTATGTGCCTGCATCTGCCAACTGTACTTTCATCACCTTTTCCTTTGCCTCGGCACTTTTGCACAACTGGGCAGCCGCACAGGTACTACAGGCAGAGGCTTGCAATATGCGCACGCTTATACATTGTCCGGCTATGTCTATGATTTCGCCGTGGTGAAAAATCGTATTTTTCCGTTGCATCAGTTTCCGATGTAGATTCTCTGGTTACACAAAAGTATTTATATCTTAACTGTAGTAGTCCCTCTTATTCCGCCAAGGCAAAAATGGTTTTTATGCCTTTGATTTTCTGCCCTCTGATCCGTTTGAGCAAATGTGGCATCTCGGCACGCGCCACAGCGGCATAGCCCCATCCAGGGAGCACATCCACCCTTCCAATCTGCTCACGGGTGAGCCCACCTACCTTGCTCAGGAAACCCACCACGTCTATCTTGTTTATCTTGTCTTTCTTTCCCTTGCCAATATACAAGGTAGCCCAACGTGCCGGCATCGGCGCCGGAATGCGAGTTGGCATTTTGAAGCGTTCGGGTTCGGAGGAGACATATTCGGGTCTGTACTCTTCGGGGCCCAGTATCATGTAGGAATGGCCATGGGCATCCCATCGTGCAGTGCGTCCGTTGCGGTGGATATATGCCTTTTCATCCAAGGGCAGGTGATAATGTATCACATTGTCCACATCATCAATATCCAATCCACGCGCCGCCAAATCTGTGCTGACAAGCACTCTGCAGCTTCCGTTGGCAAAACGGTAGATGGTCTTCTCGCGGTCTCGCTGTTCCATATTGCCGTGGTACATGGCCACACTCACGCCATTGTCTATGAGGAACCGTCCTACGCGTTCCACGCTCTCACGGTAGTTCACAAAAACAATGCTGGTTTCATCGCCCAAGGTACACAACAAATCCAACAGGGTCTGCAACTTGTCCTTGACAGGAGACAACACCTCGAACATGCTGATGCGGTCCAAATCTTCCGACGGATCCACGCTGTAATCAATCTTGTAGAAATCATCCTCGCCCACAAATGAAGGGATGTTGGGATTATCCGTTGCGGAAAGCAGGATGAAACGCTCCACATTGGGAAGCATATCCATTATGGACGACATCTGTTGCTGAAAGCCCATCTCAAGGCTCTTGTCAAACTCGTCAATGACCAAAGTCCGCACATGTTCGGGCAACAGGTTCTCTTTCTGCAAATGGTCCATCATTCGGCCAGGCGTGGCAATCACAACATGAGGACGAAGCCCACGGATAGTCTTGTGTTCTTCCATTGCCGCCCTTCCGCCATAACAGGCCATACAACGGCAATCGGGACAAAGTTGTTTGAGGATGTCGCTGGTCTGCACTGCCAGTTCGCGAGACGGCACAAGCACCACCGCCTGCAACTGTTCCACCGAGGCATCGAGTTGCGAAACCAAGGGCAACAGATAGGCCAATGTCTTTCCACTACCTGTGGGACTGAGCAAAACCAAATGTCGGTGGCGACGATATTGCTGCATCACCTCTTGCTGCATGGCATTCAACACATCTATGCCGAGTCTGCTCAAATCATATTTCATCTCTCTTTGTCCTTATTTTTTAAAACTAAAATTCCGTGGAACCTCTCTATCGGAGGAAGAAGTCCACCAGAAAATATGTCACCAAGGCCATGAGCCAACCGAACAGCACCTTGCCCGAAATATGACGCACATACCACAGGAAGGAAACGTCCTCGTTTTTCATGAGGGCATAGCCCGACGTATTGCCGATGGGCAACAGACAGCCTCCCACACATCCGCTCAACGCGATTAGGTGCCAATACTGGCCGTTCTGCGTAAAGCTACGGGCGTATTCGCTCATACCTTCCACTTCTGGAACCAGAGAATATATACTGATTCCTGACAGCACCAGGGATATGTTATCCATCAAGGCGCTGATGAGTCCTGTAGCCACAGACATGATATAGATATTGTGGATATAGTGGTCTGCCCAAAGCGCCAACTGACGCATGGCACCAATTTCAATGAGGACTCCCACACACAAGGCTATTCCCACAAAGAACATGATGGTCTGCAACACCTGATACTGCAATGAACGACTGCTGCTGATGGTAATGGGCTGCTCGCTCATGATGGCGCGACGGTTCACAATCTCGTTGACCACCCAAAGCACTCCCAATACGCACAATGCACCTAAAAATGGCGGCAGATAAGTGATGCGGTGGAAGGTGGGAATAAACCACAAACCGCCTATACCAATAATCAGCATAAGCAAACGTTGCCAAGCAGGTAAGCTGCTGTCATCGCCACGGAACATGATACGGGACCTTACCAAATCCACCGTCTCGGGCAACTTGCGGCTTATCAGCAATACCGGAATGACAGTAGCCACCAATGCCGGCAGCACAAGCGCACCGCTGAAGTTCGTGGCCGTAACAGCACCGCGCGTCCAAAGTATAAGCGAAGTGGGATCACCGATAACCGTAAAGCATCCTCCACAATTGGCGGCAATCACTATGGCAGAGCCGATATACATTCGCTGGCGCGGATTATCCACCAGTTTCTTCAGAATCATGAGCATCATCACACTGGTGGTGAGGTTGTCAATATTGGCACTCAGTACAAAGGTGAAGAGCACCAGCATCCACAACACGCGCTTGGAGCTGCGCGCACGACTCCAGTCCTTGATAAATTCAAAACAATCATTGTTGTTCAGCACCTCCACGATAGCCATTGTGGCCAATAGGTAAATCACAATGGAACAGACTTCCACCATGTGACGGAAAAAGACATGGTCGCGGATGAAAGCCTTGGTCTGTGACAGCGAAAAAGCGTTTCCGCCCAGAAACTCACTGAATTCCTGCGCATGCATTTGCTGTATGAAGTTTGTACCGGTACACATGAAAAGTATCCAACCCACCACACCGGCAAACATCGCCACGGTGGCCTTGTTGACACGCGTAAAATGCTCGGTACAAATGAGGGCATAACCCACCAGCATCAGAATGACAATTGCTATATACATGTCCTATTTATTGTCTTTTTCATTACAAATTTAGGCATTTATTTTCAAACGGAAAAAGAATACCTTGTTTTATTTATATAAAAAGACTAAATTTGCGCCATAAAAGCACATCGGACAATGAAAAGAATAGCGACGATCCTCCTTATTACAGTACTTTTCTCCCTAAAAAGCGCATGCCAAAACGTATGGATTCAGGTAGCGGACAATGCCGTCCCCCTAAAAGCCGAACAGACCCAGACCGAGACCAAGCCGGGATGGAAAATCGTGGACATCAAGACAAAGGACAGACAGATACATTACCTTTGGGGCTCGCGCGCCACACAAATGGCCGACAACGCATCCCCCACTCTCTTTATCTATCCCGATGAGAAGCAGACGCTTACCGACTATGCCCTTGTCCGTCTAAGACGACGCAAACAGTACCGCCAGCTGATGAAATCGCCCTTGGAAAAGAACGAATATACGCGCTTCCTTCCCGAACATTTTGACATCCGTCCCGCCGCCGGAATAGGCTTTGCCTGCACGCCCCGCAAGCCGCTGCCCGTGGGCGAATACATTGTGGTCTACCTGAAGCAGAAGCCCGTGGGCGATGCCGGCGACTACATGGTCTACGCCTTTTCCGTGAGGGAAGCAAAGTAAAGATTCTGAGAAAATTTCACCACATTGCAGAGAAACTTTTGCAAGATAACTGAAAAAGTTATATTTTTGTACTGCAAAAGTTACATCCCAAGGTTTGGGATATATATACCAAGATTTGGAACGTACATCCCAAGGTTTGGGATATACATACCAAGGCTTGGGATGAACATTTTGCAACTGAGGAAAAAGAGTTTTAGCGAAGAGAAAAATCAATTTCGCAGTAGGGAGAGATGAAAATAATTGTATAACCCATAAAAACACAAAGAAAATGGCAAGATACTATTTGCAGGAAATGCCTGACATGAGCGGAAAGGGTAAAAGAAAAGTCTACCCTAAGATACAGATCAACAGACAGATTGAGATGGAAGAACTGGTGGAACGCATCCAGGACAGGTCCGGTGTGTACAGACCTGGAGTGGTGAACGGAATCCTGATGACTTTGGCAGATGCTTTGGTGGACTACTTGTCTCTGGGCTACAACGTAAAGGTGAAGGGATTAGGAAACTTCTCGCTCTCGCTGGAATTCACCGATGAGAAGAGCAATGAAATGGAAAACGGGGACAGCAAAATGAACTACAGGCACGTAAGTGTGAAGGACATCAACCTGAAATCGGACAAGGAACTGGTTAAACGCATAAAAGAACGCACAAGTCTGGAACGCTGCATGAGCGAGGTTAACAAGCTGGAGCCGGAAACTTTTCCACGCAATGTTCGCCTACAAAGAGCCTTGGCCTTCATTGACAAACACGGCAGCATCAGCCTGTATCAGTACTGCCGAATTAACCAGATGTCGCGCAGCAGCGCCTCTCGCGAGCTGAACCTCTTTTGCCAAGACCCCGAGAGTGGCATTATAGGCAACGGAAACGCTCCGCACAAGACCTGGGTAAGAGACAGAAGTTCAAATGGCTAAAATAATAAAGGTGTGCCCCGCAAAGGACACACCTATATTTATGATGTAACTACCCTAAGAGTAGGGGTTATTCAGAAAGACCCTTGAGGTACTCAATGCTCATCTGGATGCACTCCAGAGGAGTCTTCTGCAGGCTGGGGTTGTCCTGCTCAACCACGAGCCACTTGCTTCCGTTCTCCTGAGCAGCGATGATGATTGAGGGGATGTCCTGAACACCAGTTCCGAGGGGACGGAACTCGAATGCGCTGGCGGGCTTGGCCTCACCTTCGTTCAGACCGATGAGTGCGTAGGGGTCGCCTTCCATCTCGCCTTCCTTGTAGTAGTCCTTCAGGTGAACAACGGGCGCACGGCCAGTGTACTTCTTCAAGTACTCAACGGGCTCGTAACCAGCATACTTAACCCAGCACATGTCCAGCTCGGTCTGCAGCAGGTTGGCAGGCACGTTCTCGTACATATAGTCAAGACCAGGCTGACCGCTCTCCAGCTTGTTGAACTCGAAGTCGTGGTTGTGATAGAGCAGAGTCAGACCGGCGGCAGTGGCCTTCTCGCCAATGGCCTTGATTTCCTCAATCATCTGCATGAACAGCTCGCCGTTGGGACGACGTTCCTCGGTAACGTAAGGCACAACGATGTACTCGCATCCAATAGCCTTGTAGTCGGCGATAACCTTGTCCACATCAGCCAGCATGTCAGCCAGGGGCACGTGAGCCGAAACTGCGTCCAGACCCAGAGAGTCGCACCAGTGCTTCACCTGCTCGGGAGCGTTGCCGAAGAGGCCGGCAAACTCAACACCGTCATAGCCCATTCCCTTAACCTTGGCAAGGGTTCCCACGAAATCGGCCTCCATGTCACCGCGAACGCTATAGAGCTGAACGGCGATGGGGAGTTCCACTTTTACAGCCACGCATGCACTGTCAGCGCAGGCGCTGTCACACTTCTTGGTGCCATTGCCACAAGACATCATTGCCGCTACGGCAAGTGCACCTACGAAAAACTTTGTAAATTTCATAAAACTAAAAAATTATATTAATAAAGTCTATTTTCCGTTAAAAATCCTTGCAAAGGTACAAAACGATATTGTAAATAGCAAAAAAAACGGGTGGTTTATATCGTTATACGCCTCTTTGTCATTGTATTTAACACAAAAAGGAGGCGCTACACCTCCTTTTTTTTATTTTGACTTTCAGCGCTCCAATGCGTTGGGGCGGTTATTTGCTCAGGTCATCCGTGGAGCCAGCCAGCTGGATCAAGGCCTTGAGGTCAATCTCGGGAGCCTTGCCGTTGCCCTTACGCTCAAACTGTGTGCCGTAGGCGGTGCATTCGTTGATGTAACCGATGTTGCGCAGATAGAAGTTGCCCTCTGCTGTGACACCACCCGAAAAGTCGCGACGGAACTCGTCCCGTCCGGTGCCATCGCAGGTGAAAGTACCCTTCAGCAACTCGTTCCAGTTGCCATCCTTGTCGCGCATCCACTGCGAGGGGAACTGAACGCTTTGGGGAATCCATCCGTTCTCGGGCTTGAAGTTCTCGCTGAAGGAATAGGCGCCCTTGTAATAGGTCTGAATACCGGGACGGCGGATTTCGGCAAGGAACACCCATCCTTCATCGCCACGGAACCAACCGGTATAAAGAGAGGCACCGGTGGCTTTTCCATTCTTATATTCTGGGCGAACCCTCACCAGAGTAGCATAAGTGCGTCCGGCCTCCCAATCGTAGCGGAAGAAGTTCTGCACGCCGGAACCTTCATGGCTGTAGGCATTTGACTTCACTCCTTCGCCAGAGCGCACCAGCTCCGCAATGAGCCCCTTTTCTGTGTCGGTGTCCCACACAGAGAACAGCGCCATGCGAGTCTTTCCCTTCTCAATCGGTTGGATTCCCATGTAGAATCCGTCGCCTCCGGTAAGCATGAAGTAAGCGCCACTCACGTCCTCGCCAACTGGAACAAAGACCTCGTTGTAAAAGTATTCGGTATTCTCCGGTGTATGCCAGTTGAAGTGGCATGAGGGACCGCGACGGATAAAATGGGGCGCCTGGTTCTTCACGTCCTCTTCAGACACGAAAACAAGCTTTTCGCTGGTCTTTGCGGTAAGGTTGCCTACAGCCTCTCCGGCAGCGAGTAGATGACTGAAGGTGGGATAGCTGGCTGCTGTGGTACTGACGGGTTCAATGTCAACACGAACGTGTCCGGGAGTTTTCACATCCACCTCGCCAATGTAGTATGCCTTTTCAGCATCGGCATCAGACATTTTCAGTGTAAATTTCTCGCCACAGCACTTTACCTTGAGTACAGACTCGCCTTGGGGAACATCGGCGGCACGCAAGCCAAGCTGCAGTTTGCCGATGAAGGCGGTGTAGAAATAAACGGAAACCTGATGAGCCTCCTCCTGCTGGTATGAGGGAAGCCAGGCACCGGGAATCATCTCTGCATCGTTGGGCAGGCTGTAACCGTTTGCAATGATGTTATTCGCAAACGCAGGCGTAACCTTGGAAGCCGAATCCAAAGGAGTGACATAGGCATTGCACTTGAAGGGAATCTCCAGGCTGAGTTCCTGAACGGAAGGTTTGCATCCGGCAAGCGCACCAGCCAGCATAGCACCGCAAATGAGGGTGCGGAAAAGACTTGAAACTTTTTTCATAAGATAAATTCGTTTATTGGATTGATGCTGCAAAGATAGTCTATTTTTGGCAATCCGACACAAAACGAGATATTATTTGCATCTAAAGACTGCTTTTTTAAGTAATGTGTGGAAAAACCGGCAGAATAATTCGTCATTTTCTCGTCAGGCACAAATTCAAAAAAAGTGCAAATGTCCATAATTCATAGAATTATACTTGTAACATGGATAATAATCCGAAAAAAAGTAGTAACTTTGTACGCAAATTCCAATTCAGTCATGCAAAAGTTGCAAAAAATCATTTTTTTACTGTTTCTTCTCATATCCTGCCCCAGCCTTTGGGCACAGACCACCAACCAAGCCTATTGGTCGTACATTGACCAGTACAAAGGCATGGCCATAGACCAGATGCAGCGCTACCGTATTCCCGCCAGTATCACACTGGCCCAGGGTCTGCTCGAGAGCAACGCCGGACGCAGCACGCTTGCCACCCAGGCCAACAACCACTTCGGCATCAAGGTTGGCGGGTCATGGACGGGGCCGTATGTCCTGCGCAATGACGACGCGCCCAATGAGAAGTTCCGCAAATACCGCTCGGCGGCGGAAAGCTATGAGGACCACTCCAAGTTTCTGCAAGGGAAACGTTACCAGGGCCTGTTCCAACTGAGCATTACCGATTACAAGGGATGGGCTCACGGACTGAAAGCAGCAGGATATGCCACCGCCCCCCAGTATGCCTATTCGCTCATCAGCCTTATCGAACGCTTCAACCTGATGCAGTTTGACACGCAGGAAGCGAAACCCGCCAAGCGGACGAAGAACTGGAAAAGCGAATTCTTTGACCGCCACAACGTCTACCGTAACAACAAGAACTACTTCATCGTTGTGGAGCTGGGCGACGACATGGCCACAATCAGCAAGGCCACGGGCATAAGCTTGAGAAAGTTGTACAGCTACAATGAACTCAGCCCAGACTATGCCCCCACCCAAGGCGACATCATTTACCTGATGAAGAAGAAAAAGTCGGCATCAAAGCAATTCAAAGACAACCCCATCCATATTGTGGACTACAACCAGAGCATGCATGACATTGCCCAGCTCTACGGCATGCGACTGGAAAACTTGTATAAGCTGAACCATTTGGACGCGGATTACACACCCCAAATCGGAGACATCCTGCGCATTAGATAAAATAAGGAATAACAACTGCGAACAAAAACAAACAATACAAAGATATGATTACACTATCCAACATTGCCGTACAATTTGGCAAACGCGTTCTGTACAAGGACGTGAACATGAAGTTTACAAGCGGTAACATCTATGGAATCATCGGCGCAAATGGAGCCGGAAAGTCCACTCTTCTCAAAGCCATCAGCGGAGAGCTTGAGGCCACCAAGGGAACCGTAGAACTGGGTCCCGGCGAACGTCTGAGCGTACTGAGTCAGGACCACTTCCAATTTGACAACTGCACCGTCCTGAACACCGTTCTCATGGGACACACCACAATGTGGGAGGTGATGCAGGAACGCGACGCCCTGTACAGCAAGTCCGACTTCAGCGACGAGGACGGCATCCGCGTAGCTGAACTGGAAGACAAGTTTGCCGAAATGGGAGGCTACACCGCCGAGAGCGATGCCGGCGCCCTGCTTTCCGGACTTGGCATCAAGGAAGACAAGCACTACCAGCTGATGGGCGAACTGAGCGGAAAGGAAAAGGTACGCGTAATGTTGGCCAAGGCATTGTTCGGAAACCCCGACAACCTGCTGCTCGACGAGCCTACCAACGACCTTGACCTGGAAACCGTTCAATGGCTGGAGCAATATCTGAGCGAGTTTGAGCATACCGTGCTGGTGGTGAGCCACGACCGCCACTTCCTGGACTGTGTCTGCACCCACACCGTAGACATCGACTTCGGAAAGGTAACCATGTTTGCCGGAAACTACAGCTTCTGGTACCAGAGTAGCCAGCTGGCCCTGCGTCAGGCCCAGAACCAAAAGGCCAAAGCCGAGGAAAAGAGAAAGGAACTGGAGGAATTTATCCGCCGATTCTCTGCCAATGTGGCAAAAAGCAAGCAGACCACCAGCCGCAAGAAGATGCTTGAGAAACTCAACGTGGAAGAAATCCGTCCCAGCACACGCAAGTATCCCGGCATCATCTTCCAGATGGAAAGAGAGCCCGGAAACCAGATTCTGGAGGTGCAGGATCTCAAGGCCACAACTGAAGACGGCACCGTGCTGTTTGACAATGTGAGCTTCACCGTGGAAAAGGGCGACAAGATTGTTTTCCTCAGCCACGATCCCCGTGCCATGACCGCCCTCTTCGAAATCATCAACGGCAACCGCGAAGCGCAGGCCGGAACCTACAACTGGGGTGTAACCATCACCACTGCCTATCTTCCCGTGGACAATACGGAATTCTTCCAAAGCGAGAAGAATCTTGTGGACTGGCTGAGCCAGTTTGGAGAAGGCAACGACGTGTATTTCAAGGCATTCCTTGGTCGTATGCTCTTCAGCGGCGAGGAAGTGCTGAAGAAGGTGAACGTGCTGAGTGGAGGTGAGAAAATGCGTTGTATGATTGCAAGAATGCAGCTCAACAATGCCAACTGCCTCATTCTGGACACCCCCACCAACCACCTCGACTTGGAAAGCATCCAGGCCTTCAACAACAACCTGAAACTGTTCAAGGGCAACGTATTGTTCAGCAGCCACGACCACGAATTCATCAACACCGTGGCAAACCGCATCATCGAGCTGACACCCAACGGCACCATTGACAAGATGATGGAATATGACGAGTACATTTCCAGCGAGAACATCAAGGAACTGAAGGCTAAAATGTACGAAGCATAAGAATCAGTTTTGACTTGTTAATAAATTTAACTCAATAAAAAACTAAGTTTTGGCACGCATTTTGTAATAGTGCAAACAAACTTAAATTATAAATATGAGCGAAAAATTGGAAAAAGAGATTTTGGACGAGAAAGATATCCAGACACCCGCAGAGGAAACCGCCGAAACACAGACACCTGAGGAAAAGGCAGAACCCACTGCGGAAGAACAGCTGGAGCTGGCCAAAAACGAGATTACAGAACTGAACGACAAGCTGTTGCGAAAAATTGCCGAATTTGACAATTACCGCAAAAGAACGCTGAAGGAAAAGACTGAGCTGATTCTGAACGGCGGAGAAAAGATTATCACTTCTATCCTGCCCGTATTGGATGACATGGAACGCGCCATAAAGAACATGAAGAATACTGACGATGTGGCAGCCCTGCTCGAAGGCATGGAACTGATCTTCAAGAAATTCATGGACATCCTTGAAAAGCAAGGCGTAAAGGCCATTGACACAAAGGACGCCAACTTTGACGTGGACCTTCACGAAGCCATTGCCCAACTGCCCGCGCCCTGCGATGAGATGAAAGGCAAGGTAATGGACTGCACCAAGACCGGATACACCCTCAACGACAAGGTTATCCGTCATTCACAAGTTGTAGTAGGACTCTAAAAAAAGCACTCACCATGGCACAGAAAAGAGATTATTACGAAGTGCTCGGCGTCAGCAAGGGAGCATCGGAGCAGGAGATAAAGAAGGCCTACAAGAAAATGGCCATCAAATACCACCCCGACAGAAACCCCGGTGACAAAGAGGCTGAAGAAAAGTTCAAGGAGGCAGCCGAGGCTTATGACGTATTGCACGACCCGCAAAAGCGCCAGCGATACGACCAGTTCGGACACGAAGGTCTGAGCGGTGCCGGCGGATTCGGCGGCGGTGCAGGCATGAACATGGATGACATTTTCAGCATGTTCGGCGACATCTTCGGCGGACACTCCGGCTTTGGTGGTTTTGGTGGTTTCGGAGGATTCGGTGGCAGCCGCGGACAGCAACGCTATAGAGGCGGCGACCTCAGACTTAAAGTCAGCCTTACGCTGCAGGAAGTGGCAAGCGGCGTAACCAAAAAGTTCAAGGTACGCAAGAAAGTGAATTGCACCCATTGCAACGGAAGCGGAAGCGAAAACGGAAAGACAGAAACCTGCTCAACTTGTCAGGGTACCGGCTATGTAACCCGCACCGTGAACTCCATGTTCGGCCGCATGCAGACACAAAGCCCCTGCCCCACTTGTAACGGGCAAGGCACAGTCATCAAGAACAAGTGTAAGGAATGTGGCGGCGAAGGCGTTGTCAATGGCGACGAGGTAATAGAGGTACAGATTCCCGCTGGTGTGGCAGACGGAATGGTGCTTACCGTTGAGGGAAAGGGCCATGCCGGAAAGATGAACGGCATCCCCGGCGACATCCAAGTGTACATTGAAGTACAAAAGCACGACGAACTTACGCGCGACAACAATAATCTTATCTACAACCTGCTGCTGGATTTGCCCACAGCCGTATTGGGCGGCACAGCAGAAATCCCAACACTCGATGGAAAGGTGAAGATAAAGATAGAGGCAGGCACACAGCCTGGCAAAATTATGCGTCTGCGCGGAAAAGGCCTGCCAAGCGTTCAGGGATACGGCTACGGCATTGGCGACCTTATCGTAAACATCGGCGTGTACATTCCGGAAACATTGCAGAAAGACGAAGTTCAAATGTTTGAAAAGATGAAGGAGAGTGACAGTTTCATCCCCAACTCCACAAGCAAGAACAACTTCTTCAACCGTTTCAAAAAGATATTCCAATGACGTATAACGAAGCAACAACATATCTGTTCAACTCCGCCCCGCTATTCCAAAATATCGGGGCGGGCGCTTATAAAGAAGGACTGTCCAACACAAATGCCTTGGACAGCAGGTACGGACATCCTCACCGCAGCTACCGCACCATTCACGTAGGCGGCACAAACGGAAAGGGTTCCGTAAGTCATACCTTGGCTGCCATTCTCCAATGTGCGGGATACAAAGTGGGGCTTTATACCAGTCCTCATCTGGCAGATTTCCGGGAACGCATTCGTGTAAACGGACAGATGATTCCGGAACAACGCGTAATAGATTTCGTCACAGAAGAAAAGGCGTTTTTCGAGCCTCTCCATCCTTCCTTCTTCGAACTTGCCACGGCGCTGGCCTTCCTTTACTTCAAGGAAGAAAAAGTGGACGTTGCCGTCATTGAAGTGGGCCTTGGAGGCAGACTTGACTGCACCAACATCATCAGTCCGGACTTGAGCGTCATTACAAACATCAGCAAAGACCACGTACAGTTTTTAGGTGATACACCAACCCAGATAGCAAAAGAAAAAGCCGGCATCATCAAGCCGGAAACACCAGTTGTCATCGGTGAGACAAACAACAACTTTGAAGTTCGCAATGTATTTATAACCAAATCTAAAGAGGTTGGCACCTCAATTAAATTTGCGGATGAGGAAAGCGAGATTCTCCACAGCTTTACCCAGCCTCAAGGTGGACGAAAATACCAGACCAAAAACTGGGGTGTCTTCAACGGTGAACTGGGTGGAGACTGTCAGGAAAAGAACACCGCCACCATACTTTGTGCCGTACAGACACTCATCGAACAAGGTTACAACATCAAAGACAAGCATGTCCATGATGGAATTGCCAAGGTATGCAGCCTTACCGGACTGATGGGACGATGGCAACGTCTGGGGAACGAGCCGCTCGCAATATGCGATACAGGACACAACATCGGCGGCATGCAATACATTGTTGGGCAATTGGCATCGACACCACACGAGAGGCTTCATTTCGTCATCGGAATGGTCAATGACAAGGATATTGACAGCGTACTCGGCATCTTGCCCAAAGACGCCGAATATTACTTCACACAAGCCAGTGTACAACGAGCATTAGCGGCGGAATCCCTTGCCATAAAAGCTGGAAAAGTTGGATTGAAAGGAGTAGTGATTACCGATGTTAAGGAAGCTTACAGGAAAGCACGGCAAAATGCCACAAAAGATGATTTAATCTTCGTGGGAGGAAGCACTTTTGTGGTGGCAGACCTGCTGAAAACGGACTTTTAGGAAGTTTTTTACAATACAGTCTGATATTTTTTTCACAATTTTTTGCGCATTTAAACATTTTTAGGTAGATTTGCACAATAAACAGTAGCAAAATCTAATATACGATGGACAAAAAGTTAATATCAGGACTGAAACAAGAAGACTTCATTACCACGATCAACGGAAAGCAGACAAATCTTTACACGCTGACCAATGAGAGTGGAATGGAAGTGAGCATCACGAATTACGGTGGTGCGTTAGTGGCCATCATGGTGCCCGACAAGGACGGCAAGATGGCCAATGTTATACAAGGACATGACAACATCCAGGATTGCATGTCAAGCCCCGAGCCTTTCCTCAGCACGCTTATCGGCCGCTATGGAAACCGCATCTGCAAGGGCAAGTTTACCATGAATGATAAAGAGTACAGCCTGGCGGTGAACAACGGTTCAAACCATCTGCACGGAGGCCCCACAGGTTTCCACGCCAGAGTTTGGGATGCCGAGCAGATCAACGGCCATGAGCTGGTACTCCGATACATTTCCGCCTATTATGAAGAAGGATTCCCTGGCGAATTGAACATGACCGTCAAATACTCGCTTACGGATGATAACGAACTGGTTATCGACTACCGCGGCACCACAAACAAGAAAACCGTAGTGAACATGACCAGCCACGGCTTCTTCTCTCTGGCCGGTATAGCCAACCCCACCCCATCGGCAATGAACGTAATTTGTCAGATCAATGCCGATTTCTTTATTCCCATTGACGAAAACTCAATTCCCACTGGCGAGATTCTCAAAGTAGAAGGCACACCCTTCGATTTCCGTACGCCAACTCCCGTAGGAGAAAGAATCGATGCCGACTGCCCGCAAATCAAGAACGGAGCTGGTTATGACCACTGTTTTGTTCTGAACAAGCGCGAAGTGGGTGAACTTAGTTTTGCCGCCAAGATTGTAGAACCGGAAAGCGGACGCACAATGGAAGTCTATACCACAGAACCCGGTGTACAGTTCTATAGTGATAACTGGGCAGACGGATACAAGGGACAGCTCGGCGCCACATTCGGCCGCCGCAGCGCATTATGCTTCGAGGCACAGCATTTCCCCGACAGTCCCAACCGCGCACATTTCCCCAGCGTCATCCTGCGCCCCGGAGAAGTGTACAAGCAGAAGACCATTTATAAATTCGGTGTAGAATAAATACTAATCAAATAATATTAAACTTTAAAACATTTTAAATTTATGGAAACAAAAAATCAGAAAAGTAATGTTCTGGCAATTATTGTGATGATCCTGCTCTTCGGTATGATCTCATTCGTGACCAACTTGGCATCACCCATGGGTGACATCCTTAAGAACCAGTTCAGTGTTGCCAACTGGATGGGAACTCTCGGTGTGTTGGCAAACTTCATCGCATATGCTGTGATGGGAATCCCCGCAGGAAACATGCTCCAGAAGATGGGTTACAAGAAGACCGCTTTGATTGCTGTCGGAGTAGGTTTCATTGGTGTAGCCATCCAGACACTTTCAGGAACCATCACCAGCAACGCCGCATTCGGTGTATATCTGCTCGGTGCTTTTGTAGCAGGTTTCTCTATGTGTATGCTTAACATTGTGGTTAACCCCATGCTCAACAAGTTGGGCGGTGGCGGCAACAAGGGTAACCAGCTCATCCAGATTGGTGGTTCTTTCAACTCTCTGATGGGAACCGCTTGTATTTTCCTGACTGGTGTACTTATCCCCAATGGTATCAAGAATGCCGTAATCAGCGACGTATTCCCCTTGATGTATCTTGCACTTGGTATCTTCGCTTTGGCATTCATCGTAATCTTCATGACAGCTATCCCCGAAAACGCTCCCCAGGCAGTCGTTAAGGAGAAGTCTGAAATCGGCCCCATGTCTTTCCGCCACTTTGTACTGGGCGCCATTGCAATCTTCGTTTATGTAGGCGTTGAGGTTGGTATCCCCAACGTATTGCAGAAGTGGTTGCAGAATGGTGGTCTTACCGCAGAAAGCGGAGCAGAGGCTATCGCAGCTACCGTTACCGCTACATACTGGTTCCTCATGTTGGTAGGCCGTCTTGGTGGTGCAGCCATCGCAGCAAAGGTTTCAGCAAAATCAATGTTGGGTGCTGTTTCGTTCATCGGTTTGGTGCTGGTACTTGGCGCAATCTTCATGAATCCCGAAACCACAGTTAACCTTCCCGTATTCCGCGGAACCGAAGGATTTGGCTCTGCTCTTGTACCCATCAATGCTGCATTGCTCGTTCTCTGCGGTCTTTGCACATCAGTAATGTGGGGTGGCATCTTCAACCTCGCTGTTGAAGGTCTTGGCAAGCACACAGAGAAAGCCTCAGGTATCTTCATGGCACTCGTTTGCGGTGGTGGTATCCTCCCCTTCATCCAGAATGGTGTAGTGGACATCACTGGCGACTACCTCACCAGCTACTGGGTAATCATCCTGGGTATGGGTTACATGCTGTTCTATGCGCTCATCGGCAGCAAGGTAACAAAGCGTGCAGATTAATTTTCAGAAAACCATAAACACTAACTTAAAAGCCCGAAGGCTACGGCCTTTGGGCAACATTAAACACTATAAGACCTATGAAACTGACAATAGAAGATGTAAGAAGCCGTTTTATCAAACACTTTGATGGTACAACCGGATCAGTTTATGCTTCTCCCGGACGAATCAACCTTATCGGAGAGCATACCGACTACAATAACGGTTTCGTATTCCCCGGTGCTGTTGAGCAGGGAATGATTGCAGAATTGAAAGCAAACGGAACACGCAACGTGCGTGCATATAGCATCGACCTGAAGGACTATGTAGAATTCTCATTGGATTGCGAAAAGGGTCCCAACGCCACTTGGGCACGTTACATCTATGGTGTATGCCGCGAAATGATGGCTCTGGGTGTTCCCGTTGAAGGATTCAACACCGCATTTGCCGGTGATGTGCCCCTCGGTGCTGGTATGTCATCTTCTGCAGCTTTGGAAAGCACATACGCTTTTGCCCTCAACGACATGTTCGGAGACAACAAGATTGAGTGTCTTGAGCTGGCTCGTGTTGGACAGCGCACAGAACACAAGTACATTGGCGTGAACTGCGGTATCATGGACCAGGCCATTTCTTGTCTCGGCAAGGCCGGCAACCTCATGCGTATGGACTGCCGTTCAGGTGAAATCGCATATTTCCCCTGGAATCCCAAGGGCTATCAGCTGGTTCTCGTAAACAGCTGCGTTAAGCACGAACTCAAGGGTTCTCCCTACAACGAGCGCCGTCTGCAGTGCGAGCATGCGGCTGAGATCATTGCCAAGAACCATCCCGAAGTTCAGTCACTGCGCGATGCCAACTACGACATGTTGGAAGAGGTTAAGGACCAGATTACCGCCGACGAATACAAGCGCGCACGTTATGTCATTGGTGAGGTTGTTCGCGTACTCGCCGTTTGCGAAGCACTCGAAAAGGGCGACTACGAGACCGTAGGACAGATGATGTACGAGACCCACAACGGATTGAGCAAGGAATATGAGGTAAGTTGCGAAGAACTCGATTTCTTGAATGAGATTGCCAAGGAAGAAGGCGTAACCGGTTCACGCATCATGGGCGGTGGCTTCGGTGGTTGCACCATCAACCTCATTGCAGACGAGCTGGTAGACAACTTCAAGAAGGTTGTAACAGAAAAGTTCGAAGCTAAATACAGCAAGAAGCCCGTCATCATTGACGTGGTTATCGGTGACGGAGCACGCAAACTTTGCTGATAATACACAAAAATTATAGTATTGTAAAACCATCAATACCGCCATTAAGGCCGTACCCCACTCCGGGATACGGCCTTAATTTTATATGTATAAGAGAAAAAACACGCTTTAGTGCATATTTAGAATTGAAAGATTTTATTAGTTGATATAAATTGTGTAAATTTGTGTCCAAAATAAAAATAACTCTAAAAAAGACATGAACGATATCAAGACCCTTAATCATGCGGCCGACAATATCCGCATATTGGCAGTAAGCGCGGTAGAGAAAGCAAAAAGCGGCCACCCTGGCGGAGCTATGGGCGGAGCAGACTTCATCAACGTGCTCTATAGCGAATATCTTAAATACGCCCCCAAGGATCCTTTGTGGGTTGGTCGTGACCGTTTCTATCTGGATCCCGGACACATGGCCCCCATGCTGTATGCCCAGTTGTGTCTCACAGGAAAATACACGCTGGACGAACTGGCCAACCTCCGTCAATGGGGTTCTCCCACAACCGGACATCCCGAATTTGATCCCACACGCGGAATAGAGAACACATCTGGTCCTCTGGGTCAGGGTCACACCTATGCCGTTGGAGCAGCCATAGCAGCAAAGTTCCTGGCAGCCCATACCGGCAACCCCACGTTCAGTAAGGAAATTATCTACACCTATATCAGCGACGGTGGAATCCAGGAAGAAATCTCATTAGGTGCAGCCCGTATTGCAGGCAAACTGCAGTTGGACAACCTCATCATGTTCTATGATGCCAATGAAATCCAGCTCTCCACCGAAACCAGCGATGTAATGGCAGAAGACACCGGCGCCAAGTATCGCGCCATGGGATGGGAAGTGTTTGAGATTGACGGAAACGATGTTCCCCAAATCCGCACAGCCATTGAAGCTGCCCAGAAGGTTGTGGGCAAGCCCACCCTCATCATCGGCCGCTGCATCATGGGTAAGGGCGCCCTCCAGGCAGACGGCTCTTCCTATGAAAGAAGCTGCAAGACCCACGGCGCACCCCTCGGAGGAGATGCATACGTCAATACCGTCAAGAATCTGGGTGGTGACCCCGAAAATCCCTTCGTAATCTTTGACGACGTAAAAGAAATCTATGCAAAGCGCGCCATTGAGTTGGAAGCCATAGCCGCAGAGCGCCACGCGGAAGAAGAAGAATGGGCAAAGGCCAACCCCGAAATGGCTGCCAAGCAGACACAATGGTTCAGCGGTAAAGCTCCCGTTGTAGACTGGAGCGGCCTCACACAAAAGGACGACGCCCCCACCCGCAATGCAAGCGCAGCCTGTCTGGGCATCCTTGCAGAACAGGTACCCAACATGATTTGTTCAAGCGCCGACCTCAGCAATAGCGACAAGACCGACGGATTCCTCAACAAGACCAAGAACCTTGTAGCCGGCGACTTCTCTGGTGGATTCCTTCAGGCAGGCGTGGCAGAGCTCACCATGGCTTGCTGCTGCATCGGTATGGCGCTGCATGGCGGTATCATTCCCGCTTGCGGTACATTCTTCGTGTTCTCTGACTACATGAAGCCCGCCATCCGTATGGCAGCCCTCATGCAGTTGCCCGTCAAGTTCATCTGGACACACGACGCATTCCGCGTAGGAGAAGACGGCCCCACCCACGAACCCGTAGAACAGGAAGCGCAGATCCGTCTCATGGAAAAACTGAAGAACCACAAGGGACGCAACTCCATGATGGTACTCCGTCCTGCCGACGTACACGAAACATCTGTGGCATGGGCAATGGCAATGGAGAACGACTATTCACCCACAGCACTTATCCTCAGCCGCCAGAACGTAAACAACTTGCCCGCAGGCACCGATTACGAACAAGCACGCAAAGGCGCGTATATCGTAACTGGCAGTGATGAGGACTACGATGTCATCATGGTGGCATCCGGATCAGAAGTATCCACCCTCGTTGCCGGTGCAGAACTGCTTCGTCAGGAAGGCATCAAGACACGCATCGTGTCAGTACCCTCTGAAGGCGTATTCCGCACACAGCCCATCGAGTATCAGCAGAGCATCATCCCCATGGGATCAAAGGTATTCGGCCTCACCGCCGGTCTGCCCGTAAACCTCCAGGGCTTCCTCATTGGTGCACAGCCCGAAAGCCGCATCTGGGGTCTGGACAGCTTTGGATTCAGCGCACCCTACAAGGTATTGGACGAGAAGTTAGGCTACACCGCCCAGAACGTATACGAACAGGTAAAGGCAATGTTGTCATAATCATATAACGTATGGAAATCAAGACAATCGGACTGGCAAGCGACCATGCCGGATATGAACTTAAGGAATTTGTAAAGACTTATCTTCAGGGAAAAGGCATAGCCTATAAAGATTTCGGAACCGACAGCGAAGCCAGCTGCGACTATCCCGACTACGCCCACCCTCTTGCCCTTGCCGTTGAAGAAGGCACATGCTACCCCGGCATTGCCATCTGCGGTAGCGGTGAAGGTATCAGCATGACGCTGAACAAGCACCAAGGCATACGTGCCGCCCTCTGCTGGCAGCCAGAAATAGCCAGCCTCACCCGCCAGCACAACGACGCCAACGTATTGGTAATGCCCGGCAGATTCATCAGCCACGAAGAAGCCGTTACCATAATGGACAACTTCCTTGGCACTGCATTTGAAGGAGGCCGCCACCAAGGCAGAATAGACAAGATTCCCGTAAAGTAAACACTGTTTACACATCCCTATAAAAGAAATCACCTCAACCGCAGTAAAATCTGGGTTGAGGTGATTCTTTTTATACGTTCACAACGAAACAAAGATGACGCAGGAATGAGGGCATTATGTGGAAAATAAGACAATGCATTGAGTTGGCAAAGTCAATGCATTGACAAAGCAAAGACAATGCATTGAATCAGGCAAGTCAATGCAATGTCTTTTTGGGAAAGAAATATTGTTTTTTTCAGAGCAGATATACTGCAACTGCCAACGCAGTATATCTGCATTGGCAGTTGCAGTATATCTGAAATGGGCAACGCAGTACTACTGCTATTAAATGCCCCTTTACTCTACTGTAAGTTCAAGAATACCTACAGAGGATTCTTTCTTGGGGGTAATGTGTAGGCGCAGCGCTTCTGCCACTATTGCGGAAGCAGGATGCACCATGTTAAACTGATCCAGTTCAATGCCAAAACGGTCTGTAATGTATGGCTTAAACTCTTGCCACTTTCCGTCCACAAAATATTCCATGTTCCATTCCATGGGACGTTGTACGCCCCCCTTGTCATCGTACCAATAGACGGAGACGCTTTCTATAGGCTGCTTCTTTTTGAGTTTAACCTCTACAGTCTGCTTCTCTCCCACCTTTGGCCATGCCGTCCAACGGGGTATGGTACGGTCAAAAGAATTAGCGGGTCGTTTGCCATCTACGGGTGCCATAACATCGTCATTGGAAAAGGTGTAAGTAGCCTTGATGTCGGCTATGTTACCTACAGGGAAAGTCATAGCGGAACGCACGGTGGCAGCATCGCGTGCAAACCATACATTCATCGCCTCGTTGTCACCACGGTTGTTCCAAGCATAATAAGGCACCAGCATAAGTGAGTCTGACATTTCCTCTTCGCCACTGGCAGCTGCGGCAGGAAGCGAAATAGTGCGGATACCGGTCATTATGCCCGTTTCAAACATTCCCACATCGGCTTTGGGCTTGTCATCAGAAATAAAATAGGAAGATACCTGATGTGCATTGTCCTCTTCCTCTGCACAATAAACGAGCGGACCACGGGTAACACAGAGGCGGTTGCTGTCGGCCTTGACCCGTTCGTCGGCTACGGTAAAGCGAACTTCCATGGGCAAATCAAGTTCCACCACATCGCCGGCCTTCCACGTTCTGGACACTGGCAAGAAACCGTCCACCACCCCACTCTCGACTGTCTTACCATTGACGCGAAGGGTATAACGGGAATCAATGCCATCGGCATATGTATACAACTCTCCGGGCACAAACTTGTCATTCAACCAAGATGGAATTCGCAGCCAAAGCGTGAAATTTTCCGCACCGGGAGCCGGATTGACGGTAAAGGAAATATGTCCGTCAAAGGGATAGTCGGTCTGCTGTTCCAACTTTACACCTCCAGCCTTCAAGGGAACCTCAACCGTACTGCCGGCATAGAGGGAGCAGAATATGTCATCATCCGTATGCGAATAGATCATGCCGGAAACCTGCGGAATAAGACGTGCCAAATTGGAAGGACAGCATGCTGTGCCAAACCAAGGCGAGCGACCAGCGCGCCCATGGTTGAAGGTTTTGCGGCCGTCGGCTTCCAGGGGATTGACATAGAAGAAGCGGTTACCCTCGAGATTTACACCCGCCAACACATTGTTATAGAGCGACACTTCAGCCACATCGACATACTTGGCATCGCCAGACATGAGGTACATGCGATAGTTGAAAAGGACGTTTCCAAGGGCAGAACAGGTTTCATTATAGGTATCCTTATTGGGCAGGACATATTCGGGACCGAAGCCCTCAATACCGGGAACGGCACCCAGACCGCCGGTAATGTGCATTTTCTTGTCCACGATATCATGCCAGATGGCATCCAGAGCAGGAAGCAACGTGGTGTCTCCCACCATGGCCACAATGTCCGCCATGCCAGAATAAAGATAAGTGGCGCGCACGGCATGGCCCAGAGCGGTACGTTGCTCGCGCACGGGATGATGCTGCTGCGCATAGTCGTAGCTCAACCACCCCTTACCGTCGGGCTTATAGGTAACGCCACGAATATCAATGAACTTCTTGGCCATATCCAGATAGAGCTTTTCGCCCGTTGCCTGGTACAACTTAACCAATGCCAGTTCTATTTCTTCGTGGCCGGGAGCCTGCATCACAGGTTTTCCGCCGTTATAGTTGGGATCACCTTCAAAAAAAACCTTGTTGATGTGGCGTGCGTTCTTCTCCGCCACATCCAACCACTTACGTTTGCCGGTTGCACGGAAATAAGCTACGGCACCCTCGTACATGTGACCCATGTTATAGAGTTCGTGGCTGTGGTCTACAAAGGAATAAGGCGTATCGCCGGCATGATTGTGGGGATTGCGCAGATGCGGAGGCAAGATATGATGTTCATAAAGATAGCCGTCGGGCGCCTGGGCTGCGGCTATAATATCAATTATCTCATCCATCTGCTTTTCCAGAACGGCGTCTTTCTCCAACGTGAGCAGACAGGCAGCCCCTTCCATCACCTTGAACAGGTCAGAGGCTACGAAATACGGACCTTGAAACTGTTCGGTCACTTTCTCGCCGCGCAAATAACTGCCCACACGGCGCAAATTCTCAACAGCGTGTTCAGTCTTCTGCAACGAGAAGGGTACAAGGGTCTTCTTCTGTATCTGCAGACGCGGAAGCCAGAAATTGTCATTCAATGTAACCTGATGAAAAGGAATTTGTGTCAAAGGCTCTTCTACCTTAGGGGCAGAGACATTCTCTGTACAAGCACCAAGTGCAACACCCGCCAATGCATAGAAAAGTGTATGTTTGAAAAGTCGTGAATTAATATACATGGTTATATACGTTTAATTATTGTCAATCGTTTAATCTAGTGTGCTTCTCCTGTTTTTATATAGATTCTTCCACAAAGTTACGGTTTTAAAAGCAAACCAGAACAGCAAGGCTATGGACGACAGAAACAATATGACAAAAAATAAAAAAAATCCGGAAAAATGTTTGCAGAATGGAAAAAAGGCAGTATCTTTGCACCGCAATTCAGCAAACGGGGGATTAGCTCAGCTGGCTAGAGCGCTTGCATGGCATGCAAGAGGTCATCGGTTCGAATCCGATATTCTCCACAGAAGAGTGATGCTTAAGCATCGCTCTTTTTTGTTTTCACAGGTTCTCCTCACAATTTTATATACATAAATTTATACACATACGCATCATTGCCTGAAAAAAAGGAATCTTAATTCTAAAAAAAAGCGTATCTTTGTGCCCAAAAATTAAAATTGAGATGACTGTAGCTGTAGTTAAATATAACGCCGGCAATATATATTCGGTTCTTAGCGTCCTTCAACGAATGGGCGTAGAGCCAATACTGACGGACGATGCAAAGATTTTGCACCAGGCCGACAAGGTGATTTTCCCCGGTCAGGGCGAGGCCAGCAACGCCATGCAATATCTGCGTGAGCGTAAACTGGACGAAGTAATCCGCTCACTGACCCAACCGGTACTGGGCATCTGCATTGGTCAACAGCTCATGTGCCGCCATTCTGCCGAAGGCGATGTGGACTGCCTGGACATTTTTGACACAGATGTAAAGCGCTTCGTTCCCCAAAAGCATGAGGAAAAGGTACCTCACATGGGATGGAATGACCTGACCAACCTGAAGAGTCCGTTATTCAAGAACATCCAAGAAGGCGAGTTTGTCTATTTTGTCCACAGTTTCTATGTACCTGTTTGCGAATGGACCATTGCCCAGAGCGACTACATCAATCCCTTCAGCGCAGCCATACAGCGAGACAATTTTTATGCCACACAGTTCCACCCCGAAAAGAGCGGTAATGTGGGACAACGTATCATCCAAAATTTCCTTGACCTGTGATGAAAAAGCTGCAGATAACACCCATTCCCGCCATAGACCTCATTGAAGGCAAATGTGTGAGACTGACCCAAGGAGACTATGCCACCAGCCATGTGTATGCAGAAGACCCAGTGGATATGGCCCGCCGTTTTGAAGACATGGGCTTCACCCGTCTGCATCTGGTGGATTTGGACGGAGCCAAGAGCCGCCACGTAGTAAACGACCATATACTGAAAGCCATCACACGCGCCACAAAGCTCATAGTGGACTTCGGCGGTGGTGTGAAGACCGATGATGACATGGCACGCGTACTGGATGCCGGAGCTGAAATGGTAACCTGTGGAAGCATTGCGGTAACCCAGCCTGATACAGTATTGGGATGGATGGAAAGATACGGAGCGGAACACCTTATACTGGGAGCAGACGCAAAGGACGGCAAAATCAGTATCAACGGCTGGCAGGAAGACAGCGCATACGAACTGATGCCTTTCCTGCAACGCTATCTTGACGCCGGAATGATGCATGTACTCTGCACAGACATCAGTCGCGACGGCATGCTTCAGGGGCCGGCCACAGCACTCTACAGTAGCATCATGCAAGCCTTCCCCCACTGCCGTCTGATTGCAAGCGGTGGTGTGAGTTGTATTGAAGACATTCTGCAACTGGACAAGGCAGGAGTGCCCGCCGTGGTTTTCGGTAAAGCCATCTACGAGGGCAAAATCAACATGAAGGAACTGGCAGAAATGGCTTTCTGACATTCCAAATCGGAGACACAACACGTTATACATTATTTATATATATAATAGATGTTAGCAAAAAGAATCATCCCCTGCCTCGACGTAAAAGACGGGCAGACGGTAAAAGGAACAAATTTCGTGAGCCTGCGCCAGGCCGGAGACCCAGTGGAACTGGGAAGAGCATATAGCGAACAGGGTGCAGACGAACTGGTGTTCCTTGATATCACCGCAAGCCACGAAGGCAGAAAGACCTTTACCGAAATGGTAAGAAGAGTGGCATCGGAACTGAGCATACCCTTTACCGTAGGCGGAGGAATTGGAGAACTGGCAGACGTGGAACGCCTTCTTTCTGCTGGAGCGGATAAGGTGAGTATCAACAGTGCTGCACTGAAAAGGCCTGGACTGATTGACGAAATAGCCCGCCACTTCGGCAGCCAGGTGTGCGTGGTAGCCATTGACGCCCATCAGGATGAAAGCGGATGGACCTGCTATCTGAACGGTGGACGCGTACCTACAGACCGCAAGCTGTTCGACTGGGCACACGAGGTATGCGAAAGAGGCGCGGGAGAAATTCTCTTCACCAGCATGGATCATGACGGAGTGAAGACCGGTTTCGCCAACGAAGCCCTTGCCACACTGGCAGAAAGCGTTACCATACCCATCATCGCATCGGGCGGTGCCGGAGCCAAGGAACATTTCCGCGATGCCTTCACACTGGGAAAGGCCGATGCCGCATTGGCCGCCAGCGTGTTCCACTTCGGAGAGATTGGCATTCCCGAACTCAAACAATATCTTCACAACGAGCATATCAATATCAGATTATGAATATAAATTTCAGCAAATCAGACGGGCTTGTACCCGCCATCATACAAGACGCCAGCACCAAGAAGGTGCTGATGTTGGGTTACATGAACAAGGAAGCATACGAAAAGACCGTTGAAAGCGGACTGGTAACCTTCTGGAGCCGCAGCAGACAATGCCTGTGGACCAAGGGCGAGACCAGTGGAAACCTGTTGCATGTGGTAGACATAAAGGTGGACTGCGATGAAGACACACTGCTTATTCAGGCCCATCCGGACGGTCCCACCTGCCATACAGGAACCGGCACTTGTTGGGGCGAGCACAACGCGCCCCACCCCCTGATGTTCCTTTCTGAACTGAGCGACTTCATTGAGACGCGCCATCGCGAAATGCCCGAAGGCTCTTATACCACAAGCCTGTTCCGTGACGGTCTGAACCGAATGGCACAGAAGGTTGGTGAAGAGGCACTGGAACTGGTCATCGAAGCCACAAACGGAAGCAACGACCGTCTCATTTACGAAGGAAGCGACATGCTTTACCACCTCATCGTGCTGCTCACAAGCAAGGGATTGCGCATTGAAGATATGGCGGCAGAATTGATGGAACGCCACAACCCCAATTGGAAGAAGCACTAAGGCAATTAGACAAACAAGCATTTGCAATGACCATAGATTACAGAAAGATACAGATTTACCAAGGTCGGCACAAGATTCTGGCCGATGTGGATTTCCGGGCGCAAGAGGGAGAGATGATTTATCTCATCGGTCCCGTTGGCAGCGGAAAGACCTCTCTGTTGAAAACGATCTATGGCGAAATTGAATGCGAGGGTGAATGTGCCAAAGTGCTCGACACCGACTTGTTGCAAGTGCACACCAGCCAACTGCCGGCATTGCGCAGACAGATGGGCATGGTGTTCCAGGACTTCAAGCTATTGCCAGACCACTCTGTCTATTACAATCTCAACTACATCCTGCGTGCAACCGGATGGAAGGACAAGGCCGAGCGCGACCAGCGTATCAGAGAAGTGCTGGCTATGGTCAGGATGGAAGGAAAGTCCGGCACAATGACATTCCAGCTTTCCGGCGGAGAAAAACAGCGGGTATGCGTGGCACGCGCCCTGCTGAACCGCCCCAAACTGATTCTAGCTGATGAGCCAACTGGTAACCTTGACCCCGAAAGTGGCGAAATGGTACTGGCCATACTGGACGAAATCAGACGACAGCACCAGACCACCACTGTCATCAGCACGCACAACATGCAATGGCTGAAGTATTTTCCGGGCACCATCTACCACACCGGCGGAGGCAAACTGACAAAGGAGGAAGACCCGGACCGCATATTCACCGACGAGATTTTTTTGATTAAATAATAACACAATAACATATTCATACACCAAATGAAAGTTCTGAAATTTGGCGGTACATCCGTAGGTACACCGCAACGCATGAAAGAGGTAAGCAAGCTGATAACCTCTGACGGAAAGCCCAAAATGGTAGTGCTCTCTGCCATGTCGGGAACCACCAACACACTGGTTGAAATCTCGGATTATCTCTACAAGAAAAATCCCGAGGGTGCCAACACCATCATCAACCGTCTGGAACAAAAATATATCCGACATGCGCAGGAAATCTACAACACCGAAGAATGGCGCGAAAAGACCATACAATTCCTGCACGAGGAGTTTGACTATCTGCGTTCTTTCACCAAGATCCATTTCACTTCGTTCGAAGAGAAGGTCATCCTGGCACAGGGCGAAATCATGAGCACCAACATGGTGACGAACTATTTGCTCGAATGTGGTGTGAAGACCGTGCTCCTGCCCGCACTTGACATCATTCGTACCGACAAGAATTCTGAACCCGACTTCAACTATATCAAGGACAAGTCCGTAACTGCCCTGAAAGAAAACCCCGACTATGAAATCTACATCACACAGGGTTTCATCTGCCGCAACGCCTATGGCGAAATTGACAATCTGCTGCGCGGCGGTTCAGACTACACAGCCTGTCTTATCGGTGCAGCCATCCAGGCAGAGGAAATCCAGATATGGACAGACATCGACGGCATGCACAACAACGACCCGCGCGTGGTAAAGCACACCGAGCCCGTTCGTCAGCTCCACTTTGAAGAAGCGGCCGAACTCGCCTATTTCGGCGCAAAGATCCTGCATCCCACCTGCATCCAGCCCGCCAAGTTTGCCGGTGTACCTGTCCGCCTGCTCAACACTATGGATCCCGAAGCGCCCGGTACCACCATCAACAACGAGTTCCAGCACGGAAAGATCAAGGCCGTTGCCGCCAAGGAAGACATCGTCTGCATCCAGATTCAGAGCAGCCGCATGCTGTTGGCACACGGATTCCTGCGCAAGGTATTCGAGATTTTCGAATCATACAAGACCAGCATCGACATGGTATGTACCAGCGAAGTGGGCGTTAGCGTAACCATTGACAACGTGAGCCAGTTGTGTAACATCACAGACGAACTGAAGAAATACGGAACCGTAACCGTAGACACGGACATGGTCATCATCTGTGTGGTAGGCGACCTGCACTCAGACAACGTAGGTTTCGAGACACTTGCCTGCCAGGCGCTGAAAGAGATTCCCGTGCGCATGATCAGCTATGGCGGCAGCAACCACAACATTTCCTTCCTGGTTCACAAGGAGGACAAGGTCCGCACAATGCAAGCGCTCAGCGACACCCTTTTCAGCATGTAAGTCCAACCCACAGACACAAGAATGCCAACAACATACAAATTACCTTACGAGAAGTTCAAAGGCATCAAAACCCCTTTTTACTACTACGACACCCGTCTGTTGCAAGATACGATTGACGCCGTAAAGGAAGAAATCCAAAACCGGAACGGCTATCACGTCCACTATGCAGTGAAGGCCTGTGCCCACCCCGATGTGCTTCGTCTCATACAGGAAGCCGGGTTGGGCGCCGACTGCGTGAGCGGAGGCGAAATCCAAGCCAGTCTCGATGCCGGTTTTCCCGGAGACCGCATCGTCTATGCCGGAGTGGGAAAAAGCGATTGGGAAATTGAGTTGGGACTGCGCGCCGGCATACGTTATTTCAATGTGGAAAGCGTAGCCGAACTGGAGGTCATCAACGAGATTGCCGCAGGGATGGACCTTATGGCACGTGTCAGCTTCCGCATCAATCCCGATGTGGGCGCACACACCCATGCCAACATCACCACCGGACTGGCAGAAAACAAGTTCGGCATCGCCATGGACCAGATGGAAACAGTCATCCGCAAGGCACAGGAAATGACACACACCACCTTTGTGGGCCTGCATTTCCACATCGGTTCGCAGATTCTGGAAATGGACGATTTCATTGCCCTTGCCCACAGAATCAATGAACTGCAAGACCGGTTGGAAGCCCAGGCAATCGGACCCGTACAGCACATCAACGTAGGTGGCGGACTGGGCATCGACTACACACAGCCCAACGAGAATCCCATCCCCAACTTCAAAGCATATTTTGAAGCCTACGAAAAGCATCTGAAACTGCGTCCGGGACAGGAACTCCACTTCGAGTTGGGCCGCGCCATTGTGGGACAATGCGGAAGCCTGATTACAAAATGCCTTTATGTCAAGCAGACCGAGCACAAGCAATTCGCAATCGTGGATGCCGGAATGACAGACCTGATAAGACCGGCGCTCTACAATGCCAAACATTGCATTGAAAATCTGGTCAGCGAGGAAGAGCCCCAAACCTATGATGTAGTGGGTCCCATCTGCGAGAGCAGCGATGTCTTTGCCTATGACTATATGTTGCCCGCCACCAAGCGTGGCGATCTGCTTGCCGTCCGCTCTGCCGGAGCCTACGGACAGATTATGGCAAGCCAATACAACTGCCGCCCGCTGCCTGCCGGCTATCTGGACAAGGATTTAAAATAAAGATTGCACATCTGGGTACAATTCGATGATTGGACTGCAATGGATCATAATGGCTGCCGACGCCGCAATCACCCTCTCGGCCACGCTTAACAGCCTGGCACTTGGGCGGATTGGCAGAATGAAATCACAGAAGCGTCCCCTTGGAATCGATTACCCGCCCCTTACCATAGTCGTCACAGCCCACAACCAGGCGGAAGAACTGAGGAAACACCTCCCCACCCTGCTGTTGCAGGACTATCCTTCCGAATTTGAAGTAGTGGTGGTGGATATGGCCAGCACAGACGAAACCCTTCCCATGCTGGAGAAGATGGAGGAAGAATATCCCTCCCTGCGCCACACCTTCACACCCGTTACGGCACGCGACATCAGTCTGGAACGCCTTGCGCTGACGCTGGGCATACGTTCCGCCTCATTTCCCTGGACCATACTTCTGCACGCCGGATGCCGTCCCGCCAGTCCCTATTGGCTGCGCCGTATGGGCGAAGCCATGCAGAAAGACAATGACATCCGCATTGTGGTGGCACCGGTCTGCCCCGACCATTCGGAAAAAGGCGACGAGTACACCACCTTGTGGAACGAGCTGCTTTGGCTCTCCTACGCCGCAAAGCACGGAGCCTACCGCACCGGGGCATGCAACGTGGCCTATCGGCGCGACCTCTTCATGCAGCATCACGGCTTTGCCTCCCACTCGCTGCTGGCTGGCGGCGCCATAGACATCATGGTAAATCACCACAGCGTATCGCGCAACACAGCCGTGACCATCCGACCGGAAAGCCTGATGCTCTACACGCCCGTAACGGAAGAAAGCGACGCGCACATCATGTATATGGAAACGCGGCGCCACCTCAAATCCCACCATCTTTTCCGGTTACAGTACGCCATGGTGGCAGGGGCATTGCCCGCAAGCCTTTTGTCTACGGTGGCCACCATGACATGGATGGCACTGCACGCCCAATGGTGGCTGATGGCAACCGCCGCCCTGCTGATGACGATGCAATGGGGCGTGTACCACAGAGCCTATGCACGTTCTGTGCGCGTCCTTGGATTACAGGCTCCCACTCCCCTTGCGCATCTGCGGGCCATACTCATCCCGCTTACAGATACGCGTGCCTGGATAAGGCACAGGTTACTGGGCAGCAAGGCCTTTAGAAAGAAATTCGTATAATACAACTTCTACTCAAACAACAATCAGATGCAAAGTATTCCCTTCATTGCGTGGTGTCTCGAACACCTCAACTATTGGGTCATCACCCTGCTGATGGCCATTGAAAGCAGTTTCATTCCCTTCCCCAGCGAAGTGGTGGTTCCCCCCGCAGCCTATCTGGCAGCCGAGAAAGGCGAACTGAACGTATTCCTGGTGATTTTCTTTGCCACAGTGGGCGCAATCATCGGCGCGCTTGTCAACTATGCCCTCGCCTATTACCTGGGACGTCCCATCGTGTACAAGTTTGCCAACAGCCGTTTCGGCCACATGTGTCTGATTGACCAGCAAAAGGTGGAAGTGGCAGAGGCCTACTTCGACCGCCACGGTGCCATGGGTACGTTCATCGGCCGTCTGGTGCCTGCCGTGCGCCAGCTCATCAGCATCCCCGCCGGTCTGGCAAAAATGAACATCGGCAAGTTCGTGTTCTACACCACACTGGGAGCCGGCCTGTGGAACGCCATCCTGGCCGCCATCGGCTATTATCTGGCAAGCGTTGTCCCCTATGAGCAGCTGGACAGCACCGTGGAGGAATACTCCAGCCACCTGAAGATTGTCATGCTGCTCGTGGGCGCTGCCGCTGTGGCCTATCTCATCTACAAAGGTTACAAGAAATGAAACGCGCATTGGCCCTTTGCCTCGCGCTGTTCCCCCTGCTCGCCATGGCGCAGATGTGGGACCGGCTCGCCATAACTCCCTATGCACACGATACCGCACAGGTGAAACAGCTCCGCATTGAGGCCGATGTCCTTACTTTCTTCCGCGACAACGAATACAGCAGCAAGCTCACCCGCGGCTATTCCCTGCCCGGAATGTGGCTGCAGCCCAAACTCACCTATATGCCCATGCAGCAGATCAAGATAGAGGCCGGGGCGCACGCGCTCATCTTCAACGGTGCCAACCGCTATCCTTGCTATGTCTATCACGACATCGGCACATGGAAGGGCAACCAGTACCAGAAAGGCGCACACCTGCTGCCATGGGTGCGGGTGCAGGCACAGTTCAAATATCTCACCGTGGTGCTTGGCGACATCTATGGCGGACAGAACCACCGTCTGGTGGAACCGCTGTGGAATCCAGAGACCAACCTTTCCCAGGATCCCGAGACGGGTTTCCAACTCCTGTGGGACCGCAAGCATCTGCATGCCGACACATGGATGAACTGGCAGAGCTACATCTTTGAAGAAGACAGCCACCAAGAAGCCTTCACCGTGGGCACCAGCTGGCAAGTCCTCTATGGCGATACGGCAAGCGACCTCCGTTTCAGCACTCCCGTGCAACTGCTCTTCCACCACCGCGGCGGAGAGCAGGACACCACACAGATGGGCGTGCAGACCCTGTGCAACGCCAGTCTGGGTGTGCAGATGGAATGGCAAACAAGGCGCAAGGTACTTACCGCCGTAACGGCAGAGGCCAACGCACTGGCATGCTACCAGCAGGCCGGCACGCTGTGGCCCTTTGACACAGGATTTGCCGCACAGGCAAGCGCCGGAGTGAGTCTTTGGGACAAACTCCACTTCAAAGGAGGCTATTTCCACGCCCCGCGCCACTTCGTTAGCCTCTACGGCAGTCCCTTCTTCAGCACACTAAGTATCAGGGAAGGCCGCGAAAGTTTCAGCGGCATAGGCACAGCCTACCTTCGCGCCGACTATCACCACACCTTTGCCCGCAACTATGTATTGGGCGCCGGCATAGAAGCCGGCCAAAGCTGGTTGGGAAAGAGCGCAACCCGCAGCCGCAGTCAGGAATTCAACTTCTCCTTCGGCATCTATCTCCGCGCCTGCCCCTCGTTCCTGCTGAAACAATTTTAAGAAGAGGCTATCGGTTCAATGGCACACAGATGACGCAGATGCGGCAGATTTTCGCAGATTTCTTATACGTTCAACGCTCCCTATAAGTCATGCTGAACTTGTTTCAGCATCTGGCAGCGGTGAGGGTATAGAACGACTCGCGGTGAGATCCTGAACTAAATTCAGGATGACATAAGGGGTGTATCGTTCACAACTCACCACTCAAAGGCGTCTGTCAAGACGCGAAGCCCGAAGGGCGAATAGCCGCGGGTTCTTGAACCTGTGGAATAATGACAAGAAAAAGAAATGGCGTCGGCCAGCTGCGCCACATAGTCGGTAAGGCCCAGGGTGGCAAGATGCGTGGGACAGTCGCCACGGCTCAGGTCCATCAGCATGCCCTCGATGGCCGTTGTCTCCTGCATGTTGGGCAGGGCATAGAAGCCGTTGTAGGGCTGCAGCACATGCCACAGGGCCTTCGATGCCTCGGCAATGGCGGGGAGCGCCATGCTCTGGCCGGCCTTCACGCTGTCAATGATGATGCGGCCTATCTCGTCGCGCAAGGCCTCCAGTTCCTGCAGCGAGGCCGTCTCTGCAGCAGCCATGTTGCGCTTAAAGTTGTCCACCAGCAGACCGCGCAACTGCGTCATGCGGTCGATGTCCGTCTGTTCGTAATGCACCACGCCGATACCGGCATTTGTCGTAAGCGTCAGGAAACGGCCCATGAAGTTTGTGTACTCGGCCAGGTTGAACTTTGATGCTCCCGATGGCTTGAATTTTGCTAAATCTTTCATCTTGTAACAAGTTTAGAAATGTTGGTAATTGAAATTAGCCCGAGCGGAAGGTTCCGCCCGTTGTCCTTTTCTTCCCTTTTACCCATATGCGGAGTGCGCGCCGGAGTCCTGACGGCACTTTTTGGCGTCAAGAAATGCGATCCGGGGTCCCGACGGCACTTTTTGGCGTCAGGAAATGCAATCCGGAGTCCCGACGGCACTTTTTGGCGTCAGGAAATGCAATCCGGGGTCCCGACGGCACTTTTTGGCATCAGGAAATGCAATCCGGGGTCCCGACGGCATTTTTTGGCGTATCCGAAAGACAAAAAAAATGTCAATGGGTAAAGGTTTTTCAAAGAACAAAATTCACTCACTTTGCGTGCCGCGCTACACTCCCCTGCTCCTTTCGACAGACTTGGCGGCGGGTGAAACAATTGGGTTAACGATCGCTATGTTTGTGAGTCGGTGAGCGGAAGGACTCACGTAACTCAAGGTTGTTTCTTTTTTATGGAAAAAGTTCTTAGGGTGAGCCAGTTTTTTTCGGCAGAAGATGAAAAGTGAGAAAAACAATGGGAATCACCACTCCACAGTCAGACCATCGTAGGCGAGGTGGATGTCCTGGGGCATACGGAGGGATTCCTGGGCATGGGGGGCGATGTCGTGACTCATGTGGATGATGTAGGTGGGTTGGTTGCCTATCTGACGGGCAAATGCGATGGCTTGGCCTATGGTCTGATGGGTTCGGTGGGGGCGGTGACGGAGTCCGTTCACCACAAGCAGGCGAATGCCGGAAAGCAGTTCCAGAGTGCGGGGGGTAACGGAAGTCATGTCGGTGATATAGGCCATGTCGCCAATGCGGTATCCAAGGACGGGCAACTGGCCGTGCATCACTTGCAGGGCGGTAACCTCGGTGTGGTTCACCATGACCGTTTCATAGGGCTGGAGATCGTGCAGCTGGAGCTGTGGCACGCCGGGATACTTGTTTTCCACCAGGCAATAAGGCAGGCGCTGGCGCAGATGGGATGCGGCATAGGGGTCGGCATATATGGGCAAGGAACGGGTGTAGCTGAAAGGTCGAAGGTCGTCTATGCCGCCCACATGGTCGTAATGCTCGTGGGTGATGAAAAGGGCATCAAGCGTTCCCCGGAAATTGAGGCGCAACATCTGCTCGCGGAAATCGGGCGAACAGTCAATGAGGATGTTGGCAGATGCGGTCTGTACCAATGCCGAACAGCGCAGGCGCTTGTCCCGCGGGTCTGTGCTGGCGCACGTCGGGCAGTCGCATCCCAGATAGGGCACTCCGGTGCTGGTGCCTGTGCCAAGAAAAGTGATACGGTTCATTGTATATGATAATTCAAGTTTCGCAAGCAGAATAACTTAACCTTGGTATTCCACAATTCGTCTTTTTGTTTCCACTGTCATCCTGAACTTGTTTCAGGATCTCACAGCGAGTAGCACACTACCGCGGACAGATGCTGAAACGAGTTCAGCATGACAAGTTGTTTGGACATTAAATTTAAATGCAAAAGTTGGATAGAATCATTACTTCGGGCTGCAGCGCAATACCGAACCGTTCACGAACATCGGCTTGCACGCATCGGCAAAGTTCCATGATGTCCTGACCGGAGGCTCCTCCGGCATTGACCAGTACCAGGGGCTGACGGGCATGGACAGCGGCCTTGCCCAGGGAACGGCCCTTCCAACCGCACTGTTCGATGAGCCATGCGGCTGGAATCTTGACATTGTCCTCGTCCACCCTGTAGCAGGGAATGGTGGCGTGGGATTCCTTCAAGCGGTTGTAAAGCGAAACAGGCACCACGGGATTCATGAAGAAACTGCCTGCATTACCCTGCACCTCGGGATCGGGCAGTTTCTGCCGGCGAACCGCAATCACCGTCTGCCTGATGTCCTGTGCAGTGAGGTTGGCTGCTGTCTTTCCGCTTTCCTGCAAGGCAGATGTGAGTCCGTGATAAGACAGATTGGGAGAGAAACGGAGCGAAAGGGCAAACTGTACATGGGTGACGGCATAACGGCCTCGATGGAGGGTCTTGAAGACGCTGTGACGATAGCCATAATCACATTCTTCCACATCAAAAGTGCGCAAACTTCCGTCCGAGAGATCCACACACTCCACCTTTCTGATAAATTGGGCAGCCTCGGCACCATAAGCCCCGATGTTCTGGACGGCAGACGCTCCCACCTCACCGGGAATGAGCGAGAGGTTTTCCAGTCCGTACCACCCCTGGGAAAGGCTGTATTCCACCCAGCTGTCCCAGTTCATTCCGGCTCCCACTCGCACCAGCACCCGCTCTTCTTCCTGGGAAAGCAACTCTACGCCCTCAATGGCAGAATGAAGGATAACACCGGGGAAATCCTGCATGAAAAGTAAGTTGCTGCCGCCACCGATGTGAAGCAGGGGACGGCCCGCATAATACTCACGATAACAGGCAATGGCCTGCAAGAGCTGTTCAACGGATGTGTATTGAATAAAACAATCGGCATGAGCCTGTATGCCGAATGTATTGTGTGCGAGAAGGGAATAATGAAGCTGAGGTTTTATTTCATTCATACATCAGTTTTCGTAAGAGGTTAGACGCCAGAGTCCGTCGGCTTTCTCAAAATTGAAGATTTCCATAAAACCGCTTCCCTGGGCGCACTTCTGCATGACAATGCGTTGCGGCATGTCATAGGTCTGTCCGTATCGGATGTTTGATATGATTCCCAATGGCACTTCGGGGCAGAAAGAGAACCATTGTGTGGCATCAATGGTGCCCTCGATCACTTCCATTTCATCGTCCGGGTCTTCCATGCAGAAATGAAGAGGCTGTGCAATGCTGGACTGCTGGAAAATGCTGTCGGTGCTGAACTGGCGGTAGAAGACCAGAAAATCGGCAAGCTGGCTACCCTGCACATAGAAGTCCTGCTGCTGATGGAGCCGCCATGAACCTTTCTTGCGAATGAAGCGGTACGAGGTGAGCATGAGCGAATCGAGGTCGATACGCTCAACCACAACAGTATCGTTGGACAAGGCCTTGGTCTCTTCTATCTGGGACTGTGTGTTGTAGAAAACCGTATAGAAATCCTGTTGCAGGAAAGCAAAGTCGCCTCCCCAATCACGCGAAGAGACTTCTACAGAGTCGCCTGTACTGCTGATATAAAGAAAGGGGAAACGCACTCTTCTGCGACGGAAGAGTGAATCGTGCCCGAAAGAATAAAGGAAATCATCGAAATATTCCACATAGAGCGAATCTCTACGAAAATCCTCTTCCTCATCTTGTTCAAAGAGAAGAAGCGTATCTGTCTGGAACGTATCAACAGACAAGGTATCCTGCACACAGGTTTCTGCTGTATGCTGTTCCCGTGGTGTGCAGGCAACCGCCAACACGCACCCACACAAAAAGAGAAAACGCAAAACCTTACCGATGTTACTCATCTGATACGTTATAAAAATCGTGCAAAAGTACAATTTTAAATTCATATAGCACTCGTTTTCGGCAAGAAATGATTACCTTTGCACAAATTTTGGATACAAAGGAGAAAAAACATCAATCAATATGATAGAAAAGATAGAGAAACTGAAGCAGGAGATTGCCGCCCTGCAAGCCGGAAGCCCCGAAGAGGCCGAGGCACTTCGTATCAAATACCTGAGTAAAAAGGGCGAGATTACCGCACTGATGAACGACTTCCGCAACGTGCCCGCAGAGCAGAAGAAGGAAGTGGGCATGCGCATCAACGAGCTGAAGACAATTGCCCAGGAAAAGATTGCCCAACTGAAGGCTGAGGCTTCCGTACAGGCTGCAGCCGGTCCGGCAGTTGACCTTACCCGCACCCCCTACCCCATTCCATTGGGCACACGCCATCCGCTGACCATCGTAAAGAACGAGATTGTGGACATCTTCAGCCGACTGGGATTCACACTGGCAGAAGGTCCCGAAGTGGAAGACGACTGGCACGTGTACAGCAGCATGAACTTTGCCGATGACCATCCCGCACGAGACATGCAGGACACCTTCTTTGTGGAAAGCCGCCCAGACATCATCCTCCGCAGCCACACCAGCAGTGTGCAGGCCCGTGTGATGGAAAGCCAGCAGCCCCCCATCCGTGTCATCTGCCCCGGACGTGTCTACCGTAACGAGGCCATCTCTGCCCGCGCCCACTGTTTCTTCCATCAGGTGGAAGGTCTTTACATTGACCGTGGCGTGTCTTTCACAGACCTCAAACAAGTGTTGCTGCTTTTCGCACAGGAAATGTTCGGTCCCGAGACCAAGATCCGTCTGCGTCCCAGCTACTTCCCCTTCACAGAACCCAGTGCCGAGATGGACATCAGCTGCCACCTGTGTGGTGGAAAGGGATGTTCCTTCTGCAAGCACACCGGTTGGGTGGAAATCTTAGGTTGCGGAATGGTGGATCCTGCCGTATTGGAAGCCAACGGCATAGACAGCACACAATACACCGGTTATGCCTTCGGTATGGGTATTGAGCGCATCACCAACCTGAAGTTCCAGGTAAAGGACTTGCGTATGTTCTCGGAAAACGACATTCGTTTCCTGGACGAGTTCACAAGCGCGAACTAATCCAAAATACGAGTAAGAAGAGAAGCGTCCGCATAACCGGACGCACCATTATAAAGCCATTCGGACAAGGTTCCGGATGGCTTGAATTTTGTTTGCAGAAACATGCGCATGGCCGCACGGTTCTCATCCGAAACAATGGCATAGAGCTGATGCAGATGGAGATGGTGGGTGGCATAGTGGAGCAAGAGTTCCATGGCCTCGATTCCATAATGTTGTCCCTGCCATTCGGACAAGAGGGCTATACCCACTTCCGCCCGTCTGTTGCGCGCGTCAAGATTCTGCAAGTCAATGAAACCCAAAGAGGTTCCGCTTGCATCTACAATCACCAGACGCAACCTGCCATCCACATAAATGTCGCAAGTTGTCTCTTCGATGTAACGTCTCAACGCATAACGTGAATAAGGGACATTGGCCGTGCCATACTTCCAGATTTCCGTATCGTTCTCTATGCGATACATCAAGTCGAGGTCTTCAGGTTCTACCGCCCGCAGACTGACGCGCTTTCCCCTGAGCATCATGACTCTCCCTCCCAATCCAACACTTCACCCGGACGGATTACCTTACCTGTGGCACGGGAGAAGGTTTCAATCCAAAGACGCTTTCCATGCGGCTGGTTGTGCAGGCGCTCCAGCATTTCCTTGACCGTGGTGTTGTCAAAATCAAAGCGGACATAACCTGGGACGGCATATCGGACTGGACAATGCAGACGTGTGCGGATGCGTTGTACAAGACGTTGCCACATATCAATCAGAGCACGTACATAAACAGCCAAACGAATGAACTGCCCCAAGAGATAATGCCGCTTGCCATAATGTTTGTTGAAGAAAATGAGCATGGCTTCATAGAACACATGCACATAACGGTAACTGCTCTTTTCCGTGCTTTCGCCCTTATAATGCAGGATAAGGCAGGGAAGATAATAATTCTGCCATCCTCCCTGAAGCAAACGGTAGCTCAAATCAATATCCTCGCCATACATGAAAAAGTCTTCGTCGAGCAGACCAATCTGGTCAAGCGCCCTTTTGCGAATCATATTGAAAGCACCGGAAATCACCTCAATGGGATTGGGTTTCTCCGGGTCGAGATAACGCATATAATAACGGCCAAAGATCCGGCTGTTGGGGAAAAGCGTGCCCAAACCGGACATCTTGCAGAAACTGGTAAAGGGAGTGGGCAGTCCTCTGCGGCTTTCCGGAGCGAAACGTCCATCGGGATGAAGCATGCGCACACCAGTGGCCCCCACCTCAGGATGAGAGTCAAGAAAATTGAGACACACACGCAAAGTGTCTTCCGCCACAATGGTATCGGGATTCAGCAGTAAGACATATTCGCCCGAGCTTTTCCTGATGGCAAGATTGTTGGCGCGTGAAAAGCCCAGATTTTCCGCATTAGCAATGAACCTTACCCAGGGAAAGCGAGGCTGCAGGTACTCCACACTTCCGTCTGTACTGGCATTGTCCACCACCCACACCTCGGCATTGATTCCAAGGAGGGCGCGTTGTACCGAATGAAGACACTGCTCCAGATGGTAACGCACATTATAACTGACAATGACAACACTAAGCTTCACGGGTTCCATTTACGATTCTTTCCTTAATACCACAAACAACGATGCAGCAGCCAGAATAAGCAGGCAAGCGAGCAGGTTGGCATCATAAAACATATAATAATCCAGCACTATAAGGACTGCAGCCGAATCCAGCATGCCCAAAAGCAACAAAGGATTCCAACTATTCCTTTGGCGGATGGCAAAGAAGGTGCTCACAATGGTAGAGAGGGCACACACAATGGAATAAGCGTAAGCCATATTAGGAACGGCAGAAACATCAAGAATGGGACCGTTATGACTTGTTTGGATTTCAAGGACAACAGCCACTATTGCTGTGGTAACGCACATGAAAACAAATGTGAGAACAAGGTTCTTGCGTGACATATTTATAATAATATTTCTTTGTTTTTGTTTATGTAGAATATGGGGTACGTCCCAAAAGGGCACGCCCCAGAGTTACCTCATCCGTATATTGCAGCTCATCATTCTGTGCCACACCTCGGGCAATTACCGTTACGGCCACACCCGTATCCTGCAATTTGCGATAGATGTAGAAGTTTGTGGTATCGCCCTCCATTGTTGGACTTAATGCCAGTATCACCTCCTTTACACCACCGGCCTGCACACGTTCTATAAGACTTTGGATTTCAAGATTTGAGGGGCCGATTCCATCCATCGGGCTGATGACGCCACCAAGCACATGATACAAGCCTCTGTACTGTTGTGTCTGTTCTATGGCCATCACATCCTGTACGTTCTCCACCACACACACCATACCGGCATCTCTATGGCTGTCGGCACAGATGGCACATGTCTCCACATCGGAAATATTGTGGCACACACGGCAGTATCTGACCTCATGCACCAAATGGGTGAGGCTACCGGCCAGTGAGTCCACCTGATTGGGGTCCATCCGAAGCATGTGGAGCACCAACCTCAATGCAGACTTGCGGCCGATTCCGGGCAAGCGGCTCATTTCATTGACCGCATGTTGGAGCAAGGTTGAAGGATACTGTTGTGAAAAACTCATACATTACTTATGTATACCTTATATAATAACTTATGTCTCTCTTTATGATAACTTATGCTTGTCCTTACAACACACCTTTGCTGCTGGGCAGATGGAAATGGGTGACATCCCGACGGACAGCCATACGCACGCTTCGGGCAAAGGCCTTGAAGATGCCTTCAATCTTGTGGTGTTCGTTTTCGCCCTCTGCCTTTATGTTCAAGTTCATAAGTGCGCTGTCTGAAAGGCTCTTGAAGAAATGGAGGAACATTTCAGTAGGCATCTCACCCACCCTTTCACGTTTGAACATGGCATCCCAAACCAGCCAAGGACGGCCACCGAAATCCAAAGCCACCTGACAGAGACAATCGTCCATGGGCAGGCAGTAGCCATAGCGTTCGATTCCACGCTTGTCACCAAGGGCTTTGCGCAAGCATTCGCCCAACGCCAGTCCGGTATCTTCAATGGTGTGGTGTTCGTCCACATGCAAATCGCCATGGCAGGTGATTTCAAGGTCAATCATGCCATGTTTTGCAATCTGTTCGAGCATGTGGTCAAAGAAGCCTAAGCCCGTATTAATCTGGCTCTTTCCGTTTCCGTCCAGATTCACCCAAACACGGATGTCCGTCTCATGGGTCTTACGCACCACCTCGGCCGTACGTTCTCCGGCAAAAAGTATTTCCGTAATGCGTTCCCAGTTGTATTGTTCATTCAGAATGAGGCTCTTGCAACCCAAATTGACGGCAAGTTGGGCATCGGTTGCCCTGTCCCCTATCACCCAACTGTTGGCCAAATCATACGCTCCATTCATATAGTCGGTCAGCATGGCAGTTCCGGGTTTGCGCGTGGGAAGATTGTCTTCAGGGAAACTGCGGTCAATATGTATGGCATCAAAAGTGACACCAGCACTTTCAAGCACCTGAAGCATCAGGTTGTGTGTGGGCCAGAAGTCTTCCTCGGGATAACTGGCCGTTCCCAAACCATCCTGATTGCTCACCATCACCAGTTCATAATCGGTATGCTGGCGCAGGAAATGAAGGGAAGTAATGACTCCAGGCAGAAAGCGGAACTTCTCAAAGCTGTCAATCTGTTCGTCCGCCGGTTCTTCCAATATGGTTCCGTCACGGTCTATAAATAATACTCTTTTCATTTGTATTGGCGTAAAGCGGACAACAATTCGTTATTCTCCTGTGGCGTACCGATGGTTATGCGCAAGCAACCCTGGCACATTTCCACACGGTTGCGGTTGCGGACAATCACTCCTCGATCCACAAGATAATGGTAGATGGCATCGGCATCTGTCACCTTTGCAAGGAAGAAGTTGGCTCCTGTGGGATAGACCTTCAGACAGACGGGAAGCTCGTTGAAGGCCGGAATCATGTGCGCTCTTTCCTCCTTTATCTGAGCCACCCAACGTTGAACCTTGAACGCATCGTCAATCAAAGCCGAAGCATGGTCTTGGGTCAGTTTGTTTATGTTATAGGGATATTTGACCTTGTTGAAGAGCCCGATGATTTCCGGACTGGCAAAAGCCATTCCCATACGGATGCTTGCACTAGCCCATGCCTTGCTCATGGTATTGAGCACAATCAGGTTGGGATACTTATGCAATTGGGTGCGGAAAGCAGGGAAAGACGAGAAGTCTGAATAAGCCTCATCCACAACCACTATTCCACCGAAGTTTTCAAGTACCTGTTGTATGGCACGGGCATCCAAATCGTTTCCAGTGGGGTTGTTGGGAGTGCAAATCCAGATTACCTTGGTATGGTCGTCCGTGGCAGCCAAAAGGTTCTGTGCGTTCAGTTGGAAATCGGCATCAAGGGATACCTTACGGTACTCCACCGCATTGATGTCGGCACAAACCTCATACATGCCGTAGGTGGGCGAAATGGCCACCACATTGTCCACATGAGGTTCGCAGAAGATGCGATACACAAGGTCTATGGCCTCATCGCTTCCGTTCCCCAAGAAAATCTGGCTGGGGTGTACGCCTTTATGACGCGAAAGCTTTACCTTGAGCGACTCCTGCAAGGGATCGGGATAACGGTTGAAACCCTGATTGTAAGGGCTTTCATTGGCATCCAGAAACACATGTGCGTCTCGACCCTTAAATTCGTCACGGGCACAGCTATAGGGCTTCAGCGCCCATATATTCTCTCGTACGAGTTCTTGCAATGCTTTCATTTCTTCATCTTATTTACTTCGTCCATACGCAAGGTCATGGCATTGCTGTGGGCATCCAGCATTTCGCCCTGTGCCATACAGGCCACAGCCGGACCAATGTGGCTGACACCTTCGGGGGTGATGTGCTGGAAAGTGACCTTTCGCATATAACTGTCCAGATTCACTCCATTATAGGCAACAGCATATCCATGTGTGGGAAGCGTATGGTTGGTTCCGCTTGCGTAATCTCCAGCGCTCTCGGGAGTCCAATGTCCCAGAAAGACGCTTCCGGCATTGATCACCTTTGCGGCCATCTGCATATAATCTTTTGTCTCAATAATCAAATGTTCGGGCGCATAGTCGTTGGAGAGTTCCATCATCTCATCTGCAGTATGCACCAGAACTATTTTACTGTTCTCCAAAGCCTTGCTGGCGATTTCGGCACGAGGGAGCAAATCCAACTGTCGTGTCAGTTCTTCCTGTACGGCAGGAATCAGTTCAGCACTTGTGGTAATGAGCAACACCTGGCTGTCCGCGCCATGTTCGGCCTGGCTCAACAAGTCTGCCGCCACAAAGGCTGGATTGCAGCTTTCGTCGGCCAACACACAAACCTCGCTGGGACCGGCAGGCATGTCTATGGCCACATCATGCAGGCTTACCTGCTGCTTGGCACACATCACGTACTGGTTTCCGGGACCGAAGATCTTGTACACCTTGGGAACACTTTCCGTTCCGTATGCCATCGCACCGATTGCCTGCACACCGCCAATCTTATAAATGCGGCCGACACCGGCTATGCGGGCTGCCACCAGAATGGCCGGATTCACTTTTCCCTCTCTGTTGGGAGGAGT
>JAFYQQ010000079.1 GCA_017559845.1 Bacteroidaceae bacterium | reverse complement strand
TTGTTGCCCGTGGTATGGGTAAGCGCTGTGTTTCAGGTGCTGGTGCCTTGAACATCGACTACAAGGCTCGTACTGTTGAAATCGAAGGTGTTGTATTGAAGGAAGGTGACTACCTCTCTATTAATGGTACCACTGGTGAAATCTATGCCGGACAGGTTGAAACAAAGGCTGCAGAATTGAGCGGTGACTTTGCTGAACTGATGTCATTGTGCGAAAAGTACACTAAGTTGGCTGTCCGCACAAATGCTGATACTCCTCACGATGCACAGGTGGCTCGTTCATTCGGTGCTGTTGGTATCGGTCTTTGCCGTACCGAGCACATGTTCTTCGAGGCAGAAAAGATTGTTGCCATGCGTGAAATGATTCTTGCTCAGAATGCAGAAGGACGCAAGGCTGCTCTTGCAAAGTTGTTGCCCTATCAGAAGGCCGACTTCTACGGAATCTTCAAGGCAATGGACGGATGCCCCGTTAACGTTCGTTTGCTCGACCCCCCATTGCACGAGTTCGTTCCCCACGATTTGAAGGGACAGCAGGAAATGGCAGAAGCTATGGGTGTAACCGTACAGTACATCCAGCAGCGTGTTGAAAGCCTTTGCGAGGCTAACCCCATGCTCGGTCACCGTGGTTGCCGTCTTGGTAACACTTATCCCGAAATCACCGAGATGCAGACTCGCGCCATTTTGGGTGCTGCCGTACAGTTGAAGAAGGAAGGTGGAAACCCCATCCCCGAAATCATGGTACCCCTCACCGGTATCCTTTATGAGTTCGAGGCTCAGGAGAAGGTTATCCGCGAAACCGCAGCCGCTCTGTTCGCAGAAGAAGGTGTTGAGGTAGACTTCCAGGTGGGTACAATGATTGAGATTCCTCGTGCTGCCTTGACTGCCAACCGCATCGCTTCTCGTGCCGAGTACTTCTCATTCGGAACAAACGACCTCACTCAGATGACCTTCGGTTATTCTCGTGACGATATCGCCAGCTTCTTGCCCGTATATTTGGAGAAGAAGATTCTGAAGGTAGACCCCTTCCAGGTACTCGACCAGAATGGTGTAGGCCAGTTGGTAGAGATGGCAGTAGAAAAGGGACGTTCCGTACGCGAGAACCTCAAGTGTGGTATCTGCGGAGAGCACGGTGGCGAACCCTCATCAGTTAAGTTCTGCCATAAGGTAGGCCTCAACTATGTGAGCTGCTCACCCTTCCGTGTGCCCATCGCACGCCTCGCTGCGGCTCAGGCTGCTATTGAAGGATAATATTATACATTGTTATAATATATGCAAAATTGATAAGAGTCCGGCAATGGTGTCGGGCTCTTATTTTATCATGATGTGCCCCTATATACGAAAAAAAGGATGCCTTGATTGACATCCTTTTTCAGCTTTCCGGTGTTTTGAGCCGATAAGGGGACTCGAACCCCTGACCCACGCATTACGAATGCGTTGCTCTACCAACTGAGCCATATCGGCGAAAGCGTATGCAAAGATAGTGCTTTTTTTATATTCGGGAAAGAAATAGAGACGTTTTTTTGTTCGTGAGAGAAGAAATATGTAATTTTGTCTCGTCATTAGTTTTTATGTATTTCTTTTTTATCGCAACCCAATGTTTAGCATAAGTGACAAGAGAATCCGTTATGCGGCCTTTTTCTTTGCCGTGCTGCTTCTTTTTGCAGGTGTTGTTTTGACCTGTCTATTAAAGCAGTCGCCAAATCCTTCTTCAGATACCTTATATATTTATATAGATGCGGACGACACACAGGATTCTGTCTCGCACAAACTCGGAGAGCCTTTCGGTTGGAGATTGCTTACCCTCAACGGTTATCGAGTGCTTACGGGGCGTTATGCCGTTGCGCCAAACGAGAAGATTTTGCCCGTGTATAAACGGCTCCGTAGCGGGCAGCAAGAGCCTATAAGGCTGACTTTGCCCAGTGTGCGAACCATGAGGCAACTTGCCGATTTCATGGGTGAGCATCTGATGTTGGATTCCACAGAGGTGAAAGCCTCTTTTGCAGACAGCTCGTTTTGTGCCACTTACGGATATTCGGTGAATACATTGCCAGCCCTGTTTATACCGAATACTTACGAGATTTATTGGAACACCTCGCTTGCGGGCTTCATGAAACGTATGCAACGAGAACATGACGCTTTTTGGAATACAGAGCGCCAAAGACTTGCCGATTCGCTGAAAATGACACGAATAGAAGTGGCAACCTTGGCAAGTATCATAGATGAGGAAACGGCCAATAATGCAGAAAAGCCCATGGTTGCAGGCATGTATCTCAATCGTCTGCGCATAGGAATGCCTTTGCAAGCCGACCCCACCGTCAAGTTTGCTTTGGGTAATTTTGGCGCGCGCAGAATCTATCACAGCTTCCTTGAGGTGGAGAGTCCATACAACACGTATAAGAACAAGGGGCTTCCACCGGGTCCCATCCGCATTCCAAGCATCAAGGGCATAGACGCGGTTTTGCATGGCGTTCATCATGGCTATCTGTATATGTGTGCCAAGGAAGATTTTAGCGGAACGCACAACTTTGCCCGCACATACGCCCAGCACCTTGCCAATGCAAGGCGCTATACAAGGGCATTGAACGCAAGGAAAATCAAATAGGAAGCTGAAGCACAGACTTTAGGACGAAAAACAACACAGGCACAAAGAGGGCAGGGAGGAGGTTGAGCGCCTTGCAGTCCTTGATGTCAAGGATGGACAGCCCCGAAGCGGAAATGAGGATGCCGCCCACGATGCTCATTTCGCAAAGGAGTTCGGGCGAAATGACGTTGCCGCACAATTTTGCCAACGCGTATATCGCACCTTGCCAGCATAGCAACACGGGAGCGGCAAGTACCATGCCGATGCCATAGGTGGCAGAGAGCGCCATTGAGGTGACAAGGTCAAGCGTGGCATTGGTGAAGAGGTAGGTGTGGTCGTCCATGAGTGCGCTGTTCACGGGACCGAGGATGCTTAGCGTGCCGATGCAATAGAGCAGTATGCCCGTGCTGAGTCCTTGAGCCAGGTTGGCGCCTTCTTTCGCCTCTCCCCTTTTCATTTTTTCCACTATCGATTTGAAGCGGGAGTCCAATCCCATCATGGTACCCGCAAGCCCGCCAATGCTCAGGCTTATGATAAAGAGCACGGGATATTGGCTTTGGGGCATGTAACGGCAAACGGCATTCATGCCCAGTGCCACGGCTGCCAGTCCCATTGCGGTGAACATCACCCGTTGCCATTCCGGCCTGATTCTCTTCTTCAGTATGCTTCCAAGGCACGAACCCACCACTATGGTGGCCACGTTTGTAATAGTTCCTATCATTCTTGTTTCTGTGTTATTTTGTTTTGCCCGTTCGGCCCGTTTCCGCATGCAAAGTTATGAAATATGTGATAAATATTTCCGGAAATAAGCTTTCAAATTTGGCAAATGATTGTGCGCTATCCGTTTTTTATGCGGTATGACGCCTTGTTTTCTGTTATTTTTCCATGTAAATGTGCCGTCATTGCCGATAAATTTGTATATTTGCATCACGAATCAATAATTATTGTATCATTTAATTTTTTAATTTGACATGAAAAAAGTTCTTTTGATGGCTTCATGTGTGGCCATGATGATGGCTTCTTGCACACAGAAGTGTAACTGCAATTGCGAAGCCTGTCAGAATTGTGAGAAGAAGGCCGGAGAGGCTCCCGCTGCTGAGGCAGTAGCCGTACCCGAGTACGAGGTTGTTGAAAACAAGCAGGTTGACCTTGCAAGCCTCAAGCAGGATGCAGACGGATACTACATCCTCTTTGACGGTACCTCTTTAGACGGATGGCGCGGTTATGGTCAGGACGCAGTGCCCACAAGTTGGGAACTCTCTGACGGTACAATCCACTTGAAGGGCTCTGGCACTGGTGAGGCTCAGGCCGAAGGTGGCGGCGACTTGATTTTCGCACACAAGTTCTGCAACTTCACTTTGGAACTCGAATATAAGATTAGCAAGGGTGGCAACTCAGGTATCTTCTACATGGCTCAGGAAGTAAAGAGCAATGGCGAATATCTCCCCATTTGGCAGTCAAGCTCTGAGTATCAGGTTCTGGACAACGAGAACCACATCGACGCACAGCTTGGCGTGGACGGCAACCGTCAGTCTGCCTCTCTGTATGACATGATTCCCGCAAAGCCCCAGAACGCAAAGCCCTTCGGCGAATGGAACAAGGTTAAGATTATGGTCTTCAAGGGTACTGTAATCCACTTCCAGAACGACGAGAAGGTATTGGAATATCACTTGTGGACTCCCAAGTGGAACGAAATGCTTGACAACAGCAAGTTCAACGCAACCGGCGATTTCCCCATTGCATACGAGTTGCTGAAGAACATGGGTGGCGAAAAGCGTGAAGGCTACATCGGTCTGCAAGACCACGGAGATGACGTTTGGTACCGCAATGTACGCGTAAAGGTTCAGTAATATAGCGGACCTTTATTCAAGGTATAATTAACAAAGAATCCTCTTCTTTTTCATCAAGGAAGAGGATTTTTCTTTTTTTTGTTAGGCCTGTCGGGAGAGGGCTTCGGAGATGGCTTTTTGGAAGTCCTCCTCAATGCGTTGCCGTGTTTCAGTATCCATGTCGGGGAAGTGCTTGTCCATTACTGCCGAGAAGGCGTCCTTCGCCTGTTTGTGCATGATTTGTTTTCCCATCTTCAGTCCGCTCCTGTAAGGGGTGCTGGGCAGCAAAGCCCTGTTAAAATTGCCGTCGCTCATTGTCTTGCTCCTTTCTTTGTTGTTTATTAGGCACAAAGGTACGCCGTTTCTGCCAATTTATCATATTTTTTTTATACTTTTGCACTATGAAAAGCAAACTCTTGATACTCTTGATGTTGTTTCCCTTGCTTTTGTTCGCGCAGGGGAAGCGTCCTCTTGTGTGGGTAATCGATGCCGGACATGGCGGACACGACCAAGGCACCAAGGGGAAGAACATAACCGAGAAGGAGATAAACCTGAAAGTATCTCAGGAGGTGGTGCGCCTCATCCGCAAGCACAAGCCCGGAATCAAGGTGATCACCACCCGCAAATCGGACAAGTTCGTTTCACTGGCAGAGCGTTGCCGCATTGCCAACAACGCAAGGGCAGACCTCTTCCTCAGCATCCATGTCAATTGGGCAAGGAAAAAGAACCTCCGTGGCACGGAGACGTTCTATGCGGGAAACAATGGACGTCCCAAGCGCGGTAACCCCAACGCCAGCAAGAGCGAGCTGCTTGCCCGCCTCTTGCAGAACAACTACGCGGCTTCCGGACGCCCCATCTACCGTGGCGTAAGGACAAACAGGCTCTATGTCACCGCCAACACCAACATGCCCGCCGCCCTCACGGAGATAGCCTTCATCAGCAACAGCGCCGATGCCGCATACATCACCACAGACAAGGGCATGAAGGAGACCGCACGCATGATTTTCAACGCCTTGATGGAATACTACACCACCACACAGAACAAGACGCACACCAAGACGCTCAGCACCCTGCGCAGCACGCGCGACAAGAAGAGCGGCGTAAAGAACTCCATCAGAGTGTCCGTAAATTCCGGTGGCAGCTCGCCCATTGTGGTGGAAGACGAGGAAACCGACACCAAGCAGGCAAAAGCTGCAGAAAAGAAGACCGAGAAGGCAAAGTCCGCCGAATCCAATACAGGCGCCAAGCAGGCACAATCCAAGAAGCCACAGGCTGAAAAGACCTCCAAGCCGGCAGAAAAGACTGCCAAGGCTGAAACAAAAACCGCCCAAAAGACAAGCGCCAAGCAGCAGAAAGCCAAGGAGGCACAGCCCGTCTTCAGCATCCAGCTCTTCTCCTGCACCGCCGAGATGAAGCAGAAGGACAAGCGCCTCAAGGGCGTGTGGCCCGTCACCTTTGCCAAGGACGGCAAGAAGCTGAAGTGTCTCTATGGCGGAACCACCGACTATCAGAAGATAAAGAACCAGCTCAAGACCATCCGCAAGAAGTTCCCCGACGCCTTCATTGTGGCCTATTTGGGCGAGAAGAGCATCACCACCGCCGAGGCGCTGAAGATTATTAACGAGAAGAAGAAGTGATACCACAAACACCACCAGCTCCCCGATGCTTCAAGTAAATGACCTGCACATCCGTTTTGGGCAAGAGAGCGTCATAGAGCGCTTTTCCTACCACATTTCACCGTCAGACTTTGTCTGCCTCACGGGAAAGTCGGGCTGTGGCAAGTCATCCCTTCTCAAGGCCTTCATCGGCCTCGTCCCCTTTGAGGGCACAATCCGCGTCTGTGGCGAGCCCTTGAACGAAAAGACGTGCGATACCATCCGACGCACCGTGGCCTATCTTCCGCAGGACCTTTCCTTCCCCGGCGAGTTTGTTCAGGACATTGTCTCCCAGACCCTCCGCTTGGGCAAGTTGCAGCCCGGGAGCACCCCCGATGAAGCCCTGCGCCACAATCTCTCCCTCCTTGGGCTTGAAGAGGACATCCTCCGCAAGCGCATGTCCGAGATATCGGGAGGTCAGCGCCAACGCCTCATATTGGCCACCATCGCCCTGCTCCACAAGACTCTTTGGCTGCTCGACGAACCCACCTCGGCGCTCGACAACGAGTCGCGCAACCTTGTGCTGCGCTTCCTCAAGATGCAGCAGAGCACGGGCAAGACCATAGTGGCCGTCTCGCACGACCCCTCGTTTGCAGCCTCCTGTTCGCGCATCATCAATTTAGACAAAGAAGAATAAGCCTCCTCCCTTTATATGCACTCTATAGACATCTCCTATGCCAGCCTCGCCGTGGGCCTGCTCCTGCTCCTTGTTCCCGCCTATTATATTTGGCGCTACGAGACGGGCTTGCTCAAGAGCATCTGCGTGGGTGCCGTGCGCATGATATTTCAGATGCTTTTCATCGGCGTGTACCTGCGCTACCTTTTCCAGTGGGACAACCCTTGGGTCAACTGCCTTTGGGTGCTCGTCATGGTTGTCATTGCCACAGAGACGGCGCTCTCGCGCACGGGAGTGAAGCGCAGCGTGCTCATGGTGCCCCTCATTGTGGGCTTCGTCGCCTCAAGCCTCTTGGTGGGCATGTACTTCCTTGGCGTCATCCTTCGGCTCGACAATGTGTTCAGCGCGCAATATTTCATCCCCATTCTCGGCATCCTCTTGGGCAACATGCTCTCCGTAAACGTCATAGCCGTGGGCACGTTCTACGCCAACCTCTTGCGCGAGCAGAACCTCTACTATTACCTCCTTGGCAACGGAGCCAGCCGGGGCGAATCCTTCCAGCCCTTCATGCGCCAGGCCATAGTAAAGGCATTCAGTCCCGCCATTGCCAACATGGCCGTGATGGGGCTTGTGGCGCTGCCCGGTACAATGATTGGTCAGATTCTTGGCGGCAGCAGCCCCAATGTAGCCATCAAGTACCAGATAATGATTGTCGTCATCACCATGTCCGCCTCCATGCTTTCGCTCATCATCTCCATCCGCCTCTCAGCCCGCAAAGCCTTCGACGGTTACGGACGCATCCGCAACGTGATGAAGTGATGACCCTCCCCCCCCCGTCCCTCCCAAGGGAGGGGAGTATATGGCTTTGAGCTTTTTATGGCACCATTGTTCCTGTCGTCATCGTCATCGTCATCGTCACTTTCCGCCCGGCTCACAACTTCTCATAGCCGTTGGCGCTTTTTGTTATTTTTTGCGCGGATTTCCACCGCCGCAGTTGTGCGGATACGGCGTTGCGCGATACCGATTCGCTTTTGCCCTGCTCCATGGCGGCGAGCACCTCGTTGAACGAGAACGTGCGCGGCAGTGCGTCCAACACCGCGTCGTTCGTGTTTATTCGTCTGCCCACTTCGTGCGCGGCATAATTCTTGCTCCTGTAGGCTGCCTCAATGCGTGCCCGGAAATAGCGCAGGCTTTCGTTTATCAGGCTGTCGGCAATGGTGGTGTACATCTCCTTTTGCGCCTCTTTCTGCATGTTTTGCATGAGTGGAATCCACGCCTCGGGGCTGCTCTGCAACAGCGCCTGTGCGCCGGCGAAACCGTGTGTGTCGAGCAGTTTCTCTGCGGCAGATACCAACAACAACGCAACCGTCATACGGTATGCCGTAACGTGTGTGCGCATCCTTGAGCGTGCCAACACCTTGTCTTGCAGCTCCTCTGCTTGTTGGCGAACCTCTTCCACCCAAGCCATGGCGTGCTGTTCAAGTTTGGGCAAGGAGATTGTGCCCTCGAACAGCATCAGCAGCCGAGCCACCTCATTTATGTATTCCTTCTGTTCTTCAGTGAGTGGCTTCACAAACTCAAGTTTCTTGAACGAATTGTCGGGCGTGCTGGCTATGGCGAGGCGGTTTTGCAGTCCGTCCGTAACATTGGTGACAAGGCGGTGAAGGCTGTCTGGAGTGCCGCAGAAGACGGGGTTCCACAGCAGATTTGTTATGTGTACGTTGACACCTTCCGCACCCACAGTCTCTCTCTCATAGCAACTTCCATCATACGCTTTTCGGAGCATAGACGAGATGTCCTGCAAACAGGCACTCATCCGCGAGGTGAACTCATCACTTTCTTCGCAGAAGGTAAATGCGTGCTGTCCGTGCGTGCTACCGAGCCTGCTACAGAGCTGGGGCAGGGTGCTGTTCACAGTGGGCATTCTGACAATCCCCGTCGGTTTTTGCGGTTGCTGCTTTGTCCCACCGCCGAGTTTGCGTTTTGCTTGGCGCCACTCCTCTTCGGCTTTGTATACCACAGCATCGCTCTCGCGGAACGCCGCAGTCCATGCGTATACAATGTCCACCAAGGCGCCTTTGTTCGAGCCGCTCTCCCCCGCGATAAAGGACTGAATGTTCAGCGCGCGGATTTTGTTTTCGTAGGAGACGCGTACACGTGTAGCCAACGAGCCGATTGCGGGTGTGAGCGCGCCCACGGCAGCCATGTCCATGCCCGAGGGCAGTGCCGCAAGGCTGTGTTTCAAGCTCCGCGCCAGTGAGCGCCGGCTCAGCTTGTGCGTCAGCCGGCTTTCTTCCATCAGCGCCTCCATTGTTTTTTGCAATTTTGCGGGTATTGCCTTGGGGCGATAGTTGGCGCACACGTTTTGCAGCAGCGCCTCCAATTCTTCGTTCTCCAAGGTGCATGCGCCGCAAGCTTTGCGCAGCAGGTCAGGCTGTGTGGTGAAGTAGCTCAGCGCGCACAGAAAATCGAACCACTTGGCGTTCCGCTCGCCCTCTTGCGGCAGCTCCCCGCCGTTGTGCAAGTGCCACCATTTTCGCTGAATCTCCTCCCAACTGAACTGCAGCCCTTTGTACAGCGGCTGAGCGTTTCTGAGATGCTCGTGGAGGGTGTCTAGATTGTCTGGTTTATCTAGACTCTTCCTTGGTTTTGGGTTTGCTTTCTGCTCGGGCTCCGGCACAAAGGGGTATTCCTCCGTGCGATAAATCTCGTCGTCCCAGTAGAAAATTTGGCTCTCGGGGGGCGAGAAGTAGATGCGCTGTAAGTCCTTGGCGTTGGTGTCATGCTGCAAGCCGAGGACATGGCTGATGCGCTTCAGGTTCTCGCTTTGGCTCAGCTCCTTCTGCCGCCGGCAGATGAGGTGTACGCCCTTCCGTGTGCGCTCCCCGCCAAGCAACCCGATGCTCTGCTTGTGGGCGAGTACCGCGGACACATAGCTGCTGACTTCTGCTTGCAGCTCTTCCTCAGTCTTGCCTTTCGGGTCTATGTCATAATCAACAGCCACCGTGCTTGCCACCTTAGCGCAGCCTTTCAGCAGGCACTCGTCTTCTGCATAAAGGTTGTAGCAGCGCTGCGGCTGGCGCATCTTCGCCTGCTTGTCGCCTTTTAACACCTTTGTGTAGTTCTCAACGTTGAGCGCAGCGTTGCGCTCCGCCATGTCCTCCTCGCGGGAGCGGACAGGGCAAAGATGCTTTGCCCCGTTTTTAATGATTATTCTGTTTACCATGTGTTTATATAATTAAAAGGGAAGGTCATCGAAATATTTTACATCGCTGTCGGCCGCGTCGTAACAAAAACGCGCCAGCGACTGCAGCCCCAAAGGGTGCCAGATAAGGGGGGTGACGTTGCCGGAGTTGAACTTCAAGATGTAGCGGGCGACATCTTCGAAGCAGCCCTCTTTGGTCGAGGAGGGGGTGAGCCACATTTGGTCCAGCACCCATTTCGCATGGTCGCCGATAATGGCGTCCGCAATGATTCTCCGTTCGTCTTTGTTCTCGACAGACTGGATACATTTGGCAATCTCTGACGGTTCGAAGCGTCCGGTTCGTGAAAAATTGAGTTCTTTTAAAACTGTACTTATGTTCTGTGACATATAAAAAATAAATTAAATTTCAGGACTTTTCCCCGTCGCTGTTTGGGGGCATGTCGAGTCTCTTTCTCGATTGCAAGTGCAAAGGTAGGAACTATTGAAAATGTGTGCAATGTGCGAAAATGTGCGTAATGTGCGCAATGGCACATTTGTTTTTTTATGCAAAAAAGGCACCCCTTGAGGGGTGCCTGTGCTCAGTAAGGTTTGTTTTATTTTTTATACTCTTTTTTCTCTGCCCATTTTATGGGAATCTCTTTGGCTGTGTGTGCCTTCCACGATTTCCACTCGATTCCTTCGATTTTTAAGCCACCATAGTCCGGATGACTGAGAAAACGTACAGCGGGCGCGGGCGCGGTGCCGCTATTTTGAAGAATTTTTCTTTCACATGCCCATTCGGCCATAAAATTAATGATGAATTGGTTCACCTCGTTGTGCATGCCAGTTTCGGTGATGACCATCGGTTGGTCTCCTTTTTCGTCGTTCCATTTAGCCTTTAACTCTGCTGCCTTTGCTTTCATCTTCTCCGGGGTGTCAATCTCTTTCTTTTTTCTGCCACTGGGTTTTTGCTGTTGCGGCTCGGCAGGCGGCGGGGGTTCCTCCCCTTGGCGGGGGTTTGTTGTGAAAAACTCGGTAATATAGGTATGGAGCACATCTTCTATGTGCTCATAATCGATGTTGTTGTATTCGCTCAGCGGTGGTGTGAGGGCGCAATGCCAAGGCTCGGAGCCGTTTTGCAGCGCCACGAGTCCGACTTCCCACATTTCTCTGTAGCCCATGTCTTTCACTAATTGATGCCATTGGGTGCTTATAGCCTCTGCCACAGCGCGGGCAGTTGCCTCGTTGGGCATGGAGTTTATTATGTGGCGCATGCGTGTGCGTTTAAACATGCCCGTCAGTATGTACCAGTCGGCGGTGGTTGGCTGTATTTTGCCCCTGCGTACGTCTTGCAATATTTGATGGTTGTTGTCTGTCATAGCACAAAATTACTCATTTTGGTTCACACCGCCAAGGACTATGCCACAAAAGAAATGACGGATGACGCGATGACGTCATCCTTAAACCCTGCCATAGATGGAGCCGTAGCATCCCTAATAAATATAATATATTAATATATTATATTTATTAGACCCTTTTTCTGTACACAACCCCACCATATAGAGGTCTGAAATAAAATGACGTCACTGCGTCATCGTCATCCACAGCACTCACAATGCCCCTCGCGAGGAAAAATTTCCTTCCTCGCCATCCGGCGGAAAATCCCTCGCGTGCCGCCCTGAGCGAAGGGATGAAAAAAAATTGACAAAAAGGGCAAAGAATATCGCTTTTTATTTTGTTACACAAAATAAAGTCCGTAACTTTGCAACTGAAAAAAGGATATATCCACCGCTAGGCAATCTAGACCCGCTAGCAATCTAGACCATCTAGTCCAAACCAAAACTACATTTACAAACCTAAAAAAACAAACCAAACTATGGCAATCAAAATCAAAGCAATTGAAAGAAACGTCAGTTTCGAGAAAAACAAAGAGAAGTGGGCGTTCGTCCTTCAGCCCGAGCTGTACAGCAGGCTGAGCGAAACCAAAGTGTTGCAGGAGGCAGCCCTCAGGAGCGGAATCAACAGAGGCACACTCTCTGCCTCTTGGCAAGCAATCGGCGACGTAACGCGCGCCTGGGCAACCGAGGGTCACAGCGTAGCCGTCCCCGGATTGGGAACCATGCGCTTCGGCGTGCGCGGCGATTCGTGCGAGCGAGTGGAAGACGTGTCGAGCGACCTCATCACCAGCCGCCGCGTAATCTTCACCCCAAGCACCGAAATCAAGGACGAGCTGGCAAAGACCTCCATCAGCATCACCTGTTATGACCGCAACGGCAACGTCATCAAGCAGGTAACCAGCGACGACGACGGCTCCGTGGACAACGGCGAGGAGGAACCCGACCCTACGCCCTCTAACCCTGACAACACCGGAGGCGGCAGCGAACCCGATGATGATGAGGGAGGATTGGCAGGGTAAAAGGCGGGGGCACTCCCAAAGCGCACCCAAGACCCCCTCTGCCCATTCGGGCATCTCCCCCTCTATGGGGAGAACTGAGAGGGGAACAGGGGGCTAACGCTCCTAACTAAGAATTAAATCTTAACAATAATCAAAACTTAAAACCGCACCCTCCAAAAAAGTCTCCCCATAGAGGGGGAGATTTAGAGGGGGTCTTTTTAGAATTATGAAAAACAAAGAAACATGGAAGATAATCATCCAAACGGTGATAAGCATTCTCAGCGCCATAGCCACCACGCTTGGGCTGAACTCGTGCCTTTGAGCGAAATGGAACGAAATGATGACGATGACGCGATGACGTCATCCTGACTACACACAAAAAAAGCATGCCTCGGAAGAGAGACATGCTTTTTAGTTTTTTCTAATGTAATTCTGATTATGCCTCGGCTACGGGCAATACAGATACGGTAGAACGATCCAGACGACCCTTCTTGAAGGTTACGATACCGTCTGCAAGAGCATACAGGGTATTGTCCTTGCCCATGCCTACGTTCTGACCGGGATAGTGGCGTGTACCACGCTGACGTACGATTACGTTACCAGCGATGCACTTCTGTCCACCGAAAATCTTAACACCTAATCTTTGAGCTGCTGACTCGCGGCCGTTCTTAGAACTACCAACACCTTTTTTATGTGCCATTTTCTTGTTCCTCCTAAATTAAATTGTTAAGCAATTACATTTTTAATAACCAATTCTGAGAACTGCTGACGGTGACCGTTCAGCTTGCGGTAACCCTTGCGGCGCTTCTTGTGGAAAACGAGAACCTTGTCGCCCTTTACCAGAGGACTGATTACCTCGCACTCTACCTTGGCACCAGCTACTGTGGGTGCACCAACTGTTACTGTTCCGTTGTTGTCTACCAACAGGACGTTCTCAAATTCAACAGTCTGACCTGCCTCTACATTTTGCAGGTGGTGAACAAACAACTTCTTGCCTGCCTCTACCTTGAACTGCTGACCGTTAATCTCTACGATTGCGTACATTTTTATTTTTATTTGTTAAACGGGTTTGGACCATAGGGCGAAGCCAACTCGTAGCTCACTTTTTGGGCCTCTATGGCATAAATCGGCTGCAAATTTACTCAATATCTGCAATATAGCCAAATATTTTCTGTGCTTTTTGGTTTTCTGTGTGCAATATTGTGTGGTTTGAACGCTGAAATGCGGGTTTTCTCACCGGGAACGGACGTAGGGGTTGTGCTTTTGCTCCCATTCCACTGTGGTTGAGGGTCCGTGTCCGGGATAGACCTTGGTCTGTGGCGGAAGGGTGAGGATGCGGGTGCGGATGCTGTTTATCTCCACTGCCATGTCTCCGCCAAGGTCGGTTCTGCCAAGACTGCCCTGGAAGAGGGTGTCTCCGCTGAAAAGGGCGTCAGCGGACTCGGCATGGAAGCAGACGCCGCCCCATGTGTGTCCGGGGGTGTGGATTACCTTCAGCGCGTGCTTGCCCAAGGTTAGCTCGTCGCCCTCTGTAATGTATTGCTCTGCCTGCGGAAGCGGAAGGGGCATGCTTATGCCGAAGCGGGCCGCCATCTGTGGCATGGCATCATAGACCGGCTGGTCCATCCTGTGGAAGATGGGTTTCAGCCCATAGGTGCTGTGGATGAAGGGAAGGCCCATAATGTGGTCGAAATGGCAATGGGTAAGCAGGGCGTATTTGAGGTTCAGCTGCTTCTCTTCAATGAAGCCGCGGATGCGCTCCCATTCGGACTGGGTCTGTGCTCCGCAGTCGATGAGGGCGGCCTCGGCGCTTGCTGTGTCCCAGAGGAGGTAGCAGTTTACGCCAAGGTCGTTTACCTGGAATGTGTGTATGTTCATAAGCTGGTGTATACGATGGATTTAGTCTCGAAGAACTCTTCCTCGAAATAGTCGGAGAGGGGAGTGATGAGGGTGTGGTTCTTCATGGGCAGGGTTTCGTGTGCAAGCTCTCCTCCCTTGAGGCAGATGAGTCCGTTGGGAAGGGCGTTGAGCTGCTCCTTTGCTATGTTTTTGCGGATTATCTTGATAAGGTCGGCAAGGGGCATTACGGCGCGCGACACCACGAAATGGTACTTCTCGCCGATGTTCTCGGCGCGTGTCCATTCGGTGGTCACGTTGGTGAGGTTGAGGGCTTGCGCCACCTCGGTGCATACCTTTATCTTCTTCCCGATGGAGTCTACGAGATGGAATTGGCACTGGGGGAACATTATGGCAAGGGGGATGCCGGGAAAGCCGCCGCCGGTGCCAAGGTCCATAATCTTGGTTCCGGGCTTGAAGTTGATGACCTCGGCAATGCCAAGCGAGTGGAGGACGTGGTGCTCATAGAGGTTGTCAATGTCCTTGCGTGAGATGACGTTGATTTTGGCGTTCCAATCGTGATACAGCTCGTCGAGCTTCTCGAACTGGGCGGTCTGTTCGGGGGTGAGGTTCTTGAAATATTTCTTTATCAGTTCCATAACTATGATGTTTGTTCTAAAAAAAGAGAGGGGTTATCTTAACATTCCGTTGAGGGCGCTGTAGGGGATGCGCACATAGATTGTGCCGGCCGACCATGGTGCAATCTCATAGGGGTTAAAGAGCAGTTCCACGGCATCCTTGCCAAGTTGGAAGTTGTAGTCGGTGAGGGACACATCGCCCAAGAGCAGGATTGAGGTGGTCTCCTGCAAGGTCTCGAGGTCTTTGCACTGGTTGTCCACGCAAAGCTGATGGCGGATGATGTCCTTTATCGCTTCCTCCTTGTCCATGTTGAACACTTGGTCGTGGGTTAGGAACTTGCCGGTTTGGCGGTCAAAGTTGAACCATTGTTCGTAATAGCCGCCATGTGCGCCACCCTCGAACGTGCTGACTTTTATTTTGTAGGGGATGATGTCCTCGCGGCTGTCTGGTGTGACGCCTCCTTCCACCTCGTAGAGAAATTCGTAAGCGAAGTCAAGCTTTGCGATGGTGTCTGCATACAGTTCCACAAGGGACTCGCGGTATGCGTTGCGTATGTTCTCCCCGAACGCCGTTACAGCCTCATTGAGGGACAGGCCTTCCCTGCCGTTGAAGATTTGGCGCAGCTTGTCCCTGACGGGTTCCAAGGCTTCCTTGGGGCAGTTGTCAAGGTTGAGGTCAATGCGGACCTTGTATGAGGGGCGCGTCTCTTCCTCGCCTTGCTTGAAGGTGGGGCCCACCTGTTCCACCACATTGTAAAGGACGTTGTGGGTGGGTTTTGCGGCAACGGGTTCGCTCAACGTGGTGGTGTCTTGCCGGTTCTCGCTCTGTTTCTGCTCTTGTCCAGGGAAGCAGGCGCTAAACGCGATTGCGCTTGCTGCCAAGAAGGGTAAAAATCTTGTTTTCATAGGAAAGTAAAATGTTTAATAGTGAAAAGATGCCTAATACGAAGGGGTAATATAAATAAGGTATGATTTCAATGGGGTTTACAACCGCAAGGCCCGATGCGATGAGCAGCTGCGCACCATAGGGAATGAGGCTCTGTGCAATGCAGCTGAACGTGTCGAGCAAGCTTGCGCTCTTACGTGGATCTACGTTGTACTTGTCTGCAATCTCTTTTGCCAAGGGACCCACGGTGAGTATGGTGATGGTGTTGTTGGCCGTGCAGAAGTTGGTGAGGAGCGTAAGCATGGCGATGCACATCTCTGCGCCCTTTTTCCCTCTGACACATTTGGTGAGGGACTGGATGATGAAGTGGATTCCACCCTGGTGCCTGATGACTTCAACAAGTCCTGCTGCAAGGATGGTGGCTATGATAAGCTCGCTCATGCCCAACACTCCGGTGTTCATGGCGTCGAGCCAAGTGAAGAAGTCGAACTGTCCCAATGCGATGCCCATTGCGCCCGCAATGATGATGCCCAAGGCAAGTACGGTGAGCACGTTGATGCCGAATATGCCGGCTGCAAGCACAAAGACATAGGGGATGACAAGGAGGATTTGCTTGATGGAGGCGGTGGAGCTGACAGCACCGGGATGCCCCAAGAAGAGATAGAGCACAAGTGTGGCCAATGCGGCTGGCCCCGCAATCCAAATGTTCACCCTGAACTTGTCCTTCAAATCGCAGCCCTGTGTCTTGGTGGCTGCAATGGTGGTATCGGAAATGAAGCTCAGGTTGTCCCCGAAATAAGCGCCTCCCACAACGGTTGCTACGAGCAGGGGAATGCTGTGTCCCGTGTGTTCTGACATTGTGGTGGCTATGGGTGTCAATGCGGCAATTGTGCCCACGCTTGTTCCCACAGAAAGCGAGATGAAGCAGGAAGCGGCAAAGAGTCCGCCCAAAATCAGCTGGGAGGGGAGGATGCTAAGGCAAAGCTCAACCGTGGCGTCAATGGCGCCCATTTCCTTGGCTGTGGACGCGAACGCGCCCGCAAGAATGAATATCCATATCATCAGAAGCAGGTTGGGCTGTGCCGCACCCTTGGTGAGAAGCTCGAACCGCTTTCCCCAACGCATGCCGGGAATGATGCACATGGCATAGAGGCAGGCTACCATGAACGATATGGTTATGGGCACGGCATAGAAGTCTTGTCTGCACAAACTCAAGACAAGATAGAAGCCTACAAAAACGAATAGCGGGCTAAGGGCGAGCATGCCTTTGCGCAATGATATCTTTTCTTCCATGATGCTAAGGTACGCATTTTTTTGAATTGCCCCTTTCTGTTTTGGCAAAATTCGACCCAATTCATATAAAACATGACAAAATTTAACGATATGACACGTTTATTAACGAATAAATCTATAATTTTGCACATAAAATAATTTGTAGATGGCAAAGAAAATCAAACAAAAGTGGATAGTCCCCGACGGAATTGTGCCCACGGAGATGGACTTGAAGATAATGGAATTTGAAGCCCGCGGCAAGATGGTTCCCACACGAAGTCTGATTAAGACAAAGGAACAGATTGAGGGCATCAGAAAAGCCGGTGTGCTGAACACGGCCGTGCTGGATACCGTGGCAGAGAAAATCAGAGCCGGAATGTCCACACTCGACATAGACAAAATCGTATACGACTATACCACAAAGCACGGCGGAATACCCGCACCCTTGAACTACGAAGGCTTTCCCAACAGTTGCTGCACAAGCATCAATGACGTGGTTTGCCACGGAGTGCCTGCCGATTGGGAGATTCTTGAAGAGGGCGACATCATCAATGTGGACTGCACCACCATTGTGGACGGATATTATGCCGATGCAAGCCGTATGTTTGTCATCGGGAAAACAGAGCCATCATGGCAGCGTCTTGTGGATGTGGCCTGGGAGTGTCTCAAAGTGGGCGAAAAGGTGTGCAGCCAACCTTATGTGTTTGTGGGTGACATGGGAAATGCCATTGCCAAGCATGCCCATCAGAACCGCTGCACCATTGTACGCGCCTTGTGCGGACATGGCATCGGCTTGGAATTCCACGAAAAGCCCGAGGTGGAACATTATGGCCACAAGGGAACCGGAATGCTTCTTGTGCCAGGTATGACCTTTACCATTGAACCCATGGTCAATATGGGACATTGGGAAGTGTGCATGGACGAGGAGGACGAAACAGGCTGGGTTGTACTGACGGACGACGGTTTGCCAAGCGCACAATGGGAACACACGTATTTGATGACGGAAAACGGTGTGGAGATACTTTCGCACTAATAACAGAAGACGAAAAAAATGAACAACAAGCATAATATATATATATTAGGTATAGAGAGCAGTTGTGACGACACCTCTGCAGCCGTGATAAGAGACGGTTATTTGTTGAGCAACGTAACATCGAGCCAAGCGGTACACGAGGCTTATGGCGGTGTGGTTCCGGAGCTTGCAAGCCGCGCTCATCAGCAAAACATAGTACCCGTTGTTGACCAGGCGCTCAAACAGGCCGGCATCGATGCGTCACAGCTTTCCGCCATTGCATTTACCCGCGGTCCAGGATTGATGGGTTCTCTGCTTGTTGGTGTGTCTTTTGCAAAGGGATTGGCTGCCTCATTGGGCATTCCCATGATTGATGTCAACCACTTGCATGGTCATGTGTTGGCACACTTCATTCGCACGGAGGATGGGGAAGAAACCGTTCCCGAATATCCTTTCCTCTGCTTGCTGGTGAGTGGTGGAAACAGTCAGATTGTGCTGGTGAAGTCATATAAAGACATGGAAATCATTGGACAGACAATTGACGATGCCGCCGGTGAAGCCATTGACAAATGCAGCAAGGTGATGGGATTGGGTTATCCCGGAGGTCCCATCATTGACCGTTTGGCACGCAAGGGCAATCCCGATGCCTATACGTTTGCCAAACCACAAATCAAAGGATATGACTATAGCTTCAGCGGATTGAAGACTTCGTTCCTGTATTCCCTTCGCGACTGGTTGAAGGATGATCCAGACTTCATCGCGTATCATCAGGAAGACCTTGCGGCAAGTTTGGAGAAAACGATTGTGGACATCTTGATGAAGAAACTCTATAAAGCGTCAAAGGACTTGAAGATAAAGCAGATTGCAGTTGCTGGAGGTGTATCCGCCAATACTGGGCTGAGAGAAGCGTTCCAACAATACGCCAAACGATACGGGTGGAAAATCTTTATCCCCAAGTTCAGCTATACCACAGACAATGCGGCAATGATTGCCATAAACGGTTATTTTAAATATATGGAAAAGGACTTTTGTCCCATGGAAGCGCCCGCATATAGCCGCGTTGAAGTGTAGAAAAAGGCGTTTTTAGGCAATTTGTAAACGCATTTTCTATCTATTTTTCAAAAATATACAAATAAATTTGTCTGTTCGGGGAAAAAGCACTACCTTTGTGCGCTGTTTGGAAGAAGTTATTTGGAATAGACAAAAAAGAAAGGAAGATAGAAATGTCTAAGATTTGTCAAATTACCGGAAAGAAAGCCATGATTGGCAACAATGTTTCACACTCAAAACGCCGTACAAAGCGTCATTTCAATGTGAACCTGTTTAGCAAGAAGTTCTACTATGTAGAAGAGGATTGCTGGATTAGACTGAGCATTAGCGCAAATGGTCTGCGTTGTATTAATAAGCTTGGCTTGGATGCTGCACTGAAAAATGCTGTAGCTAATGGTTATTGTGATTGGAACAGCATTAAAGTAATCGGTTAATTATTTAGAAGCTACACATTATGGCAAAGAAAGCTAAAGGTAACAGAGTGCAAGTGATTTTGGAATGCACCGAGATTAAGGCCAGTGGACTGCCCGGAACATCTCGTTATATTACCACAAAGAATAGAAAGAATACTCCTGAACGTCTCGAGCTGAAGAAGTACAACCCCATCTTGAAGCGCATGACTGTTCATAAAGAAATCAAGTAATAAAGTATAGACTATGGCAAAGAAAGCAGTGGCTACTCTGCGTACAAGCAAGACAGATGGCCGTTCATACACCAAAGTAATTAAGATGGTAAAGAACCCTCAGACTGGCTCTTACAGCTTTGAAGAGGAAATGGTTCGCAACGAAGCAGTAAAGGATTTCTTCAAGAACTAATTTAGAAGAAGTTTCTAATATATAGCGAGGTAGACTTTTAGTTTAACCTCGCTTTTTTTTGTGGTTTGTGTTCTATTCTCGTATTTTTTATATACCTTTGCAGATAAATAAAATAAGAGCTTTATGGGATTCTTCAATTTCTTCTCAAAAGAGAAAAAGGAAACATTGAACCAAGGTCTTGAAAAGACTAAGACGAGTTTTTTTGACAAATTGTCCAAAGCCATTGCCGGTAAGTCAAAAGTGGACGATGATGTGCTGGACAATCTCGAAGAGGTGTTGGTGACAAGTGATGTGGGTGTGGATACAACACTCAACATCATCAAGCGTGTGCAGGAACGTGTGGCACGCGACAAGTATGTGACCACATCCGAGCTGAACAATCTGTTGCGAGACGAAATTGCAAGCTTGCTGAATGACAATAACACAAACGATACGGAAGGTTTTACCATTCCTGAGCAAACACGTCCTTACGTAATTATGGTCGTTGGTGTCAATGGAGTGGGTAAGACCACCACCATCGGCAAATTGGCTTATCAGTTCAAGAAGGCCGGTTTGAAAGTCTATTTGGGTGCTGCGGATACTTTCCGTGCCGCAGCTGTGGAGCAATTGGTTATTTGGAGCGAGCGTGTTGGAGTGCCCATTGTGAAGCAACAAATGGGAAGCGACCCTGCAAGTGTGGCTTATGACACCTTGTCAAGCGCGATAGCCAATAATGCAGATGTGGTTCTCATAGATACCGCAGGACGCCTTCATAACAAAAAGGGACTCATGGACGAATTGTCCAAAATCAGACGCGTGATGCAGAAACTTATCCCCGAAGCTCCGCATGATGTGATGCTTGTGCTTGACGGAAGCACTGGACAGAATGCGTATGAGCAGGCTAAACAATTCTCTGCCGCTACGGAAGTGACAAGCATGGCCATTACAAAGCTTGACGGTTCTGCAAAGGGTGGTGTTGTCATTGGTATCAGCGACCAATTCAAAATACCTGTCCGTTATATCGGATTGGGAGAAAAGATGGAGGATTTGCAGCCCTTTAACCGTAGGGAATTTGTCAATACCTTGTTTGAAAACAATTGATACATGATTAAGAACAAAGTTGATTTCATCACATTAGGTTGCAGTAAGAACCTCGTAGACAGTGAGCGTTTGATAAAGCAGCTGGAACTGAATGGATATGAGGTTGCCCATGATGCGGAAAACATAACAGGGGAAATTGCTGTTGTTAATACGTGCGGTTTCATCGGTGACGCCAAAGAGGAAAGCATCAACATGATTCTTGAATTGTGTGAACTGAAGAAGCAGGGCAAGCTCAAGAAACTCTATGTCATGGGATGTCTCTCGGAAAGATATCTAAAAGACTTGGAGGACGAAATACCTGAAGTTGACCGCTATTTCGGCAAATTTGATTGGAATCAGTTACTTGACGATTTAGGAAAACAATATTACGAAGAGAAGAGTCGTAGCAGACGCATAACAACACCTTCGCATTATGCCTACGTGAAAATATCCGAGGGTTGTGACAGACGTTGCTCTTATTGTGCCATACCCATTATCACCGGCAAGCATATAAGTCGTCCAATGGAGGACATTTTGGAAGAAGTGAAGGAACTGGTGGCATGTGGCGTAAAGGAATTCCAACTCATCGCACAGGAATTGACTTATTACGGATTGGACATTTATAAAGAAAGGCGTATAGCAAGTCTTGTATCGGCAATTGCTGATATACCTGGCGTAAAATGGCTGCGATTGCATTATGCTTATCCCACCCAATTCCCGTTGGAACTGTTGGATGTGATGCGCGAAAAAGACAATATCTGCAAGTATCTTGACATTGCCTTACAGCACATCTCCAATCCTGTACTTTCTGCCATGCACAGAAATGTTACTGACAAGGAAACATACGCGCTGATTGAAACAATAAGGGAGAAAGTGCCCGGTATACACCTCAGAACAACGCTTATGGTGGGTCATCCTGGTGAGACTGATGAGGACTTCCAGCAGCTTTTAGATTTTGTGAAATGGGCTAAATTTGAAAGAATGGGCGCATTTGCTTACAGCGAAGAGGAAGGTACTTACAGCGGGGAAAACTATGATGATGACATTACCGAAGAGACCAAAGAAAGCAGATTGAGCAAGCTTATGCGCGTACAACAACGCATATCAAGCGAGATTCAGGAGAGTAAAGTAGGCCAAACCCTGCAAGTCGTAATTGATAGGGTAGAGGGCGATTACTATGTGGGAAGAACCGAATTCGACTCCCCCGAGGTGGACCCCGAGGTATTGATTTTACGCAGCAGTAACCCCAACATTCTTGTAGGAGAATTTTACAAGGTACAGATTGACAGTGCGGATGATTTCGATTTGTATGCGCATGTTGCAGATTGTTAACTCAAATATATGGCAAGATGAACAATAAGGAATTTTTATCAGAATTAGGAAGAAGGCTGAACTATAACATGAAGGAAGCCAAGACATTGTCTGACTCTTTGATTCAGGAAATCTGTCTTCAACTGGAAGATGAAAACACCATTGCCATATCTGGTTTTGGCACTTTTGAAGTGAAAAAGAAACTGGAAAGAGTTGTTGTCAATCCTGCCACTAAACAACGCATGCTTGTGCCGCCTAAAATGTCTGTCAGTTTCAAGGTCGCTCCCGTACTGAAGGACAAAGCGAACGAAAAATAATCATCAAAGCATATCAGGAAAACTTTCATTATATGGATACCAAATTCAACATACAAGACCTTGCAGAGTTAGTAGCACGCAAAAACAAGATTTCCCGTAAGGAAGCCGAGACTTTTGTGAGGACTTTCTTTGATACCATTTCCACCTATCTTTTACGAGAAAAAATTGTAAAAGTTAAAGGTCTTGGTACGTTCAAGATGGTTGAGGTATCTGATCGTGAGAGTGTTGATGTCAATACAGGACTCCGCATTATGATTGTGGGGCACTCGAAGGTTTCGTTCACCCCAGATAACACATTGAGAGACCAGGTAAACAAGCCTTTTTGCGATTTTGAAACTGTCATTCTAAATGAAGATACTGATATCGCAGAAATGGAGAGAATTGACACTCCAATACCTGTTGAAGATACTGATTCTATTGAGGATTATGTTGAAACTGAGGAGGTTATAGTAGACGTTCAACCAAATAGTGAAGAGGTTTCAAGTATTGAAACTGAACAGAATGATCTTAATGAGTCTGACTCTTCCGAAGAAGAAGTGATGGAAGAATCAGTGCTAAGTGATGTTGAAGATGATGCTGAAAAACCTGCTGAAATTAACGAAGTTGAAGAAGAAAATCTGGACGGCGTAAATGAGGTACAACCAGAAGAACAGCCTATCACTGCTGAAACAGAACAGAGTCCAGAAGAGGTTGATGTAAACGACAAAGAGGCGGAAACTGAAAATTCCACAACTGAGTTGGCAAAAGAAAATACCGATAAGCATACTTTTTCAAGAATAGTCAAATACTTCGTAGTGCTTTTTTTGATGGTCGCAAGTTATTTTGTGGGTTATTATAGAGTGCTCTGCCCCTGTAATTTCTCATTTAGCAACGAACAGCAAATCATCGAAGACACGTTGACATCAAAGGATGTGGTTGAAAAAAACGACACTCTTGAAATTGCTCAAAAGGATTCTGTTTCGAATGAATTGGATTCTGTGAATAGACAAAACGAGAAGACTGCAGCCTCTGAGGTCATTAACGTAGAAACGGACAAACAACAAAAGGCCGTACAAAAGCCAAAAGACATTGAACAATATCCCCAGATTCCAGGAGGAAAGTATCTGATAGTGGGTACACGCGGAATTCATGTCATGAAACAAGGAGACAATCTTTATAAGATTGCAAGGACAAATTACGGCAACAACGACTTTGTTAAATATATTATAGTTTATAATCAGTTCAAAAATCCTGACGTAATACCGCCCGGATATTCCATCAAGCTCCCCGAGTTGGAAGAGGTTAAGTGATTTTAACTTATTTAAACATTGATGTAACCATATTTAAGCTTTTATGTTGCCAATATTTGCTTGAAAAGCACTAAATTTGTGTGTTTTTGAATAATAATATAAGCAACATAAAGTATATGGCAGAATCTGTTGATATTCGCGAGTTAAATGAACTGATTGAACGCAAAAGCGCGTTTGTTACCAATCTGGTTACAGGAATGAACCAGGTTATCGTTGGTCAGAAACATCTTATCGAATCTTTGTTGATTGGTCTTTTAAGTGACGGACACGTCTTGTTGGAAGGTGTTCCCGGACTTGCAAAGACAAAAGCAATCAAAACCCTTTCACAATTGGTTGACTCAAAATTCAACCGTATCCAGTTTACTCCAGACTTGCTTCCTGCTGACGTAATCGGAACAATGATCTACAGCCAGAAGGACGAAAAGTTTGTTGTGGAGCAGGGTCCGGTATTCGCAAACTTTGTTTTGGCAGATGAAATCAACCGTGCGCCTGCAAAGGTGCAAAGTGCATTGCTTGAGGCCATGCAGGAAAGACAAGTGACAATCGGAAAGAATACATTCGCTCTTCCCAAACCATTCCTGGTTTTGGCTACACAGAACCCCATTGAACAGGAAGGAACATATCCACTTCCCGAAGCGCAGGTGGACCGTTTCATGCTGAAAGTTATCATAGACTATCCCAAGCTTGAAGAGGAAAAGCTCATTATCCGTCAGCAGATTAAGGGAGAAGAGCAGTCTATACGTCCTCTGCTTTCAACAAATGAGATTATTGAGGCACGCGATGTAGTTCGCAAGGTTTACCTGGATGAAAAGATTGAGCAATATATTGCTGACATTGTCTTCTCTACACGTTATCCCGAAAAGTACGGCCTCAAGGAGATCAAGGATTATATCGAATTCGGTGGCTCTCCCCGTGCAAGTATCAACCTGGCTTTAGCGTCAAGAGCTTACGCCTTTATCAAGCGTAGAGGTTATGTTATTCCCGAGGATGTAAGAGCTGTAGCGCATGATGTATTGCGCCATCGCATTGGCTTGACTTACGAAGCAGAAGCCAATAACATCAACAGCGATGAAATCATCAGCAAGATTCTGAATAAGGTTGAAGTTCCCTGATTTAGCATACCGCATATTTAGATGGAGACATCAGAACTGTTAAAACGTGTTCGTCAGATTGAAATCAAGACCAAAGGTCTGAGCAGAAATATCTTTGCCGGAGAATACCATAGTGCATTCAAGGGCAGAGGTATGGCTTTTTCCGAGGTTCGAGAATATCAATACGGTGATGATATACGTGACATTGAATGGAATGTAACAGCCAGATTCAACAAACCGTTCATCAAGGTTTTTGAAGAAGAGCGCGAACTGACGGTTATGCTTCTGATTGATGTGAGCGGTAGCCATAACTTTGGAACTTCCCGTCAGATGAAGCGTGAAATGGTTACCGAAATCGCTGCCACACTGGCTTTTTCCGCCATCCAGAACAATGATAAAATTGGAGTGATTTTTTTCTCCGACCGGATAGAAAAATTCATACCTCCGCAGAAAGGCAGAAAACACATCCTGTACATCATCCGTGAATTGCTCGAATTCAAGCCCGAAAGCCTGCGCACAAATGTGGGTCAAGCTGTAGAGTTTTTGACACAGGTAATCAAGCGCAGATGTACGGCCTTTATCTTGAGCGACTTCTTGGATTCAAAAGATTTTCGTCAACCGCTCACCATTGCGAACCGCAAGCACGATGTGGTGGCAATCCAGGTGTATGACAGAAGAATTGCAGAACTGCCCGATGTGGGATTGATGAAGGTACGAGATGCGGAAACCGGTCATGAAGTGATAATTGACACAAGCAGCAAAGCGGTAAGAAACGCTCAGGCTGCATGGTGGAAGCGTCATTCATTGCGCATTCAGGATACGCTTAACAGAAGCAATGTGGACTCGGTAAGTATAAGAACTGATCAGGACTATGTTGTTTCATTGATGAGCCTTTTTGCAAAGCGAACTTAAAAAATAACAAATGCGAACAAGAAATTTAATCATATTACTTTCATTCATATTGTATGCGGCATCTGTTTGCGCACAAGTGCAGATTGATGTAAAAATTGATAGTGTGCAATTGTTGGTAGGAGAGCAGACCAATATAACCCTTAAGGTCACCACTGATGCGGGTAAAAAAGTGTCTTTTCCTGAATTGAAAGCCGGCATTGAACTTGTGCCTAATCTTGAAATCGTGGATGTACAGTCCGTCGACACCAACTATCTGAACGAAGGCAAGCGTATGGAATTGATTCAGCAATATACCGTTACTGCATGGGATTCCTCCCTTTATTATTTGCCTCCTTTTAAGGTTGCAGTAGAAAATCAGGTGGACAGTTCCAAGAGCTTGGCACTTAAGGTATATACGTTGGATGTAGACACTTTGCATCTTGACCAGTTCTATCCCCCCCGAGGCGTTATGGAACCTCCTTTTGACTGGAATGATTGGCGTAATCTCGTATATGCTTCCTTTGCTTTGATCATTATGGTCATCATGGCATATTTCTTGTTTGACAGCGCAAGACGAGGAAACCCCATTGTGCGTATAATACGTAGGAAGAAGAAACTTCCTCCCCATCAGGTTGCCATTGAAGAAATCGAACGCATTAAAGCTGACAGAAAATGGGCTGAAGAGGATAGTAAGGAATATTATACCTTATTGACAGACACATTGAGAAATTATATCCACGAACGGTATCACTTTAATGCAATGGAAATGACCTCAACCCAGATAATCGAACAGTTGCTTAATGAGGACAACCCCGAATGTCTGGACGAGTTGCGTGAGATTTTCACTACAGCAGACCTTGTCAAATTTGCTAAATATTCCACATTGATAAATGAGAATGACGCAAATCTGATGGCCGCAATTGAATATATTAACCAAACGAAAATAGAAGTAGATCCCAATCAGAAGCCAGAACCGGAAATAATCAAGGAAACAGACAAGCGCAGGCTCAACCAGGTTGTTGCCATGCGGATTGTATCTGTTATCCTGCTCACTGTATCGGTTACGCTCTTGTGTTGGATTGTATGGAAAAGTATGGACATTTTGATGTAATAGCCCTATGACCTTTGCTAATTTCGAATATTTGTTCTTGTTAATACTGCTTATACCATATATTGCATGGTATATGATCAATAGAGAGCATTCAACGCCCTCATTACGAATCAGTACAATAGCGTCATTCTTCCATGCTCCTAAGTCATTCAGACAGCATTTTATCCATTTGCCGTTCATCTGTCGTTTGGTATGCTTAGCATTCGCAATTATAGCGTTAGCCAGACCTCAGACAACAAATAACTGGAGTAACAAAAGCGTTGAAGGTATCGACATCATGCTTTGTATGGACGTGAGTACCAGTATGCTGGCCGAAGACCTAAAGCCCAACCGTATTGAGGCGGCAAAAAAGGTTGCAATTGAGTTTGTCAGTGGCAGACCAGATGATAACATAGGATTGACCGTTTTTGCAGGAGAGGCTTATACACAATGCCCAATGACTGTGGACCATGCAGCACTTCTCAATATGCTGAATGGTATGCGTGTGGATATGGCTCAACGCGGTTTGATTGAAGATGGTACCGCCATTGGTATGGGTATTGCTAACGCCATTACACGTCTTAAAGACAGTAAGGCGAAAAGCAAGGTTATTATTCTTCTTACTGACGGTACTAATAATAGAGGACAGATAAGTCCGAATACGGCAGCAGATATAGCCAAGACCTATGGAATCAGAGTCTATACCATTGGAGTGGGCACCAATGGCACAGCTCCTTATCCTGTTTCCGTTGCCGGTAGAATTGAGTATATGAATGTTCCTGTAGAAATAGACTCCAAAACACTTGCAACCATCGCTGCAAAAACCGATGGTGAGTTCTATCGTGCGCAAAATACAGAAAAGTTGAGAGAAGTTTACCAACAGATTGACAAATTGGAAAAGACTAAAATGAACGTCAAGAAGTTCTCCAAAAAATACGAATCATTTGGCATTTTCGCTCTTATTTCTGTAATTGCCCTGATGCTGGAACTGTTGTTGCGTAAGACATTATTAAAGCGTATTCCATAATTCTGTAGATAATATGTTCAGATTTGAAAACCCACAATATTTGTATTTGCTGATAGTGTTGGCTGCTCTTGCAGTTCTCCACTATTATGCAATTTATCGGAAAAATATTAAGATAAGAAAATTTGGAGATCCGGCTTTGATAAAACAATTGCTCATCGATGTATCAAAAGTCCGACCCGAAATCAAGTTTTGGCTCGCTCAATTGGCTTTAGCTTCTTTTATCGTTGCTTTGGCAAGACCCCAATTCGGCACAAGAGTTGATGTTGCCGAGAGACAAGGTATTGAGTGCATTATCGCATTGGACGTAAGTAACTCCATGCTTGCAGAGGATGTTAAGCCAAACCGTCTGGAAAAAGCCAAAATGCTGATTAGCAGTATGGTTGATAAAATGAATGACGACAAAGTTGGACTTATCGTTTTTGCAGGCCAGGCATTTACGCAGCTCCCCATCACAAGTGATTATGTGAGTGCAAAAATGTTCTTGGATACAGTAGATCCTTCAATGATAAGTGTTCAGGGTACAGATGTGGCAGAAGCACTGAACTTGGGTATGAAGAGTTTTACCCAACAAGAGAATGTCAGTAGAGCAATTTTTGTGATTACTGACGGAGAGGACAATGAAGGCATGGCTGTTGAGGCGGCTAAAAATGCCGCATCCGCTGGTGTTCATGTATATATGTTGGGTGTGGGAAATCCCAATGGAGCACCCATCCCTATTCCCAATACAGACCGTCATATCATTGATGAAGAGGGAAATACAGTAATGTCCAAACTCAATGAAGAAATGTGCAGGGAGATAGCAAAGGCTGGTAATGGCGCTTACATATATGTGGACAATAGCAGTTCCGCTCAAGACAAGCTCCAGGCACAGATAGACAAACTTTCAAAAGCCAAATTGGAAAGTCATATTTATAGCGAATACGATGAGCAGTATCAAGGTTTCGTTATCCTTGGCCTGATTTTATTGTTAATTGATGCGTTGCTTCTCGAACGTCAGAATCATGCATTCAACTTAACACGTTTTTTCAAAAAATAGCATCTCATTCATGAACAGAATAAACATTATATTAGTGTTTGTGTTTTGTGCAGCATTTTCAGCAGTTGCACAAAATGACCGTGATTATATTCGCAGAGGTAACCGCTTCATGCGAGACAGTATATTTGACAAGGCACAAATAGAATATCAAAAGGCCATCGAGGCGGATAACACCAATGCAATGGCTCATTACAACTTGGGTAATGCTTTGCTATACCAAAACAAGGCCGAGGATGCCATGAAGGAATATGAACAGGCAGCCAAAATGGAGACAAACAAGATTAGAAAAGCACAAGTTTATCATAATATGGGAGTCCTTCTCCAATCAGCTAAACAGATAGACAAAGCTTTGGCATGTTATAAAGAGTCGTTGCGTAACAATCCGGCACAGGATGACACCCGCTATAATTATGTTCTTTGTCTTTATCAATTGAAGAATAATCAAAATCAGGACAACCAAGATCAGGAAAAAGACGATCAAGGTGAAGACCAAAAAAATGAAAAAGACAAGCAGGAGCAGCAAAAACAAGACAAGAAGAACGAAGATAAGCAAGAAGAAAAGGAACAACCTGATCCTAATAAGATGAGTAAAGAAAATGCTGAGCAAATGTTGCAGGCGGCCATGCAGGACGAGAAGGAAACCCAGGAAAAAGTTCAACAGGCAATGCAGCAACCCCAGCGTAAGCGACTCAAAAAACAATGGTAAGTTATAATGTTTTAAATTGAAAATCTGTAACATTTAAGAATAATGCGCAAATATTTTCTGATATTATTGTTCTTTATAGCAACTTTATGTTCTGCCCAGATTACGGTAAAATTGCAAGCACCTAATCAGGCAGAAGTTGGTGATAGGATAAGAATCAGCTATGTGGTAAATACAAATGATGTAGAAGATTTCCAAGTAAAGGATTTTCCAGGATTCAGAGTTCTTTACGGTCCAAGCACAAGTTCCCAAAGCAGTTTTTCCATGGTGAATGGTAAAACTACACATAATAGTAGTATTACGTTCACTTACATGGTACAGCCAACAGAAGAAGGTGTTTTGGAAATTCCTTCCGCTGTTGCAATAGTAAATGGAAAATCATATAGCAGTAAAACTGGTCAGATTGAAGTGTTGCCTTCTTCTGCCACTTCATCTAACAATTCATCGGGAAGCAATAATGTCCAGGACGAACCTGTTGAGGATCAACCTCAAAGATCTAACAAGTCGTCTATTGGCGATAAGGATTTATATATAGATGTAACAGCATCAAAGACTAGTGTTTATGAACAAGAGGCCGTTCTTCTGACATACAAATTATACACCCTTGTCAATATTCAGCAACTTTCAGGTGAAATGCCTGAATTGGATGGCTACCACGTGCAGGAAATTGACTCCAAAGCACAAATGTCTTTGAAGTATGAACGTATAAACGGTCGCAATTATGGTACGGCAGTATGGAGACAATACGTCATTTATCCCCAAAAAACAGGAAAACTGACAGTTCCGCCCATTGAATTTGAAGCTCAAATAGAGATCCATAATACAAGCATGGATCCTTTTGATATATTTTTCGGAGGTGGTAGCTTGTCCCAGTTAGTACAGAAAAAGATAAAGACCCCATCTGTTGATATTGATGTCAAGGCATTGCCTTCTCCACGTCCAGAGAACTTTAACGGAGCTGTCGGAAGTTACCAGATTACAGGATCACTTACTCCCCAGCAGTTAAACGCCAATGACGCTACAACACTTAGACTCGTTGTAAATGGTGTGGGAAACATGAAACTGATGAAATCTCCCATCGTAAAGTTCCCAAAAGATTTTGAGGTTTATGACCCCAAGAAGGACGACAAAACTGTTCATACGGCTCAAGGTGCAAAAGGAAGTGTCATTTACGACTATATTGTTGTGCCAAGACACGGAGGAAAATATAATATTCCACCTGTGGAGTTCTGCTATTTTGATACAGAAAAGCAATCATATCAGACGCTGAAAACTGATTCTTTTCAAATTTCTGTAGCCAAAGCTGTAAATGAAAGTCATGTTTCATCAAATGCCCAGGAAGATTTAAAGGTATTGGGAAATGACATTCATTTCATAAAATTGGATAAGTTCCAGGTTAACGACAGCGACAATACGTTCTTTACAAGTTCAACCTACAAGCTTATTTACATTATTCTTTTGCTTGTCTTCATTGTGGTTTCCCTGATATTCCAACGCTATATAAAAGCGAGCTCAAATCATGCACGCAATAAAGTCAAGAAAGCAGGCAAGGCAGCGAACAAGCGACTACGCCTTGCAGAGAAGCTGATGCACGAAAGAAACAGCGAACAATTCTATGATGAGGTAATGAAAGCTCTGCTCGGATATGCCGGAGACAAACTGAATATCCGTAGAGCAGATTTGACCAAGGATAATGTGAAGAAGGCGCTCATTAAGAAGAACGTGGACGCTGAAGTTATTGACAATTATCTTGATATTGTCGCACAATGTGAGTTTGCAAGATTTGCACCCGGCGATCCAGCAGCAATGATGGACAAAATATTTACTGAGGCTTCAGAAGCTATTAACAAATTGGATTCAATTATAAAGTGATAACAGTTATGCGTAAGAATATTATAATATTGATTTTGCTACTCTTTTCTGTAAACGGATATGCAAATCAAGATTTACAATCAATAAAAGCAGAAGCCGATAGTGCCTATGTTGAGGAAAAGTATGATCGTGCGGTTGAATTATACTTACAGTTGGCGCAGGAAAACGCAAAAGATGCTCACCTTTGCTACAATCTGGGGTGCGCTTATTATCGTTTGGACAGTATAGCAAAAAGTATATTATGGTTTGAGCGTGCAGTACTCATTGAACCGGATGATAAAGAGATAACCTATAATCTGGATATGGTGCGCACAAAGACCATTGACCGTTTTATACCTCTCCACGAAATGTTTTTTGTGAAGGTATATCGTAGTTTGGTAAATATGCTCAGTTCTTACAAATGGGCTTGTTTGGGCATCTCATTTTTTGTTGTCTTCCTTTTTGCTTTAGGCTTGTATCTATTTTCATCAAGAATGGCATTGCGCAAGACTGGGTTCTTTACAGCTATAGTGTTTGTTGTGCTTACACTATTGTCCAATGTGTTTGCTTACCAGCAACTCAAGTATGCCGAATCAAGCAAGAAGGGTGTCATCATGGACACATCTGTTACTGTTAAAAGCACACCCTCTGAAAATGGTAACGATTTGTTTGTGATTCACGAAGGGACTTGTGTTGAGATTCAGGACGATTCTATGAAAGAATGGGTTCAGGTTCGTCTCTCAGACGGTAAAATGGGTTGGATAGAGAAGAAGACTTTTGAAAGAATATGAGGTTTATAGATACCATATTACAATGGGACATAGACTTTCTGCTTGCCCTCAATGGTAGTGATTCACTTTACCTTGATGGTATCATGTGGACCATAACTCGTACGTCCACGTGGCTTTTGTTCTTTTGTGCTTTATTTTACATCATTGTCAGAAACAACAGATTAAAACAAAGTCTCCTTATCTTTATACTTGTGGCACTGTTGGTAACGGTTGCCGATCAGGTTGCGAGTGGTATATGCAAACCATTGTTTCAACGCTTTCGCCCTACTCATGACCCCATTGTCGGTCCCATGATTGATATTGTGAACGGCTATAGGGGAGGCAAATACGGCTTTTTTTCCAGCCATGCATCCAATACATTTGCGGGTGCTACTTTCTTTGCTCTCCTTTTCCGAAGCACACCAGTATCAGTAGTCCTATTTATTTGGGCGACTTTATGCACTTATAGCCGCCTGTATTTAGGCGTACATTATCCAACAGATATATTTGCTGGGATATGCTTCGGCATTTTTAGCGGATGCTTGTTTCATTATCTGTATGCTTTTGTTATGGATAGATACATTGCCAGAAACTCTTCGGAAACCACTTCTGGTTATGCCAAACAGGATTTTCTTGTTATGTATGCCGCTTTCGCATTAACTTGTATTTATATTTTGATAAGAGCATTATGGTATGCAGATTCGTTCTAAGTCCATAATCTGTTTCGTCTTTGTAGGTTTGTTTTTGTGCTTCGTAAATGTACACATAAACTCTTGTACTACGATTTCGTCAACGGAAAATGCAAAGGCTGATTCTCTGAATGTCAGGGCCTATAAACTCCGTTACGCCAATATTGATTCTTCATTGAAATGTACGCATGCAGCTTTGGCATTGTCGCCAGAAAGTTCTGCGGAGCAGGCATTTGCGTTGAATAATTTGGCTTATGTGGCATATCAGCAAATGCGTTATGGAAATTCCATAGATTATCTGGACAAGATATATAGTAAGAGCGGAAATCAGGTGGAGCTGCTTTGTGCTGATGTGATGTATATGAAGGTGGCCCAAAGAACAGGTCAGGGACTTCTGTTTTTCAAGCATCGCAATACGGCTTTGCGCAGGTTGGAACGTCTGGCCGAAGAAGAATCCCTTCTGACAGAAATGCAACGGGAAAGACTTACTTACGCTCGTTCCGAGTTACACATCGTTTCCAGTACCTATTATTTCTATTATGGTCAGGCAGAAAAAGCCATAACGGAAATCAACCAAACTTTTCTTGACGCATCTCTTCCAACAGATACCGCGCAATGGCTTTACTACAGATACATGTTGGGTAGTGGTGGTCTGATTGATGGTCCGCAGAATGATGTTATTCTTCAAGAGTTTGACCATTTGTTTGCAGTATATACAAGTGCTTATACAAGTGGCCTTGTCTATTTTCTTGCCAATGCGTTGCAATCAATGGCTACATTGCTTGACGATTCTGAACGTTATGCATACATTGTCAAAAATCGTGCTAATTCCATCGCATTTCTTCAGAACCAGCATAAGGTTTGGCATCAGTTGCCCGATATAGAGGAATATGCCAGATTGTCTTTGGTGATGGCAGACCGTGCTCTGCATCTCTTCCGTGATTACAAGGACCTTTTCCAGTTGGCTTGCGCTTATCGTACAGTGGGCGAAATCTATTTCCGACATGGAATGTACAACTTTGCCTTGCAGCAGTTTACACATGCTCTTGACCTTGTAGAAAGCCAAAAGCAACGAAGCAAGTGGCAGGTTCCATTCTGGACTTTCAGCATGCGAGAATACCTCAGCCTAACTTACAGTGCGCTTGGTGACAAGCAAAATGCCGACCGCCAACGCAATGCTTATCTTGACTTCCTTGAACAATATACCCAGGACTATGAGCTTGAGGAACGTAAACAGCAGCTTGAGGAAGAATTGCGCCACACCCGTGTAAGTCTAGTCGTTCTAATAGGATTGATATTCCTCAGTGTCGTTCTTCTTTGGCTGCTTATCAGAAGAATGCAGCATCAGTCGCGCCATCTTAATGATTCTATTTTTAATATAGACAAGTCGGATATTTGGAACAGCTATTCTCAAAGCGCTAAACAGACAGAGACAGAACTTACAGAAATTGAACAGGAACTTGAAGAGACAATCCTTTTGCATCAGAAGCATATCCGTGAATATCGTCACGGCAATGTGGAACGCAGGGCTAAGGTTTCGCTTGTCTATGCCATCATACCATATCTTGACCGCATCATTGCCGAAGTAAACAGGATGCAGAAGGATGGTGCTACGGACGAGGGCAGATTACGTTATATCAGTGAGTTGTCAGGCGAAATCATGCATTTGAATGATGTGCTGACCGATTGGATACAGATGCGGCAAGGGCAGCTCAAGTTGCACATTACCACATTCCCTCTTCAGCAACTTTTTGACATTATTTCTGGTAGCCGTATGCTGTTTACCAAGAAAGGCATAACACTTACGGTGGAAGCCACAGAATATAAGGTGAAGGCAGACATGGCTCTCACACTCTTCATGATCAATACCCTTTGTGATAATGCCCGCAAATTTACTCCGGCAGGAGGTAATGTCGGCATCAGTGCCGTTTCTTCTGGTGATTACATAGAGGTTTCCGTCACAGATTCTGGTGTGGGGCTTTCTGAACATGATGTGGAAGTTCTAAACCAAAGTAAAATCTATGACCCTTCTCAGTTGGGCGAGCTTAAGGAGAACAAAGGTTTCGGTTTCGGAATCATGAATTGTAAGGGTATCATAGGCAAATATAAGAAAACATCCAAGAAATTCGATGTCTGCGAGTTTGGGGTTGAGAGCAAGATAGGGCAGGGCAGCCGTTTCTGGTTCCGTCTACCCGGTGTGGTCACCATGCTTATGCTTGTTTGCAGTTCCGCTTTTGCCCGTTCCGAAAATGTTTACAAAACCGTCTGTGATTCCCTTTGGCGCGCCAATGTTTCCGGCAATTATCAGGATGCCTATACATACGGTGAATCGTTCTTGAACGAGATGCCACATCCGGTTGACACTCCTTCCGTGATATATATCCTCAACGAAATGGCCGTTTCCTCGCTTTCGCTGAAACAGTGGGACAACTATTATTTGTGCAATAAGGAATGTGTCCGTCTGCATAATATTTATACCGCAGATGAAAGCCTTCCGGCATATTGTGAGCAGATGGAACAGATGAAGAACAACAATGTCTTTGTCTATGCTTTCCTTGTGTTGACCTCCGTGCTTGCGCTTGTGCTGTTCTATCTGCTCTTATTGCGCGGCTTGATGCGCCGAGATTCATACGCCCATGTGTTTTATGAATGGCTGTCAGAACGGATAAAAGTAGCCGGAACACTCATGAACAGATATGCTTCCGAGCGACAGAAGCAGGATTGGAACCCCTTGCTTGACGAGATGCCTGAGTGGATACCCAATGTGCCAGACAATATGCAGGAACTTAATGCAGACTGCACTCGTGTCATGAAAGATGGTTTTACCAATGCTGACCAGATGATTGACCGTATGGATGCGCTTACGTCATCCAGCAGAAAACTTCGTTATGAGGAAGACCGCCTTTATGTCATGAACCAGGTGTTGGACAACTGTCTCAGCACCATCAAGCATGAAACCATGTACTATCCGGCACGCACACAGCAGCTTGTTGAGTATATGCGTCAGACGGAAGGTGCGGAGGAAAACCGAAAATGCCTGAACGAACTGACCGAACTGGTTTATTTTTATCGAAATATCTATGTCTTGCTTTACCAGCAGGCAGAACGCCAGACTGAGCAGAACAATTTCTATCGCGAGCAGATTGTCTTATCCGAACTGGATGCCCGCCTGCCGGATATCCGTGTGATTGGTGACAGAATGCTTTTGTCCATGCTTTTGCAGACCCTCAAGGATGCAGAACCCGTTGCGCCTTTGCTGTCCGCCACTCGGTCTGTGCCCTTTGTTTATGTGCGTTTTGAATATCCACAGATATATCGTTCGGAACAGGAATTGGAAAATCTCTTCCAGCCCATTTCCCATCATATACCCTTCCTCATCGCCAAACAGATTATCCGAGAACACGATACATACACCAGCCATTCAGGATTGCGCTTGATTGCGGAAGCCACGGCAGACGGCTATTGTATACAGTTTACACTTTTACTGGCAAAACAACAATAATCATATACAATATATAATATATACTATGAATCCATTTAAAGTAATCATCGTTGAAGACGTCAAGTTGGAACTCAAAGGTACGGAACAGATTTTCCGTTCTGATATACCCGAAGCAGAGATTATCGGTACAGCCCAGAACGAAAGTGAGTTCTGGAAACTCATGCGTGTACAGGTTCCCGATCTGGTGTTGCTTGATTTGGGTCTGGGCGGAAGTACCACCATCGGAGTGGATATCTGCCGTCAGCTTCGTGCCAGATATTCCGCCTTGCGCATTCTCATCTTTACAGGCGAAATTCTCAATGAGAAACTTTGGGTTGAGGTGTTGAATGCAGGGGCAGACGGTATCATTCTGAAGACCGGTAACCTTCTGCAACGCGATGATGTGCAGCTTGTCATGAATGGCAGACGCATGGTTTTCAACGAGCCTTTCCTGGAACGGGTGATGGCACGTTTCAAGGCTGTCATCAACGGAGAGTCCGACCAGAGCGATGCGCTTATTGACTATGAGATTGACGAGTACGATGAGCGGTTCCTACGCCATCTGGCTCTCGGATATACTAAGGATATGATTGCCAACCTCAGAAATATGCCCTTTGGAACCAAGAGCCTGGAGAAGCGTCAGGCCGACCTCATTAGCCGCCTTTTTAGTGACCGCGAGCGCACCGGCGTAAATGCTACCCGACTTGTCACCAAGGCTTTCCAATTGCACATCCTTGACCTCAACAATCTTGAACCGGATGAGGAATAACGGATCCACCATCCTGTCCCGACTTATTTGTGCCGGTTTGGCTGTAGCCTTTGTGCTGCCGCCCATTTCCTGGCTCGTGTGGTCCTTTGGCGTACCCGTCGGATCATTGTTCTCCGCAGAAGGACTCCGGTGGATTTTTGTACACTCCATTTCGCACAGTTTCAACGAGAACATCTTCTTTTGCGTACTGGCTTGTACGGCTTTTGGTGTGTGGCAGTGCGTGCTTAGCCATCCCACCATATCCGTTGTCCGCCGCCGTGCCATACGTGTCACCTTGCTTGTCGCGTCCTTGATGGCTGTAATGGCCTCCCTTGCGGCATTTCATCCCGACAGCCCTTTGCTCAGTATCAACGGCACGTTGGACAACAGTCCCTTCAGCCATGGTTTTATTCCCGCGTTCTTTGTTTCTGTGGTTCAGTTGGGTGTAATCTACGGATTTGTCGTGGGTGCAGTGCGCAGTCTTGATGCGCTTGTCAGTGTACTTGTCCGCGGCATCGGAAAGTTTGCAGCTTGGCTGTTGCTGTTCTTTATCATCAGCTTCGACTACGCCTGCCTCATGTACATCTTCGATAATATATAATGTATGAATCTTGACGAATTGAACGAAAGTCAGCGCCAGGCCGTCTTGTGTACAGATTCCCCCATGCTGGTGATTGCCGGTGCGGGTAGTGGAAAGACGCGAGTGCTGACCTACAAGATAGCCTATCTTCTGACCCAAGGTTACCAGCCCTGGCAGATTTTGGCACTCACTTTCACCAACAAGGCTGCGCGTGAGATGCAGACGCGCATTTCCACACAAGTGGGACAGCAGGCCGCGTCACAACTGTGGATGGGTACCTTCCACAGCATCTTCTGCCGCATACTCCGATACGAGGCCGACCGCATTGGTTTCCATTCCGATTTCACTATATATGATGCAGCGGACAGCAAGACGCTTGTAACCGCACTTATTAAGGAAATGGGACTGGACGAAAAGGTGTACAAGCCCTCCCATGTTTGCAGCCAGATCAGCCGGGCCAAGAACGCACTGGTGCTGCCGTCGCAATACAGCGCAAGCGCCCAGTTGCGACAGGCCGACAATGCCGCCCGTATGCCAATGATTCACGATATCTATGCCCGCTATTATGCCCGTTGCCGCATGGCGAATGCAATGGATTTCGATGACATCCTGCTCTATACCTGGCAGCTCCTCAATGACAATCCCGATGTTGCGGAACGCTATGCCTCGCGCTTCCGCTATGTGTTGGTGGACGAGTATCAGGACACCAACTATGCCCAACACCAGATTGTGTGGCTCCTTGCACGCAATCACCGACAGGTGTGCGTGGTGGGCGATGACGCGCAGAGTATCTACAGCTTCCGCGGGGCAAACATTGACAATATCCTTCACTTCCAGCAGCAGTATGAGGGTTCGCGCCTATTCAAACTGGAGCAGAACTACCGCAGCACCCAGACCATTGTGAATGCTGCCAACAGCCTCATCCATCACAACTGCAACCAGATTCATAAAGATGTCTACAGCCGGAACGATGTGGGATCGCCCATTCAGATACAGCAGACCTATAGTGAGGCCGACGAGGCCAACCTGCTGACACAACGCATACGCCATTTTGCCCGCCATGAAGAGATTGACTATTCTCGCATGGCCATCCTCTACCGCACCAACGCCCAAAGCCGAAGCCTTGAAGAAGCGCTCCGTCGCGAGGGTATTCCATACCGCATCTATGGCGGACTGTCGTTCTACCAACGCAAGGAGATCAAGGACATCATCGCCTATTTCCGTCTTGCGGTGAATCCGAACGATGAGATTTCCCTCAAGCGTGTCATCAATTACCCGGCACGAGGAATCGGGCAGACCACGCTGGATAAAGTTTTCGCCTATGCGCAAGAACGTGCGCTCACCCCCTGGCAAGTTGTCCGCCATCCAGAGAATCTGGGTGTGAACCGTGGCACGCAAGCAAAGCTCAACGCCTTTGCAGACATGATAGAAGGATTTGGTGCCGATGCCGAGCAATGTGATGCCTACACACTTGGCATGCGCATTGTGAACGAAAGCGGCATCCGCCGCGAGGTATTTGCCGGTCAGAGCCCGGAGGACATCACGCGCCAGGAGAACGTACAGGAACTGCTCGACGGCATCAGCGCTTTTGTGCAGGACAGCCAGGAGCAGGAACAGGGCATGTTGCTGACGCATTATCTGCAGAAGGTAAGCCTGCTGTCCGATATGGACGAGGACGAGAAGGACAATCCGGACAAGGTTACCCTCATGACCGTACATTCCGCCAAGGGGCTGGAGTTCGATGCTGTCATGGTGTCCGGCATGGAGGAAAACCTTTTCCCCAGCCAGCTCTCTGTGGACAATCCGCGCCAGATGGAAGAGGAGCGCCGCCTGTTCTATGTGGCAATGACCCGTGCCCGCCATTTCCTTGTGCTCACCCATGCCCGCAGCCGTTTCCGCTATGGCAAGACCGAGTTTTGTGCGCCCAGCCGTTTTCTGCGAGAGATTGATCCACGCTTTGTACAGCAAAGTGGCGCACTGGGCACAGGCAAGCCGGCTACAAACACGCCAGCCTCAAGCATAGGTGTGCGCAATCCTTTCTCACAGACGCAGCGTATAGAAAGACCGGAACCCGTAAGGCCACAGCCCGCACCGCGCATCCTACGTCCGCTCAGAACAGTCCACACCACACGTCTGCAAAGTCCGGCATCTTCCTTTGCCGGCGACCTGCAGCCCGGAACACGCATTGCACACGAACGTTTCGGACAAGGTACAGTGTTGCAGGTGGAAGGTAGCGGACTCGATGCCAAGGCGCGTGTCAGCTTTGACAATGCCGGAGAAAAACAGCTGCTCCTCCGTTTTGCCAAGTTTACCGTCATTGGCTGATTTTTCCCTTGACGGCCAAAAAAACAGGCTCACCCTAAGAGCTTTCTCCGTAAATTGTTGTACATTTGCAGCATAACGAGTAAAAAGATGGACGAAAACTTGCACATGTCAAATAAAATAATACAAGCAAGCAAGCAAGCAAGCAAGCATAACATTAAAAGCCGAAACAGCCGGGCGAAGCGTCTGGCCCAGCAATAGCCCGTGGCCGGTGGGAGCGTAATCTCCTGCCGCCACGGGCTTTTACGTTCCGTCCCGATGAAAAGAATCAACAACAATAAACAATATAAACAATAGAAAGTATGAAGACAACAGAACAAATCGCAGAAACCTACGTTGCACCCGCAATCCAAATCGTAGAAGTGAGAGTAGAACAGGGCTTTGCTGTAAGTGATGGCGGAGCAGGAACCGACCGTTGGCAGTAAACATTCGAAACGATAGACAAATGAAAGGTTTGAAAATACATCTGATGGGAGTGTTGGCCAGTGCGGTACTCCTGTCGGCATCGTGTACGGAAACGGAACAGGCACCCCATTCGGTTCCCGACAAGGTGCAGGTGATGATGGCCGTTGACCGGTTTGAGAGCGGCAACGCAACTCGTACCGTTGTGACCGATATAGATGAAGGTATCATCCACTGGGTAGATGGCGACGTCATTGGTGTCTTTCCTTTAGAGGGCTATCAGGAGCCGTTCTGCATCCCAGCCGACCAAGTAGGGCAGGAGTATGCCGACTATGACGGTGGTTATTGGGCGTTGAAAGAAGGTTTGACCTACAATGCGTATTATCCGTTCAACGAGGAAAACTTTACGCCGCAGGACAAGAAAACCCGCATCCCCGTCTCTTATCTTGGACAAAGCCAGTATGGCGATGCCATCAATACCGGTGCATACGACTATACCTATTCCGATTGGGCCATTGCTCCATCCACAGGCAAGGTACGCTTCCAATTCCACCACATCGGTTGCTTTGCCATTTTCAATGTGACTTACCCCGCCACTGCCACCTTTACCCGGTTGGCATTGAGTACAGGCGAGGAAGCCCTTATCCCTACAGCAGGTACCTTCGACCTTACCTACAGTCACGATAAGACCCCCGAAGAGGGCAAGAGCTACGTGAAGATTCCTTTCGTGGCCGATGACGATGCCAAGGCCAATGAGTTGGGCATGGCTTTGTATAATGCGGAAGGAACCGCAGGCATATCAGGCATAGCTGGTCAAGAAGCTACCTTCTATATGATGCTTCCTCCAATGGATTTGTCGCAAGCAATCATAGAACTTGTACTTACCGATTCAGATAATAATGAATGCAAAGTAGCCCTTGCTGCTACTAATTTCGAGGCAGGTAAAAAGTATACGTTCGACGCTTCACCTGTTCTTGTCATTGATGTTCAGTCCGTATCTATCAACTTGCCTGACGCACAATCTACTATCAAGGCGGGCGAGACGTTGCAGCTCTCTTCGTACACCACTATCACTCCGGCCAATGCAACCAATCAGCATCTTGATTGGATCAGCAGCAACCCGAAGGTGGCAACGGTAAGTGGCGACGGCATGGTAACAGCCGTAGCAGGTGGAACTACCACCATCACCGCGACCGCGGTCAATGGCAAGTCTGCCTCTTGCGTGATTACCGTACAGGCTGTTATTGATGGAAGTTTTGATGGTCAGGGAACTGACACCAATAATGACTACGATTTTGGTGAAAGATTCTAATGAGGAAACCTAAGGGAATATAATAGTAATACACTATGAAGAATATTTATAAGACAATATTATGTGCATTGGCGATGCTGTCGTTTGCTTCTTGTAACAACGACGACATTGTTCCAGACAATCCCGAGACTCCTACCGCTGGATGTCATCTGCGTTTCAGCGGCAGTGCGGGAAGTGACAACGCTACCACACGCGCTTCGTGGACGGACAACAATGACGGGAAGCTCACCTTTGCGTGGGATTACACCCTTAACCCTG
>JAFYQQ010000078.1 GCA_017559845.1 Bacteroidaceae bacterium | reverse complement strand
TTCCTTCGTAAGGTATAGCCGTGTTCTTGTTTGTTCCAACAATTTTGCTATCCCACATATCGGGCATACCCTTTTCAAGTAGTGCTGCACTTGTTGCAACTTGTATGTGATACGCTTTTTGTTTTGTATTTTGATTATTACTTGAAACTTGCCAAGAGAAATGTGGGGTGGAAGAGTGGATAGTTGCTATTTGAACATCATTATGTCGGTCCGCTTCTTCAATCGTGATGTTTGTTAACAGACCGTTTTGGAACACACATTCAGTGTGCTCCAAAAGGTCGGTCATAAGTCTTTTGGGTGCTGATAGTTGGCCTTTGGCAATTACAGGAAAGATACATATTGCCAAATAGATTGTGATTCTAATCTTTGACCACGCGTATGGATATTTCGTACAGCACATAAAGCGGTATAAATACAAGCATCAGTGTGAACGGGTCGCTGCTGGGGGTTATGAATGCAGCTCCGATAAGCAATACAACCAGTGCATGTTTGCGGTATTCTGTGAGCATGTGCTTTTTCAATATGCCCAAACTTGAAAGCAACCACGCAAGAAGGGGCATTTCAAAGACGATACCCATTACCAGCACAAGCATGGTGAAGTTGCCTATGTAGGATGAGAGATTGATTTGATTGTTGATTGAAGGACTCAATTCATATTCCATCAGGAATCTGAACGTGAAGGGGAATACCAAGAGATACCCGATGGCACAACCAATAAAAAACATCACGGTTCCGCCAAAGAATGCAGGACGGATATGTTTTATCTCATCGTCAAACAATGCTGGCTCAATAAATTTCCAAAGTTCGTATATAATATAAGGAAAAGTACAAATGGCCGCCAAGGCAAAAGATGTATGAATGTGGGTCATGAACTGACTGGCCACATTAATGTTGATAATCTGTACCGAAAAATTAGGATCAAAATGAATCATACCTTTGCTGATTTCAGTGAGCCATCTGTATACAAAGAAATCGTTGGTTGTGGGTGCAAGTATGAATTTGTCGAAAATATGCGGCATGGCCATGAACGTGCCTACCAAGCAGATTGCAAGACAGCATGCAATCCTAAATAATGCCCATCTCAATACTTCAAGATGATCCCAAAATGACATTCCCTCCTCGTGTGTTTCTTCTATTTCTGCCATTGTCTTTTTGTTGCTTTATTTTTTTATATAAACAATGGGTTGCAGATGCTTTGGTCGCATCCGTAACCCATTTAAGTGTGTATTAACAGATTATTTTGCGTAAGTTGCCTTTACGAATTTTGCATTCTTCAGATAATCTGCGCTAACTTTCATTCCAGCCATGATATCGGGTTCTGTGGCATGTTCCATTTCTACAACCAGGTTCTCAAGGCCAGCCTTGTCCGAGTTGTTGAAGATGGCGTCGAATCCAACCATACCGCTCTGACCGATTTCTGCAAAGTCCTTGATATGCAGCAAGCGGAAGCGCTTGGGATACTTCTTGAAGTATTCAACTGGACTTGCACCGGCACGGGTTGCCCAATATACGTCCATCTGGATGAAGAAGTTTTCAGGATCAGTATTTTCAATCAGGTAATCGAAGAATACCTTGCCTTCAATCTTCTGGAATTCAGCAGTGTGGTTGTGGAAACCGATGCTGATGCCAGCTGCCTTACCGCGACGGCCTACTTCATTGTAGAAATCGCAGACAGTCTGTGCGTCCTTCAATGTCTTGGGAACGCTGATCCAGGGAATTGCAATGTACTGGAAACCGGCACGCTTGTGTGCGTCGATGCACTCGTCCCACCACTTCAATGCGTTAGAGAAATCGCGGGTGTTCAGCTCGTTGGCGTCCAGATTGCGTGTAGTATGGCTGCTGAGTACCTTAAGTCCTGCAGCTTCAACCTTTGCCTTGAAATCTTCGGGAGACAATCCGTACAGTTTTCCATCACCATAGTTGGCGGCTTCGATGGCTGTATAGCCGTAATCTGCCAGTTCCTTAAGAACACGGTCACCGTTCTGGGCGAATTTGCCGGGATCACCGATAAGTTCGCGAACGCTATACATTTGGAAAGCAATATCTTTCTTCTTCTTTGCATCTGCGGTGCTGGGGAACATCATTCCCAGACAGAGCGCGCAAACCAAAAATAATGTTTTTTTCATGACGTTTGTCTTAAATCTGTGTTATTACTTGAGTTCCTTTACGCGGATATTGCGGAACCAAACCTCGTCGCCGTGGTCCTGGAATCCGAAGTATCCCTTCTGGCCTTCGCCACCGCAGTTTTTCAGCAATTCGAATGCGATTGGCCAGCTCTTCTCGCTGAACTTACTCTTCTGGAGCAACTCAATCCATTCGGGTCCCCAAAGGGTGTAACTCACCACCTTAGCGTCGTTCTGGTAATGTGTTACTTTACCATTCTTAACCACGATCTTGATCTTGTTCCACTCGCCGGCGGGCTTTGCATTCTGGGGCTCGGCAACAATCATGTCATACAATGAAGTTGACTGACGGATACCCAATGTTGCACCCAACTTGGCATCGGGGTGACGTTCGTTGTCCAATACCTGGCACTCGGGGCAAGAAACGTAGATGGGCTGATACTGAAGCTTGCCTTCAGCATTGATTGTAGCGCTTTCTTTAGCAAGGTAGAAGATACCTGAGTTTCCGCCTTCGCTAATCTTCCACTCCAACTCGTAGATGAAGTTCTTGAACTGATGGCTGAAGATGATGTCGCCACCTTCTCCTTCGCCACGGCCGTTGAAGTGCAATGCACCGTCCTTAATGTTCCACTTGCTGGGGATGTAATCCTTGCAGTATCCTCTCCAACCCTTCATGCTGGTACCATCGAACAAGATGTAGTAACCGTCCTTGTCCTTCTGGATTTGGCTCATTTCAATTTCGGGGTTGTTGACAATACAGTACTTTACGCCCTGGGCGTTAGTACCAATAGCTGCCACCAGGGCGGTGGCAGCTAATAAGTGTTTGAATTTCATAATTTAAAACAGAAATATCTTTCTATATTATAAATTAGTCAATGGGCATATCGGGCAACTTGTAGCCGTTGTGATAGATAGGCTTGATCAATTCAGCAGCGAACTTGCGAGCATCAACGGGATCAGTCCAAGTCTTGTTGAAGCTGGGGTGACCATCCTTGATGGTGAAGCCGTCTTTGATCATAGCGCGTACAGTTGCGCCTTCGGGAATGTTGGTGAACTTCATGTTCTGGCCATCCCATTCGAGAACCTGGTTCAAGCCCTGCAGACGGATAGCGCAAACACCCATTGCAACCATTTCGTTGAAGGGACCTGCTTCGCTGAAGTCTGAAGAAGTCTTAACGCGAGTTTCCTTATCCTCCAAGCAAGCACGTACCCAGTCACGCTGGTGGTTAACGGGAACGCGACGGCATACCTTGGGAGAGTTGGGCTTGCGTCCGCTTACCAAGTAAGGATCAGCACCGTAGCAACCAGTTACCATGATATCCTTGGTACCGTAGAAGATAGCACATCCACCCTGGATGTTCAAGCTCTTACCTGCGGGGATCAATTCAGGACGGGGAGGCATCAAACCACCATCGTACCATGTAACCTCAACCTCGGGCATAGCCACCTTGGGACGGTTGGGACGAGCGGGGAATGTATACTTAACCATCTGAGCGCTGGGGCAAGATTCTGCCATCAGAGGAGTTGATGAACCCTGTACCTTTGTGGGATAGCCAAGGTCAAGAGCCTTGAAGATGGGGTGCATGATGTGGCAAGCCATGTCACCGAGAGCACCTGTACCGAAATCCCACCATCCACGGTGATTCCAGGGGTGATAAATTTCATTGTATTCGCGCTTGGGAGCGGGGCCGATGAAAGCATCCCAGTTCAAAGTAGAAGGGATCTTGTGTACTTCTTCGGGGTGTTCCAATCCCTGGGGCCAGATAGGACGGTCAGTGAAAGCTTCAACCTTAGTTACTTCACCGATTTCGCCATTCCACAACCATTCGCAAGCGAGGTTCACACCTTCACCACTTGCACCCTGGTTACCCATCTGAGTTGCAACGCCAGCCTTAGCAGCCAATTTGGTCAGCAAACGAGATTCGTATACAGTACGAGTCAAGGGTTTTTCGCAATATACGTGCTTGCCAGCAGCCAAAGCCTCAGCACTTACGATTGCGTGAGTGTGGTCAGCAGTACCGCAGATAACAGCGTCAGCCTGATCCAACAGCTCAGCGTACATCTTCTTGTAGTCGTTGTACATCTTGCAGTTGGGGAAGAACTTCTGATACTTGTCCATAACGCCCTTAGCGTACTTCCAGTCAACGTCTGCCAAACCAATCAATTCAACATCATCATATAATTCCTTATCGTTCTTCATGAAAACACCGTTCAATACAGCGTGTCCACGTCCACCGATACCTACACCGAGAACCTTCAGCTTGGTAGGCTTCTTTGATGCTTTTTTCTTGGCCTTGGCAGCCAAAACTTCGCCTGGTGTAATGGCAAATGCAGCAGTTGCTGCTGTTCCTGCCTTCAGGAACGATCTTCTTGACATTTTATCCATTTTGTTGTTTTATTAAGTTAGTTAATAAATAAATTAGTTTACTTTGTTTCTTCTTTTTTTGTTTCTGGTTCCTTGTTGATTTCATTTTCCAGGTCATGCATTCCGTCCTTGAAGCTCTTTACGCCTTTACCAAGACCGCGCATCAGTTCGGGAATTTTCTTGCCTCCAAAGAGCAACAATACAACCAAAGCGATTATAATAATCTCGCCTGTACCTAAATTGCCGATAAATAATAAGTGATTACTCATGTAAATTGTTATATTTTATTACTTTAATGTATTTATTTCTTACTTTCTTTTGTTCTTGATATTATCTCTTTTGCTCACAAAATGATTATAAAATCACATATTTTGGCATAAAGTTAGCAATTATTCTCCAATTCTCAATGATTTTGTGTAAACTTTTTACATATTTTTTTATTTTTCTTAACGATTGCAGTTTTGTGGCGGTGTGTAATATTATAATATAGAATGTATAAAAAAGAATGACACCCAAATTGGATGTCATTCTTGAGATTCGTTATGTGAGTAAGAAGAATATTACTTTTCGCCACCGGCTTTCCAGAATTCCTCTTCCTTTCTTTGTTTTTCCTTAAACGCATCGTACTCAGCCTTCTTGCGGGCGTTCTCAGCATTTACGCTCTGTGCGTGCTGAATGTTTGCTTTCAGACGGTCTGCACTGGGTGCAATGGTAATGTCAGCCTCGGCAGCTTTCTTGCACAATGCAACCGCATCAGCGAGCTTGTCTGCGTGTACCATGTTTACAGCCTGCTGCAAGTAAGCCTTACCAGCCAAACCGGGATTGAAAGTGATTGCCTTTTCAATGTAAGAGTTGCTCTTTTCTACGTCAGTTGCTGCAAGAGCCTTTGAAATGCGGAGGCAGATGGCACCCTTTACATTGTCATTGTTTGCCAGCTCAAGTGCCTTGTCATAGTATGTGGCACTTTCTGCTTGGTTGCCTTGCTTCTGTGCATACTGGGCACAACCGATAGCACTCTGGTAAGTGGGCTCGATGGCATAAGCAGCCTGTGCATACTGATAGTAAATCTCTGTGGTGTCGCAATCATTTGCTGCCATCAGGTTGATGGCGCTGTTCAGCTTGTTCTTGTCGCTCTTGTTTGCTGCCAAAGACTTGGTAAAGATGGCAACAATCTGCTCCTGGTCAGCAGCACCGCTGGCGCTAAAGGTCTGCTCGATGAATGCCAAAGGACCGTCGTACTTCTTCACCAACTTTGATGCAGTGGCGGTATCACCGGCAGCTTGAGCCTCCTTAGCCAACTCAAGCATCTTTTCGCAAGCGTCCTTTGAGTCCAAGTAGTCCTGCAGATAGTGGGTGCGGAAAGGGTTAGCCTTTGAGTCAGCCTTAGCGTTTGCCTTGAACATGGCATCACTGATCATGAAGAAGGTTTGCAGTACGCTACCCTCGATTTCGCGTCCACCCTTCTCGTTGATGGTGGTGATGGCCTGCTTGTAGTTGTCATAAGACTTGTTCAGTGTATAGCCAGAGTTCTTTACGTTGGGAGCTGTCCAATTGTAGAATTCGGCCTTTGATGCCAATACGTCACCCATGGTGGACTTGGTCTTGGCGAAAGAGTTCAGTGCGTCGAGGTTCTTGGTACGTGCCTCGAAAATGGTCATCATTTCGTTGAAGTAAGCCAACTTCTTGGCATCGTCCTTCTCGGTGGTGATAAGATAGTAGAACATCAGGGGACCCTGAGTGTAAGTACCGTTGATGGCGAAGGGAGCGTTTTTGAAAATCCACTTCCAGTTTGTGTATGCCTCCGCCCAATTCTTGTCGGTAAGGCTTTGCTGGAACATTGAAATGTAGCCACGTCCAATTTTGATACTGTCTTCATTGTTGTTGTTGGTGGCACCGATTCGCTGGTCCACACTTGTGTCCTCATACTGTGCATAAGTGGTTGCTGATGCAGCAGCAAGAGTCAGGAAAAAGGCAATTTTCTTAAACATTATTAATATTTATTAAGTTGGAATTTATTCGAATTAGGCTTAAAGCGCCACAAAATTACAAAATAAAACTCATTCGGCAAGAAAATAAATGTTAATTTTTAAAAGTTCCGTTCAATCCTCGTAACTGTCATAGTGGGTTATGACGGGTTCCGTTCCGCGTTCTGTGTATTCTTTGCAGAGTCTTCTTGTGGCTGCCACTTGTCTGTCTTTTCTCTTGTGGCAGTGGGCCACCACGGGGTTTTCAAACCATTGCATCAGTTCCGCCCACTTGCAGTTCAAGCACTGTACGAATGTCTGTTCCGTTTGTTTCAGAGCCATAATTTTGTTGTTTTTGTTTTGTTTACTGCATGCAAAATTAGTGTTTTTGTTCGAGATGTTTCGTTTCGTTCATGTTTTTCTTTGTCCGATTCAGCAAATTAGTCAATAAAAGCGTATCTTTGCAGCCGTTTTTCAAATTTATCCGTAACATGTTAATGAATATTGTATTGCTTTTGGTCGGAACCGCCCTCGTGCTTTGGGGAGCGGACAAGTTTACCGACGGAGCCTGTGGCGTGGCACGCCGTTGGAATGTGAGCGAACTGGTCATCGGTCTTACCATTGTGGCGATGGGAACCAGTCTGCCCGAGTTGATTGTAAGTCTTTTCAGTAGCATTCGCGGCAGCGGCGACATGAGTGTGGGAAACATCGTGGGCAGCAACATCTTCAATACGCTGGTCATCATTGGAGCTTCCGCAATGGCCATGAAGATTGCCGTTTCACGCATTACGCTTTATCGTGATATCTCTTTGAGTTTCGGTGTGGCTGTGGTGCTTTTCCTTATGGGACGCGATGGCGAATTGAGCCGTGTTGAGGGTATTTTGCTTTTGGGCGTTTTCGCATGTTTCCTTTACAATCTCTTTGCCGCAGAACGGAAGAATAAAAAGAATCAGACCGAAGTGTCCGAGCAAACCAAGGACATTGAACCCGTTTGGAAACTCCTGCTGTTCCTCGTTATCGGTGTAGCATCGTTGGTTGGAGGCGGACAGCTTCTTGTGAACAATGCCGCCGAACTGGCCCGTTCCTGGGGGGTGAGCGAGAGTGTCATCGGACTGACGATTCTTGCTGGCGGAACCAGTATGCCCGAACTTGCCACCAGTGTTGTGGCGGCTCGCAAGGGAAGCAACGACCTTGCTTTGGGTAATGCCCTCGGTAGCAACATCTTCAATATAACCCTGGTATTGGGCCTCTGCAACGTGATTTCGCCTATGCGTATTCCGCTTATCAGCACCACCGACTGGGCTTTCCTCATTGGCAGCAACGTGGTATTGGCCGTTTGTGCAATCACAAGAATGCGCCTCTGTCGTATCGAAGGTTTTGTACTTCTGCTCTGCTATGCCGCTTATCTGACGTTGTTGTTTGTATAGCAGTGAGCTTTGAGCGATGAGATGTGAGCAATGAGTTGTGAGCTTTGAGCGATGAGTTGTGAGTTCAAGTAAAAGAATTGGGCATTTAGCGTCTTTGCTAAATGCCCAATTTATTTATAATTCTCTAAGCAAGATTCTCACTTCTCACTTCTCACTTCTCACTGCTCACAACTCACCGCTTCATCGTCCAACCCAATTTCAGTCCGTTGTATGATTTGAGCAGGGTGGATAGGGTAGAAAGGGTGCTGCTTGTGCCGGCGATACCTGTGGCGAAGGTGAGGAGCTTGTCAGCCTCAAAGAGCATATACAGCTCGTTGCCCTTTACGGTGGCGGTGCAGTTCAGGGTAGAAAGGCCCAATGAACCTTGCAATACCAGTTTGCTCGAAGCCGCATCGTATGTATATGTGCCGCTATAGGTCTTCTTGCCCATGGTGAAGTTGTATGTCTTGTCGCTCTTTAGTTCCAGGGTGCTCTTTCCTTCGCTCAGTCCAATCTTTTCCAACTGCTTGCTCAGCATGCTTTCCAGTTTGCTGCTTGCCACTGAAGCGCCCAACTGGTTCAGTATATTGTCGCTCTCAAAGACAATCTTCGGTTCGGTATAGATCCATGTGCCGTTGATGTCCGCTTCCGATGTTTTGGTCTTCAGCAGTTCGGTGATGACGTTGGTCAGCGCGGACTGCACGTTGGTGTTGTTCAGGCTTTGCAGCAACTGTGATGTGGTGGCGTTTTTGGTTGTGCCAGCTCCGCATCCGGTCAGTGCCATCATGGCACAGAGGGCAGAGCAAAGGATGAAAGTCTTTTTCATAAAAATGCTTTATGTTTCGGGATTATTGTAATATGCATTATTCTGTCGCCTCTTCAGTGGCGTTTTCCTGCTTATATTCTTTGAACAGCTGGACAAACTTCTGCGGGAACGGTGTCTCGAACTCCATTACCTGGCCTGTCATGGGATGATAGAAGTTCAGACGGTAGGCATGCAGTGCCAGTCGGCCTATGATACTGAATCCGTTGCCGTATTTCTGGTCGCCCACAATGGGGTGGCCCAGGTCTTTCATGTGCACACGGATCTGGTTCTTGCGTCCCGTCTCCAGCAACATTTCCACCAGGCTGATGCGCTCCGAGGTGGCCAGTGTGTGATAGTGGGTGATGGCTTCCTTGCCACCGTTGTCTGTGGGGCTGCTGTAGGTAATGAAGGCTTTGTTGTCCTTCAGCCAGCTGCGCACGGTGCCGCCTTCCTTCTCCATCTTTCCGCACACCACGGCCACATAACGGCGGTCATACACGATGCGGTGCCAGTTTTCCTCCAGAATACGCTGTGCCTCCTGTGTCTTGGCATACATCATCAGTCCGCTGGTCTCGCGGTCCAGACGGTGCACCACGTGTGCCGTGCATTTGAAGTGGCGCTTCTTGAAGTACTCGTCCAGGATGGTCTTCACACAGTATTGACCCGGTGCCGAAGCCATGCTCAGGATGCCCTCGCTCTTTTCAATGACGATGATGTCCTTGTCTTCATAGATGATTTTCACAAACTTGCTGTTCAGCTCCGAGCTTCTCTTGTGGCGGGTCACGCGCACCATCATACCCTCCTGCAGCGGATAGTCAAACCTGGTTACCAGCTTGCGGTCCACCGTTACGGCGTGTCCGGCCAGCAAGTCCTTTACGCGGTTGCGGCTGGTGCCGCTCATTTGTTCCATCAGGAAGACCATCAATGTGGATTCCTTCCTTACCGGCAGTTCAATGTATTTTGATGCGGCGTATTGTTCGCCCGTTGTGTTTCTTGCCATATTTGTTGTAAATAATTGCGGATAAAAGGTCCTCTTTGTCAATTTTACTGCAAAATTAGGCATTATTTATCTAAATTCCACCGCTTGTGCGTAATTTTGTCGCCTATTTCGCCAAAAAAGACAGGCAGATTCACTTCGTTTATGATAAAGTTTGTACTTTTGCGCCGTAAAATCCCTAACATTATATTATAAACATTTATGAAACGTATTTTGTTTACAGCCTGTACAGTGGCGGCTCTTTGCGCCTGTACCGCACCGGCCGACAAGACCTGTGCCGACTGCAATCCCTTCTTTACCGAATACCAGACTCCATTCGGTGTACCTCCCTTTGAAAACATCAAGACCGAGCACTACAAGCCTGCCTTCATGGCCGGTATGGAAGAGCAGATGGCCGAGATTGAGGACATTGTCACCAATCCTGACCCCGCAACCTTCGAGAACACCGTGGCTGCCCTTGACCAGAGCGGTGCACTGCTTTCAAAGGTTAGCATGGTATTCTACGGACTCAACAGCGCCAATACCAACGATGAACTGCAAGCACTCAGCAAGGAACTCTCACCCCTGCTTTCAAAGCACAGCGACGACATCAGTCTCAATCCCGCCCTGTTCCAGCGCATCAAGCAAGTCTATGAAAACCAGGACAAGGAACAGCTGGACAAGGAACAGAAGAAGCTTCTGGAAGAGACCTACAAGGACTTTGTGCGCGGCGGTGCCAATCTTGATTCCGCAAGCCAGGCAAAACTGCGCGAGCTGAACAGTCGCATCTCCATGCTCCAGCTCACCTTTGGACAGAACATGCTCAAGGAGACAAACGCCTTCCGACTGGTTGTTGACAAGAAGGAAGACCTTGCCGGACTTCCCGAAAACCTTATTGCAGCCGCTGCCGAGACAGCCGAGGCCGACAGCATGCCGGGCAAGTGGGTATTCACCCTGCATAACCCCAGCATCATGCCCTTCCTCCAGTATGCAGACAACCGCGAGCTGCGCGAGAAGATTTTCAACGGCTACATCAACCGCGGTAACAACGGCAACGAGAATGACAACACGGATGTCTGTGCACAGCTCGTCGCTGCCCGTCTGGAGAAAGCCCGCCTCATGGGTTATGACGACTTCGCCTCTATGGCGCTTGAAACCCGCATGGCAAAGACCTCCGAGGCCGTGTACGGACTGCTTGACCAAGTGTGGGAACCTGCCATCAACAAGGCAAAGGCAGAACTTGCCGACATCCAGGCCGAGATCAAGAAGGACGGTAAGAATTTTGAAGCCGAGGGTTGGGACTGGCGCTATTATGCCGACCGCGCCAAGAAGGCCAAGTTCAGCTTCGACGAGAACCTTATCCGTCCCTATCTGAAGCTGGAGAACGTCCGCAACGGCATGTTCCTCTTCGCCAACAAGCTCTATGGCATCACCTTCACCGCCATTGACAGCATTCCCCTGCCGCACCCCGAAGCCGAGGCCTTCGAGTGCAAGGACAAGGACGGGGCTCACCTGGGCGTGCTCTATCTCGACTATTTCCCCCGTGCCAGCAAGCGTGGCGGTGCATGGTGTGGACAGTATCGCCGCCAGACCTACAAGGACGGACAGAAGGTGGCGCCTGTTGTAACCATCGTATGCAACTTTACCAAGCCTGCAGCCGGACAGCCTGCATTGCTCACCGCCGACGAGGCTTCCACCATGTTCCATGAGTTCGGACATGCCCTGCACAACCTCTTCCGCAACGTGCGCTACTACGGCACCTCTGGCGTGGCACGCGACTTTGTGGAGTTGCCCTCTCAGATTAACGAGCACTGGACCTTCGAGCCCGAAATGCTGAAGGAGTATGCCAAGCACTACGAGACCGGCGAGGTAATCCCCACCGAACTGGTTGACCGCCTCACCGAGTGCGGAAAATATGGTCAGGGCTTTGCCACCACCGAATATCTTGCCGCTTCGCTCCTGGATATGGACTTCCACACGCTCAAGCAGATTCCCGAAGGCTTCAACGTGGTTGAATTTGAAAAGCAAACCCTCGGCAAGCGCGGACTGCTCAAGCAGATTCCTCCCCGCTATCGCACCACTTACTTCAACCACACCATGGGCGGCGGTTACACAGCTGGATACTACAGCTATCTGTGGTCAGAGGTGTTGGATGCCGATGCGTATGACGCTTTCAAGGAGACCGGCAACATCTTCAACACCGAGGTGGCTGCCAAGTTCCGCAACTTTGTCCTCACTCCCGGTGGAATTGATGACGAAATGGATATGTATGTCAATTTCCGTGGCAAAGAGCCCGGCATCGATCCCCTGCTGAAGAATAGAGGGTTGAAGTAGGAAGCAGTGAGTGATGAGCGGTGAGCCGCGAACTTTTATGGCACGCAGATGACACAGATGCGACTGATTGCCACAGATTTTTTTAGATAGTTCACAACTCATCGCTCACAACTCATCGCTTCAAAACAAATAACAATAAAATATATTATGAACATGAAAACGTTCAAGAATCATCCGGTAGTAAAATTCCTGCGAATAATTCTACACATAATCAGCCTTTGTCTGTTCTCATACTTCCTCTATAGGAGCATCAAGAATCAGTCTCCCATGTGGCATAAGATTATGGAAATCTTTCTTATAGTTTGCGCTCTGATTGACCTATATCTCGATCGCCACCTTTTTCTTTGTACGAAGAAAAAATGAGCTTTGAGTCAACCTTTTATGATCTTTTGTTCTTTTGTCTCAAAAAAACTCATCGCTCACAACTCATCGCTCATCGCTCAAAAGCGTCTGGAAGACGCGAAGCCCGAAGGGCGAATAGCCGCGGGTTCTTGAACCCGTGGAAGACATGAAGCTCTCATAATTATGACCGTCTGCAAGGCGTGGAACGTCAACGACCATGTGTTGCAGAATTTATAATTCTGAGAGTACGGTTGAGCGGGATTGCAAATCCGGCAGAACGGTGAGGACAATGGCTTGTACTTGCCTTAATCTGAGCCGATTACGGTGGCGGGATTGATATTGTTGGCCTTGCGGATGTGATACCCCACCACAATGAGGACGCACAGGGTGGTTACCAGCACGCCGGCCAGGATGGGCAGGGTGGGAGAGAACGTCACGTCCAGTCCGGGGACGGTGTACGATTGCATTGCATTGCTATGCATGATACTATAGCTTCCGTAGTTCTTTTTGAACCAATTTGTCACGGCATCGTTGAATTGAATGATAAAGGGGACGCTTACCGTTGTGGCCACAACCAGTAACACGCCATAGAGACGGCCCAACAGCAGGGTAATATCCCATCGTTTGGCTCCGTGAACCTTGCGCAGGGCAATTTCTTTCATTCGCGAGCGTGTGTCCAGCGAAATGCTGCTCCAGATGCCCATGATACATACCACAAGGCACAGTCCGCACAGCACCCATGCCCCTCGCACCATGTTTTCCACCAATACAGTGTTCTGGTTCATCAACACATCCTTCAGTTTCCTTATCGGGAATTTGATTGCGTCCTTTTTTGCCTTTTGTGCCACCTCGTTCTCCAGCGCAAGCTTCAACTGCTCGTGTCTTCCTTTCTTCGGCACAACAATAATGTTATGTTCGGGCTGAATGTAATCCGTTATGAAGATAAATCCTGTTGTCTTATGTGGGCGGGCGTTCATCGTGTACGGAAGCGGCTCGAATATACCGCCAATCACGAACGATTTTACGGAAAAACTTTGTTCAACCATATTGTTGGGCGCAAAATGATGCTCTTTAATCACATCATACGCAAATTGGCTCATAAGCACACACGAACTTCGTTCCTCCTCGGGTACAAACCATCTTACGCTCACGCCTAATGTCTTTAACGGCAATGTGTCGCGAATATCGCATTCGTGGCTGCGATATATTTTACTGCTTAACAGTATTTCGTTGGTATCCTTTGGATCATAGTGCACCATTAAGGTATTGTTATCATACCAACAACAAGTATGCACTTCCTCTGCGTCGGGCAGTTCCCTTATGAGTCTATTAACGTCTTCATAGTAATCATACACATCGACCAGCAAGGCATGCTCCATTTTTTCCTTGTCCTGCGGACGGACAAAGGTTTTCATCACCTGCGAGGCGTAAAGCACAAGCGAACACGTGCATCCGATGAAAAGGATGCCTATTGTCAGCTGTACGCCCAGCATAATGTTGCGTAAGGCCGCCGAACCGCCCCGATGAAGCCTGGAAGCCATGCTTTGCCCCTGGCGCAGCATTGTTCTGAGTCCCAACCACACGGCCACGGCAGATACCGCTGCTATTGTGCCCACAATCATTGCAAAATAGCTGTACGCCGCCGAAAATTCCCATCCGCCGCTTTCGATAACCCCTTGCAGATGCGTTTCGGTTGTACGGATGAGCCAGGTTATCAGAAACAGTGCCAACGTTACGGCCATACCCCCTTGCAGCAGCACGTCGGCAAAGAAAGTGGCGAACAGATGTCTCATCTTGGCTCCGTGTACTGTGCGAAGGGCAGCCTCGCGCCTGCGCATCCCCATCATCTGTAGTTGCAGTTTCAGAAAACCGATTCCCGTTGAAAGCAGAATCAGCCAGCCGATGGCAAGGATCAGTTTGCGCAGATTCAGGATGAAAGTGTTGGCAAAAGCGAGTTTGTTCATCTGTTGGCACTTCACCTTTGCTCCAACGGGTGCCAGGCGGCTGTTCGCCTCGCGTTCAAACTCGGCAATGTCTGCCCCTTCCTTCAGGATGATGTTATAGCCACCACCATACAGGTCTTTCAACTCTCCTGTCTGCAATACGGTGTCGCTTGGTGCCACACAGAAGATGAATTCCGATGTATATTTAGGATTCATGTAATATGCGGCAAGAGACATCGGTTCGTGTATATCCCTAATAATAAAAGAACCTTGATTCGTTTTCACTTCCTGCCCAATGGGGTTCTTGTCGCCGAAGATACGTTTGGCAAATGCCTTGCATATCACTGCATCGCCTCTCTTCAGGGTGGGAAGCACCTCTCCCGTACGTGCCGAACGGAAACCGTACAAACGAAGGTCGTCCGACATGATTGCATAGCTGTTGGTCTTCTGCATTCTGCCCACCGAATCCCCTTCGTTAAGCCAATATTCCCAGTTATAGTTTATTACATTGTAGCACCCCACATATTCCGTACATGCAATGCCCCCATTGGCCGTGAGCAAGGCAAATGTGGTGGAGTCGCTCTGATACCATTTTTGCCTATCTTCTTCATAATTCAGTTTTTGCAGTTGCACATTGTACCAACGGTCAAAATGCGGCTGTTTCATATACGAAGGCATCTTCATACGGTCTGTCACGCACAGGGCCAGGGCCATCGCTGCCATGCCGGCTGCCAATGACAGGATGTTAATGGTGTTCTGCAGCTTGTACTTCATCAGGTTTCGCCAAGCCAGCTTCAGGTTGTGTCTTGTCATCATGTTTTTGGGGTTTTATGGGTAAATATAGGGTTATTTTCGCGAATATATTATATATAAGGTGTAAATTTCTCCATGTCTTGCCGAATTTGTAATTCGGCGGTGGTGCATAAGGGTTTATCCGTATCCGAACAGTTTGTAGGGACGCAGCGTGCAGCGTCCGGAGGGCATATATCCTTTGCTGCCATT
>JAFYQQ010000077.1 GCA_017559845.1 Bacteroidaceae bacterium | reverse complement strand
GGTTTATGGACAAAAGTAAAAATGTTTGACATTGAGCGGTGATCGGGTAGGGTTTAGCGATTGGCACACAGATGACACAGATGCGACAGATGACCGCAGACATTGAGTGATGAGTTGCGAGTGATGAGTTGTGAGAGGGTAGGGACGTTGCGTGCAGCGTCCGAAGAGTACACAAGAGTTATAATCCTACGAATCTCACGAATCTCGCAAAATTTTACTCTAAACCTTTGACGGGATTGGCGGGAGAAAAACTTCGGACGCTGCACGCAGACGTCCCTACTCTCATCGCTCGTCGCTCACTGCTCAAGACCCAAAAACCTGTTTCTTATGTTCTTCTGTCTAATCTAAAAACTCACTACTCATAGCTCATCACTCATTGCTCATAATGTTCTTGTGTCTAATCCTTTTGGCGGGATTGGCGAGATTTGCGTGAGTAAAAACCTCGGACGCTGCACGCAGACGTCCCTACTCTCACCGCTCACCGCTCACTGCTCATCAGCGTGCCATTGTCCACATTCGTCAAAAAACAAAAAAGCATGGCGTTAACCATGCTTCTTGTGGGTTGGGCTATCCGGATTCGAACCAGAACAAACAGAACCAAAACCTGTTGTGCTACCATTACACCATAGCCCAAGCCTATGGGAATACGCTGTATTTCTCGTATTCCGGCTGCAAAGGTAGTGCTTTTCTATTTAACTCGCAAGAAAAGCGCTACTTTATTTTGCAATGAGCAGGAAATATTTCTTCTTGCCCTGTTGAACCAAAAGATATTTTCCGTCCAGCAGATCGTCTTCGGTGATGAACTGGTCAAAGGCGGTGAGCTTTTCCTTGTTCAGGCTTACGCCGCCACCCTGGGTGAGCTTGCGCATTTCGCCCTTGCTGGGGAAGCAGGGGGCAGCCTCGGTGGTGAGGTTTACGGCCTTTACGCCTTCGCCCTGGAGCAGGGTGCGGTCAAACTCGTATTGGGGCACACCGTTCATTACGTCCAAGAGGGTCTGCTCGTCCAACTTGGTCAGACTTTCCTTGGTGGCCTTTCCGAAGAGGATATTGGAAGCCTCCACTGCCATTTCGTAGTCCTGACGGCCGTGAACCATAACGGTAACTTCTTCTGCCAGTCGCTTTTGCAGAATGCGGCGTCCGGGATCCTGGCTGTGCTCCTGCACCAGTGAACTGATGGTTTCCTGGTCAAGGCTGGTGAAAATCTTGATATAACGTTCGGCATCTTCGTCTGCCACGTTCAGCCAGAACTGGTAGAAGGCGTAGGGAGTGGTACGGTTGCGGTCCAGCCAGATGTTGCCCTGTTCGGTCTTTCCGAACTTCTTGCCGTCTGCCTTGGTGATGAGGGGGCAGGTGAGTGCAAATGCCTCGTTCTCGCTGCCCAACTTGCGACGGATAAGTTCGGTTCCGGTGGTGATGTTGCCCCATTGGTCGCTTCCGCCCATCTGCAGTTTGCAGTTCTTGGTCTGATAAAGGTGGAGGAAGTCATATCCCTGCAGCAGCTGGTAAGTGAATTCGGTGAAGGACATTCCGTCCTGGAATTCTCCGTTGAGACGACGCTTCACGCTGTCCTTTGCCATCATGTAGTTTACGGTGATGCACTTTCCGATTTCACGTGCGAAGTCCAGGAAAGAGTATTCGCGCATCCAGTCGTAGTTGTTTACCAGTTCTGCCTTGTTGGGAGCGTCGCTGTCAAAGTCGAGGAAGCGGGCCAGCTGTTCCTTGATGCAAGCCACGTTGTGGCGCAGGGTTTCCTCGTTGAGCAGGTTGCGTTCCTGGCTCTTTCCGCTGGGGTCGCCGATCATTCCGGTTGCACCGCCAATGAGTGCCAGAGGCTTGTGTCCGCAACGCTGGAAGTGGCGCAGCATCATTACACCGCACAGGTGGCCGATGTGCAGACTGTCTGCTGTGGGGTCAATGCCCAAATATGCAGTTACCATCTCCTTGCTCAGGAGTTCTTCTGTTCCGGGCATCATGGTGTGTACCATGCCCCTCCATCTGAGTTCTTCTACGAAGTTCATTGTATGATATGTATTTTCTTGTTTTTATCTGTTTCTGAGTGCAAAGGTACGATTAAGTGAGCGAAAAACCAAGTAAATAGGCAATTAGCTTTGAGAGACGGGGCATAAGAAGAGTATTAATAGGTCAACCAATTTCATTCGGAGACTTGCAATCGTCATCCTGAACTTGTTTAACTTCGTTCAATTTGCTTACGCTCGGCATAGTTCAAGCAAGCTTGGTTCCGCTCTCGCTCAATCGCAAATTTCAGGATTTCACCGAGTACATTACCGCGGACAGATGCTGAAACAAGTTCAGCATGACCTAAGTCCTGATGTTTTGACGCCTAAGGATACAGAAATTTGCGATAAAGTGAGCGAAATACCAAAAATATCAGGCTTTTGCCGTACGTTCCTTTCTGTTTTCCCATTCCTGCCGTGTGCGTTTCCAGCGGTTGTGGGTCCAGAGCCACAATTCGGGGCACTGGAGGATCTGCTCTTCCAGCAATTGTGCGTAGCGGTCTGTGATGTCATAATCGGGATGCTCTTGTGGAGTTTGGGTTACGGGAATGACCGTTCCCACATAGTAACCCCGTTTGGGACGGGTAACCTGTACATAGAAGATGGCGGCATCGACCTGCTTGCCAATCTTTTCCGTGCCGATAAAGAAGGAGGTGGGGTGGTGAAGGAAGTCGGTCCAGTGGTGCATGGCTTCCCACTTGGGGCTTTGGTCGGCAATGAAGGCCATGAATTCCTTTTCGTTGTTGCGGCGTGTGGTGAGAATGTGGCGCAAGGTTTCCTTCATGGGCACGCATCGGCCTCCGAACTTGGTGCGCAGGCCCAGGATGAAGCGGTCGATGACACGGTTTTTGAGCGGATGGTAAATCTGTGATGACTTCCAACCGGGGGCAGCCCACAGGGCGTAGGACGCCAGCCATTCCCAGTTGCAATAGTGGCCCAAATAGAAGAAACAGAAACTCTTTCCGTCCGCTTCTGCCATCTGTGCGGCCTTGTCCAGTCCGGGGAATTGTACGCGGCGCTTCATCTCTTCGGGGGTGATGGAGATGAGCTTGATGTATTCCACCACCAGATCGCACAGGAAGTGGTAGAATCGTTTTTCAATCTGTTTGCGCTCTGCGTCGGTCTTTTTGGGAAAACTGTCGGCCAGTTGGCGCTGTACCAGCTTGCGGCGGTAGCGTATGAGATAAAAGACCGGCAGGAAGAAAAGGTCTGAAATGGCGTACAACACGCCCATGGGGAGCCGTGAGAGCAGCCAAAGCAGGGCGTATAGCGGGAAATAGAGACTTGTCATTGTGCGGTTGTTGGAGATGTGGTAGGATTGCTGTTCATGGCATCGAGCCTGTCATAACTGCTCTGGAGTATGGCCTTGGCCCTGTTGATGCGCTGTGGGGCCGGGGCGGGACGTTCCAGAATGCTCTTTTCGCCCGTGATGTCATAGACACTCATTCCCGTGCTGTCTGCAAAAAGTATGCCTCCGGGGAAAGAACTATAGGCAAAGGGGTAGGAGTAATGCGGACTCATGACATTGCGGCTCCAGGGAAAATCGTCATGGGGCAGTTCCATCTGAGCCAGCAGGGTGGCGGCCATGTCGCTCTGGTTCATCAACGTATGGATGCGCTTGGGCTGGCGTATGGCACCTCCCAGCCACAGCATGGGACAATGGAAGAAAGCCGGGTCTTCGTATGTGATGTCATAGAGGAAGCCATGGTCGGGTAACAAAATGACCAGCAGATTGTCCCAAACAGGAAGGGTGCGCAGGCTGTCAATGAGCGAACCCACACATTCGTCAGTAAAGGCAAAGGCGTTGAGCTTAGGGTCTTCCAAACGATTGTAGGGCACTTCAAAAGGCTCGTGGCTGCTGAGGGTGAGGTAGGTCATGAACCAAGGCGTATCTGCCGCCTTTTGTCCAATGGCCTTTAATACCCTTTGTGCCGTAACGGCGTCGTTGGCACCCCACTTGCTTTCTTTTGCTTCGCTCAGGGAGAAATCGGCATCGCTGGTGATGTGCTGATAGCCGCTGCCCACCAGATAGCCTTTCATACCCATGATTTCGATGTCACCTCCGTAAAGGAAGTCTGTGCTGTAGCCGGCTTTTTGCAGCGACTTGGCAATGGAAGGCATGTTGCCCAGCTTTTCGGGCATCTTCATCAGGCTGGCGGTGGGATAGCTGGTCCATCCGCTCAAAGCACTGACTGTGCCGCGGTCTGTGCGGAACGAATTGCAATATAGATTGTCCCAAAAGATTCCTTCGGGGACAAGACGGCTGAAATGGGGTGACACACCGGGGATGCCGCCCAATTCCTCAATGAATCTGCTGCCATAGCTTTCCATCAGGATGAGAAGTACGTTGGGACGTGAGGTGTTGAGCAGGGTGTCGGTGACTGATGGGGTGGGGACTGCATACAGACTGTCGAACAGTGATGCCCTTTCGGCTTCCGGAAAATAGTTGAACTGTCCGGAAAAGTCCTTGGTCTTGCTGATGGATGAAAGCAGACTGAACGCCGGGTTTACGGCTGAATGGTTGAGAAAGAGGTGAGGACTGTAATAGGCCACACCCACGTTCATGGTGCTGGTGCCTATGCTTCCGCGGATGCAAAGAAAGATGAGACCGCCCAACACGACCATTGCAGCCGAGCGGCGGATGCGGTGGGCTGTGGCGGAAAGATGCGAAGGGGTAATGCGTATGAGTAGATATCCGATGAGGCCGATGGCCACGATAAAGGCGGCGGTTCTGGTCAGAAGGAAAGGCAGGCTGACGCTGTTGGTGGTTCCGGAGGCGGACTGCATGTAACTGAAAACCGCAGCGTTGAGCTTGAATTTCCAGAACTCATACAGGAAGGCGTCACCGCAGATGACAAGGCCCAGGATTAGTGCGACAATAATGTAATAGGGGACAAGTACCTTGCGGAACGGAAGGTGGGGAACCCACAGGCAGACAAGGGACAGCAGCCAGGGAAGGACAACCAGATAGCCTGTGGTGCTGAGGTCCATGCTGAAACCATGCAGCCAGACAGAGATCGCGTCTGGCAGGGAAAAGGGCATGACTTCCTGGTTGTAGACCATGAAAAATATCTTTCCAAGGGCAAAGACGGAAAGAAGGGTGGCGGCAAGACGCGCCAGGAAGGTCCAATGGCTTGCTGTATGTCCTTTCATGCTCTGATTATTTATTTAAGATTGTCCAGCATGTCATGGCTGGTCTGGAGTACGGCTTTTGCCTTTTGGACGCGCAGCTGGCCACAACTGTCATCACCGGAAATGAACTGGTTGGCGGTGATGTCATAGATGCTGGTTCCGGTGTTGTCTGCCCAGAGAACACCTCCGGGGAAGTTGCAATAGGCAAAAGGATGGGTGTAGTTCTTGCTCAGGACGTTACGGCTCCAGGGAAAATCATTGTGCGCCATACCCAATTGGCTGAAAAGAGTGGCGGCAACATCGCTTTGGTTCATGAATGTCTGTATGCGTTTGGGCTGACGAACGGCTCCTCCCAACCAGAGCATGGGGCTGTGAAAGAACAAGGGGTCTTCATAGCTTTGCTTGTAGAGATGACCGTGGTCCGGAAGTATGATAACCAGTAGGTTGTCCCATATAGGCTGGGTTTTCAAACTGTCAATCAGTTTGCCTATACACTCGTCTGTATAGGCAAATGCGTTGAGCACCCTGTCTTCCAACCGATGGTAAGGCACAATCCATGGTTCGTGGCTGCTGATGGTCTGATAGACCAAGAAGATGGGTTTTTCGGTGCTGTCTTTCTGAGCCAAAAGAGAGTAGACCTTCATGGAGGAAATTTCATCGTCGGCTCCCCATGTGGAGGTCAGTTCTTCTGGCGTGAATACCGTGTAGTCCAACAGGTTCTGGAATTCGCTGTTTTCCAAATAGGTGCGTTTGTTCATGTTTGTCATGGGGCCGGCATAGAGATAGGATGATGAATAGCCGTTTCGGTTGAAGGTTTTGGCCAGACTCGGCAGTTTGCCGTGCAGCTCTTTTGTGGGCATTAGGCTTACTTCGGGGTAACTGACATTTCCGGATACCAGACTGGCAGTACCGCGGTCTGTACGGAATGAGTTGCTGTAGTAGTTTTCCCAGAAGATTCCTTCTGGAATCAAACGGCTCAGATTGGGGGTGACGCCGGGAATACCGCTCAGTTCCTCCACAAAGGTTCCGCCCAGACTTTCCATGAGGATAACAAGTACGTCAGGCTGCTTGGTATGAAGTAAGGTGTCTGTAATGTCGTCCATGTCTGCAGGGTATAGTCCCTTGAACGTAAGTTCGCGTTCGTTTTCGTCAAAATAGTTGTAGCGTTCGGCAAATGTCTTTTCCGTCCGGAATGAGGAGAAAAAGGCATAAACAGGATTTGCCGTGGCGTGATTGACAAAAAGACTGCGGTCGGGACGGTATGCTTCTTCCATCCGGACGTAGAAAAAAGAAACGGCAATGAAGAATACCCAGATGATACTGCTCATTTTAATGTATTGGCGGTCCTGGGGTTTCTCAATGCGTTTGGGGGTAAGCCAGATGCACGGGACAATGACGGCAAGCGCAACAGCCAGAAAAGCGATTATGCGGGAGACGATGAACCAGACGCTGACACTGCTGGTGGCGCCTTCTGGATGGGCTGCATAGCTTAGGATAACTGCATTGAGTTTGAACTGCCAGAATTCGTACATTATCGTATCCGCAACGATGATTACACCCACGACAATTCCTAATATAATATAATAAGGTATAAGGACTGCTTTTAATGGGAAACTTTGGAAACGGGCAGCAATGGACGTGAAAAGCCAGGGCAGAGCCAACAATAGGACGGATACGCCGAAATCTTGTGCCATAAGGCCAGTCTTGCATGAGTGGAGTACATCCCAAAAGGTGAAGTCCTCTATTTGGCGATTATATACAAAAAACGCAATGCGTCCCGCAAAAAACACAAAGATGAGAATGCACAAAAGGGTTTCCAGGAAATGTGCCTGTCTTTTCATAAATGGAAAAATGTGTTACAAATAAAAAATACGGACTCTGGTTGTGGATGCTTCACATTACAACTGTTGCATGTCATGCAGACGCTTGTAATAGCCTCCTAACTGAAGCAGATGGTCGTGCGTGCCCTGTTCTACTATCCTACCTTCGTGGAGGACATAGATTACGTCTGCATTCTTGATGGTGCTCAAACGGTGTGCGATGGCAATGGTTGTGCGGCTTTTCATCAAGCGTTCCAAAGCTTCCTGTACAAGGCGCTCGCTTTCTGTGTCAAGGGCGCTGGTGGCCTCGTCCAGAATGAGGATGGGAGGATTTTTCAGTATGGCGCGTGCGATGCTGATGCGTTGGCGCTGTCCGCCGCTGAGTCGGCATCCGCGGTCTCCTACGTTTGTCTGATAGCCGTGCTCGCTTTCCATGATGAAGTCGTGGGCATTGGCAATGCGTGCGGCGGCTTCCACTTGCTCCTGTGTGGCGTGGTCTACACCGAATGCGATGTTGTTGAAGATGGTGTCATTGAAAAGGATGGCCTCCTGGTTGACGTTGCCAATCAGGCTTCTCAAACTTTTCAGACTCAGGTTGCGAATGTCTTTCCCGTCGATGCAGATGGAGCCTTTGCTTACATCGTGGTAACGCGGAATCAGATCCACCAATGTGCTTTTTCCGCTTCCGCTCTGTCCAACCAAGGCTATGGTCTTGCCCTTGGGAATGGTCAGATTGACATTGTTCAGGACAGTACGGCCTTCCGAATAACAGAAATCCACGTTCTGAATGCAAATCTCGTGCTGAAGACTTTCTATGGTCTGCGGGTGCTCCATCTCGCGGATGTTGTTCTCGGCATCCAATATCTTGTTGATTCGTTCCATGCTGGCCAGGCCTTTCTGCATGGCGTAGGTGGCCTTGCTGAGGTCCTTGATGGGCTGGAGCGTGGTGTACAGGATAACCAGATAATAGATGAACAGATTGGCGTCTATTGTGCTGTTTCCGGTAAAAATGAGCCATCCTCCGAACCACAGGACAATGACAATCATGGTTGTACCCAAAAACTCGCTGACAGGATGGGCTGCACTCTGGCGTATGGCCACTCTGTTGGCAATGTTACGGTACTCGTTGTTGACCTTTATAAAGCGAGAGAGCATTTTCTTTTCGGCAATGAACGCCTTAATGATGCGCAGGCCGCCCAACGTCTCTTCAATCTGGCTCATGCTGTCGCTCAGTTTTTCCTGCATTTGCAGGGACTTGGCCTTGAGCTTCTTTCCGACAGAACCGATACCCCATGCCAAAACGGGTACGACCAACAGTGTGAACAGGGTGAGTTGCCAACTGATGATGATGAGCGTTCCCAGATAGATAAGGATGAAGATGGGGTTTTTGATTATCATATCCAGCGAGCTGTTGATGCTGGCATCCACCTCGTTTACGTCTGTGCTGACACGGGTAAGGATGTCTCCCTTGCGTTCTTCGCTGAAGAAAGAAAGCGGGAGCCCGATGATTTTTCTGTAAATGTCTTCACGAATGTCACGGATGATTCCGGTTCGCAGAGGCATCAGCATGGCAGAGCCGCCGAAGTAAGTGGCGGTCTTAAAGAAAGTGAGAATGGCCAACAGTACGCCCAACAGCAATAAGGTTGTGGCAGGACCGTGCTCGTCAATTAAAAGTTGAGAATAATAGTAGCCGTTGTTCTTTGCCACGTCAACAAAGTTGTTGACGGACGCCGTTTCCCATGGAATGAAGGAATAGCGTTCTGTGTCAACCTTGAAGAGGATTTGCAGAATGGGCAACAGAATGCTGAAGGAAAAGACATTGAAAATGGCAGCAGCCACATTGAGCAGGAATGTGCCGGCGATGAATTTTTTATAACGGGCAAAATAAGGCCCCATGGCCTGGTAGAAATTCTTCATAACTTATTTTCGTCCAAAGTCTGCGGGGATTTCCCCCCAATTTTCGGTATCCCATTTGAGAATGGGAACTTGTACCTGATTGGTGCGTAGCCAGTTTTCGGCCCTGGCTACCAGATCCAGCGCCTGTTCCGTTTGTGCCGTGCGGCTCAGAGTGGTTTTGGCTTTCCGGTTGCGTACCCAAGCCATACCACTGACGCTGTCGCTGTAAATGGGCATGCTGATGTTCTTCTGTTGCATCAGTGCCAATGCGTGTACTATGGCCAGGAACTCTCCGATATTGTTCGTCCCCTGAATGGGACCGAAGCGAAACACTTCCTTACCGGAAGGAATGTGTACGCCTCGGTATTCCATGGAACCCGGATTGCCCGAGCAGGCCGCATCAACACATAATGCTTGTTTAATCTCTTCAGTCATGTGCGAGAAGCAGATTCTTACATTCTTTCAGGCATTTCGATGCCTAACAGCCCCATACCATCCTTGATGACCTGGCTGACTGCGGCAGAAAGCACAATGCGAAGCAGTTTCTTGTTGTTGTCTTCCTCGCGCAGAATGCTGAAATCGTGATAGAACTGGTTGTATTCCTTGACCAGCTCGTAGCAATAGTTGGCTATGCAGCTGGGATTGTAGTCCTGTCCTGCCTGACGGACAGCCAAAGCAAAACCTTGCAGGTGTTGAATCAGGCTGATTTCCTTGTTGCTGAGGGTGATGTCTGAGGAAAGCTTCTCGGGAATCTCGATTCCCTGTTCTGCCGCTTTGCGGAGAATGCTTCTGATTCGTGCATAGGTATATTGGATGAACGGGCCAGTGTTTCCGTTAAAGTCGATACTTTCTTCCGGATTAAAGAGCATGTTCTTGCGGGCGTCAACCTTGAGGATGAAGTATTTCAGTGCGCCCAGGCCGACAACCCGTGCAATTTCCTGCGCTTCCTCGTCGGTGATGTTTTCCAACTTGTTTACCTTGTCCGCGCTCATCTGGCGTGCGTCGGCAATCATGGTCGCAATCAGGTCGTCAGCGTCTACAACGGTACCTTCGCGGCTTTTCATCTTGCCGTTGGGGAGTTCTACCATGCCGTAAGAGAAGTGGACAAGATCCTTGCCCCACTTGAATCCCAACTTATCCAACAGGATACTCAATACTTGGAAGTGGTAGTTCTGCTCGTTGCCGACAACGTAAATCATCTTGTCTATGGGGAAGTCCTGGAATCTGAGCTTTGCGGTGCCGATGTCCTGGGTCATGTAAACAGAAGTTCCGTCGCTGCGCAGAAGCAGTTTCTCGTCCAGTCCTTCGGGAGTGAGGTCTGCCCATACAGAGCCGTCTTCACGACGATAGAAAAGTCCTTTTTCAAGTCCTTCTTCCACCTTTTCCCTGCCTTCGAGATAGGTCTCGCTTTCGTAGTAGATTTTGTCAAATCCAACGCCCAAGGCCTTGTATGTTTCATCGAAACCGGCATAAACCCAGTCGTTCATGCGCTTCCACAGGCTGCGCACTTCGGGGTCGTTCTGCTCCCATTTTACCAGCATGTCATGCGCTTCCTTGATGAGGGGAGCCTCTTGCTTGGCGGTTTCTTCGTCCATGCCTTTTTCCACCAGCTCTTTTACCTGCTCGCGGTAGTGCTGGTCAAAGGCCACGTAATAGTCTCCAATCAGATGGTCACCCTTCTTGCCGCTGCTTTCGGGTGTTTCGCCGTTGCCGTAGTATTGCCATGCCAGCATACTTTTGCAGATGTGTATTCCGCGGTCGTTGACGATGTTGGTCTTGACAACCTTGTTGCCGTTGGCCTGCATGACGTTGGCCAAGGCCCATCCTAAAAGATTGTTGCGGACGTGGCCAAGGTGGAGAGGCTTGTTTGTATTGGGGCTGCTGTATTCAATCATAACCAGCGGACTGTCCTCTGTTACCGGAACAAATCCGAAATGCTCCTGTTGTTGAATGTCAAGAAGCAGGTCAATCCATTGTGAGGGTTGTATGGTAAGATTGAGGAAGCCTTTGATTACATTGAAATCCTGGATAACTTCGGGAATCTGTGTTTTCAAGAATGTGCCCAGGTCCTGCGCCGTATCTTCCGGCTTTTTTCTGCTGATTTTGAGGAAGGGGAAGACAACTACGGTCAATTGTCCTTCAAATTCGGGACGGGTTTCCTGTAGCTGTATCATTGATTCAGACACCTCGGTGCCGTACAATTCCAAAATGCCGGCTTTCACTGCCGAAACAATTTTATTTGCTATTTCCATACCTTATAATATAATACATTTCCAAAATTGCTTGCAAAAGTACTGATTTTCGATGAAAGGGACAAAAAAAAGGAGAGCAAAAACTCTCCTTATGTGTGTGGGGGCTAAAAACGAGGCTTACAGAGCCAAATCTGCACCTGCTTTGAACTTCACAACCTTCTTGGCGGGGATTGTGATGGTTTCCTTTGTGGCGGGGTTGATTCCCTGACGTTCAGGGCGCTCGCTTGTAGAGAATGTTCCAAAACCAATCAGCGCTACCTTGTCATCAGCCTTCAGTGCTGTTGTGATAGCTTCCAGTGTTGCTTCCAATGCCTTCTTGGCATCTACCTTGCTCAAACCTGAGCCTTCTGCAATCTTAGCAATAAGTTCTGTCTTGTTCATGTGTCAATGTATGGTTAAAGGGTTTTGAGTTAAATTATTGTCTCGTTACAATTTTGTTCGGCAAATATAGGCAAAGTTGGCAGAACCCCCAAGTTTTTGTCGGAAAAAATGTTTAATAATGCTAAAAATGGCCATAACTTTGCGGAAACGAGCCTTTTAATGGCTAAAATTGATTACCTTTGCATCCAATTACATACAGTTTTCCCATTTTATGAATACAATGCCTCCTGTAACCAAAAACTTGCTTATAATAAATGTGTTGGCTTTTGCTTCCACATACGTTGCCGGTTTGTACGGAATCGATTTGAAAGACCTTCTGGGCCTGCATTTCTTTTTGGCCAGTGACTTTCGGATATATCAGATCGTAACCTATATGTTCATGCATGCCGGTCTGGAACATCTGTTCTTTAATATGTTTGCGGTGTGGATGTTCGGCCGTATCATGGAGCAGACTTTTGGCGCTCGCAGATATTTAATCTATTATTTCGTGTGTGGCATAGGCGCGGGTTTTTTGCAGGAAATAGTGCAATATTTTTCTTATCTTTCTCAAGGATTCGATGAGTATAGCCGCATATCCATGGCGGGGATAACAATGGAAATGAGCGATTTTCTGAACCGCTGGACCACGGTCGGCGCTTCCGGTGCCGTATATGGCATTTTGCTTTCTTTTGGTATGACTTATCCAGAGGAGCGAATGTTTATATTCCCTCTTCCCGTGCCCATCAAGGCTAAATTTTTTGTAATGGGATATGCCGTTATCGAACTTTTGTCTGCAATGGGACGTTCAGACGACGGTGTGGCACATTTTGCCCATTTGGGTGGCATGCTTTTCGGCTTGCTCCTTATCTTATATTGGAGAAACGGCAACCAATTGCCCGGTGCGGGATGGTGGAAAAATTTGTGGGGAAAAAGCAAGCCGCGGATGCACATCCGGATGGGGGGTAAGCACGGGGACGAAATGAACTACCACCGGAGGGAAAATGAACGGAGTGCCGAGATAGACCGAATTTTGGAAAAAGTGAAGAAGCACGGTTACGGCAGTCTCAGTGAAGAAGAAAAACGAAAACTTTTTGATGCCAGCAGCAGATAAGTGGTTCCCGTCATGCAATACATAAAAAAACTGCTGATTGGTTTGTTGCTGGGAGCAAATGTACTGACCGTTCTGCTTCTCTGGACAAGTTGTGCCTGTACTTGGGTTTCGCCTTCGGTTGTGCCGCAACAAACGGTAATGACGTTGGCTTTTCCCATTTTTCTGATGGCGAATCTTGCTTTTGTCTTTTTCTGGCTGATTAGTAAAGCGCGTTTTGCTGTCCTTTCTGTTTTGGGAATGCTTGTTGCTGGCGGATATGTAATGGACTATTGCCCTTTGCAGTGCCAGGATGATGTTCCGGAAGACAGCACTCTTTTGTTGGTCAGTTATAATATCGGCACTGTGGCAGGCCCGGAAAATCATCAGGCCTTTGTGCAGTATGTGAAGGAAACCGATGCGGACATCCTTTGCTTGCAGGAGGTTGCGGATCCTTCTTTGCTGACGTCTGCGGTTTTTAAAGCCATGTTGGATTCAATGGGTTACAAGATGCAGCAGCAGGAGAACCGTTGTGTGCTGAGCAAATTGCCTTTTGTCGGCAGTGCGTCCTCCTTCTCATACCCTTCCAAGACCGGTAACGGAACCACAATCTGCCGTTTGCGGTACGGATCTGACACTCTCCTTGTCGTAAACAACCATTTGGAAAGCTATGGGCTGACGAATGAAGAGAAGGACGGATACAAGAAGGTGATAAGGCATCCAGACTCCGAGGATTCCCCCAGTACGGTGTTGGCACTTGCCCGGCGAATTTCCGCAACAGCCCAAATTCGGGGCAGTCAGGCCGACTCATTATGTGCCTATATTGATGCGCACTCTGGCGAGAGCATGATTGTATGCGGCGATTTCAATGACACCCCTATTTCTTACGTCTATCAGCAAATGGGCAAACGCCTGAAATGCGCTTGGCGCGAGAATGGGCAAGGCATAGGCCTTTCCTATAATCAGATGGGATTTTTTGTGCGGATAGACCATATTTTCCATTCGTCGGACTGGGTAAGCTATAAAACCCGAATTGACAATAAAATAGAGCTTTCTGACCATTATCCGCTTCATACATTCTTGCGTAGAAAGCCCAATTAGAGCCATTTTGACGATAAAATTTAAGGTAAAAGGTATGTAAATCATGAAAAATGTGTATCTTTGCGCCCTATAGTGTGAAATTTGGCAAAAAAATAAAAACAAAATATAAATAATTTAAAATTAACACAAAAATGCAAAACAAAGGATTTGTAAAGGTTTTTGCGCTGTTGCTCTCTTTGGTGTGCGTTTTCTATTTGAGCTTTTCTGTGGTGACAAGCCACTATGAAGGAAAGGCCGAACAGATTGCACAGACCGAGGGTGAGGAAGCCGCTGATCGTTACATGGATTCTCTGCTCACCAACAAGGTGTACTGCAATGTTTGGACATTGAAGGAATGCCGTGAGATGGGAATCGGTTTGGGCCTTGACCTCAAGGGCGGTATGAACGTCGTTCTGGAGGTAAGCGTACCCGATGTAGTGAAGGCATTGGCTGATCACAAGGAACAGACAGACGAAAACTTCCGCCTGGCCGTAGAGCAGGCGACGAGAGAGGCTGCAAACAGCCAGAATGATTTTATTTCCCTATTTGTCAAGGCTTACCAGGAGAAGGCTCCCGGAAAGGCTTTGGCCGAGTTGTTCGCTACACAGCAGTTGCGTGACAAGGTTACCACCAAGAGCACTGATGCAGAGGTGGAACGTGTACTTCGTGCAGAAGTGAAGTCAGCAATAGACAACTCATACAACGTGCTCCGCACCCGTATCGACCGTTTCGGTGTGGTACAGCCCAACATCCAGGCTCTTGAAGGCCAGGAGGGTCGTATCATGGTTGAAATGCCCGGTATCAAGGAACCCGACCGCGTGCGTAAGTTGCTGCAGGGAAGCGCCAACCTGGAATTCTGGGAGACCTATAATACCCAGGAGGTTGTGCCTTTCTTGGTGACTTTGGACAGCAAACTGGCTGCCGCAATGGGCCAGGTGGAGGAAAATGACACCACCGCAACCGAGACTGCTGCCGCTGACACAACCAAGGCCAAGAACGACCTGGCTGCTGCTGTGGGTGGTGCGGAAAATGCCGCTGCAAGCGCTGCCGACATTGAAAAGGCGCGCCGCCAGCATCCTTTGCTGAGCCGTTTGCAGGTAATCCAGGGCAACGACGGAAGTGCTGTCGGCTATGCTGCCAAGCGCGATATGGATGCCATCAGCGAGCTTCTTCAGTCTCCCGAAGCCAAGGAAATTCTTCCTTCTGACCTCCGTCTCAAGTGGGGTGTTAAGGGAGTTGGCGAAGGCGAAGGTGCCAATATCTATCAGTTGTTTGCCATCAAGGTGACCGAGCGTAATGGTCGTGCTCCCCTCGAAGGTGACGTGATTACTGACGCCAGCGATGAGTTTGACGATTATGGCCGTCCCTGCGTAAGCATGAAGATGAACGTAGACGGTGCACGCCGTTGGGCCGCCTTGACAAAGGCTAACCAGGGCCGTTGTATTGCCATTGTTCTTGATGATAATGTATATAGCGCTCCCGTGGTGCAGAACGAGATTACCGGTGGTGTTTCTCAAATTACCGGTCATTTCACTGCCGAGGATACCCGCGACTTGGCCAACGTGCTGAAGTCTGGTAAGATGCCCGCTCCCGCCAAGATCGTGAGCGAGGAAATCGTTGGTCCTTCTTTGGGTGCCGAGTCAATCCAGCAGGGTGTGCTGAGCTGTGTCATCGCATTCGTTGTGCTGATGCTTTACATGATTGTAATGTATGGAACCATCCCCGGTATGGTGGCCAACTGCGCTCTGTTGCTCAACTTGTTCTTCACCGTTGGTATTCTTACCAGCTTCCAGGCAGCTCTTACCATGAGCGGTATTGCCGGTATGGTATTGACCTTGGGTATGGCAGTGGATGCCAATGTGCTTATCTACGAGCGCACCAAGGAAGAACTGAATGCTGGAAAGGGTGTGCGCGAGGCTCTCAGCGCTGGTTACAGCAATGCCCTCAGCGCCATTTTGGACTCTAACATCACTTCTCTTATCACCGCTGTTATCCTTTACTATTATGGTACAGGACCCATCCGCGGCTTTGCCACCACATTGTTCATCGGTATCTGCGTGAGCTTCTTCACCGCAGTGTTCCTGACCCGTGTGGTTTACACAGAGGTAATGAACCGCGAGAAGTGGTTGAACTTGACCTTCCGCACCTCTTTGGGTAGCAAGATTTCTTTCCAGAACCCCACTTACAAGTTCATGAGCGCTTACAAGAAGAGCTTCGCTGTTTTCGGCGTATTGGCTGTTATCTGCATTGGCGCTATGTTTGGTCGTGGCTTCAGCAAGAGTATCGACTTTACCGGAGGACGTAACTTCGTGGTTCTGTTCGAGCAGGAAGTTCAGCCCGAAACCGTTCGCGGTCTGTTGGCTGATGCCTTCCCCGAAAGCAACACCAGTGCCATCGCATTGGGTACCGAGGGCAAGACCATCCGTATCAGCACCAACTACCGTATTGAAGAGGACGGCATTGAAGTGGACAGCGAGATTGAGCAGAAGCTCTATGAGGTGCTCAAGGGCGCTAACCTCTTGGCAGCCGACCTGACATTGGAAAACTTCATCAACCGCGACGAGCGTGCAGGTGGTTCAATCATCAGCAGCCAGAAGGTTGGTCCTTCTGTGGCTGAGGATATTACCAACGGAGCTATCATCAGTGTGATTCTGGCCATTATCGCCATCTTCGCATACATTCTGCTTCGTTTCCGCAATGTCGCTTTCTCTGTGGGTGCTACCACTGCCCTTGTGTTCGACGTATTGTTCATCCTGGGTATGTATGCAATCTGCTGGGGATGGATGCCCTTCAGCTTGGAAATCGACCAGACCTTCATCGGTGCTGTGCTTACCGCCATCGGTTATTCAATCAATGACAAGGTGGTTGTGTTCGACCGTATCCGCGAATACTTCGGTCTCTATCCCAAGCGCGAGCGTCAGGATTTGTTCAACAGTGCTATCAACAACACATTGAACCGTACCATCAACACCTCTGTATCAACCTTCATCGTTCTGGCCGTTATCTTCTGCCTTGGTGGAGCCAGCATCCGCAGTTTCGCGTTTGCCATGATTCTGGGTGTGATATTCGGTACTCTTTCTTCAATCTTCATGGCCGCTCCCACAGCTTATCTGACTATGGGTAAGACCATCAAGGAAGAGGCTGATGACAAGAAGTAATTTTTTCAAATACTTGTATTAACCCCTGTGTGGGGCATCTCTCGCACTAAGGCGAAAGGTGCCCCACATTCCTTTTAGTAAATAACCGCAAAATATAATATTATAGAACAATGGAACAGAAACAGATCCAGATAAACTTCCGCCTTACTGATGTGCGCGAGGTTCAGTTTGTGAAATTGGCCAATGAGTGGCCCGAGGGTGAGATTCAGATTGGCAACCAGTTGCAGTTCTCTAGCGAGACTGACAAGCGCGTTGTGCGTTGTACTGCCCATTTCGAATACAAGAAGAACGACATCACCCAGCTGATTCTTACCGTGCAGACCACTTTTGAATTTGCTCGCGAAGGATGGAGTGCCATGTATCAGCTCCAGGGCGACCAGTGGGTGCTGCCTGCCGGATTGGTACAGCATCTGGCCGACGTGACCATTGGTGCGTCTCGCGGAATTTTGGCGGTACGCACCGAGGAGGCCGGCTTGCCCAAGCAGATTTTACCTCTGCTTTCTCCCGCACAGATTATCCAGAACAACCTGGCACTTCCCCGCCAAGTGAAGCCCGAAGAAGAAGCATCTGCCACTCCAAACGCAAACGCCTGATGCCATTTGCCGGATAAAGTCGGAATGCTAAAGTTTTTCTGGCACTACATCCCTAAACAACACCCGGCAGAGGGTTTTCATGTGCCTCTCCCGAGTCGGGACGGGCATCTTGGAGCAAAAAAATGGTTTCCCAAGCCGGGAAGCCATTTTTTGCAAGTGAAAAACGCTTTCCCACATCGGGAAGGCCCTTTTTGGGACGAAAAAATGGTTTCCTGAGTCGGGAGGCCATTTTTTGAATGAAAAATACCTTTCCCGAGTCGGGACGGCTCTTCAAATTCATCGTTTATGGGCTGTTCTAAAAATTATTATTGGTGTCTGATAAAACAAAACACGTTCTTTGGTAATATTATTGCGGTATTATGTTCGTTTTGAGTCAAAAACAATGTGCAATTTTTGCCGTTGTATGAAGAAAAATAACTACCTTTGCAGCGAAAATGGCATGCCCCTGTAGTTCAATGGATAGAACTACGGTTTCCTAAACCGCCAATCCGGGTTCGATTCCCGGCGGGGGTACACAATGATTTCATTGCGGTAATTTTTGATATTGTGTAATCATATTCCCTCTTTTTATAGCATTTTGGTTTGTTTAATTCCGTAGTTTAGTGTAACTTTGTACACAAATAATCCAAAATTGGCAATAATTTAACATTAAACATAAAACAATGGCAGATTCATTAGAAGTGAAAGAACTGGATCAAGTTGTGGTTCGGTTTTCTGGTGATTCCGGTGACGGTATGCAGCTGGCCGGAAACATCTTCTCTACGGTGTCTGCAACCGTAGGAAACAGTATCAGTACATTTCCGGACTATCCGGCAGACATCCGCGCCCCGCAAGGCTCGCTCACTGGCGTTTCGGGTTTTCAGGTCCACATCGGTGCCGGTCAGGTTTATACCCCTGGTGATTTGTGTGATGTGTTGGTGGCAATGAATGCCGCCGCGCTCAAGACACAGTATAAGTATGCCAAGCCCGGCGCGGCCATCATCATTGACACCGATTCATTCGGTCCCAAGGATTTGGAAAAGGCAGCCTTCGAGACCCCCGATTATCTGGGCGAGATGGGCATAGACCCCGACCGTGTGATTGCTTGTCCCCTGACCACCATGGTGAAGGATTGTCTGAAGGACAGCGGAATGGACGTGAAGAGCATGCTTAAGTGCCGCAACATGTTTGCCCTGGGACTGGTGTGCTGGTTGTTCGACCGCAACCTGGAAATCGCTTTCAATTTCCTGCGCGAGAAGTTTGCCAAGAAGCCCGGAGTGGCAGAAGCCAATATCAAGGTTATCCAGGCCGGATACGACTACGGACACAACACACACAGCAGTGTGGCAAACGTATATCGCATAGAGACCAAGAATAAGGTGCCCGGACGTTATATGGACATTACCGGTAACAAAGCCACTGCTTATGGTTTCATCGCCGCCGCCGAGAAGGCAGGCTTGAAGCTCTACCTGGGCAGCTATCCCATCACTCCTGCCACAGACGTGTTGCATGAGCTGAGCAAGCACAAGTCTCTTGGCGTTACTACCGTGCAGTGCGAGGACGAAATTGCAGGATGTGCATCCAGTGTGGGAGCATCCTTTGCCGGAGCATTAGCCGTTACCTCTACTTCTGGCCCCGGTATCTGCCTCAAGAGCGAGGCGATGAATTTGGCTGTGATTATGGAACTTCCTTTGGTGGTACTTGATGTGCAGCGTGGCGGACCGGCAACCGGATTGCCCACCAAGAGCGAACAGACAGACTTGTTGCAGGCGCTCTTCGGCCGTAACGGCGAAAGCCCCATGCCTGTAATGGCAGCCATCAGCCCCACGGATTGTTTCGATGCCGCATACGAAGCCTCAAAGGTGGCTCTGGAACACATGACACCTGTGGTGTTGCTTACCGATGCATACGTGGCCAACGGTTCGGGAGCATTCAAACTGCCCAATCTGGCTGAGTATCCAGAAATCAATCCTCCCTATGTGCCCCAGGAACTGCTGGGCGAGTGGACACCCTATATGCGTGCAGAGAACGGAACCCGCTACTGGGCAGTGCCTGGCCGCGAGGGCTTTACCCACATCTTGGGCGGACTGGAAAAGGATGACAAGACCGGTGCCATCAGTACCAATCCTGAGAATCACGACCTGATGACCCGCAAGCGTGCGCAGAAGATTCAGAATATTCCCGTGCCCGACCTGGAAGTGCTGGGCGACAGCGAGGATGCCGACTTGCTCATCGTAGGCTTTGGTGGAACATACGGCCACTTGCGTGCCGCTATGGACGAGATGCGTGCCGCCGGAAAGAAGGTGGCTATGGCACACTTCCGCTACATCAATCCGCTGCCCGCCAATACTGCCGAAGTGCTGAAGAAGTACCCCAAAGTGGTGGTGGCAGAGCAGAACATGGGTCAGCTGGCCGGATGGCTGCGCATGAAGGTGGACGGTTTCTGTCCTGCCCAGTATAATGAAGTCAAGGGCCAGCCCTTCAAGGTGAGCGAACTGGTTGAGGCTTTCGGAAAACTGATTAACGCTTAACTTTAAATTCCAACAGACATGTTTACAGCAAACGATTATAAAAAGGGCCAGCCCCGTTGGTGTCCGGGATGCGGAGACCACTTCTTCCTGGCCAATCTGCACAAGGCCATGGCCGAAATTGGTGTGGCTCCATGGGAGACTGCCGTCATCAGCGGTATCGGCTGCAGCAGCCGTCTGCCCCATTATATGGCCACATACGGTATGAATACCATTCATGGCCGTGCGGCTGCCATTGCCACTGGTGTAAAGGTGGCTAACCCCCGCCTTTCCGTATGGCAGGTGAGTGGCGACGGTGACGGACTTGCCATCGGCGGCAATCATTTTATCCACGCCAACCGTCGTAATATCGACTTGAATATGATTCTCCTTAATAACCGCATCTATGGCCTGACCAAGGGACAGTACAGCCCCACCAGCCCCCGCGGTTTTGTCAGCAAGTCATCACCCTATGGTACGGTAGAGGAACCCTTCCGTCCGGCAGAACTCTGCTTCGGTGCGCGTGGCAACTTCTTTGCCCGTGCCGTTGCCACAGACGCTCCCGGTACCATTGAAATCCTGAAGGCGGCTTACCAGCACAAGGGCGCATCCGTTTGCGAGATTCTGCAGCATTGCGTCATCTTCAACAACGGTGCCTACGATGATGTATATAATAAGGACGGCCGTGCCAAGCGTGCCATCTATGTACAGCACGGAAAGCCTCTGGTATTTGGCGAGAACAACGAGTTTGGTTTGGTTCAGGAAGGCTTCGGACTTAAGATTGTGGAAATCGGGAAGGACGGCATCACCATGGACGACATTCTGGTACACGATGCACATTGTCAGGACAATACCCTGCAGCTCAAGCTTGCCTTGATGGGCGACGGCGACGGATTCCCCGTGGCGCTTGGTGTCATCCGCGATGTGGAGGCTCCCACATACAATGATGCCGTAGAGGCGCAGATTGAGGAAGTGAAGGCCAAGAAACCCTATCACAACTTCGCCGAGTTGTTGGAAACCAACGATATCTGGGAAGTAAAGTAATATAAAGGCAAGTCTATGGAGAAGAAGACAAGAGTGGCCATTGTTGGCTACGGCAATATAGGACAATACGCCTTGCAGGCACTGCAGGCTGCCCCCGACATGGAGGTGGTCGGCATTGTGCGCCGCAAGGGAGCGGAGGATTGTCCGCCAGAAATCGCCTCATACAAGGTGGTGAAGACGCTCGCCGAGCTTGAGGACGTGGACGTGGCTTTGCTTGCCACCCCCACCCGCAGTGTGGAACAGTTTGCCCTTGAGGCATTGGCGCTGGGCATCAACACAGTGGACAGTTTCGACATTCACACCCAGATTGTGGCTTTGCGCAATACCTTGGGCGAAGCGGCTCGCAAGTATGGAGCTGTCAGTGTAATCAGTGCTGGATGGGATCCGGGTTCTGACAGTGTGGTGCGCACATTGATGGAAAGCCTGGCTCCCCAAGGAATCAGCTATACCAACTTCGGTCCCGGACGTAGTATGGGTCACAGCGTGGCCGTGCGTGCCATTGAGGGTGTGCGCGATGCGCTGAGTATGACTATTCCCGTGGGTACTGGTATTCATCGCCGCATGGTATATGTTGAACTGGAAGAGGGTGTAGACTTCAAGGCGGTTGAGGCTGCGGTGAAGGCCGATCCTTATTTCGTGAATGACGAGACGCATGTAAAACAGGTGCCCTGCGTGGCCGATCTCAATGATGTGGGCCATGGAGTCAATCTGGTACGTAAGGGTGTGAGTGGAACCACACACAACCAGCTCTTCGAGTTCAACATGCGCATCAACAACCCTGCGCTTACAGCTCAGGTGATGGTCAATGCGGCCCGTGCCAGCATGAAGCAGCAGCCCGGAGCCTATACGATGATTGAGATTCCGGTCATTGACTATCTTCCCGGCAATCGCGAGGAGATAATCGCACATTTGGTGTAATATTTTTTAAAATAAACTATGCACGCACAGCATCACCCGACTGTGGAGCGCAGAGAACCCTTGATTACCTTTGTGGTTCCCTGTTACAATCTTCCCAGTGAGTGGATCTGTGCGTGCATAGATAGTATTCTGGCCCTTCCGCTCAAAAAGGAAGAGCGCGAGGTGCTGGTCATTGATGACGGCTCCGAAACCCCCGTATCGGAATGCCTTTCCGGCTATGGCGATGAAGTGCAATGTGTGCGTCAGCCCAACGGCGGACTCAGTGCGGCACGCAATACCGGAATGGACCGTGCGTCTGGCACCTATATCCAGTTTGTCGACGGAGATGATGAGTTGTTGCCGTCGGCCTATGCACAGTGTATCCGCATGCTGAAAAGCGATGCCCCGGATATGCTGCTTTTTCGTTTCCAGGGGCAGGAGGCAGCCTCGCGTCCTGTCATGAGTGGAACCGCTTACATGTTGCAATACAATCTTCGGGCATCGGCTTGCGCCTATCTTTTCCGTCGTTCATTGTTGGGCAACCTCCGATTTATTCAGGGCATTCTGCACGAGGATGAAGCTTTCACTCCCCAACTGCTACTACGGGCAGCCAGCGTGTTGGATACGGGCTGTGCGGCTTATGCCTATCATCGCCGTTCGGGATCCATTACCACCCACGAAGACCCTGCTCATGTACATCGCCGTCTTGCCGACAAGGAAGCCGTAGTGATGATGTTGGATAAATTGACCCTGCATCTTCCTTCGCAACAGTCACAGGCTCTTCGCCGCCGTGTCTCACAGCTCACCATGGATCTCATGCTGGACACCATCCGTCTCACTTCTGGTGCGCATTCCTTGCAGCAGCTTGTACAAAGGTTGCGGAACAACGGCTTGTATCCGCTCCCTCCCTATCATTATACTCCTGCTTATTTCCTTTTCAGCCAGCTCTCTTCATCCCGCATCGGACTCCTCTTTTTACGATGCCTTTTCACACTGTTCTGAACGCAGAGAATTTGTGTAATTGCCACGTTCTTAAAACATAGTGCTTTGTCTTATGTGGTGACAACGTCAGTAGAAGTAGAAATCTTACATTGGCGTATTTATAAAGACATGTTTGTTGCCACGTTTTGAGTCAGTGCCCTTTTTAGCGTATTTATAACACTCGTAACAAAGATGGAAGTTGTGTGCATCACCATAAATTACTTTGCCATATTTATACTCTTTATGACATCCATCACACATAAAAGACTGATTCCCACGATAAGTTTGTTCGCCAAGCCTTTTGTCAAGAGTCTTGGCTATTTCCTTCATTCTTTTTTTATCGATTTTGGGGGATGGGGTTTGCGCCTTTTTAGGTGGTGCACAATTCTTTACTATGGATAGTGCAGCCAATAATTCGCTGCACCCACTTACAACAAAGGCTCCTGGGTGTGATTCTATTTTAGCTTTATTGGCAACATATATACTAAAATGCTTATCCGCATAATGTTTAAGCACATCACCCATAATCGCTTTACCACATATCCTACAGAGTTTCTTCATATCTTATTTTGTCAGAAGTTCACTCAGCTCAGAGAATGAATAGCCGTCAAATTCGAGTTGCCCGTTTTTTCTTGGTTATGAGAAATGTCTATTTCCCCATCAAAATTTCTCTTAATTCCTCAAAGTTTTCCACAGCCTTGTATTTTATTTTGCCAGACGAAGTCTCATTGAAGAGTTTGCGAGCGCAAGCAATCTTTGCTTTTTCTATACCTCGCAGCTCCATGGACTCCAGCGACCCTTTCGTTTCTGCGATGAAGAAAACATGTTTCACATCTCCATCTTTAAATACAATTGCCCAGTCGGGAGCATAGTTGCCAACAGGAGTGGGTATTTGGAATGAGCGAGGCAATTTGGCATATACCACAACTTCGCTTGCTTCATCCAAGTCATGGGCAAACTGGCGTTCGCCTTTGCTGTCGCTGAATACATAATCGGTCACATGTTTCTTGGCTTCATAAGCTCGGTCAAAGTCCATCTTGCTCTTGATGGTAAAGATGTCGCTGTCATACTTGCCCTCAGTGATGTTATAGTGAATATGCTCCACAATCATCGTGGACTTCTGTTCCTTGATGATGCTTATGACTTTACGGATAAACTCCTCGGGATTGTTCTTGAAAAGATAAAGCTTGCTTGGTTTGATTTTCTGCAATATCTTCACTACTGTACGACGGGTAAGCCTTGCTCCTTTGGCAATATCGCCCACCAGGTCATACTTGACGGTCGAGGTACACACATCGGTCAGTTCGCGTGATTGTGAGCGTGTGTTACCAAAGTCCGCCACTTCCGTTTCATCCTGTGTGCCCTCTACCATTACGTAGCGAAGCTGCTTAACCTCTAAATCCTTATTGAGATATAGAACAGCTTTATCAATAAGTTCGTTGCTGTCGTAACTTACTTGATAGACATACTGATGGTTGATTTCATTCCATAAGGCCTGGAACTCATCTTTATCGAAATTCTTGTTCAGCTTATTATCAGGTGTTGTGGTCTTTTCCTCCACAACCATATCATCCAATGCTTTTGGGTCGAAGATAGAGTTGACAAGCTGGGTAACGCCTTCTGCTATCGGTTGCAACTTTTGTGGTAATGGGGCAACAGTGCCGTTTGCTACTGCCTCACGGTATGTGGGAGTGATGTTCTTCTGCTCGTCAATATACCCGTTGTCTTCCAAATAGATGATGATGCGGCTTGCTTCAGTTTCGCTGATGGTGTGTACTTCTTCGCCAATCTTGATTTGCTTGCCTGTGAAATAGGTAACGGTTACTTTCGTTGTACGTTCACGAAGCACATCACGGGTTTCTCGTTGCAAGGCTGTGGTAAAGTCGGCATAGCTTTCATTGGCAATCACCGTCAGTTTGTTTACCTCGTGTACATCCTCGCCCAATAGCTCAGCATCCATTCGTGTACCGTGCTTGTCCACACAGATACGTAGTCCACGTCCCACCTCCTGGCGCTTGGCTGTAGTGGAGTTGCTGTGTCGTAGCGTACAGATTTGGAACACATTCGGGTTATCCCATCCCTCACGCAAGGCCGAGTGTGAGAAGATGAAGCGTGTAGGCTCCTCAAAGCTCAACAACCGTTCCTTGTTCTTTAAGATCAGTTCATAGGCGGAAATGTCGTCCGACAGTCCCGTCTTCTTCTCCACCTTGCCATCTATCGTTCTGCCCGTCTTCTTGTCTATAGAAAAATACCCCTTATGCACATCTTGCGGATTAAAACGATGCAGATATTTGTTGTACTCCTCATCGAAGAATGTGAATTCGTTATCTACAATCCTTGCATACTCTTCTTCAAATATCTTTTGGAAGGCACCTTTCACTTCATTGCCATCCTCGTCGTAACTCTTGTACTTAGCCACCTCATCAATGAAGAAGAGCGACAAGCATTTGATGCCACGCTTGAACAGTTGGCGTTCCTTTTCAAAGTGCGACATGATGGTTTCACGTATCTGCACACGCTGCATATGTTCTTCGTTCATGTCGCCAATGGCTTGACGTAAATGAATTGTTGTTCCATTTGTGAATGAGACATAACCTTTGGGACTAATGTCATCAATTACAAAATTTTCATATGCAGCTAATCCTGACTCTTTATATAAGTTATCACCGAACCGAAAAGTTTTAATTTTTCGTGTGGGAATACCTGCGGCATTCTTAATTTCCAACTCTATGCAAGCCATTGGCGGATGCTTGGGCGAAAGCACAATGCTGTCCAGATAGAGATAACTGCTGGTTCCTCTAAGGTTCTTCACTTCAAAACCCTTTACATGGATACGCTTCACCAGCTTCTGACAATAAGCATCCAGGGCATCGAGTGCATAGATGGTATCATGCTTGGTCTTATGAGTAGCCGAGTAGTTCAGCACAAAGAGCGGATTAAATCGCTTGATACCCGCTTGTGTGGCATCGCCCTCCATCTTTTGCGGCTCGTCCATTATGATAATCGGGTAATTGGCTGCTATCACATCTATTGGTCTTCGGCTGCCAAACTCATCACGCTTCGAGTAGATGATGCGGCTCTCCTTGCTTCTGCCACCTTCTTTCATCGAAGCGGCAAAAGCCTGAGTGTTGATAATCATCACGCTGAGTCCCGAATCGGAAGAAAAACTGTCGAGTTGTTGCAGATTGCTGCTGTTGTAGATAAACCAACGCGCCTTCTTGCCGTAGTATTCCATAAAGTGTTCCTCCAACATCTTGAAACTCTTGGCCACACCCTCACGAATGGCAATGCTTGGCACCACGATGATAAACTTGCTCCAGCCATACTGTTTGTTCAGCTCAAACATCGTCTTTATGTAAACATAGGTCTTACCCGTACCCGTTTCCATTTCAATGTCGAGGTTCACCGCACCTACACCTTTGGCAAGTGTAGCAGACGGAGTTATATCATACAAATTCTGTATGGCATTGATGTTCTTGAGCAACGTCCGCCCGTCCAATTCTATATGATGGTTGCGGAAGCCTGTTTCACCATCAAAGTCTATTTGCTGTTGAGTGCGTTTGCCTAAATCACGACGATACTCCGCTACCCTGTGCGATGGCTGTCCGGTAAATACCGACACCGTATTCTCCACGGCCTCGGTCTGGTACTGCTGGATTTTGAATTTGAATTTCATGACCAATGTATTGCTTGCGCCATACATCAATCACTGAACGAAAACTGCTTTTTTTACATTTCAGCCAACAAGTCGGTGAGTTGTTTCTTCAATACAGGCAAGTCTTCCTGCACCGTCTCCCACACTTTCTCTGGCAATATCGTGTAATAGCCGTGCACCAATACATGGCGCATCTTCTCTATGACCAACCAAGGTATAGACTGATGGGACTCCTTGAACTCCTTCGTCAGCATATAGGTGGCTTCGCCCACAATCTCTATATTCTTGACTACGGCAAAGAACAACACCTTGCTGTTTACAAACTCTTCGGCGCTCACCCCATTTGTAAACTCCTCCACGTTGGCTATTGCAGCCAACATATGCTCTATGCGTCCTTTGTCTCTAACAGTCTCTCTCATAGATCAACACCTTGTCTTTGTTTGCAGTGTCGGCAGCGAAAGGAAGTAGAGAACCCTCTTCCACCAAGTCTACCTTCTGCTGCAGTAGGTTCTCCAACTGACAAATCATATCGGCATACTTGAAGAGGCTTATCTTAGCATTCTTATCGAAGGCGACCAAGATGTCCACATCGCTGTCGGCAGATTCCTCGCCACGAGAATAAGAACCAAACAGCCATGCCTTTGCAATGGGCTGTGTTGCAAAATACCCCTGAATAGAGGGAATGATTCTGTTTCTTGTAACGCTGTTCATAACTACAAACCAATTATATCTGCCACAAAAATAACAATTTTCTTTCAGTTGATGTTATGGTTTCTCTTTTTTTTATATAGTTTATATCCTTTTTCTTCAATATTATATTATTCTACACACCGTTTCGGGCGAATAGTGCTTGAATATCTGCTCAAAGTTGTCTATCACATTATCATTGGCTGCCGAGGCATCGCGCATAACGAAGTAGATTGGCTGTAACTTGGCAATTTCTGTAATGGTTGATTCATTTACATCGCGGTCGAAGCAAGCCACAAGGTAGTTGTCATCCACGAAGTGAACCTCCTTTCCCGCAATCTGCTTGCTCTCAATCTTTGCAGATAGTTCAATGCCAAGGTTGAGCATCACTTGGAAGAGCAAATCCTCATTGGTGCGGTCTGCCTTTACATTTTCATTGAACAGCGATTGTGCGTCAAAGTCCTGTGGAGTGTAATAGACATCTTCCATATTTGAAGAGTCGAGTTTCAATACTCGGAAACCAACATCCACAGTAGGGACGTTGCGTGCAGCGTCCGCATTATTGAACAAATCATTGCTTGTGTTTCCGGCGGACGCAGCACGCTGCGCCCCTACTATTTGTGCCCCTGCACGGCGAATGCGCTCTTTTCCTATCTCGCAGATATTCTTGTAGCCTGCTTTGTAGGCTTCGCTCTTTTCATCCGTCTTTTCGGGCAATTGCACCATGATGAATTTGCGGTTTCCTCCGTCTTCTGCATTGAGCTTCATCACTGCGTGAGCGGTTGTTGCAGAGCCGGAGAAGAAGTCGAGAATTATGGCATCATTATTAGTTCCAACTTTAATGAAGTCTTTAACTAAATCAAACGGTTTTGGATTGCTAAAAATCTTTTCTCCAAACAACTCCTTAACTTGAGCCGTTCCATTTCCACTACTATATTCGGGCTTGTAGAATAATGTTTTAGGTTTTTTAGTTGGTAATTCTCCTAATGCAGGTCTTTGTTTCTTATACAAAGAGATTTTTCCATTCTCATTGGAAATAATTACATTGTGCTTTTCATTATTGAATTTGTCTTTGCTCCATCTCCAAGACATTTCTTTACCGTCTGTTATCGGTAAAATTTCAGTTGCGCCCTCAAAATAATCGAGTGAAAATGAATCTCCATTAATATAAATTGGGAAAAACAAGTTGGGGCGTTTCTCTCTTGGAGCATTCACTCCTGTTGATTTAAGGTTTGCACCTTTTTTATAATATCCAATTTCATCATTCTCCCATGAAGAAAATTCATCATCAGACTCATCAATATCAAAATACCCAAAAGACTTTAATTCTTTGTTTTTAGTGTAAACACAAGTATATTCATGAGTTCCAGCAAAGGCATATTCATCTTGGTTTCCTTTAAGATTCATAACTGTAGGAAGCATTGCTATAAAGTTTGAATTACCAAACACCTCATCACAGATATTCTTTAAATTTCTCTCCTCATTATCATCAATTGAAATAAAAATAACTCCATCCTCTGATAGCAAATCTCTCGCTACTTTCAAACGAGGATAAATCATATTAAGCCAATCGGTATGGAAACGACCATTGCTTTCAGTATTGCGTTGCATTGGATCGATAGTCTGGTTGCCTTCTTCATCAAATAAACCACTTGATTGCTCAAAATCGTTTTTACCTTGTGCGAAGTCATCATTATACACAAAGTCATTGCCCGTATTGTAAGGTGGATCAATGTAAATCATCTTCACCTTGCCAAGATAGGTTTCACGCAAAACTTTCAATACATCGAGGTTGTCGCCCTCGATGTAAAGGTTCTGTGTATTATCAAAATCCACACTCTCCTCACGACAAGGACGAAGTGTCATTGTCGTTGGCGTATTTGCTAAACGAACAGCGGCACGCTTGTCGGGCCAAGTGAATTGATAACGTTCTTCGCCCTCTGCAATGATTTCGTTGGATAACTCTGCTTGCAACTTTTCAAAGTCGATAGCCAATTCGGGCTTACCGTCTTTACCCAAGCGTTCCGTTACGCAATTAGGAAACAGTTGGGCAATCTTCTGTGTATTTGAGCCAGTCACATCGTGGCTCTGCATGGTTAATTTTTCCATATCAATAATCTATTTCTATTCGTTCAAACGAAGTAATTCTACTAACAAATAGATTTCTAAGTTGCTTAGATATATTGGAATATCCAAACAAAGGCTGTTCTTCATTTAGTATAAAGTTGACAAGTTCAGGGATGTTAACTTCTGAATCTACGACTATGTGAGTAATGAATTTAGCTAACAAAAACTCGTCATCTTTTTGAACTGTAAAAGTTCGATAAGCATATTCACTATGGTGTAGAATTTTATTAATTTCGTTCTTCTTCTCATCAAACTCTTGCTTCGATAAATTCCAATACCACTTAGTACTTTCATCGAAATCATAAGGCAACAACATACGCCATTCTCGTTCATCATAGTAGCAATAATTCTCTTTGCCCTTAAATGTTCCCTCAAATGGTTTTGTATTCCCAATTAACTGATTTAATGAACGCTTGTAGTTGTAACATCCTTTGACATTGTTAATTTTTGATTTAATCACTGAAAGATCATTCAAAGCACGCCCTATTACTTCTGAAGTACTGTACATAACTGGATTTATGGTATCTCCAAATATTGTTAATGCCATATTCTTATCTATTCCGACAATAAATTTGCCATAGGTATCCGAATGTGCTTTCGCTCTTGTTAAAGGAATATCGCAAAAGCAAATCATCGGAATTGCAATATGCTTATTAATATGTAAAGAAGGGCGAAAGAAGTTTGCACCTACTGGGTGTAACTCATTCATATTTATCGTAGACGAGACATCTTCACAACAATAAGAGAAACGAAAACCCTTCTCCAAGATGCCTTTTAGGGCATCCATTGTTTTTGTGAAATGGAGCAATGAAGAAGCATTTATAGGATTCATTTATATCTGACTTTTTAATTTCTTAATCTGTTCAAAGTGTTCTCGCTTACGGCGCGGTTGCTTTTCGTTTGCCATCTTTCGTTCAAGCGTGGATATTTGAGCAAGCAACTTCGCCCGTTGATCATTGCTGGCTATCTGTTCGGCAAGTGTATTGCCTTCCTCCACCTCAATCTGCCCGATATGAGTCACAATGTTTTCCCAAACGGTGTCAAGATTCAATCCCGATAATGGGAGTGTTGCATCATCCGTAGGTTGCCAAGCCGATGAAATGAGTTTGGTGTGGTATATGGCAAACTGTGTCTGCTCCTCAAATTGTAGGGCAAACACCATTCGTTGTGGAATAAGTTTGGTCAGCAGGGCAATGTTCTTGCTGTCATATTCCTTGCGTTTCATTTGAAGGGCAAGGAGATAGATTTCCTTTACCTCCTTGCCTTCAGCAATAGCGGGGACAGTGCTTGGGGAAATAACCGCCACAATATCTATGCGTGCTATGTCGGCATCGAAACTCTCACGTTGTGAGGGTTTCAAGTCGAACTTCGCATAGATTGCCTTCTTGGGCAATTGCTTCCGGACTTCTGTTGTCTGTGGTAGGCCGTACATCGTTAATCTCCCCTTCCTGTCATTTGGTTGAAAACATCGCCAATTATCCAAATGATGACCAAAAATGCAAATAACATAAACTTTATTATTTAGAGATAAACATTGTTATATTTTTACCAGTCACTCATCCCATATTCAAATTGTTCATATAAGGCAGGACCAGATGTGTCAATATCCTTAAAATTGTAACACTTATCTTTTTTATGTCTACCATCTTTCTTTTTCTTCTTTTTTTTTGATTTGGGAGAGATCTTCCCGCTATAATTAAGAGGCGAAAAATAACATTCTTTGCTTTTCATAATATTACATATATTTTATTCTAGTAAATCATAATATGAATCATGATCATCTTCACTATCAAAATCAGAGTAATCATAATTGCCAGTTGACATAATGTTTATATTTTCATCAAATGTGTCATCATCATACAAATTTCCCCAATAGTTTCTCCTGGGTTTTATGTCTTTAACCTTATCACTAAGACCGCCAGAATAGATATCACGTTGCTTTCGATTATTCATATTTAGATTTATCTTATTACCAAAAAACATACCAATTCAAAATCATCAAGTCCCTGTATTTCATTTGTAAACAATGAACCCGTAGCGCCACCGAGGAAACTGTCTATGTCGCTTTCTTCCTTTACCGTGATGATGGAGGCTATGGCGTCCCCAAGCAAATCGGAATAGTGTTGCATATTCTTTCCGTCTCGTGTAATGCGGTTGAACTCTTTGCACAGTTCCTTATTCGGGCTTGACTTGCCTTTGCATAAATAACGGAGCCTGTCGAGCAATTCCTTTGGTGACAGGTGATTGACAATCAATTCACTATCATCAGAGATGTAGGCCAAATAGAAGGGATGCAGGCGATTCTTGCGGTCGATGTTTACATTGTTGTTACGATTCTTCAGTACATACACAACTCCTGAAGGACAATCGTTGGAACTTTGAACAACAGCATGCAAGCCAAAAGGTGTATGTTCAATGTTGGGATTATCCTGCATATAGGCAAGCAGATCAAGACGGAACTCGTTTAATCCCAAGTCCATGATGCTAATTCCTGTGTTCATCTCTTCAATATCCACCACTTCGCTTTGCAGACGTTTGAGTTGTTCCCGACGATACTCCAAGTCGCCTTTTTCTTCGGGAGAAATGGGGTTGTCATCACCCGTACTGGTCATCACTGATACTTTCATGCGAGCTTCTACGCGTCCTTTGAGGTCGATGTATTCATCCAAGTCCATATCGGGCCAGTAGTTAACGAGTTGTATTACATCGTTGCGAGAACCTATACGGTCGATACGCCCAAAGCGTTGGATGATACGCACAGGATTCCAGTGAATATCGTAGTTGATGAGGTAGTCGCAATCCTGAAGGTTCTGACCCTCGCTGATGCAGTCGGTGGCAATCAATACAGAGACCCCTTCCCAACCTTCCCCTGTAGGGGAGGTGGCTAAATGTGGATAAATGGTGTGGGCTTCTTTGGAAATGGGAGAAAAGAGGGTGAGCACTTTGTTGAAGTCCAGCTTTTCGCCACGGGGAAGGCGTAAGGTGGAGCGTGCTTCCACTTGTCCCGTGATAAGGGCGGTGTGTAAGCCAAACTTTTTCTGGATGTGTTCGGCCAGACAATCATATAGGTATTCGGCCGTGTCACTGAAGGCGGTGAAGATGATTACCTTCTTGTTACCTGCGTTTATGGGATGCTCAAACTTATGCCGGAGGTCATCAATAAGTTGCAACAGCTTGCTGTCGTGCTCGGGCGTAATGTCCGCTAACATAAGGAGCAACAACTTGAGTGTTTCGATATCCTTGTCAAGATATTTCTTCCATGCGACATAATCCATGTCTTCGAGGGCAATTTGTGTTTTCTTGCCTCCAATGAAGATGTCCTCTTGTTCGTCAAGGTCAAGACCAGTAAAATCGTGCTCATCTACGAAAGTAGCATTACTGCCACTATTCATGGAGTTTATCTTGTCAACGGTAGCAGTAATAAAACCAAGAATACGATTGAGTGACAAACGGAATGAGTTTACCGAACTTTCAAGACGTTTGAGCAGGTTTATGCTCATCAACTTACGAATGCCACGCTCACGACCTTTCATCGTCAGCCCGGAATAATCTTCCTCACTTGTGATGGTCACATACTTTTCAAGCCGGCTCGGCAGAATGAAATCGGACGGGGTGTATATGGCAAGATTAAGCCCAGAAAGGAGCAAGTAAATATCGTTATAATTGATAGCACTATCAAGGTCGGTCAAGTGTGGACGACGAGATAATGGAGTCAATCGAGTTGGGAAATTGCCAATATCGATGGTATCATAATACTGCTCAATATGCTTACGGCTACGGGCAATGGTAACACTGTCGAGCACCTCGAAGAAGTCGAAACTCAAGCGTTCGAGCAATCGTTTTGTGGTACGTTCTTCGGATGGCAGTTTTGACCATCGGTTATATTCGGCTTGTGCCTGACGGAAAATTTCGTCAATGCTACAGCTTGTATTCAACAAGCCGTTTATGTTTTCTGCATCTCCCTCATAAGCCAAGGCTATCTGGTTCTTCAAATCATTGAAGCGGTTGTTTACGGGTGTGGCAGAAAGCATCAGCACCTTGGTCTTCACCCCTTTACGAATAACCTTATTCATCAACTGCAAGTATCGGTTCTCGCGAGGATTCTCGTCATTCTCATTGGTTGTTATCTTTCCACCATTACGGAAATTGTGGCTTTCATCGATAACCACAAGATCATAATTGCTCCAATTGATATGGTTAAGGTCGAGTCCATTTGATATACCACCATTGCGGGCAAGATCGGTATGGAAAAGCACATCATAACGGAGACGGTCGCCGGCGATAGGATTGTTGATGTAGTTGCTGCGATAGGTAATCCAGTTCTCATTCAGTTTCTTGGGACAAAGTACAAGCACTGACTTGTTGCGGTTCTCGTAATATTTGATGACTGAAAGTGCTGTGAAGGTTTTGCCCAAACCCACACTATCTGCAAGAATGCAACCGTTATACTTTTCGATTTTATTGATGATGGCAAGTGCGGCATCCTTCTGGAAGTTGTAGAGCTTGTTCCAGATGACACTGTCCTTGAACCCTGTGGCTTCGTTGGGCAAGACGTCCTCGGAAATGTCTTCCAGGAACTCCTTGAAGATGTTGTAGAGGGTGACGAAATAAAGGAAGTCAGGGGCATTCTCCTTGTAGGCGTTGGTGATGTTGTCAAGGACTTCCTCGGTGACGACCTGCATGCGGTCGTTGTCGTTCCACAGCTGGTCGAACAAGTTGAGGAAGTGCTGCGACAAAGGGGCTTCGCTTTTCTGCACAAAGGAATAGGCATTGTTGCCACGCTCGCAGCCCAGGTCCACGGTGGTGAATCCGTTGACGGGCATGTAGTTGGTGGTGTCCACATTGATGAAGCCCATCATGTTTTCGTTGGTACGGTTGGACTTGAAGCAGGCCTTCTGCCTTATCCATTCGGCACATTCCCTGGCAATGGCACGCTGTGAAAGTTCGTTCCTCAGTTTTACCTCGAACTCGGAGCCATAGAGGTTGCGTTCGCGGTTGAGACGAGGGATGTAGAACTCACGCTTCTGCTTGCTGGCTTTCTCGGTAATGAATGTGGGAGATGTAAAGATGAAACGCAGTTCCTTGATGTCCTTCAATTGTGCTTTCAGTTCGTCGAAGGCATAAATGGAAAAACAAGAAGCCGCAATGGACACCTTGCTGCCATTGCGCAATTCTTCTGTCAAGTCTGACTTGAGGGTTTTGTTTGCATTGTCAATCAGTTCCATTCTACTACCATGGCCAAACCAAGGCGGCCGTTGTTGGATATCGGGCTACTGATAACCAATGTTTTACAAATCCATTTTTCTGGCATAAAAAAGACGTGAAGCCCTGCACTGTCGCTCGCTTCACGGTTAGAGGCTCCTGAGAATTGCCCATCGTAGTCGAAACGAGCAACGCCGAAGCCCCACGCCGATATGTATATCATACACCTTCAAGTGCCAGTACTGGAACCATTGGCGTAAGGATACACCTATGGCTGTACAACAAATGAAGGGCATGTATAAACATACCCAAGGGACATCTACGTTGCTTTGTTTTTGACCACGATTGAAATTTTCTCAGGATTTCTAACCGTCAAAATCAAAGCGTAGTAAACGCCTTTATCTATGTCTGTCCCCACCCGAAATTACCGGAAAACCGGCCCGATTCGGCATGAGGGCAATGCAAATTTATAAAAGTTTTGGCATACGGACAATGTTTTTGAAGGAAAGATAATTCAATTATATAAAAACAGATGTTCTGACGGCCGATTTTTACATCACGATGTAAATGAATTTACCCTTCGATTAAGTGGACTTACCTCGCTATGTAAACGGATTTACACTTAAAGGTAAATCTATTTACAATTCAATGTGAGGGGTGTGTAAACACAAGTTATTGTGTGTCAGGCTTTAATGTGTGCTGTGCTTTGATGTGCAATTGATGTTTTTTTGCAAATCAAATGTGATTGGGTGGATAAGAAAAGAATGTACTTTCGCACATAATCGGCAAATGCCCCACATCTCTATTGTGCAAAAGTTTGCGTACCAGCTAACTTACACTGCAGTACCTATTAGTTGAAACTCCAGTACCAATTGGCTGGTACTGCAGTACCAGTTTATGATGTACTAAGTTGGTACTGCGATGCATTGACTTGGTTCAGGCAATACATTGTCTTAGCCTTGACAATACTTTGTTAAAGGAAAGGCAATCTTTTGTCAAATCTTTTTACCTCTTCTTTTTCTTTAATATTGGTGTGTTTTGACGTAAAAATGGCACAAATGCATCAAAAAGCGAATACCCCCCTAATACAGGGTTTCCAGTTGGAGAAAATTTTTTTCCCAGTTAGAAACATATTTTTTTCCAACTGGGCGCTTTTTTCCGACCAACTGGGCGTTTTTCGTTTATCTCGTTATCGTCTGTAGATTTATGCCTTGCGAATCTGTAAAGATTTTTTATCTTAAGTTCATTTGTCAAGAGCGGGTTACTTCATGAACAGAACAGATGCCGACGGCGAAGAGCAGTGAGAACACTTTCCGAAGCAATGGGATTAAGTCCGCGGAAGGTGGTTCTACTCTTCAACTCAGAAAGCGGCATGGTGAGTAGTAGTTTGGCAATACATTCATCGGCAAACGAATTGCTTACCACGTTCACTCCTGTAAAGTCGAGAACGACACGTTCATTTTGCTCTATCATAAGGAGTAGTTGTTCGCGTACACGTTTTCCTAAAGGACGTGTGCCCAGATTTTATCCGTATTTTCTAAAACTGAATATTACCATAATTCCTTTAATTCGTTATCGTTCAAGAATGTTTCGTTATAATGTTGGGCCACATCAATACGGTTGGCGACCACTTCTGCCGGATTGATTTCTTTTGTGAGGTTTCTTTTTGAATTCAGGGTGGTAATGGACACCGAATTGGACATTGTTTCTGATGTCTTCTTCATCAGGAACAAGCTCAATCATTAACTTATGCTTGTCAGCGTATTCAATAGCATCGCACATGATGTCTTCATCAATAGGAGCATCAAAACCATGTTCAGCATCTACACCATTAGCAATAGTGAACATATAATCCATTTCTGGAGTTCTTACTATCTTCTCATAGTCTCCTTTGTATTCAAGGAATGCAAGACGATATTCATTAAGGAGGCGTTTTCCTTTGCGATGTTTCATTTGTAAAGAGTCAACATGGTAGTTTTCTTCAATCCATGCTTTGAAACGGTTTTTAAAATCGACACTACTTCCAGACAAATGGTCAAATACTTGTATTAGATGATATAGTAGCGAATCTGGAATCCCCTTATCGATTTTCCATCCTTTCAAGCCTATGTGCTCAACAAGCCCGTCTTTGTATAAAGTGTAATCCCATGAAGCAAGACATTGTACCCAATGAATTTCCGCGCAACGTAAATAATATTCAGTCCATGATAATTCATCGTCAGACTTATTGATGTAGGAACAGAAATCTTGAAGCCATGGGTAGTGCTTGAAGCAATCAAACACAACTTCTTCTTGCGTTTTTTGTGTCATAAACAAAGGTCCTTTATAATTTATACATCCCCACAGAGAATTCTTATTACCTTATTATATCGAATGCTATGTAGCTACCACCAAAAATTACTTCTTCTCGTTCTGCTGCATTAAACAAATCTTCTGTCTGTTTCTCAGTAAATAATTTCTACAATCTTACCTTCACACTTAAGACAAATATTAATGTTTCCTATATCACGTTGTTCCGTATTGCTTTTATTTGTCAAAATGTTTGGCTATTTGTTTGAATAATAGGGCTTTGTTCAATAGCCATTCTGTCGCTTGTTCCCATTGTTTTTCATTCGTAATATTATAGGAGTGAAGTGTTATGATTCGTGTAGCCTTGGTTGCTTCTCTCCACTCTAATTTACTGCCAATCATTTCTTCTATTTCCTTTGCATGCAACTTAAACATTGCAAATTTTTCCTTGTCATCGGGAATGTAGATTTCAGCACCTAAGCGGTTTTTCTGTGTATTGACAGTTAGCCCTATATGGTATGACGAACTGCCGACACTCAAATCGTACCAATGTTGAGGTTGGGCTTTTCTAGGAGAGAATTCATTAGCATACATTTCAGTCGATTTTATGGTCTCAGATAGTTGTTGCCAAAAGTTGAGCTGTAATTGTTTGGTCTCGCTTAGACTATCAGCATTCTTCATCTGTTTTGCCCAGTCATTAGGTCTTTCAACTACATTGAATTTCGGAGCGATGGCAGAATCATCTATTTGCCATAGTTCAATTTCAACAAGAAAGAAGCCTATTTTAACCCCAGTGTTCTGATTTAACCATTCGATAGCTTGACGATGTTCGTCTCTTGCGCGTTTAACAATCCACACAATCACTTCTGCACCTTTACCTGAAGCGTATGTGATAAGCTTTCCTAAATGGTCATGGTTTGTGTCTTCAAGTTGGTTCTCAATAATAATTCGCCTGTCAGTTCCCTCTTCTATGGCATATAAATCAACATTGAAACTTCCAACAGACGATTCTAATTCTTCAAGAACGATATCCACACCAATTGCTTCACTAAGTTGTATGAGATTATTCTCTTGAGCAAGCCATTTGCTGAAGTCTTTAGCTTCATGATGCCACACAGAACGTAAGTCTGTAACACGTTTAATTTTTCCAAGTTTCATATCTGTTGTAATTTGACGTGAGTTTGATGTGTTTTTATCAATCATACGGTCATTAATTCCTGCCCAAGCAGACGAAGGGTTTGTCTGATTTGTGCTTTTCTTTCTTCGCTTGGCACCTTTATGCCATATATAAATTTGGCAAGCAGACTTTTGTGGACACCCATACTTCGTGCCACTTCAGAGATATTTAACTGGGGGAACCTATGGAAAATTTTTGCAATTTCGTTGTCATAGTCTGGTTCTTCTGTCTCATAGAAATTACTGATATGAATGTCTTCGTCTATTTCTTCCCATCTGATGGCGTTGCCAAATCTGCCAATTTTGAAGGATAGCCGTTGGCCTTCTGTAGCATCCTTCAACGTTGGAAATGCTTCCAATGGACGACTAAGTGTCTGCCCTTCGTCTGTCGTAATCCATATTCTGCCAGAATCAAACCAAAGTTTTTCAATTTTAGCCATAGTAGTATGTCTTATATTATTCACCGTGAAATTCTTTCCACTTTTCTATGAATTCTTCTTTGTATTGTTCAACAATGCATATAGCCCTTTTGATGTCTTTGGGTTTGATGCCATTGTTTTCAACTAATTCTATTTCTGGCTCAAGGGCAATCTTTGCGATTCCGTCTCCATTTTCCAAATGAACATGGATTGGTAGATGTTCATTGGCGAAGAAATAGAATCTTAATCCGAATATTACTAATATTGTAGGCATGCCTGCTCTGTGTTTTATTTTATAATATGCAAATATAGACTTTAATTCTGATACCTCAAAACTTATTTAATGAATATTGGCGCTTGGTGTCTTTTTTATATCTATACACCAATAATTAGGGTGTTTTATTATCTTGAAACAGGCAGAGAATAAGCCAAGTGTTCCGATGGTTTATGATAGTGTGCTGACAGATGGTCTATTATAATTCAATGTGTAATATCCCCTTCAACATAATACACGCCCTCTTTTATATTCAGTGTCTTGCCTTTCAGGTTCTGGTGGTTTCCTAAATGGTCATAAACCTTGATGTGGCCATGTTTCTTTATCCGCACCTTTTGGTTCCCGGTAGGAGCCCAAAGGGCATGCATCTCTGTGCCGTCGGGCTTGTGCCATTTGGCATGATACAAACCGTCTGTAACCGTCAGTGTGGGGCGTTCGCTGCCATTGGGGCACATTTCGGTGAGTGTGCGGTATGCCTGCATGGCGGGCTTTTCGCTAAGGTCGCGGTGGAGTAGTCCGAAGTTGTCTTCGCTGTAGGTGAGGTCCTTTTCACGACTGCGCAGATTGTACCAGAAAACCTTGTCCACTCCGTAAGAGAAGGCTATGAGATAGAGCCGCGCTACGCGCCGTGCCTGTTCGCTTTCCTTGTCGCTTGAGATTTTGGTGTACATTCGGGTCTGGAAGATGATGTTTCCCTTCAGGTCGCTGTTCAATTTGTATATGCCGGCAATGGGGTAGCGCAGATGGGCGGTTCCGGCTGAAATCAACGGGATGAGGCTGTCCCCAGGATACAGATTGGCATCGGACATGTATCGGGCAGGCGATTCTGTAGTGGGTGTCCAGCCATAGGAGAAAGGAATGTCCTTGTTCCGCTCGCAACAGGGAGGTACTTCCGTAAGCGGCTCGTGGCTCACGGGGTCTTTCCATTGTGTGGCTGGGGCCATGTGTAATTGCTTGTAGAAACTTGTGCCCAGTTCTTTGCGGTTAAGAAAAATGCCGTCTGGGGTATGGGCATCATAATAGAAGGGCATTCCTCCGGCCAGTACAATGGTGCCCCCTCTGCGCACATAGTCTGTCAAGGCTGGGAGGTGTGTGCCGGGAAAATATTCGTCGGCAGCAGCAATCAGAATGGGAACCTCTTTGACAGAAAGGTTGTGGAGTTGTGGTAGGGTGGGGAAGACGACTTTCCGGAAATGGGGGCTGAGCAGTTCTTCCGCATCATTGGCCGTGAGCGCGTTATATCCGGTTTCCGGATTGCACAGCACGCCCACTGCGGACTTTTTCGGATTCAGACCGATACGCCTCAGAGCGGCAGGCAGCAAGTCTGTGAGAAAGCCAGCTGAGTTCTGGCGGTCATTGGCGGTGTGCATGCCACATTCGGTCAGCCATACAGGACGTTCCCATCCGTCCCGTACCATGGTCTCTTTCAGCTTGTCAAGCCAGGAGATGAGGCCTTCCGGTGTGAAATAGGTGTGGAAGTTGAAAATGTCACAATATTTCCAACCGCCCAGTCGGGAGAATTCGCTATGGAACGGCTCGTGCAGTTCGCCGAATCCGCTTGTCAGCACCATATTCCGTGGATTAACCTTTTTCAGAGTCTCGTATGTGGTTTTCAGCACACCCACATATTTCTGACACAGACTGTCCACCCCTTTTATCAGGTTCACTTCGTTTTGCACCTCCCAATGTGTGATGCGTCTGTTGTAGGTTTGCGCCAGTTGTTCCACCAGAAGGGCATATTGAGGATCGTCCCACGAATGCTTTTTCATGCGGGTGAGGATGCCCAACAGGTTGACGTCATGTTGCTCTGTGCTGTTCAATACGTTGTTGAACAGAGTGGGATCGTTGGTGGTGTGCGAGGTGAAGAAGTTTCCGCAGTCCAGATCGGAACGTACCCAGCCGATATTGTTCTTCCGGGCAATCTCCAATTCGTTGTCGCGTATCTCATAGTCCCATCCTGGGCGGGTGATGTGGGAGCATACGCCATAGGGGTTGTCCAGTTTGGGTGAGCAGGGGAAATGGGGCTGCGCCATCATTTGCAATGTGCAGCAGAGCAGTGCGGAAAGTGTAAAGCGTCTCATGCCTTGTGGGGAATTTGGAATGAATATCTCGCAAAGATAGACTTTTTTGTTGAAAAAGCCACCTCCGAACTCTCTGAAATGCGTTTTTGCTGGCTCATGTGGCGCTTTTATACTAGAATAATGTGTCCGAAACTTGTGTATTTGCAAGATAAGGGATATTTTTGCAAGGTTATCAAGCAAAAACACGATGAAGAGCGAGGAAAAGTATGATTATCTGATTGTGGGTTCGGGACTGATGGGTGCCACCTTTGCGCATCTGGCCACTCGGTCGGGCAAGCGCTGTCTGGTCATTGACAAGCGTCCCAATCTGGGAGGAAATCTTTACTGCGAGCAGGTGGAGGGAATCAACGTACACAAATATGGGGCACATATTTTCCATACCTCCAACAAGGAAGTGTGGGATTTTGTGAACTCTATTGTGGAATTCAACCGTTACACCAATTCGCCCGTGGCGAACTACAAGGGAAAACTCTACAATCTGCCCTTCAACATGAACACCTTTAACCGTCTGTGGGGCGTAACTACTCCGGAAGAGGCTGAAGCCAAGATTGCGGAACAAAGGGAAGAAGCCATTGAAGCCTTGGGCGGTTGTGAACCGCAGAACTTGGAGGAACAGGCACTTACGCTGGTGGGAAAGGATATTTTCAACATTCTGATAAAGGAATATACCGAAAAGCAATGGGGACGCAAGTGCAGCGAACTGCCGGCCTTCATCATTAAGCGGCTGCCCGTGCGCATGGTCTTTGACAACAACTATTTCAACGACCGTTACCAGGGCATACCCATCGGCGGATACAACAGGCTGATAGACGGTCTGCTTCAAGGTACGGAATGCCGTACGGGGGCTGACTTCTTCCAGCCGCAGTACCGCGAATGGAGGAAATATGCAAAAAAACTGATCTATACCGGTGCCATAGACGAGTATTTCGGTTATTCACTTGGACAGCTCGACTGGCGTACTGTCATGTTCAAGACCCGAGTGGAGAACATCCCTAATTATCAAGGCAACGCTGTGGTGAACTATACTTCGCATCAGGAACCTTATACACGCGTTATCGAACACAAGCATTTCGAGACATTCGGTGCGGATGTCTATGCCAACCCGAAAACGGTGGTGAGCGAGGAGTATTCTACAGAGTACAAGCCAGGCATGGAACCTTATTATCCGGTGAACGACCCGCGCAACAGCGGCCTGCTGCAGAAATACCTGGATTTGGCAGCCCTGGAAGAGGATGTGATCTTTGCTGGCCGACTGGCCGAATACAAATACTATGACATGGCACCCACTATAGAACGTGCCATGCAGTTGTTCGGGATGGAGAAGGAATGACGTTTTCCCTTCCTTTTCCCTTATGGAAACAACTGTTATTTGATAATGCCTAATTCCTCTTTTGTTCCATCCAAATAAGCATTCCATAATTTGGGAATGTCAGACCAGGACCATGCTTTTGAAAAAGGAGCAGTAAAGAATGCTGTGACAATGTAGCCGAGGACGTTAATGAAACTTCTCAGATATCTGACACCCCATGTTTGGCCATAATGATGGTTCAGATAAGCGGAATTCCGTACTTGATAGAACCTTTTCCATTTTTTCTTTTGTGACCGTACTGCCCAGGAGTCTTGACTGAAAAATTTATGTTTATCCATAAGCGCCTGTGGCACATAAAGTATTTTAAAACCGGCCTGGATGGTGCGGATGCAATAATCCGTGTCATCGCAGAATATGAACAGGTCTTTATTGGGGAACCCTATTTTTTCCACGACTTCACGTCTGATGAAAGGACCTTCAAAAGCCGTTCCGGCGATAAAGGTTGGCGACGTGACTTGTTCGTTGACAAGACGTTGGCGGTACATGGATTTAAACGGACGGGTCAAATTGTATCCTTGGAAGTCATGACAGAATATTTTGCCGTCCATTATTCTTCTTGGCGCTAAAATTCCAATGTTTTTGTCTGTGGCGTTGTCCAACAGGTTCTTCAAACAATCGGCCCTGGGGAAAACATCGTCGTCCATGCACCATATCCAGTCTGCCCCCATGTTATACGCATGTTTTATGCCGGTGTAAAAACCACCGGAACCGCCTACGTTCTTCTGATGAATGACAATAAGGTCCGGTTGTGAGTCCAACCATTCTTTTGTGCCGTCTGTTGAACCGTTGTTGATGACAATAATGCCAAATGGCTGATTGGCGCGTACGGATTCAATGCTACGCTTGAGCAACTCTATTCGGTTGAATGTGACGATGACAACAAAAACCTTCATTGTGGAGTGTGTTTTATTCGGGACTGTTTGTGAATTCGTTCTTTTCCTGATAGGGCTGCAGACTTCTGAAATGCCTCATCAGTTGATAGCATTTTTCTGTGTCGAAGCCACGCTCCTTAGCGTATTCTTCTGCAATCCAACCATGCATTTGTGCCGTAGCGGGGAGCCGTTCAAGATTTTTGCAGCCGGCCTTCATGTCGAGCGATCCGAATCTCATACGGTTAAGGTCGACCAATTCTATGCGGATTTTTCCATTCTCGTCCCAGTCAAAAAGAATATTTCCTCTGCCATAATCCAGATGTGCAACGCCATTATTGTGAAGAACGGCTGTTACATGTCCTATTTCACGCAGAATCATTTCTTCATTTTCAAAAGTTTGTGTGAAAAGCTGGTCGTAGCGGAACCTGCATTTTGATTTTATTGTGACAAGAAAACTTTTTGAGAAAAACAAGCCTTGGCGGATGTTGATGTAGCCGACTGGTTGTGGAGTGCCAACGCCTATGTTTACCAATGTCAGTGCGTTTCTGAATGCCCTCATCGCTTTAGACGGCCTCAGAAAACCATATATACATTGGTTTATGATGTTTGGCTTTTTGTATGCTTTTACGATAAAAGTGTCCTCCCCATAAGTGATTTCCCGGAGCTTGTTTCTACCGTCATGTATAAGGCTCCCTTCGCCTGTTGAAAATCTGTCAGGCAGGGAATACATGAAATCTTTGAGGTGTTCGTATTGAGTATGAAGATAGAGCGTGGTTGGGTGCAAAGAACAAATTTGTTTTTCTGTAATCATATCTTGTCCAATCCTTTTGTAAATTTAAGCCAATAATATTTCAGTGGATTCTTGTATTTCAACTGTTTCCAGGGACGACTCTGGTGCGGACGGTGCAGTACGGGAAGGGTAGTGAAGAGGTAGTTGCGCAATCCTAATGTCTGCGACTGGTGTGAAATGGTTACATCGAACCAGTTCTTTTCGGGATTCAGTTCATGGAAGTCGAACTGGCTCAGCAAGGCTGGCGTAAGCAGAGAACAGCAGAAACTACAATGCTTTCTGGTTTCATACTCCTGGTTCTCATGTCCCTTGGCATAGAGGTAAGGATAGTTGATGGCTCCGCTCTCGTCCACGGTAACGGCTGCTGCTATGCCACAATCCTTTCGTGCTTTGGCTCCATCGAAAAGGCGTTGCAGAGTGTCGGGCTTCACGGTTACATCGCTTTCCACAATGCACAGCCCTGCATTTTGCGCCAGTGCCTCCTCCTGTGCCATTTGCAACACCAGTAGGTAATTGGGCGAAGGGTGGTCGGTCAGGTCACTGATGTTCACCAGTCTGAAACCATACTTTTTCGCTTCTTTTTCAAGGATGGCCGTGTTCTCTGGTGTGGAGTTGTCATTGTAGATGGTATATGTGTATGGCACACTGATACCACTCTCCATAATGGCATGGATGGTGTCCAATGTGGTTTGGATGGAATCCTTTACCGGTGTGATGATGAGGAGCTTTTCCATTCTAAAATAGTATTTTAACGTGCAAAAGTAGCCTTTTCTTTCCATTTCAGCCCTTCTTTTCTGCCAAAAATGACAGATATATGGTTAAAATCTTCAAAGATTCGATAAAAATGTGTTTCTTTGCAGTATGAAAAAGCTTCGTTTTTTATTTGTCATAGTATTGTTCCTTTTGGTAATCTATTCTTTATGGGCATGGTTCCAAGTGGGCAGCCGGCCGGACAAGATTGGATTGCATCGGTGCAATTCTTTGGAAAAACTGGAAGAGAAGGGTGGGGGGTATGACCTGATTGAGGTGGATGTGTGCATCCGTGAGAACGGACAAATGGACGTCACACACGATGAGGACACTACGTTCGGACTGGATATCGTTCCGTACTTCGCATATCTCCATCAGCATCCGGAAAAAAGGATGTGGATGGACATCAAGAATCTGGACGAGGAGAACAAGGAACCGTTCTTTGTCTGCCTTGACAGCCTTTGCCGCACATACGAGATAGCGCATGAACGCCTGATTATTGAAACATCCAGATGGGATTTGATGCGCTTGTTGACAATCCACGATTTCTGTACCTCCTATTATGTGGACGCACCCAAGCCGTCGGAACTGACGCGCCGTCAGGAGGACAGTGTGATTACCCGTCTGGGCCGTGTGGCCTCCAGCGGTTGCGTAAAGGCCTTGTCTTTTCCTGGCTGGTGGTACATGACATTGCGTGGACAATACAAGGATCGAGACATAGCGTTTCTGGTATGGAAACACCGCTCCATCCAGTGGGAAGTTTTTCTCTGTCCCGAGGGAAAAATGATGCTTGCGGATGACAGGGTCAAAGCGATTCTGGTTAAGGACAAGGGGCGTTATCACCGTTGAGGGTTATGAAAAGGTTTTTATCGCAGTTGGCAGCCTTGGCGGGCATTCATGTGCTGGGACTTTTTGTGCTGGCCTTGTTGCGTCTTATCCTTTTTATCGCAGGGCACTACATGTTGGGCGAAGATGCCGAGGGAGACATCAGGCTACAGAGTCTGGCGTTTCTGCACGGCCTGTGGTTTGACAATGTGATAGCCTGCTACATTCTGATTGTACCGTTGGCAGTGATCCTTTTCTCTTCATTGGCCGGTGTGCGCAGCCGTTTGCCACTGATGGTTTCTGTGCGTTGGATGCAAGTGTTCTGGGGTGTGGCGTTTGCCGTTTCAGCCGCAAACATACCCTATTTCCTCTATTTTTTCAAGAATATCAACAGTAGCATTTGGAATTGGGCCGAATATGGACTGACCACGTTGGGTATGCTGTTTGGCGAACCCTCGTATTATCCGCCCATGCTTGCCTTTGCGGTGCTGTTTGCAGCTTTTGTCTGGCTTGGCAACAAGTGGATTACAGGGTTTGTTCTGCCCGAACCTTCCAAGACCTGGTTGGGCAGAATTCCGGTTCTGCTCTTAGGCTGTTGCTGCATCGGACTTTGCCTGTTCGGTATCAGAGGCCGCCGGGGCTACAATCCCATCAAGGTGAGTGCGGCATACTATTGCCAGGACGCATTCTTGAACCAATTGGGTGTGAACCCGGCATTCAACTTGCTCACCAGTACGCTTGACGATTTCCGTCCGGAGAATGTGCGCCTTGGCCTGATGGATGAGGCGGAGGCCCTGAAGAACGTGCAAGATATGCTGCAACGCCAGGGAGCGGAGGATGCCCCTCTGCAATATGAACTTCTGCCTGCAGATTCCGCCTTGGGCAAACGCAACGTGGTGCTGATTTTTATGGAATCAATGAGTGCTGATTTCATGCAGACATTCGGTCAGGAAAAGCCGCTCACGCCTTTCCTTGACAGCCTGTTCCACCAAAGTATCGGCTATACGCGCTGTTATTCTGCTGGCATTCACACCAATCACGGACTTTATGCCACGCTTTATTCCTACCCGGCGCTGATGTATCGCAACCTGATGAAGGGCAGCCACATCCCAGTCTATTCCGGATTGCCCACTGCGTTGCGCGAGGCAGGATACCACAATCTCTTTTTCATGACGCATGAAAGTCAGTATGACAACATGAACGCCTTTTTGCGCACCAACGGATACGATGAGATTTATTCGCAGGAGAACTACCCGAAGGAAAAGGTAGTGAACAGCTTTGGCGTACAGGACGACTATATGTACCGATATGCGTTGGATGCCCTCGACCGTTTCGGCGGAACGGACATGCCTTTCTTCGCAACCCTGTTGAGCATTAGTAACCATCCGCCCTATGTCATTCCTGATAACTTTCAGGCGCGTACCCAGGAAGATGAAACCCGCATTGTGGAATATGCCGATTGGGCTTTGCGTATGTTCTTTGATGAGGCTCGTAAGAAACCATGGTATGACAATACGGTGTTTGTACTCCTTGGTGACCATGGCAAGTTGGTGGGCGAGGCGGAGAGTGTCAATCCGGAAAGCTACAACCACGTACCGTTGATAATCTTTGTACCTGGTGCCGAGCCAAAGGTCTGCAATGATTGGGCCTTGCAGATGGACATTCAGCCCACGCTTTTGAGCATGCTCGGCATCCCTGCACCACAGCATAATTTTGGTGTGAATCTGCAGTCGGTACGTCGTCCGTTCGCCTTCTATACGGCAGACAATGTAATCTGTGTGCGTGATGAAAGGCGATTCTATGTGTACGAGCCATCCACCGGCCAAGAACATATCTATCTTGACGGAAAACCCGCCGATGGTACCAATGTTAACGTGTCTGATATGCGCGCATATCTGTTTAGCATGATCCAATGTGCGGAATCGTTGTTGTACCAAGGTAAAACCATTGTGAAATGAAAAGGCAGCTGATAGGTCAGATGGGACGTTTTGTGGTGGTGGGCGCATTGGCGACGCTGCTGCATTACGGGCTGTATTACCTGCTCATGAACCTGATGCCCGCCACCTTGGCCTATGCCATTGGCTATGTGCTGAGCTTTGTATTTAACTTCTTTGCCACCAGCTATTTTACATTCCATGCCGTTCCCTCATGGAAACGTCTTATGGGTATGTTGGGCGCACACGGCGTCAACTTTCTGCTCCACATGGGGCTTTTCCAGTTATTCCTGTGGATGGGCATGCCGGCCGCATGGATTCCGCTTCCGGTGTATGCCGTTGCCGTTCCCGTCAATTTTATTCTGGTACGCTTTGTATTCACCTCTCCATCGTCTCACCCTTAAACATCCTATCCAATGATCTACATCGTTGTCCCTTGCTATAACGAAGAAGCCGTCCTGGCCGAAACCACGCGCCAACTGGCAAATGTCATCCAAAGCCTTGTGCGTCCCGCACGCATACTCTATGTAGATGACGGCAGCCGCGACGGCACATGGTCACTGATTGAACGTCTGGGCGGGGAGTATGCTGAAGTCAGAGGCGTGCGTCTGGCACATAATGTGGGCCACCAACAGGCTTTGTGGGCAGGCATGGAGCATGTGGCAGGCGAGGCAGAAGCCATAGTCTCCATAGACGCCGACCTGCAGGACGATGTGGATGTCATCGGGCGCATGGTGAAGGACTATACAGAAGGAGCAGATGTGGTCTATGGCGTGCGGGCAAGTCGTGCCACGGACAGTGTGTTCAAGCGTTGGACGGCACAGGCTTTCTACCGCTTCATGACGGCGATGGGCAGCGAGACGGTTTATAACCATGCCGACTTCCGCCTGTTGAGTCAAAGGGCATTGCGTGCGCTGCTTGCCCATCACGAGCGCAATCTGTTTCTGCGCGGCATGGTGCCTTTGCTCGGATTCAATGTGCGGAAAGAATATTATGACCGCAAGGAACGACAGGCCGGAGAATCCAAATACCCGCTGTCCAAGATGCTTTCCCTGGCGGTGGACGGCGTCACCAGTTTCAGCGTAAAGCCTCTTCGCCTGATTATGATTATGGGACTTGCCTTCATTCTCATTGCCCTGGGCGTAATCCTTTGGGCATTGGTGGAATATGTGCGCGGCAACACCATTCAGGGCTGGACGTCATTGCTCGTCTCCCTTTGGTTTGTGGGCGGCACCATTCTGCTTGCCCTGGGTATCACGGGCGAGTATATAGGCAAGATTTACAATGAAGTGAAGCATAGACCGCTTTATTTTATCATGGACGAGGTGGGGAAGTAAGTTTCGCACGGTCTAACTGTATTTATCGTTGCACGAGAGCCGGAACACGGCTTTGTACGTCCGTTTTTTGATACTTTTAAATATAAACCGAAACGGATTTAGGGCTTATACCGGCAGTTTTTGGGCCAAATTTTGTGAGAATTTGTGAATATTTGTTATATTTGCAACATATATAGTGAATTTCATTTAATTTTTAACCCAAAAATCAATTCAAAACATGAAAAGAAGATTTTTGTCGTTGATGACCACTGCAATGATTGTGGCGACTTCGTGGGCGCAAGTTCCACAGGCCGACTTGTTGGACGTGGTATTCAAGACGGACGGAACGGCCGAGGACGTATCCGCCATGAAGAACGAGGTGCAAGCCGTTGGATGGCCAAAGGTGAAGCAAAGCCTCAAGTATGGCATGAACACAGCATGCCTTGATGGTAATGTTTGGGGATTCCTTCCTCAGAGTTATTACCGGGTAAATTACGAAGAAAACCAGGCTTTCCGAGATGCGCTGAAGGATGGTTTTACATGGGAAGTCCTCATTCGTCCCATCAGTAATGTCATTAATGTCAGCCACAATCAAGCTGCAATCCTTTCGACAAACGAAGGCGGCGGTGGCCAGATTTTTGTCGGCAACAGCGGTCAGAACTACCAGATTTCTTTTGAAGCTAACGTGGGTGGAAAGGCCCAGATTGTAACTTCTGGAATCGTACCGGAAAGTGGCAAGTACTATCACATCGTGGCTGTACACAACCCTGCCAAGAGTGTGATGAACGTCTATGTGGATGGAACATTGGCGAAGAAATTCGATGTGGACGGTTCGTATAAAGAGGCTGGTGAAGGCAACATGTGGTTTGCCATCGGTGGCGATACCGACCCCAATAACAGTTGTGCACGTGGCTTTGCTGGCGATATTGCTTTGGCACGTATTTATAGCGACCCGCTCAGCACAGAGCAGGCCATTGCGCTTTACGAGGACGTAAAGGCCAAGGATACCGGTGCGGAAGAGCATGCAGATGCTCCTGCCGGCAATGACAGATTCCTCATCGGTGAGGACATTCATGGTTTGGAAATGACTCAGGTTGAGCCTTACGTTTATCATTTCAAGACAACTAACACAGACCCCTATGTGCGTTTTTCTCCCTTGCAGGCAGACCTGAAGGAAAACGAAACGGTTGTGGCATTCGAGTACAAGTCAACCACAGACATCGATGCAGAGTTCTTCTTCTCTCCCATTGCCGGCGGTCGTGAAATGCATTTCGACCTTCCCGCCACAGAGGAATGGACAATGAAATATGTGAGCATCGAAGACTATCGTAAGAGTTTGAACTGGGGAACCGCAGGGCAGTTCCTGCGTATAGACCTGGGTACAGCTCCCGACGTGGAAGTGGATATCCGCAACATCCATTTCATCACCAAGGAAGAGTACATGGACATCATCGGTGGTGTAAGCCTGAACCTGGAACAGGATGCCGAAGGCTGGTACCAAGTAACCAGTGCCGAGGACCTCATGACCTTGGCAGAAGGTGTAAACAGCGGTTTCTTCCGCGAAGTGAATGTGCGTCAGACAACGGATATCGACATGAGCGGTATTGAAGGCTATGTGCCCATTGGTGTGGCAACAACTGCCGAACTGAACCATACCGGTCAGGATATTGCAAACCGCGGATTTGCCGGTGTTTATGATGGACAAGGCTTTACCATTTCCGGACTGACTGCCACGGTGAACAGCAGCTATGGCGCCAGCGGTGTGTTCGGTACCATAACGGGTACTGTGCGCAATTTGGGCGTTGTCGGTTATTATTGGGAGAACGGCTATGGCGGTCGTCACGGTGCTTTGGCCGGTCAGTTGGTTGAAGGTCTCATTGAGAACTGCTATGTGGTGGAAAGTCACGTGGTGAACACCGGTGAAATCGTCAGCGGTCTTGTTGCAGGTAACTATGGCGGTACCATACAGAACTGTTTCGAGTACAACAATGACATTCAGCCCTATCCCCGTGCCGGTATGCTCGTAGGTGACAACCGCGACGACAATAGCAAGCGTCAGGGTAAGATTATCAACTGCTATTCTCAGAACTATGTTTCAGGTGAAGGCCGCGGTGGCGGTTATGGTGGCGGCAAGACAAACTGCCAGGATCATGTAAGCGCAGAAAGATTCCAAAGCGGAGAAATAGCCTACTTATTGAACGGTGGCACCTTCAACCCCAACGGTGTATGGCGTCAGGAATTGGGTGGCGACGAATATCCCGTATTGGACAAGGAGAAGCCTTTGGTTGTGGTTTCTTTGAGCGGAACCAACGAGAATATTTCTGCTGACGGTCTGAGTGAATTCATCAGTCTGCTGGTTGATGAAGAGAGTACCTTCATGGACGAAACCGTATGTCAGGCAGAAATCACCGCGCGTTATGCCGCTCTGATTGAAGAACTGGAAAAGATTGAGAAGCTTGAAGAGTTTGTTCCTCTGCTGGAACAGATGAAGGCAGTCCGCGCAGAAATGCAGGCTTCTGCCAAGGCTTATGCTGCATACGTGGCCAAGATAGAGGAAATCAGCCTTTATATGGAAGAGAACACCAACTTTGGTGGTGCCGGCCGCGAATTGGTTGAAAGTTATCTGACTGAAACAGTTGAACCCGACTCAACCCAGTTCCCCAACGGTTCTTATATGTATATTATGGAAAATCTGTTGTTGGGCAACGAGGCACTGACCCAAGAGGCAGCCTTTATCCAGCAGTTGCTTGACAAGGCCATTGCTACCGGTTACATGGCAGGCGCTGACGTAACCAGCATGATTGTAAATGCAAACTTTGCCAACAACAACGACGGATGGACTTACAACAATGCACTTGGCTTCACTAACGTAGGCGATGCCGGCATTACCCGTGTGGGCGAATCCGGAACCCGTCTGGAACTGAACCAGACCATTAAGAACTTGATTCCCGGCTTCTACGAACTGACTGTCTATGCGGCATACCGTGCCGACGGTTACAACCAGTCATACGCGCAGAACTCATTCATCTATGCCGGTGAGAACAAGGTTTACACCGCAGCGCTGATTGAAGGCATGCAGCCCGCAGATCCTGCCCCCGCACATGCTGACAAGTTCGAGCCTGTAACCGACATTGAAGGCAATACCATAGGCTATCTGCCCACCAATACCAGCGCTTTGGCTTATGCATTCGGTGATGGTATCTACAAGCATACCCTCATTGCCGAAGTGGGTGAAGACAGCACGCTTACCATCGGTATTTCTACTCCCGGCTGTAAGGCCGCTAACCAGACATGGGTAGGTCCCTTCAGCATGACCTATTGTGGCGAAATAGACAACGAACTTTCTGTTGCAGCAATGGATCGTATGTTGGAATGCCAGACTGCTCGTCTGACCACATTGAACGAGAAGTATCCCGCTTTCTCTGCCGATAATGGAAATCCCTATGCCGCTCCTAACTATTCAGTTGCTACCCAGGCCAAGGTCGCAGAAACCATCGGTACTATTTCTGCCGCAACCTCTGCACAGGACAAGATGGCAAAGATCAAGGAATTGGGCGATTTGATGCAGGAAGTATATGACACCAAGATGGCTTATACCAGCATGATGACCAAGGCTGAGGTATTGCAGGAAATCAGCGGCGAAATGTTCCTTTCTGAAATGATTACCGAGGAAGAGGCAGCCAAGATGGACGAATCTTACAATACCATCACCAATGCTTATCTGGATGGCGCTTATTCTAAGGAAGAGGCTCAGAATGTAAATCCCTTCGAAGGACTCTCATTCATGCCCGTAATTGAAAATAATGTGGCTCAGCTCAGCAATGCCAAGGAACTCATCATGTTCGCATCTTTGGTCAATGCCGGTATCGGCAACACACTGGATGCAGTGCTTACCGGTGACATTGATATGGCAGACGTTACTTTCTATGCTCCCATCGGTTATGCCACTCCTTCAACCCTGAACAATTATGGTGGCGAAATCACCGTTCCCGGTTATCAGGGTGTATTTGACGGACGTGGATATAGCATCAAGAATCTGACTGCCACTTATAACTCCAATTATGCCAGCAGCGGTGTGTTCGGCAACAACTCCGGAACCATCCGTAACCTGATTATTGACAACTATGTATTCGAATTCGGTGACAGAGCAGCTTACAGTGGTCGCCATGCGGCTCTCTGCGGACAGAACCTTCCTGGTGGTCTGATTGAAAACTGTGCCATCATCAATTCAAGAGTAAACCACTCTGGCGAAATTATCAGTGGTGTGGTTGCTGGTAACTATGGTGGTTTGGTTCGTGCTTGTTTCGAGAACAAGAACTTCATCAATCCTCACTCTCGTGCCGGTATGATCGTTGGTGACAACCGCGATGACAACAAACAGCGCTACGGTACTGTGGACTACTGCTTCTCTGGTTCGTTTGTTACTGGTGAAGGCCGCAGCGGCGCATATCTGGGAACAATGACCAACTCTCGCAACAGCGTAAGTGCTGAGGTTTATGCTACTGGTGAAATCGCTTACATTTTGAACCAGGCAAATGAAGGACATCCCGAATGTATGGAATGGAGACAGACCATTGGTGAAGATCCTTCTCCTGTTCTTGACCAGAGCCGTATGAAAGTACTTCAGATAGACGGAGGCTATTCTAACTATGATGGTATCAACAACGAATTGCGTCTGGCTACAATCGCAGCACGCAACCTGCTTAATCCCATCATGCAGAAGAGCGGAAAGCCCATGATTTATGACACCAATCAGTTCTCTACCAACTGCCAGTGGGGCACAGAGGGTGGTCTTGAGAACTTGCTTGACGGCAGCACAACGACCTTCTTCCATTCAGATGCTTCTGGTACAGGACAAGACCAGTTCAGAGCCGGAACCCAGTATCTGCAGGTTGCCCTTGACAAGCCTGTAAGAGGATTCTATATGGAATATTCTGGACGTGGTGACGGAACTCCTGAGCAGAGATGGCACGATACTCCCAATAAGATTCGTATTCTGGCTACCAATACTCCTGACGACGAAGCCTCTTGGGCAGAAATCTGCGTGGTTGAGTATCCCGAAATTCCCAACCAGAACAATGCACATTTCAAGAACACCGAGCCCATCATGTTGGGCGGAAGCTACCAGCACATCCGCTTCAATATGTTGCAAGCCACTTCTGGATATGCATACTGGAACGTAAGTGAATTCCAGTTGTACACTGCAGATGAAGGTCTTTCTTACTATGACGAGCATCCCGAATTGCAGGCTGCAGCCGATGCTTTGCTTGCATTGTGCAACGCTGCAGACGAGAAGATTGTTACTCTGAGTGCGACAGAACAGGATGTAGCTGACATGAAGGCTGCCATCACTGCACTGAGAAAACTGATTCCTGGCAGCATGATTCCGTTCTCCGGAACCCAGGATGATCCCATCTTGATTGCCACTGCAGAAGAAATGGAAGGCTTGCGCAGACAGATGGTTGCCGGTCAGAAGACTTATGTACAGCTTCTTGCAGACATTGACATGGCAGAAGTTGAGGATTGGACTCCTCTGAATACTGAAGACAAGCAGGCAAACAACGGAAAATACCAGAACTTCATTGACTTTGACGGTTGTGGTCATATCATCCGTAACTTCTCTTGCACTGTTCCCGGACAGAGAGACAACAGCTTCTTCGGTACATTGTGCGGTGATGTACGCAACGTTGGTTTCGAGAACGCTAATGTTATCGGCACAGTCAACGGTACTGGTATCATTGCTGGCTGCATCGGACACAACAACTACATGGATGAAAAGGGTATGCAGATTACCAGCACCTTGTACAACGTATGGGTAAGCGGTAAGCTGAATGTTCCCAGCGGATATGCCGGTGGTTTGGTGGGTACTGTAGAAGGACCTGCTTACATCAAGAATTGTTATACCAACGTGGAAATTACCAGTGAGGCTGAATATACAGGTGGTCTGGTGGGCCGCGTATCTGACAAGCTGAACATCCTTCAGGCCTATGCAGCCGGAACAATGAACAAGGGTGGCGGCATCATCGGCGGTGGACAGGGCATCACCACTCCTTCCAGCACCTACAACGACATTGTCGTATGGAACAACACCGACAAGAACTTCGGTCCCATTGTCACTTCTCAGCCTGCAGCAGACGTTCCTGTAGCAGACATGATGGACGTTGTGTTCAACGAAGATGGTACTGCAACTGACGTTTCTCCCATGCAGAATCCGATTGTCGCATTTGGCACTCCTGAAGTTTACTACAATGAGACTTATGGACGTTATGTTGCCAAGTTGGACGGTGAATGGGGTGGAACTGCACAGGACTACTACCAGATCCAGTACACAACCAACGATGCCTTCAAGGCTGCTTTGGACAACAGCCACTCTATTGAAGCTGTATTCATGATTGACTACGACAAGATGCCCGCAGCTGAAAGCAAGATTATCAGCGGTCACGAAGGTGGCGGAACAGGTCTCTCTATGAGCACTAGCGGCTACATTTCATTCCAGCCCAACATCAGCACTGACGGCAGCAGCAAGTACATCTGGGTAAGCAGTACAGTTAAGCCCCAGGCCAAGACCTTCTATCATGTAGTAGGTGTATGGAACAAGGACGAGAACAAGTGCTATGTTTACATCAACGGCGTATTGAGCAATATTGTAAATGTTGAAGGTGACTACGTTCAGGTATCCAGCGAACTTGCACAGGTGCTCAACATCGGTTGCGATGCCACCAAGGGTTCCACACCTAACAATGCAGGTAACTTTGAGATTGTAACCATGCGCATGTATGACAATCCTCTGACTGAAGAGCAGGTAGGTATCATGTGGAATAGCCTGGCCGGTATCGACAATACAGCAGGTGACAAGATGGGCAATATCCATTACTACGACGGTTCTAACTTTGCTGCACTGCAGAGCACTGTTGTAGGTTGGGGCGCTCCCTGGCAGTGTGATATGGCTGAAGGAAGCTATCCCACATTCGACATGGCCACTGCAATCGAAAAGATTACTTCTGATCCCGTACTTAAGTCTGACATCGTAACCGTATATGCAACCAACGGACAGGTGGTTTACAGCGGTAAGGCCGGTGGCATGAGTCTGAAGCCTGGTATCTATGTAATCAAGGGCGATGGCCGTACCTACAAGATGGCAATCAAGTAAGGCTCACTTACTTCACTATTGAATAGAACGGAAGCCGCATCCTTCGGGGGTGCGGCTTCTTTCTGAAAAGAATTTCAGACCAATAGGCCAGGATATCATTCCTTACAATTGTCAAAAAACAAGAAAAGTGTTTTTTGATTTTGCTGCGCAAATTTTTAGATGAGCTATATGTTTGTATTACAGAAAGATACAGAATAAGAAAATCGAGGCTTAAAACAAACGAAAAAAAGACTTAAGTGTTTCTTGAGTTTTACTTAAGTCTTTCCCGAAAAACACTTAACTGTTTCCGGAGAAACACTTAAGTGTTATTTTTAGGCGATTTTTGTGTAAAGATTTTTACCGGACAGCAATAATAATTTTTAGTACATCCCTAAAGAATATGCCGAACAAATAGGTTTATATGGTATAAAACCTTAACTTTACACCATATTTCACTTACCATAATAATAAATCTGATGAAGATGGACGCAAAAATCATTGCCTGGCTGTGTGGCGGAATGCTGGCGCTGGCCGGATGTGCTGAAGAGGCAACATTGAAAAAAGGTTGTTGGGAACTGAGCCTTGACCAGAAGTCGGGAGGCATAGACATCTGGAAAGATTCTTTATGCGTGTTCGATGATTTGTATGCCGCTTACAAGTTGTCGGACAGCACCATAACCACGTTGGATTATGAGGATTGCGCTGTATCGGTAAAAGAGATTGCCGACGCATTCGGCAAGGGCTTCAAGTATGAGATTTCCTATACGGACGAGATGTTGCCGGCGTTGGTGCAAGCGTTTTATGTATATCCCGATAAGGATTATATCCTGACGGAGTTTGCCTTATCATCAGATGAGGAGGTGGCATCCAATTATATGGCACCGGTAAATGTGGATCAAATGCCCCAGGTGTTGGCAAAGGGCAAGGACAATCGCGCCCTTTTCATTCCGTTTGACAACGATTGTTGGATAAGATACCGTTCCTGTCCACTTACGTTTGACGAACTGACCAGCTATGAGGTGACAGCGGTGTACAACAATGACAACCGTCATGCGTTGGTGGTGGGTTCTGTGGAGCATGACAACTGGAAGACGGCTGTTGTCATGGGGCGCGGCACAGCATATAATATCGGTTCGCTGAAGTGTTACGGAGGTGTGGCCGACAAGACCACCCGTGACAGCAAACCCCATGGTGCATTGAGGGGAATTACCATCAAGTCACCCAAAATCCTATTGGGTTGTTTTGACGATTGGCGTTCAGGTATGGAGGAGTACGCATCTGCAAATGCTGCGGTGGCTCCCCCCAAGACATGGGAAAAGGCTGTCCCCTTCGGATGGAACAGTTGGGGCGCACTACAATTCAAACTCCGTTACCCCAAGGCATTGGAGGTCTCCGACTTTTACGCACGCCATCTGCAACCCAACCATTTTGCCAATAGGGACAATCTGGTCTATATCGGCCTAGATTCCGGTTGGAATATTTTTTCGGAAGAGGAACTGAAGGATTTTGTAGACCGTTGCAAGGCTAACGGCCAGGTGGCCGGTGTGTATTGGACACCATTTACGGACTGGGGGAAGAATCCAGAGCGCACGATAAAAGAACTACCCGAATGTAAATACAAGGATGTGTACCTCTATGCCCACGGGAAGCCCCAAGAACTGGACGGAGCCTATGCTTTGGACCCTACTCATCCGGCGGTAGAGACCATGATGAAGAAAACATCCGAATTGTTTCATCGGGTTGGCTTTGAATATGTGAAGATGGATTTCATGACCCATGGCGCAATGGAAGCGGACAAGTGGCACAATCCTGCCATTCAGACCGGCATACAGGGGTACAACTATGGCATGAAACTTCTGGACAAGTATTTTGGCGACATGTACATGAACCTTTCCATTTCGCCCATATTCCCCGCCCACTACGCACAATCCAGGCGAATTGCCTGCGATGCATGGAACAAGATAAAGGATACGGAATATACGCTAAACGCACTCTCATACGGTTGGTGGTTGGACAGAGTGTATCAGTATAACGACCCGGACCACATTGTGCTGAGGGAGGCAACTGACGGTGAGAACCGTGCGCGTGTTACTTCGGGCGTCATTACCGGCATTTTCATTGCAGGAGACGACTTCAGCGCAGAAGGACCAGGAGAGGTCAAGGAAAAGGCAATGAAATACCTGACAAATGCGGAAATCAATGCCATTGCCAATGGAGAGGCTTTCCGTCCCGTGTATGGAAATGGAGAGAAGTCGGAGTGTCGGTTTGTACGTATTGACGGAGAGGACAAGGCTTATTATGCCGTTTTTAACTATACTGAAGAGGAACAGAAAACGACAACGCCTCTATCAGACCTTGGACTGGATACCTCTTTCTCATACGAGGCAAAGGAATTGTGGACAGGAAACCTCATGACACTTAAGGGGGAAATTCAGGTAACGCTTCCGCCCAGCGATGTGGCGGTGTTTGCCATTACTCGCAGAAAATAGGCAATAAGGTGTCTTCTTACGGATATAATATAACCGGAGGCATAAAAGCCCCCGGCTATTTAATTTCCCGTCTTTTCAGACGGCCTTTCGCTCATTCGTTAATCGCTCATCGCTCCTCTTACCAGATATCTTCCGGCGTTTCGGGGTTGTCATAAACTTCTTTGGGACAATACTCCAGATAGTCTACATAGAACTCGCGGCTGGCATCGTCAAGTACGGTCTTGAAGCGTAGGTAATAGGTCTCGTCTGCCTTCATGGGCTCGCGTACAATGATACGGCGGATAATCAGTGGGTCTGCGCGTGCCATTACAGCCATGCCGGTTCCGCCGTCACAATAGCAGTTGGCGCCTTTCATGAAACCGTTATTGCGCATTTTCTTGTCCACTTCTGCGTTATAGTCCTGGTCGTCTTCCAGGTCTCTTTCCCAACCCACATTGCTGGGGAAGGTTCCGGCTGTGGTTCGGCGTTCCAGACCGCTCATGCGGATATCCATGGGAATGCCCATAGGAGCGAGGCGTTCTTTGTCGCTTCCCCAGTAGAACTGTACCATACCTCGGTTGTATCCGTCGCTCTGGATGTTGAAGCGGATTTCGTAAATACCGTCTTCGGGCACCGGCGGCAGACGGAAGGTTACGTCCAGATTTCCGCGGATGTTCAGTTCGTCTCCTTGGTAGTTCTTCATGGTGGTTCCCCATCCATTATAATAGAAATAATAGGTGTCGTCTTCAACCCAACAGTCGTCCAGATAAGGGTATTCGCTGCTGAAGGGAATGCCGGTTCGGCCCATGCTGTAGTATTGTGAACGGATGTCGTTGTTCATCAGTTCGGGCATTTGGGCGGCAATGTCCCAACGGATGCGTTCCTTGTGCAGATTGCGGCGAGTGTCGGGACTGTAAGCCAGTATTTCGTTGAGCGGATAGACAATGGCATTGCGTACATTGAACTCGCCGTCGGTTTCGGGCGGGCTTACACGGATACCTGTCTTGTCGGGGTCACAGCTCAACTCAATGTATTCGCCCTTGCGGCCGTTGTCAATATTTGGGAAGCGGTTGATGCATACTCCGTTGCTTTGGGGGCTTTCCAGAAATTTCATCAGGCGACGCTTGCCCATGGTGGTGTAGTATTCGTATGTTACGATGGACGCTTCCTTGTCATGGATGGAATATCCTTTCTCGTTCCAGTGGATGACCAGACGGTCAGCAGCCAGTCGCATGGGTAGGAAGTGGTAGGTGACAAAGCGGTTCAGAAGGTTGTCCTCGTGTGTGTAGTCCTCGTCTATCTTTGCATCCGGATAAAGATTCTGGCTTTGCAGATAGTCCATTACGTCCTTTACGGTGATATCCAATGGCTCTTTGCCCAATTCCTTTTGCCAGAAAGTGTCGGTTTCTGCAAAATAAGTGTATCCATAATAACGATGTTCGGGCACCTTTCCTTGGGTGAATCCGATACCAGACGTGTGTTCCACGGTTTTGGTGATCAGTCCTTCCTGATAACGCTTTTCATACTCATCGTCCCTGTATTTGTAGAGCGTATCCAACATGCCTACGGTCTTGACAAGCATGGCAGAGACGTAATATCCGGGTCTTTTCTCGTTGTAGATGGCCTCAAGCAGGTAACCCAGGGTGTTATTTGTGGGAGCCACCACGTTGTGCATACAGTGGATGACACCGTTTTCGGTCTGTATGTCTCGGTTATAGACATCCACGCTTGCGCCGTTGATCCAGATGCTGTCCGGTACGTCGCAATATGTAACCACCAGTTTACGCTGATACATATTGGAAAGAGGGAACTCGCCCTTGTTCATTACGGGGAAATTGGCGGTTTCATAGGGCTGTAGGTCGTCGCCCATGTCAATGATGCTATTGTACACGATTACCTGTCGCACGGAGTCAAGCGTTGTGGAATCACGGAAACCGTCCCAGTCGGGTGTGTCAATAATCCCCTTGATGGCAAGTGTGTCCAGATAGAGCTGTATGGCATTATTGGTGGGTGCAAATACGGTATAGTTACCTCTTGCCGCAAGTAATTGCTTGAGAGTGGACTTGGAAATGGGGCCCACCTTTACCTTGCCCAGCAAATCAACGTACTGGCTGTACTTCTCTTGTTTGGACAGGTAACTGTACACGGTTTCTTCGGTAAAGACATAACGGGCAGACATGTCGATTTCCTCCTTACATCCGATGAAAGCCATCGCTATAATCAGACCCAAAATGATTTTTTTCAGTTTTTCATGTCGCATCATAATATTTCGTGTTTTGTTGTGGCTAAATGGTATTTTTGTGGCATATTTGCCATTTCTATATGCAAATATACATTTTTTCCGTTTTTTATAAGAATTTTTAACACGGAAAATACATGCGGAAAGGTAAAAACGAGCGTTACTGGCGTTTCCTTTTTATGAATTTCCGCATGAAACGGTTGAACGAGCACAAAATGCGGATGCCGAGGATGTTGAAGAGGATGGTTTTCAGGGATATGATGGAGCGGAAGCGGATGTAGGGGATGACAGGCTTGTCTCCGCTCAGTTCATGGGCGTAGATTTGGATGTTTACCAGCTCCAGATAGTACCGTTCGTCTCCGCCCGGTGCCAGTTCCGGCATTTGTATGGCCTTCATGTGCGCCTGCAGCAGGGAACGGTAGGCATTGGCGTCGGCCAGCGCGGTTATGCCGTTGCGGTTGTATGTGTAATGGTAGCATCCCGTGCCCGCTGTGGCAAGGCTTCGGCATTGGGCGAGTAACAGCGGCAGGGTGTGCATGTCTTCAAAAACTTTCCCTTTCGGAAAACGTATGTTTTGGAAAAGTTGTCGGCGGTATATCTTGTTCCAGGCGTAGGAGTGTCTCCAACCTTCAGTCTGGTGCCAGTAGTGGCGGATGTCGGTGTAGACGGTCTCTTCAAATGTCAGGAGGTGTTGTTTGCCGGAACCTTCGTGTTCCTGGACGGGAAATTCCACGAAGTCCACTCCCTCGTGAGCCTCCAGAAAACCGATCAAAGGCTGGTAGGTATGAGGGGAAAGGTAGTCGTCCGAGTCCACAAACGTGAGGAATTCTCCTTGTGCCGCATCAATTCCGGCGTTGCGCGCATCGCTCAGTCCGCCGTTCTTCTTGTGGATGACACGGATCCGACTGTCGCGCAATGCCCACTCGTCGCACATGGCTGGGCAGCGGTCGGGCGAGCCGTCATCTACCAGAATGATTTCCATTCCGGAACACTTTTGTACCACAATGCTTTCTATGCATCGGTCCAGCGTGTCTTCTACCTTATATATAGGTACGATGACGCTCAGTTTCCGCCCTCTGTCTGCCATATACGTCTGGTCCCTTATTTCTCCATTCTTACCATTACGGGACCGAGCAAACCGTTCGCACGCAGTTTTTCTTCTTTTCTGGGTCCGGAGATGACCCAGGTCTTGCGATCCGCTTCGGGCAGTCCGGCATCATAGACCAGGCGGTTGAACCAGCTGCTGGTTACGTCTATTTCCAGGGTGTTGTCGCCTTTCTTCAGTGCTGTGGTGATGTCGGTCTGGTAAGGTTCGGTCCACAATGTGCCCAGTTCCTGCCCGTTCAGTCGTACCACGGCAATCATTTCCACTTTGCCCAACTGTAACGTATAGTTTGCACCCTTCTCCACCTTGTCCATGTGCAGGGTGGTACGGTATGTGGCGGTTCCGCTGAAAGCCTTTCCTTCGGCGGATGAAACCATCTCGTGCCAAGGCTCCAGTGAAGTGATGGTCAGCGGCGCGTCAATGCCCCATCCTTCGGGGAAGGAAACGGTCCATGTCTGTCCAGAAAGCAGGGTGGATGTAACCTCCTGTTGTGGTTTGGCTTGTGAAGGCTTGCCGTCATGATGGAAAACTACGAAAGCGCATTCTGCCTTTGACAATACGATGTCCATGCGGGTCTTGCCGTCTTGTTGGGTGCAGGGAATTTCCTTGACGGTTCCGCTTACAGGATTCCATATTTCCACACGTCCGGTACAGTTGAACTCCACTTCTCCACTGAACGGAGTCTCGCGGTCGGCACATACGAAATACCAGTCGGCACCTTCAGCTTTGCGGTGCAGCCATTGGTTGCCAATTCCGGTAACGTCGGGCTGGATGTTCAGGTGCTCCAGCGCGTTTTCCAAGCTCATCTGGCTGAATACACGTCCGTTGCCCAACGTATGTGCTTGAGGTGCGTTCTTGGGCCAAAGTGCGGCTACGGCAGCCTGATAACGTGCTGCCTGTCGGTCTCCGTTGCCAAGTGTGGCCATGCCGGTGGGCATGTCTGCCACAAGGATACCGCCTTGCTTCACCAGCTCAACCAATCGCTCCAATGTTTCGGGCTGCATGCGTCCGGGTTGGGGAATCCAAAGCACGGGATAGGTTATGCCGTCCGGTGTGGTCCACTTGCCGTCCTTCACACTCAGACGGGTAAGCAGCGCGTCGGGGTTGCAGTAGTCATAACGGTAGCCCACGGGGAAGGGGTAGAACTGGTCCGGCTTCTGTTGGTATTCGTCGCCTATGTACCACAGCACGCTGCTTACGGGCTTTCCGCGCTCCATCATATAGGTGCATCGTGCCAGATAGGAAGTGAATGCCGGCATGTGCTTCCACCATGTTTGTCCGCGCAAGAAGGGACTTCCGATGCCGCTTCCGAAACTGGTGCCGGGGAAATACTTTGATGCGCCGGGGTTGTGTGTATAGGTGTGGAACACGAAGTGGGACATGCCGTCCAGCAGATTTTGGTTGGCCACGTCCTTCAGCATTTGCCAGTGTTCGTCCCAGGTGAGGACAAAAGAGGTGAACGATTCTGCTGAAACACGGGGCTTGCCGTACATTCTTGCGGCAGAGGCCGTGGGGCGTATGGGTTTGTAGTTGCGGTTGTACAGGAAGTTGGTGAACGGTTGCCAGAATTCGCACATCGGCACGTCGGCAAACTTGTAATATTCCATCGGGTCGGCAGGCGTAATGTCGCCGCCGGCGGTCTCATAGGTGCAGGTCAGCCCGTTTGCGTGTGCCAGACGGCTCATTTCGCCGAAGAAGTTGTTCACGAAAAGATTGTTCAGTGTCTTGCGCCAGTCCACCAGGAAACGTGCGGTGGTTTCTGGGCTGTCAATCACAAAGCCGAAGAGGGCAGGCATCCATTGTTCCAGGGGATAGCTGGCAATGCGGCGGAAGTCCTGTGGCATGTTCTTTGTCCAGGTTTGTGAATAGCATTCCCAACTGTCCATCAGCATATTGCTGACCAGTCCCTTTACGGGACCGTTTGCCATGTGGCCGATGTAGTTCTTGAAGTGCAGCGCGGCTCCCGATGGGTCAAGCTTGTTGCATTCCCATCCTGTGGCTTCTGCCGGAGCGGGTCCGTTGCGGCGTCCGGTGTTGATGTGGCCTATGCGCAGGATGGTCCATTCGCCTTGCGGAACTTTCCAACTCAGTTTGCCGTCGGCATCCATCTTGTCTGTCAGATTTATAATCATGTTTCCTTTTACATAAGCCTCTGCCGACTGTTTCGCAGAGGCGCTTTCGGGCAGTACGGTGCGCAGTGTCCATCCGGCCTCGCCTTCCCAGTTTTGTTTGCGTGCGGCGGAAAGCAACCTGACAGAAGAGATGTTCATGTTGTGCCGGTTGTGGATCAATACACGGTAGTGCTGGCAGTCGGGTTGTTCGGCAAGCGCCAGTGAAATGGTATGCGAGTCTTGCCAGTTTGAGTAAGGCATGGGGGTGTCCAGCACTTTGTGTACACGTCCGTTACGGTCTATGGCCTCCACCTGCAGGTTGATGCCCGGGTCAACGCCAAAGTCGTGGTTGAACTTGTCGATGGGTGAGAACTCCAGTGTTCTTGCCACAGCAGGTTTGTCCAGTCTGATGTCTATGATGTTGGGCGCGTCGGGAGTCGTCGGCTTGAAGTTGTATTTGCCGGTGAACAGCGGTTCTTCGGTGTCGCCCAATGGAGTGGGGAATGCCAGTACGATGACATCGCGGTAGTCGCGGTTGGGGTCGCCGGCCTCCTTTGCTTTGGGCAGTACGATGTCGCCTGTATGTCCTTCCTTGATGTCGTATCGGCTGTAGGTGAGGTGGCGCATGGTATGGTCGAAGTCAATCCACGGTCCGCCGCTCATAGCCCATCCCGGACAGTTCTGCATGGTAAATCGCAGGCCAAGGCGTTGCGCTTCGCTGGCGGTGTGCTGTACCAGACTTTCCCATTTGTCGCTCAGGCAGTACACCGGCTCGGTAACACCCTTCCATCCGTCGGAAAAACCTCCGCCGTGGAAGAACTGTACGCCTGCCAGCCCCGAAGCGGCAATGGCTTCCAAATCGGCTGTGATTCCGGCGCGGTCCACGTTGCCGTTCACATAGTGGAACCATGTTTCCGGAAAGAACATTTTCTTAGGTGTTTGGAACAATGTGGCGTCCTGCGCGTCAAAAGGACGCTGGAGCAACGTGGTGTCGGGTATGGCTTTTACGATTTCTTTATCTGCGTAAATCGGACAGATGCCTGCAAAGGCAAAAAGGACGATAAGGCTTTTTTTCATCATATTATTCAGATTTAAGGGGTTCAAAACGATAGAGCAGTATGTTTTGCTTCACGTCGCAACTGCGATGAGGCTCCAGCTCTACTGGCAGGAAGCGGAATTTGTCTTGTGATTGGATAAAGTCGGGCGCGTCTTTCTCGCCGATGATCAGGTAGCCTTCTGGTTGTGCGGGTCCCGTGCTTTTCCATGTGTCCAGCTTGTCCTTCAGGTAATAGTTGATGGTGAAGAAGTGCATCGGATTGCCCGGCGCTCCGCCCGATACATGGCTGGTCAGGTACTTGTCGCCCACAATATGTTGTATCTCCCTGGCGGTGTTCAGGTCACTTTTTCGGTTCAGGAAGAAGAAGGGCAGCACCACGGCGAATGCCAGTGTGAACAACCCCACAGAAATGCCTGTGGCACGCTTGATGAACCGTGGCGAAAACACTTTCTGCATATACAAGGCGATAAAATAAGCCACAAAGGGATACATGGGCAGGATGTACACGCCGCGTTTGCTTTTGGGGATGCAATAGAAAACAAAGATGACGGTAGCCGCCACCAGAGAGAACAATTCAACGGGTTCGATTTGTGTGAACTTGCGCTTGATGCCCTCCAAACTCCATTTGCGGCGTAGCCCGGGCAGCAGCACCAAAGTCCAGGGCAGCAGTCCGGCAGGCAGCATCACAAAATAGTACCACAGTCCGTTCTCGTGGCTGGCATAGGTCATCTTGCCCAGGAAGCGGTCGATGTTCTCTTCCTTTACCAGGCGTAGGAATTCCTCTCCACCCTGTTGGTAGGCGGCATAGTACCACACGGCAGGCAGGATGAGTGATGCCAGGGCAGTGGCGGCCAGACTGAAGAATACACGGAAGAAGTTCTCGCGTCGCAGGAGCAGATACAATCCCGTGACACCACAGGGCAGAACAATGGCCACTGGGCCTTTGGTCAGTGTGCCCAGACTCATCATCAGAATGGCCAGCCAGGGCACGGGCCGGCAACGTTCATGCTCGGTCCATCGGGCAAAGGCGTATATGGCACCCACAATGCAGAACGTCAGCACCATGTCCACACGGCAGGCGTGTGCGGCACGAAACACCTCAAAGCACCCCAGACATGTCAGGGCGGCGGTGAGTGCCGTATGTGCATTGCGCCTTTTGGCATAGTAGACATACATCCACACCATCATCAGCAGGGCGGTCAGTGCGCTCGGAAAACGTGCAGCCCATTCGCTCATGCCGCCCAACAAAGTGGCGGTGGCGGCAATGCACCAGTGGAAGAAAGGGGGTTTGTAAGCCATTTCGCCACCGTTGTTATGTGGCAGTATCCAGTTGTTTTGCTGAATCATGGTCAGCGACACGATGGCTTCGCGTGGCTCTCCCTTGGTGTTAAAGTCAGAAAGTCCCAGCCAAGGCAGTGTGGCAAGGACTGCCACAACAATGAGAATGAGTAAGTTTTTTTTCTGTAAAGTGTTCATAAATGCTTGTTTCTTGCTGTAAAGATACAATGAAACGGGCAAATTCGCCAAAAAACAATGTCCAAAAAACAAAATTATAGGAGATTGAATAACGATTTGTATTTCAAACGGCCAAACAGAACGGCCCAAATGCGGTGGATAAAGGATGTTTTTAGAGTAGACATAGCTACTTTTTAGTAATGAGCGATGAGTAATGAGCAATGAGTTGTGAGCGATGAGATTAGACATAAGTATTGAATTGGGCCCCAATTCAATACTTATGTTCTTCTATATAACAGTTCAAAGAGACGGTCATGCTGAACTCGTTTCAGCATCTCACTGCGAGCCTTTACTTGTCCTTCTCCGCGGACAGATCCTGAAACAAGTTCAGGATGACATTTGTGTACTCACCGCTCATCGCTCACCGCTCACAACTCATTGCTCATAACTCATTACTCAAAATCTGTGTCATCAGCGTGCCATTGAAAATTCTTTACAAAACTGTATTTCCGTATAAATCCAGCTGGAAAGTCGAAAGTGCCCAGTTGGAAAATTTTTATTTCCCAGTTGGAAAATTATTTTTTCTCAGTTGGAAAATCAAAATTTCGCAGTAGGGCAATATTGGACGATATTTTAGGTTTGTTTTTGAATTATTTTAGGCGGTTTTTGTTCATTTTGACACCAATGTCTGGTTTATGGACAAAAGTAAAAATGTTTGACATTGAGCTGCTCGCGGCTCATCCGCGTGCCACAAAAAATCCCCCTTCTCTTGTGCGGAGAAGGGGGAAGTGCTATGAGGATTGTTCCCTGCATTACTTGATCTGCCAGCCGGCAGCCTTTGCGATGCGCTTGGGGATTTCTGTGTTGTCGATACGACCGGTGAAGTTCTCGGCTCCGGCTCCGATGGCGAAACAGGGAACGTAGCCGTTGCTGTGTCCACCGCTCTGCCAGCCGGCCATTGCGCATTCGGCTTGAATCTTGCGGACGGTTGTTGCCAGCTCGTCATCCTTCTGGTAGAGCGACTTGGAATCCTGTCCCTTGCCGGCCATGATGTTCTCGAATGCCTTTTCCAGACGCTTGGTCTGGTCGTCCTTCAGCTTTACGGCGCCCCAGAATCCGAAGTTCTCGGTGAGGAATGCCTTCACGATGTCCCAGTTGTACTTGTCGCCGTGCTTTTCGTGCAGCTTGTGCAGTTCTTCGCCCAACTTGCCGATGGTCATGCGCTGGTTACCCACAACTTCGAGGTGCAGTTCGTAGGGGCCACGTCCCAGTGTGAGACCACCGGTTTCGTGGTCGGCGGTAACAACGATGAGGGTTTCATCGGGGTGCTGCTGGTAGAATTCGTATGCTACCTTTACGGCATTATCCAAATCGAGCACTTCGGGGATGAAGCACAGGTCGTTGGCATGGCAAGCCCAGTCAATCTTTCCGCCTTCGACCATGAGGAAGAAACCGTCCTTCTGGCCCTGCTTCTTGGTGAGGAAGTTCACGGCGGCACGGGTGATATCAGTCAGTGTGAGGTCGTTCTTGCTGCGGTCCAGGGCATAGGGGATGCTTCCGCGGTCTTTCTTGCTGGCCTCTTCGCTCTGGAAGAGAATCATGCGGTCGGCCTTCTTGGCCTTCTTCTGGTAATCCTTGTATCCGCGGGCAATGGTGAAGCCTTTTTCCTCTGCCTGCTTGTAGAGGTCGGGACCGCCATCGGGGTTATTGGGCTTTACAAAGTCAGAAGCACCATAGAAGTCGTTGCCGCTGTTCACGAGCTGCTGGCCAATCTTATATGACTCGCCGCGATTGCCCACATGAGCGTAGAAAGAAGAGGGGGTGGCGTGGTCGATGCTTACGCTGGTGGTAATACCCACAGCGGCTCCGCCCTCGCGTGCCCAGTCGGCCAGACTGGTAACAGCGGTGGTCTGGTCCTTGAGTACGCCCAAAGCACCGTTCTTGGTCTTGTGTCCGGTGGCAAGTGCTGTTCCGCCGGCGGCAGAGTCGGTAACGCCGTTGGTGGCACTCTGGGTATTAGCCAACGCCACGAAGGGGAAGCTGGGGAAGCACATCTCCTTGATGCCGATGCGGCCTTCCAATGCACCCAGATAGGTTTCGGTGGCGTTCACCTGGTTCACGCCCATTCCGTCACCAATGAAATAGAACACATACTTGGCTTTTCCCTGAGCCATGGCTGCCATTGCCAATACAAAAAGGCTCAAAAGGGTCATAAATCTGTATTTCATAAGTCGTAAAATTTGATAATATCTGCGCAAAGTTAATAAAAAATATGTGGAAATTCTCTCAAAATCTAACAATTTTCTCTAAAAAAATCAAGCATTTCCATAATTTCCTCCTTAGAGGCGCTTTGATTGATGCGGATGTCACCCACGTTGGCCAGGAGCGTGAAGTTCACAACGCCGCCCTGGTTTTTCTTGTCGTGCGTCATGTACTCATAAAGTTGGTCATAATGCTTGCAGGTGATGGGGGAAGAGCCATAGTGGCCGCGCACAAACTGCAGGGTTTGCTGCAGGGTGCGTTGGGGAAAACCTGTGCGGAGGAAACTGAGATAGAGCTCGCACACCAGTCCCCATGCCACGGCATAGCCATGCAGTACGGGTCTGCCCTGTGCCAGGGCCAGGCTTTCCAACGCATGCCCAGCGGTGTGTCCCAGGTTGAGTGCCTTGCGGATGCCTTTCTCTGTGGGGTCTTCCGTGACGATGCGTTCCTTTATGGCCACACTTTTTGCTACCAGTTGCTGCAGCAGGGCATAGTCCACCTGGTTCAAGTCGAAGCGCATCAGTTCCGCCCAGTCTTCCGTGCTGCTGATGAGTGCATGCTTTATCATCTCGGCATAGCCAGAAAGCAGGTTCTGCCGGTCAAGTGTGCGCAGGAAGGTGGTGTCCAGAAGTACAGACCGTGCGCAGTTGAATACACCAATCTCGTTCTTCAGTCCGCCGAAGTTGATGCCGGTTTTGCCGCCCACACTGGCATCGACCATACTGAGCAGGGTGGTGGGGATGTTGATATAGGACATGCCGCGCTTGAAGGTGCTTGCGGCAAATCCGCCCAAATCTGTGACCATGCCGCCGCCCAGATTCACCATGAGACTGTGGCGCGTTGCGCCGCCCTGCTGCAAGGCCGTCCATACGGAGGCCAGCGTGTCCAGCGTCTTGAACTCGTCGGTTGCGGGGATGGTGATCATTGTGGCGCCCTGCATGCAGGGGAAGCCTGCCACCAAAGGCCAACAATGACGGAGAGTTTCTGTGTCCGTGAGCACAAACAGATGGTCGTGCGGACAGGAAGAGACGGCTTGGGTGAGATTTTCTTCCAAAGATTGGCAAAGGATGATGTCCTGCATATATATAAATAATATAAGGTGTAAAACGGATATTTTTTCTACAATCAATACAAAGATACGATGAATATCCGATAAATTACGGCCTTTTAGCTATAAAAAACATCAAACGTATGAAATTCTTCTTTTCTCTTTTAAACCTTTTGTCGGAAGGGGAGTCCGATAGTTGGACTTTTGTGTGGTGCAAAGAACTTATCGGCTCCTTGTACCCTATTTCATTCAGTCAAACAACAGTTAATAAAGAATAATGAAAAGACAACTTTTGTGGATTGTGTTCATGTGCTTGGGCATTTCCTCTGTCCTGGCGCAGAAGATTACCGTGACGGGTAAAGTGATGGATGGCGCAATGGAAGGCGAGCCGTTGCCGTTTGCCTCAGTGGTGCTGTTGCATCCCAAGGACAGTACGCAAGCTTCGGGCATCCAGTCCGGAGAGGACGGCTCGTTCAAACTGCCGTCGGTCAAGGCAGGAAGCTACATCCTGCGCATTACGTATGTGGGATACCACACGCTTTTCCGCGACATCACACTGGAAAGCAAACCGAAGACTGTAGATGTGGGAACAATGGTGCTTAAGGAGGACGCAATGCTGATGGACGCAGCCGAAGTGACCGCCCGTGCCGCCCAAGTGGAGATGAAGGAAGATACCTTTATCTATAACAGCTCGGCCTACCGTCTGCCCGAAGGTTCAAACCTGGAGGAACTGGTGCGCAAACTGCCCGGAGCAGAAGTGGAAGACGACGGTACCATCAAGATAAACGGAAAGACCGTAAAGAAAATCATGGTGAGCGGAAAGGAATTCTTCAACAACGACACCAAGATGGCCATGAAGAACCTGCCCACAAAGATGGTGGACAAGATAAAATCGTATGACCGCAAGAGCGACTACAGCCGCATTACCGGCATTGACGACGGCGAGGAAGAGACCGTACTGGACCTGACCGTAAAGAAGGGCATGAAGGAAGGATGGGTGCTGAACACGGACGTGGGATACGGTACGGAAGACCGTTACACCGGAAAGGTGAACCTGAGCCGCTTTACCGACCATTTCCAGATGACCGTAATCGGCTCCATCAACAACGTGAACGACCAGGGATTCCCCGGAGGCGGACGCCGCGGATGGGGCGGCGGAGGCGGCATCGTAACCAGCAAGATGGCCGGATTCAACTTTGCCTGGGACAACAACAAGCCCGAATACTCGGCCGGACTGCTCAAGATTGGAGGTAACATCCGATACAACCACAACAGGGCAAGCAACCTGTCGCTGAACAACAGCGAGCAGTTCCTGAACAACACGACCTCTACGTTCAACAACAGCCGCAACTGGTCTCTGAACAGCAGCGAGAACGTCAACGCCAACTTCCGCTTTGAATGGCAGATTGACAGCATGACCAACGTTATGCTGACGCCAAACTTCCGCCACTCGGCATCGCACAACAACAGCCAAAGCCAGAACGTAACCTTCAACCAGGATCCCTATGCCTTCATGAACGACCCGCTCACCCAATACAACATGGAGGAGAACCGTATCGTCCGTGACAGCATTGCCGTGAACGACAACATCCGCGAGGGTAAAGGCAACAACCAGAGCAACAACGTGGACGCAAACCTGCAGATCAACCGTAGACTGAACAAGCCCGGCCGCAACATCACACTGAACGTAGGCGGAGCTTATACGCACAGCGAGAACGAGTCGTTCAGCCGCGCCGAAATCAACTACTACCGCCAGAACAGAAAGGATTTCACCAACCAGTACAACGTGTCGCCCACGACCAACTACAATTACAGTGGAAGACTGAGCTACACCGAGCCCATCACCAATAACCTGAACCTGCAGCTCAGTTATCAGATGCGTTACCAGTTCTCTGACAACGACCGTTCCATGTACAGCATTGACAGCCTGCTGACCAAATTCGAAGGATACTACACCCAGGAACAGCTCTATCTGGGATACATCCCCGGACTGGACACACTGAGCTACATCCGCAACGTGGAGAACAGCCAATATGCCACCTACAAGGAGTACAACCAGGACGCAAGCATCATGTTCCGCTATATGCTGGGCGAGGGATTCCGACTGAACTTCGGCGCCAACCTGCAACCGCAGACCACGCACATGGACTACACCAAGAACCAGCTGGACACCACCGTTGTACGCCACATCATGAACTGGGCGCCGCGTATTGACTTCCGCTGGAAAATCAGCAATACCAGCCAGCTAAGAGTGCGCTACAACGCATCGATGGGACAGCCCAGCATGACAGACCTGTTGGAGGTAACCGACTCAAGCGACCCCCTGAACATCCGTACCGGTAATGCCGGCCTACGCAGCAGTTGGTCAAACCGATTCAACGCGTTCTACAACGATTACATCGTGGACAAGCAGATGGGATGGATGGTGAATGCCAACTATACCCAGAACAACAACAATATCAGCACCGCCACCATCTACAACACGGAAACCGGTGCCCGATACAGCCGCCCCATGAACATCAACGGAAACTGGAACACCAATACCAACCTGATGTTCAACTCGGCACTCGGACCCAAGAAGTACTTCAACGTCCACACCTTTACCGGAATCAACTACGGCAACAACGTAAGCTACCAGAGCAGCAATGCCGACGGCAGCAACTGGGGCAACATCTTCAACCCCGACGGCAGCGTGAACATGGACAAGATTTTTCAGAACACTCCGCTTGAAAAGGCCACGACAAAGACCACCAGCATCAACGAGAACTTGCGCTTGAATTTCCGCAATGACCTGTTGGAAGTGGGCGTGAACGGAGGATTCAACTACATGCACGCCACCAACGAAGTGCAGAAAAATGCCAATCTGGACACCTGGACCTTCAATTACGGAGGTAACTTCCAGATAAACATGCCCTGGCACATGCAGCTCAGTACCGACATTTCACAGCAGAGCCGCCGCGGATACGAGGACGCCACAATGAACACCGACGAACTCATCTGGAACGCCCAGCTTAGCCAGAACTTCCTCAAGAACAAGGCGCTCACGCTGAGTGTGCAGTGGTATGACATCCTGCGCCAGCGGAGCAATATCAGCCGCAGCATCAGCGCCACCACACGTAGCGACTCATGGAACAGAGCCATCCACAGTTATGTTATGGTTCATGTCATCTACCAGTTGAACCTCTTGGGCAACAAGGAAGCCCGCAGAAATGGCTTCGGCGGCCCCGGTGGTCCTGGCGGTCCCGGCGGGTGGGGCGGAGGAAGACAAGGCGGTGGAGGCCCCGGCGGTGGCTTTGGCGGCCCGCGCCGTTTCTAAAAGACACAATCTCTCCCTTTAAAAACACAATCACAAGAGAATCTCCTATCAATGGTAGGGGATTTTCTTTTTACTATAGGGAAAGACTTTTGCGGGAGGAAAATGAACTCCGTAACTTTGCACTATCAAAATGAGAGTGATAAAAGAAAAATGTAGGACAATTAAAAAGAAGAAGATTATGAAAACGACAATGAAACTTATGTTGACAGGAATCCTGTTCACCCTTTCAATGACTTGTCTGGCTACCGACCATCCCGTAACACATTATAAGCCCTGCCACACAATGGAAGTGTGCAGCAAACATGCCCATCACAAGTTTGACCCCAAACACTGTCCCAAGTGTCTGAAGGAACTGAAGAAAATGGAAAAGGATCGTCACCGCAGAGAAATGGATCGTATAAAGGATATGAAACGTCATCAGAAAGACATAAAGAAGGACAATGGTCACGTTGTTCCCGGTAGGAGATAGAGAGAAGAAGTTGAAATCTGTAAACCGGACGGGCTATGGTGCAATGTAACGCGCCATAGCCTTTTGTGGGTTATGAGCCGTGAGCCGTGAGCCGTGAGTTGGGCATCAGTATTGAATTGGGCGTCCCCAAAATGAGAGTATAAATAACAAATGACTCCAAATGTCATGCTGAATTTAGTTCTGCATGACCGTCTACTTTGGACTGTTATATAGAAGAATGAGCTGTGGAATATGAACTATTTTAAAGCTCACAACTCATCGCTCATCGCTCATTGCTCACTGCTCATCGCCCAAGATTATTCTTTTTCCTGGAAAAAGGAGAAGTGTACGCTGCCGTATGTGCGCTCCTCCACAAAGCAGGGATGGGAAGAGAAATCGTTGGTTTTTCCGTGTTCCAACACGAACAGACCATCGGGGCGGAGCAGACCGTGCCCCATCACGCAGTCGGGGATGGACTCCAACTGTGGCAAGGCGTATGGCGGATCGGCAAAAATGAAGTCGAACTGTTCGCGGCAGCGGGCCAGATACTGGAATACGTCTCCACGGACGGGAACGGCAGAGAGATCCTGCAACTTGTCAATGAAACTGCAGATGAACTTGTAATGGAGCGGATCCTTTTCCACAGCCACTACACGGTCGCAACCGCGGCTAAGCAGTTCGAGCGTAATGCTTCCGGTTCCGGCAAAGAGGTCCAGGGCTGCCGGGGCTTCGTCAAAATCAATATACCCTTGCAGTACGTTGAAGAGGTTCTCCTTTGCAAAATCTGTGGTAGGGCGTGCCTTGAATGAGCGGGGTACTTCGAACCTGCGGCTCTTGTATTTTCCTGTAATTACTCGCATATCTTAAGGTTTTTAAGGTATTTACCCAATCCGTCTGCCAGTTCGTCATAGCCGTGGAGGATGCAATAGTCTTCGTTGGCATTGAGGTCCAGTTTCTTCCAGGTAAACAGCACGAAATACAGGGCATCGGTTGGGTTGTCTACTTCGTATGTGCAGGCAAAGTGGAGGCCTTTCTTCTTGAGGACATAGATGAAGATTCCGGAAGAATTGCGGCACACATGCATGCGGCGGCAGATTGAAATGTCTTTCTGTTCGCTTTTGGCAGTTGATTCCAGAATGCGTCCCTGCCAGCTGTGAAGCTGCACCTCGGGGAAGAGTTGCATGACCATGTTCAGCAGCAGACTGTCCACGGCAAAGAGTTCCACCACTTCCAGATAAGGCAAAATCTCGTAGCACACTTTTACCGGGGCTTGTTTAAGGCGCGGATAGGTGAGGTAGAAGATGGCTTCTGTCTCTTCGCGCTGAAATTCTTCCAATGGGATTCTTGTCGTGGGAGCGTCCACTATCATTTCCACCTCATCGTATTGCAGTTCCATGAGGCGCTCTCTGGTAAGTGCGCGTTCCAGAGCGATGTGGGGATAGTCGCCGGGGGAGACGGGCACTTGCTGCTTCTCAAAAGGTTTGCTGTCCCCTTCCTTATATATATATAAAGAAAATCCATCCGTTGAGACACGGATGGATAATCTGTATGTGTTGATTCTTTTATTCCCAGTTACCCGCATTATTGTTCCAGTTGTTACCGGCATCACCGATCTTGAGTCCGGGATATGCACCCTTGGCATCGGCTTCTTCGGCACGGTTTTGAATCAAGCGGTTACCCATTTTGCCCATTCCCTTGAGGAAGCTGCTGTCAGGAGCGTTACATTCCATAACCTGGATGATGCTACCGGAACGGGTGGTGTTGGGACATGCGATGATTTCAAATGTGTCACCCAATGAGAAGGGGATGAAACGCAGAGAGTCTGCCTCAAAACCTTCCTCGCGGTACAGAGAGTCCATCAGAGAAACCCAAATGGTGTCACGACGGAAATCCTGCAGGCCATTGGCCTCAATCAACTTGGTGTCGCCACTGTTTACAATCATTGCAGCAGAGTCTTCGGTCAGACCCTTTTCCAACTGTTCGTCGCTAAGAACGCCCTGTTTCTTGATGATAGGCAGGCGGCCGTTCTTGACAAATTCAATCAGTACGTTCCAATTGTCACAATAAACACCTTCGTGCTGAGCCTTGTAAGCTTCTTCCGCTGCACGAATCTGCAAGAGGCGTGCTTTTACTACAGCTTCACGAGCTGCTACTTCTGCGTTGAACTCCTGATCGTCCTGGATGCTGCGCCAGCAAATGAACAAGAGGAGCAGTGCGCAGACTCCCAAAATTGCATTAATTACCTTTTTCATGATGATATTTGTCGTTTATTTTATATATTCGCATTACAAAAGTAGAGAATATTATTCAAATATACCGATTTTTCGGGTATTTTTTTATGAAAGTTTTATGATAACGGATGAATTAGGCTTAAAAATAAGGCAAAACCTCGTTTATTTGCCCACTTTAATGCAAGAAAAGGCAATTGAGAAGTGGTCTGCTTTTCTGCTCTCGCGAGCTGATAACGAAATCTTTCTGATGAAAGGTTACGCGGGTACGGGAAAGTCCAGTCTGGTGGGTGCTTTGGTGCAGACTTTGATGCAGCTGAAACAAAACGTGGTGCTGCTGGCCCCTACCGGAAGAGCCGCAAAAGTGATGAGCCTTTATGCCCAGGCACCGGCTTATACTATCCATAAGCGCATCTATCGGCAGAAAACTTTTGCCGATATGGATAGTTTTCAAGCCAACGTAAACCTGAAAAGCCATACTCTTTTCATCGTGGACGAGGCTTCCATGATTGCCAACGAAGGCCTGTCCGGCTCCATGTTCGGTACGGGCAGACTGTTGGATGACCTTGTGCATTTTGTCTATTCCTGTGAGGGTTGCCGTCTGATGCTGGTAGGCGACACGGCACAGCTTCCCCCGGTGGGCGAGGAGGAAAGTCCGGCGCTCTGCTCCGAGGTGCTGCAGGGCTATGGCCTGAATGTAACGGAAATAGAGTTGACCGAAGTGGTGCGTCAGACCGCAGATTCGGGCATACTGTGGAACGCCACATTCCTCAGACAACTGATTTCCAATGACGAGGTTTATGCTTTCCCCCGAATCCGGGTGGGCGGTTTTGCCGATATCCGCACGCTCCCCGGTAACGAACTCATTGAGGCATTGGAAGAAAGCTATTACCATTGCGGAACGGACCAGACCATTGTGGTCACACGCAGCAACCGTCGTGCCATCCAGTATAACCAAGGAATCAGAGGACGCATCTTGGGACACGAAGAGGAGCTTTCCGGAGGCGACCTTCTGATGGTGGCCAAGAACAACTATTTCTGGTGTAAGGACAACAAGGAACTTCCGTTCATAGCCAACGGAGACGTGGCGGTGGTACGACGTTTCCGCAACGAGCGCACGCTTTACGGCTTCCGCTTTGCCGATGTGACCTTGCAACTTCCTGATTATGATGATATGGAATTGGATGCTGTGGTGCTGCTGGATACGCTCCGCAGCGAGGCATCAGCCCTTACGCGACAGGAACAGGAACATCTTTTCCAAAGCGTGTGGGAAGACTATCCTGAGATAACCAACAAACAGGCGAGAGCAAAAAAAATAAAGGAAGACGCTTATTACAACGCTTTGCAAGTGAAGTATGCCTATGCCGTCACCTGCCACAAGGCGCAGGGCGGACAATGGCAGCGTGTTTTCATAGACCAAGGATATGTAACCGAAGACATGCTTTCGCCCGACTATTTCCGGTGGCTCTATACCGCTATAACGCGTGCCACAGAAACGGTCTATCTGGTAAATTGGCCCGAAAATCAGCTTCTGCAGATGGAATAAAAGCATTTTTGCACTCATTTTCTCCCGATATATTTGCTCAATCCCCCGCTAATCCGTAAATTTGTTGCAGAAGTTGCCGTAAAATCGGACATACAGTGTTGAACATTATTAACTCTTTTAACCATAAATTTAAGGAATATGAAAAAAACATTCCGTGTGCTGACGAGCCTTGCCATGGCAGTGGTTTTCGTTATTTTTACCGGTTGCGGAACTAAGAACGCATCCGAAGTGGGACAACGCATTGATGCCCTTGATGATTCTGCCTGGGACGCTTCCATCTGGATTTCGGTGGTGGATGCGCCCATCATCAGTGACCGCAACATCGAGCGTGCCGCCGATGGTGCAAACTGGTTTGTAACTACCGTGAAGAACGAGCAGAAGGTAACTTCAGCCAAGTGGATGACTGCCGGCCTGGGCGTTTTCCAACTCTATTTGAACGGCAAGATTGTGGGAAAGGAAATTCTGAAACCCGGATTTACCAATCCTTTCAAGACCAAACTGTCTTTTACCTATGACATCACTGATGCCTTCCTGTGCAAGGCCGGAGCCGAGAACGTGCTTTCTGCGCAGGTGACTCCCGGATGGTGGGGCGACAAGATTGTAACCCCTGGCGGAAACAAGGGAATGTTCGGTACAAAGTGTGCTTTCCGTGGTGTGTTGGAATTGACTTTTGCCGACGGTACCACAAAACTCTATGGAACTGACCTAGATAACTGGAAGGCAGGCATTGCTGGTCCGGTGAAGCACGCAGCCATTTTTGACGGAGAGGAATACGATGCGCGCGAGAAGATGGGCTATGACTGTGTGGAAAACCTTTCCACTCCTGAACAGAACAAGGAATTCCGTGGTAAGATATTCCCCACAAACGGTGCGGAAGTGTATCTGCGTCGCGATCTCACTTTAAGCCCCGTGAAAGCTTATTTGTGGAACGGTATTGAGGGCGAGAAGGAAAATGAGTTCGGTAAGGTAATCATTACCAAAGAGTTTGCTCCCGGTGAGCCCATGACAATTAAGGAGGGCGAAACACTGGTGGTTGACTTTGGACAGAATTGTGCAGCCGTGCCTTCGTTTGAGTTCAAGGCCAAGGAAGGAACTGTGCTTACCTGTCTGCCCGGCGAATTGCTGAATGACGGCAACGGAGCCAAAAGCCGCGGAATGGATGGTCCCGAAGGTAGTGTTCACCGCGAGAACCTGCGTGCTCACAAGAACTGCTTCCGCATGACCTACACCTTTGCCAATACAGAGGATTTTACTACTTATTACCCCACCTGCACATTCTTTGGTTACCGTTTTGTCTCCATTACCGCAACGGATGAGGTAACCATCAAGTCTATCGCTTCAATTCCTGTAACCTCCATAGCCAAAGATATGGAAATAGGAAAGATAAGTACAGGAAACGACCTGATTAACAAACTTATCTCAAACACCTATTGGGGACAGTTGTCCAATTATCTGTCTGTACCCACCGACTGCCCACAACGTAACGAACGCTTGGGTTGGACGGCAGACACACAGGTGTTTACCGAAACCGGTTCGTTCTTTGCCAATACAGAAAACTTCTTCCATAAGTGGATGCGCGATATGCGTGACAGCCAGAACGACTTGGGCGGATTCCCCGGTGTGGCACCTCTTGCACAGTATGGCAACGAGAAGATGCGTCTGGGATGGGCCGATGCGGGTATCATTGTTCCCTGGACCATCTGGAAACAGTTCGGAGACACTGAAATCGTGGAAGAAAACTGGGAGGCCATGGATTTGTTTATGAACCACATTAATGACACCAAGTATAACCACGAGACCCTGCGCGGCGAGAACGGTAACTATCAGTGGGCAGACTGGCTCAGTTACGAGCCTCTTGAAAGCAGTAGTGGCTTGGCATTCTCTCCCGAAGGTCCTCTGCCCGATGCTCTTGCTTATTGGAACTACCTGAGTGCTTCTTATTGGGTGATTGACGCCACAATGATGAGTGACATGGCTGCTGCCACCGGACGCGATGCCGACAAGTATATGCAGATGGCTGATTCGGCAAAGGCGTATATCATGGAGAATTTCCTCAATGCGGACGGAACTTTCAAGACCGAAATCCTTAACACCATGCAGACCCCTGCACTCTTTGCTTTGAAGAATGGTTTGGTGGACGGCGAGGCTAAGGCCGCAATGATTGCCCGTCTGCGCGAGAACTTCAAACAGCATGACAACTGCTTGCAGACCGGTTTTCTGGGCACTTCCATTCTTATGACCACACTTACCGAAAACGGTATGGCAGACATTGCTTACGAACTGCTCTTCCAGCGCAAAAACCCCAGCTGGCTCTATTCTATAGATAATGGCGCTACCACCATTTGGGAACGCTGGAACAGCTACATGAAGGACAAGGGAATGGGTCCCCGTGGCATGAACAGCTTCAACCACTATGCTTATGGTTGCGTTTGCGAATGGATTTGGGAGACAGCCGCCGGTATCGCTTCCGATCCCGCAGACCCCGGTTTCAAGCATATCATCATGAAACCCGTGCCCGACAAGCGCCTGGGTCATGTTACAGCCGAGTACAACTCTGCCGCCGGTCTTATTAAGAGCGCATGGAAGTACGAGGGTGACACCTGGACATGGGAGTTCACCATCCCCGAGGGCGCAACGGCAAGTGTAACCCTTCCCGGAGAGACTGAAGTAAAGACATACGAGGCTGGAACTTACAAGATTAGCAAGTAAGAAACTTCTTGGTCAACTAAAAACAATAGCAGCAATCATTTCGTTGAGAGTGATTGCTGCTATTGTGGTCTATAGGGGGCGAACGGCATTGAGCAATGAGCCGTGAGTTTTTGGATTAGACATAAGAACAAAAGAACAAGTTTTGAGTAGTGAGTGGTGAGTGGTGAGAGTAGGGACGTCTGCGTGCAGCGTCCGAGGTTTTTACTCACGCCAATCCCGCCAAAAGGATTAGACATAAGAACAAAAGAACATGTTTTGAGTAGTGAGTGGTGAGTGGTGAGAGTAGGGACGTCTGCGTGCAGCGTCCGAGGTTTTTACTCCCGCCAATCCCGCCAATCCCGCCAAAGGCTTAGAACAATATTTTGCGAGATTCGTGGGATTCGCGTGAGATTATAACCCAATGTTCTCACCGTTTAATAATGGCACGCAGATGACACCGATGCGACAGATTGCCGCAGATTTAATGTTTTGACAAAAGAACATAAGAGACAGATTTTTGAACGATTAACTATTAACGTTGAGCGTTGAGCGAGTATCGCTTGGTAAATCTACGTTGCCGATTCCCGCCTTTCAGACGTCATTTATATGGATATTCTTAAAACCGAGGGCTTGAAAGCCCCCGGCTATTCAAAATCTCGTCTTTGACTTTGTCTAAATTGCTCACGCTCGGCATAACCCAATCAAGCTTGGTTCTACTCTCTCTCAATCGCAATTTCCAGACGTTTTCTCTTTTTCGTAATTATATATAAGTAGTGGCGTCTGAAGGACGCGATGCCCGAAAGGGCGAATAGCCGCGGGTTCTTGAACCCGTGGTATTCAAGCGTTCCTCACACATCCGCCGTCTGCAAAGACGGGAATC
>JAFYQQ010000076.1 GCA_017559845.1 Bacteroidaceae bacterium | reverse complement strand
ACTGAACCTAATAATTAAGCGATAGTAATTGAAAGTTACCATATGAAAGGTAGAATGCAGAAAACATTATCCCGTGTTAATGACTGCCCTCAAAGAGCTAGGACGGAATCCGAATGGTATGAGGGAGTGCAGACTTTCATATGGATGACCGAAGTTGGCATCGTGGAAGTTCCATTTGACAAAGAGCACTTACTTGAAGTAATCCTTAGTCCCGACAACCTAAACAAGGCTTATAAAGCCGTAGTGAGGAATAAGGGCTGTGGAGGTGTTGACAAGATGTCGTGTGAAGAATTACTTCCATGGCTTCGCTCCAACAAGGATGAACTAATATGTTCTTTGCTTGACGGCAGCTACCGTCCCAATCCCGTCCGTAGGGTAGAAATACCCAAGGCTAATGGCAAGATGCGCCAATTGGGAATCCCCACCGTGGTTGACCGATTGGTTCAGCAAGCCATCAATCAAGTATTGATGCCCATTTACGAGCGTCAGTTTTCCCAACGCAGCTATGGTTTCCGTCCTCGCAAGAGCTGTCACCATGCTTTACGTGAAGCAAAGAATATAATAAGCGATGGCTACCACTATGTTGTTGACCTTGACCTGGAACGATTCTTTGACACGGTAAACCATAGCAAGCTCATTGAGATTCTTAGCCGCACGATAAAGGACGGCAGAGTAATCAGCCTAATCCACAGATACCTTAAGAGCGGAGTTCTCGCAAACGGTTTGTTCCAATCAAGTGAAGAGGGCACTCCTCAAGGTGGACCTCTCAGTCCTCTTCTGAGTAACATCATGCTTCACGAATTGGACAAGGAACTTGAACGCAGAGGACACCCGTTTGTAAGATATGCTGACGATGCGCTGATATTCTGTAAATCCAAACGTGCAGCTAATCGTGTACGTAAATCAATCAGCAGTTTTCTAGAAAACCTCCTTTATCTCAAAGTAAATCAAGAAAAGACCGTGGTTTCTTACGTCCAAGGCATAAAATACCTTGGCTATTCTTTCCGTGTATCCAAAGGAAAATGCTCTCTGACAGTTCACCCCGAATCCAAGACTAAGCTGAAATCAAAACTTAAAGAATTGACAAAACGCATGGGGTTATGAGAATAGAAAGCAGAAACTAAAGGAATACATACGCGGATGGGTGGGTTACTTTTACTTGGCTGAGATGAAACGGTTGTGTATGGAAACAGACGAATGGTTACGTCGCAGAATCCGAATGTGCATATGGAAGGCCTGGAAGAAAACCAAGACAAAGGTTGCCAACCTCATAAGGTGTGGTATAGAGAAGTATCAAGCCTACCAATGGGGTAACACTCGCAAAGGCTATTGGCGGATAGCTGATAGTGTGATATTAAAACGGGCAATCCCTAATATATCGCTAAAGGTGGCTGGCTATCCGTGCTTGAGGGATTTGTATCTCGAATGGAATCTAAAATAGGAACCGCCGTATGCCGAACGGCACGTACGGTGGTGTGAGAGGTCGGAAAACGAAAGTAGGAAGAAAACTGCTTCGTTTTCCTCCTACTCGATTTATTTGGGGAGAGGTTGTCTAACCTCAGACTTTCAGGAATGTGTTCTTGCGGTAGAGGAAATAGAGGAAGAGCCAGCACACCACAATGTAGCCCAGGTTCGTCATCACCTTTTCCATGTTCTCGGGGAACAGACCGGCAACGCCGCTGAAGAGGAATTTATTGGTGGTGGAGAAGTTTATCATGCGTTGGGCAAGATAGATGGTGATGGAGTTCATGCCCACAACACGGAAAACGAGTGTCCACTTCTGCCATCCGCGCACGTCTACAATATAATAGAAAATGGCCATCATGATGAGTGAGTATGCGCCCACAGCGGTGACGAATGTGCTTGACCACAGCATCTTGTTCACGGGGACAAAGCCCTTTGCAAGGAATGTAATGAGGATGAGAGCGACAGCACCGCCCAGCATCATCAAGGTTTTCTTCTCTCCGGAGAAACGTTCTTTAGGCTGGCGGATGAGTTCTCCGGTGAACATTCCGAGCATGGCGGTTACCACGGCAGGAACGGCCGAGAAGAGTCCTTCGGGGTCGAAGCGTCCGTCGTTGTAGATGAGGCGTCCGGGGAGGAAAAGGCGGTCGATATAGCCCACCAGGCAACCTTCCTGGCTCAGCGGGTCGGCATTGGGTACGTCTGGGGCTCCAACCAATACGCTTAGTAAGCCGTAGCCAATCAGGATGAAGGCGCAGATCGCAGCGCGTGTCTTCACTCCGAAGTTGATGAAGAGCAAGGCGGCTCCCATCCATGCAATACCGATTCGTGCCAATACGCTTGCGCAGCGCAGGGTCTCAAAATTGAAGTTCAGCAAGCCGTTGTAAATGAGTCCAAGGAAAATGAGCATGGCGGCACGGCGGAAAATCTTCGCGTAAATTTGTGCGCGGGTCATTCCTTTTGAAATCTGGTTGGCATAGGAGAAGGGGAACGACACGCCCGCAAGAAAAAGGAACAGGGGGAAGATGGTGTCGTGATGGGTGAGTCCGTCCCATTGGACATGGCTCATTTGGCGGGCAATCTCGTCAGAAACTGTTCCGGGCCATAGATTGCAGATGGAAACGACAAGACCTGAAAGGCCCATGATGAAAAACATGTCGAAGCCTCTGAGAGCGTCAAGCGACATCAAACGTTGATTCTTCATATTTCTTGTGTGTTTAAAAATTGGTTTCAGATTGATGATATTAAATAAGGTGCATGCCGGCGGCCTGGCATTCCTCTCTCATGCTGCATGGCCAGATGCTGCTCTGCGTCTCGCCGATATGAGCTTTGTGCAGGAGAATCATGCACAGACGGCTTTGTCCAATTCCGCCTCCTATACTAAGGGGCAAGCTGCCCTCGAGCAAGCGTTTGTGGAAATAGAGTTGGCTGCGGTCTTCCTTACCTTGCAGCTTGAGCTGTGTCTGCAGGGATTCTTGGTTCACACGGATGCCCATACTGCTCAACTCAATGGAGCGCTCCAAGATGGGATACCAGATGAGCAAGTCGCCGTTCAGTCCGGTAAAGCCGTCCTCGTTTGGAGTGGACCAGTCGTCATAGTCTGGCGCACGAAGGTCGTGTGGCTCTCCGTCGCCCAACTCGTTTCCTATGCCCATGATGAATACGGCTCCGTGTTCGCGGCAGATACGGTGTTCGCGTTCCTTTGCCGAGAGGTCGGGGTACATTTGTCTGAGTTCTTCGCTGTGGATGAAGAAGATTTCCTCGGGCAGGAAAGGTTTCAGTTGGGTGTAGGTTTCGCAAATGTAGAATTCGGTGCGCAGGATGGCGCTGTATATCTTTTCCACAGTCTTCTTCAGGTAGGCAACGTTGCGTTGCGCGTCTGTCATAACACGTTCCCAGTCCCACTGGTCTACATAAAGGCTGTGCAGATTGTCCAGTTCTTCGTCGCTTCTGATGGCGTTCATGTCAGTGATGATGCCGAATCCTGGATCCACCTCGTATTCCGCCAGCGTGATTCGCTTCCATTTTGCAAGACTGTGTACCACCTCGGCTACGGCCTCGTCCATGTCTTTGATGGGAAAGGATACAGGGCGTTCAATTCCGCTCAGGTCATCGTTCAGGCCTAGTCCTCTCAGTACGAAGAGCGGGGCGGTAACACGACGCAGTCTCAGTTCGGTGCTGAGACTGCTAAGAAAGAAGTCCTTTATTTTTTTTATGGCAAGTTCGGTCTGCTTCAAATCCAACAGGGCACGATAGTCTGTTGGTTTTATGAGTTTGCTCATTTTGTCTTAAAATTTATAATTATTGCTTTCAATATGTCTGCAAAGGTAGTGCTTTTATTTCAATTTGTCTAATTTTAAGACGGAATAAGTTTTCATTTTGATATTTTTGGTCTGATTTCCTTCCAAAATGATGCAAGAATCAGGACGAGATTCTCATCTTAATCCAAATCCAGCGCGGGATGAGTCGCCATGCGCCCACCAGCAGACGGTATCGCCAATCCACGGTTATGATGCTTTCTCCTTTGAGCATGCGTTTCACAATGTTGCGCGCCACCTTATCTGGATCCAGCTGAAGTGGGTATTTCCCCTCGGCCAGCAGCGCGGTGCGCACAAAGCCGGGGCGTATGTCATGAATGCGGATGTGGCCGATGCGTCTGATGGCACAAAGTTGGCTCAGACATTCCAGATAATGGTTGCAGAAGCGCTTGGAAGAGGAGTAGGCCGGTGCGGCTCCCAGTCCTTTGGTTCCGGCAATGCTGCTTATGGCGGCGATGTGTCCTGTGCGTTCTGGGTGACGGCAGAAATATTCAAAGGCAGCAATGAGCATTCGGCTGAAGCCTACCACGTTGGTTTGCAGCGTGGATAGTTCCTTTTGTACATCGAGCGAGGGGTTTTGGTAACCAATGCCTGAACTGTGGAAATAGAGGTCCATTCCGCCCATCTTTTCCACCAACGCCATCAGCTCATTTGCAGCATCATCGGCAGTGATGTCGATGCATTGGGTGGCAATGATGTTCGGGTGCCTGGCTGCGGTTTCGTCCAAGAGGTTCTGTCTGCGTCCGGCAATGCCTACCGCCCATCCTCTTTCGGCAAGTTCCACTGCCACTCTCATGCCGATTCCCGATGTGGCTCCCATTACGATTGCTTTCTTTTGTGTCATGTCTGTTGTCCGTTGTTTTTTCTTTTATCCATAACGTTGCAATATGTCAAGCATCTTGCGGTCCAGCTTGTGTCCGTGGAAATCTTCATAAGCCACGTCTTTGCGGCCGCTGTCCATGATACCGAATGACCCGCTCATGTTCCATAGCGCCCATCCTATGCCCAGTTCCTTGAACACGCCAAGCAAATCGGCCAGCCATTTGAGTGTTACGTCGTGCGGTGTTTGGTTGTGCGCTCCGAATTCGCCTACAAAAAGCAGCCCTCCTTGGTCGGTCCAAGGCTTCCACGCGTCCTTTAGGGTATTGAGCAGGAAGTCGCGGTCATATCTTCTACCGTCTGCCTCCAGCGGCCACGAGAGCTTTTCTTTGGGAAAGTACATGGGCTTGTCACCGTAGACCCACGAAGCGGCATAGTGGCTGATGAGCATGGGTTGATATCCGCGTCCGCACTGGGCGATATGTGGTATGTCACGTACCGTCATCAGCGGTCTGCTGCCAATGTCCAGTCCGTCAAGCAGGATAAGGCGTCTAGGGCTTTCCTCGCGTATTTCTTGGATAAGACGGCGTGCTACACGGTCATATTCTTCCTCATTGCATCCCGAAACCTCGTTCAGCAGATTCATGCTCAGTGCTTTGTGCGATACACCTTTGTACCGTTTGGCGAGCATGCGCCATTGATATGCGCATCCTTCCAGTGCTTCGGCATCTCGGAAGAGGTTCTGTGGTTCCTCGGGCTTGTTGATACAGTATCCTGGTGCACGATGAAGATTCAAACTGACGTGAAGGTCATATTTCTGTCCCCATTCCACACATCGGTCCAGATCTTCCATCACGCGCTCATCAGTTTTATAGTACTCGCCAGGCTTGGTCCAGCACCAGTAAGAGAGGGGTATGCGCACATAGTTGAATCCCCAATCCCTAATCCACTTGAATTCCTCCTCTTTGAAGGGGAAGGGGTCCCAGTGGCTGAAGTAGTTCAGCAGGTTGAAGCCTCGCCACCGCTTCACGTCAGCCTTCGGCCTGGCCTGCACCCATTGTGTGGGGAGTGCAAGCGTGGCCGCGGCTGCTGTGGAATATTGTAAGAATTGCCTTCTGTCCATATCTATTCAGAAAGAAGTTTTCGTGTCAGTTCCGGGATGTATATTTTGTGAGTGTTTATTTCAGCAGTTCGTCCAGTTTCTGGTAGAATTCGGGAACCTCGCCCACGAACACCTCTACAATCTTACCCTGTGGATCAATGAGAACCTTTGTGGGGAAACCCTGCACCTGATACAGTTTGCAAAGGTCAGTGTTGCCTTTGGCGTCGTTCATGATGTGGGTCCAGTTCATGTCATTCTCTTGGATGAAGGGGAGCAGTTTGTCCATTTCGTCGCCGTTGTCAATGCTCACAATCTCCATCTTCTCCTTGTACATGTCATAATATTTCTTCATGTCGGGGATTCCCTTTACGCACCATTTGCACCAGATACCCCAGAAGTCCAAGACTACGTATTTTCCCTGGAAGGTCTTAAGGCTAACTTCCTTTCCACTGATGTCTTTGTAATTGAAGTCGGGTGCCTGTGCACCAGCGGTTACGCCTTCTTCAGCCTTTGCTTCGGCCTGTTCCTGTGCGGGAGCCTCAGCCTCAGTAGTTTCTGCGCTTTTCTGCTTGTCTCCACAGCTCTGCATTGCAGCGGCCAGCAGGCAGAGCATCATAAAGTTCTTTTTCATATTCTTTACTTTTTTATTGATGATTTTATTGTTTAAACGCCACAAATATACAATTAAAATTCCATATAACCAAATGGTATCTATGTGATGGAGGAAGAGTCAAAGAATTAACAGTAATAATATGGAGTAATAAAAATGGAAATAAGTTCTTTTTTCGATAAATGATAAAAATTTTAATAAAAAATAAAATTTTATAAAATAAATACATATCTTTGCGATGTAAAGAGAATGATAATACATAAAACAATATAACCATGAGGACTAATTTTTTATTTAAAACGAAATGCTTTTTAATAATTGTTTGTGTTTCTGCTTTTAGTGTTTCTTGTACTAATCATTTCTCTGGTATAGAACCAGAATCTAATAATGATAAACGGTTCGTTATAAAACCACAGGTGTATATTAGTGATCCGTGGACAGCTTCAACAAGAGCCATAGGGGCGACTGACCCTATATTCATGTGTTATCTTTTTGACAGTGATGGTAATGCTATTTACAACAAAGGTGACGCACTTGGTGATAATATGACAACTTTTTTTGAAGAGGTGGACAAACCTGGTAATTATTCGATATATTGTGTTACGGGTTGGTTTATAGGTGAGTATCCGCAAACAACAAAAGATACAGAATTGTACCAGAGACCTATAACATTGGATACAGAACTGTATATGTGTTCAGCAAAAGATATATGTTTAGGAAAACAAGATATATATGTAAATACTAGCCAGATGATATACAACGTTGTTGTTAATGTTGATCATATCATGGCAAAAGTTGCTTTCTTGATAGAAAACGTACCATTAGACGTTACTGATATAACTGTAACCTTGCCCAAACAGGCCAATAAATTTAAATTTGACGGTACTATTTTAGGTAATACGCAGTCGCAAACATTGACTCTGTTAAAAGAACCAGAACAAAATGAAGATGGCACATACAATTGGAGAATTAAAGAAACAATTGTTTACCCTTTTGCACAAGAAAGTGGAAAAATGCCAATTCATCTTACTGTGGCTAATAGCACAGGTGGTTATACTTTCAAGACAGAGGCCTCAGATTGTTGTACAAAGGGTAAACGTATTGCATATAAAACTGATTGGGGTACAATGAAATACTCCCAGAATACCCAAGTTAACATTAATCCTTGGACAAATGAAGTTATAGATGGCGAATTTGAACTGGGTGGTGCTGAAGCGAATAAATATTAGGAATAAGTCTCTTGTGTATACAAAAAATCCGCACAACTTGTGCGGATTTTTTGAGCTGCTTCCGAGAGTTGAACTCGGGACCTCATCCTTACCAAGGATGCGCTCTACCACTGAGCTAAAGCAGCAACATTTTGTCTTAGCGAGTGCAAAATTACAGTTTTTTTTTGATATAACAAATTTTTCCGGTCTTTTTTGTTCTAATATTTTTGATTTGTGGGGATAATCGTGTATATTTGTACAAAAATAAGCGAATTTATCACCCTTTTTTGTACAATATTACTCATATGTTTTATTGTAATTATCGCTAGATTGATGAGAGCGTATTTCGTTTGTAAAATGATGTAGAGATTAAGAATTATTACATAATTATAAATATGTTATTGACTTTGAAAAGATTATACATTTTGTTGTTTTCATTCGTGTTGAGTGGCCTTGTTTTTGCAGAATACAAAGTTTATACCACTCCCGTTGTTCCTATGTCCCAGCCGGTTTCTGGGCATTTCTATGGAGAGCTAAACGGACAGCTGTGGACTTGGGGAGGATATAATTACTCGGTGAATAAAAACACTCAATTAGTTGAGAAAAATATCCAAGGGTATGCGATGGGCGCTTCGGTTGAAGTTCCTCAAGGTACGGTAGGTGTGGGGGGTGCCTATGACGGTAAAACGTCTTTGGCAGAAGTCTTTTTGTCAAGACGGGTAACTCATCGTGAAAACAGTTTTTCGCAATGGCAATATGATCGTGGATCTCGCCAGACTTTACCTCGTTTGCCCAAACCCTTGCACAATAATGTGGCGGTATTTGATAATGGGTATATCTACACACTTGGCGGACAATCTGACAGCATTCCAAACTTTGATGTCTACCGTTTGGAGTGGCCTAATGGAACAGTTTGGGAACATATAGGAACCATCCCTGGAAAAGCGCGTATTCAGTCTGTTGCTGCTGTTCAGGATGGCAAGTATGGTCGTTCCTTATACGTTTTTGGTGGATATTCTCCTGCAGATTCTTCTGATTCTTTATTTATTCATCGCAATGGAATTTGTATGAATCTGGCTACAAATGAGTGGCATGAACTGAATTGGGGCAGTCGGTCTATAGAGCTGTTGCCTACCATTGGTGCCCGTTCATTTAATTTGGGGTGTGCAACGATTGCCGTTATTGGTGGCGCATCAGATTGTGCTTCGGCCACAACTATCATAGAATGTGATAAAAATGGCAGCTATATTGATTCAAGAGATAACCCCTTCCTTCAACAAGATGTACTTTTGTATAACACATATACAGATTCATGGAACCATATTCCGGGAAACATGGATTTGGCCCGACTTTATGCCGGATTTTCGAAAATTGATGGTTTCTGGTTCCTGAGCGGAGGTGAAGTAAATATCGGTGTTTGTTCCGAGCAAGTTACTTGTGTGGAGATTGTGAACGATAAGCGGTTTGCTGTAACCGACCACATCGTTCTGGCGTTTTTCGCTGTTTTGTTTATTTCCCTGGCATTTTTTGTTCGCAAGAAAGGTGATAAGCTTGAAATGCCACCCTTTAATAATAAGTGGATGAACAGTATCTCTTTGTATATGGCCACTTATGGTGGTGTTGCTGTATGGTTTTTGCCACTGTCTGCTTTTGCTTTTGGGGCTAATCTGTTGATGCCTAATGTCGTTTCAGCCACCGTATTCTTGTTTGTCGCTCAATATGTGGTGCGCAAATCTTTTAAAAAGAATTGTAATTCTATCTATTCTTCCAACAAGTTCTGCGCTTCAGTTTCTATCTTGTCATTGTTGCTTTGTATGTTGGCTTGGCTTTTACTTCCGGCTTATATTATAGCCCAGTCAACAGGGTTGCAATGGGAATATGTCGTCTTCATTGTTGGACTTATACCTTTTGTTTCCTGTTTCATTGGAGGCCGAAAAACTTCACACCTGTTTGATGTGTTGCAGTTCTTCTTCATTGCAGTAATTGCCATTGGCTGTATTTGTTTGTTGGGTGTAAAGATTGACGGGTTACCATCTCTTGAGATGAATTTTAATGATGTGACATCAATGCCCTTCGCTGTAATCTGTTTATGCCTTTTGCCCATATTGTCTGTAGATAGGGTAGTGGTTAGCCGCGTAATGATAAACGAGCAAAATTCTGAAAACGAAATTAAAAAGACTATTTTTGGCGGTTATTTGTTGTCATTGATTGGATGTGTGTTTTTTTGTTTGCTGGGCGTATTGATTCATAATTATTATAAAGGTAATGTTTCAGTATTCCCAATACACATACAAGACCTTTCAATGTTGTTGCCCTCAAGTGCAATCAATGAAATGCCAACGGGCTTAGCCGGTTTCATAATCGCGACCTTGTTCTGCTTGTCTTGGTGTGCATTATGCCGACAATCCAGCGCAATAGTCTCATATTTTGTTAACGAAAATGCAACAACCGGAGCAGAGTATGGCAAGAGAATATTCAAGACGAAAGCGCTTGTCGTCCTTTTAACATATCTGTTGCTGTTCTCCATAGCATTTTTCCCAGGCGTAGGACAATTTGTTAAAACTCTTATATCCTTATAGCAAATTTCACACACCGCAGTTTTTTCGCCTTATATATATTATATAATAATGTGTATGAATATTTTTTTCAATTTTGTATAAAAAAAGGTTGTCAGTGCCTTTGCCGTTTCGTGGAAAGTGCCTACCTTTGCACCCGCAAACGAGAAACAACGGCGTTTGCGACGATGTTCTTTGAATTATTGCTTACGAGACAAGAAAAAAGGAAATGTAGTACAAGAAATATTTGAACCGTCAATATATATTGTTATAGATTCGGTTTTTCGGACATGGGCCGCATCGGACGACTTCCGTATAATTTCAGCATATTTGCCATTATGGCATATATATAATATTTT
>JAFYQQ010000075.1 GCA_017559845.1 Bacteroidaceae bacterium | reverse complement strand
GAGAACACAAGAGTTATAATCTCACGCGAATCCCACGAATCTCGCAAAATATTACTCTAAGCCTTTGGCGGGATTGGCGCGATTTGCGTGAGTAAAAAACCTCGGACGCCGCACGCAACGCCCCTACCCCCTCACTACTCATCATTCATTTCTCATCACTCACTACTCAAAATGTTCTTCTGTTCTTTTGTCGAAAAAACTCATTACTCAAAGCTCACTACTCATCGCTCAAAAGCCGTTGCCGATTCCCGTCTTTGCAGACGGCGGATGTGTGGGGGGGGCGCTTGAATACCACGGGTTCAAGAACCCGCGGCTATTCGCCCTTTAGGGCATCGCGTCCTTCAGACGCCACTACTTATATATAATTACGGAAAAGAGAAAACGTCTGGAAGACGTGAACATGAATAGCCGGGGGCTTTCAAGCCTCCGGCTTTAATAATATCCATAATAAATGGCGTCTGAAAGACGGGAAATGGCAACAATTACAACACCTATTACTCAAAATTATGTTCTTCTGTTCTTTTGTCGAAAAAACTCAAAGCTCACTACTCACCGCCCACAACTCGCCGCTGAAAATTGCATCTACAATTTACAAAACCACTAATTTGCTGTCAGAAAATCAAAAAGTTGCCTTATCATTAGGTCGTTCCGGAAGAAATCGTTATTTTTGTACTAGGAACCATTAAAAAGCACAAAAACATGAAAAAGAGACTTTTCACCTTAATTATGATGCTGATTTCCTTCAGCATTCAAATCATTGCGCAAAACAACGAATACAAGGATTCCCCCTTTGCCAACTACATTTTACGTCAAAAAGCATTTGGCGAGCGTATTCCCCAAGAAAAAGTGTATGTACACATGGATAACACATGCTATTTCATTGGTGATACCATCTGGTTCAAGGCTTATACCCGACAAACCAACACGAACACACCGTCCAAAATCAGCGGTACGCTTTATGCCGAGTTGCTAAACCACGAAGGTTATCTGGTAGAAAGGAAAATCATTGAGATGAAAAACGGAGAAGGCCACGGATTTTTCTACTTGGGCAAAGACACAACCATGTACAGCGGTATGTATGAATTGCGTGCCTATACCCGATGGCAATTGAATTGGGGAGCATATGAACATCCACACACCAAGAAAAGCGAAAGTTGGTTTTTCAACAAGGCCATGGCACACCAGTTTTTCCGTGACTACGAAAAATTGTACAGCAGAGTGTTTCCCGTATATGATGCGCCCACAGTTCCTGGAGCATATTATGCAAGTATCACCGAACGTGTAAAAGACAGGGCCGGATATTCCATGCCCATGGCAGAAGTGACAAAACTGGAAATAAACTTCTATCCTGAAGGCGGAGATCTGTTGGCTGGTGTACCATGCCGTGTGGCATTCGAGGCCAAAGCTGATAACGGCCACCCATTGGAAGGGGAACTGATGATTGACGGAAAAACCTATTCCACAAAAGAGAGGGGTAGAGGCATCTTCACACTGACACCCGAAGCGGACAGGCCTCTTACGGCCAAGTTTATTGTCAAAGGGGGAACGACCATTGAAAAAGAATTACCGAAACCTGTGACAGACGGGGCGGCCCTTACCCTGGAACAGGACAACGGAGAATACCGGATTAGGGTTCAGGCCAAGGGTATTGCCGCTAATGATTCATTGTGTATAAGCATTATGCATCAGGGTGTTCTGGTAATGGCCGTACCCGTCTTGCAAGCATCATCCATCATAAACGTAAGCAAGGATAAACTTCCCGTTGGCGTTAATCAGATTACACTTTTCAATTCGCAAGGCCGTGTTTATGCAGACAGACTATTCTTTGTAAAAGGGAAGAATCTGTCTACGCCCTCGGTAACCTTCAACGGAATACAACAGGAATACAAACCGTATGAGAAGATTAGCCTTGAAATCGCATCAACAGGAAAGGCCAATGAACGTATTTCCGTTTCCGTAAAAGACAAAAATACGCATCATGAGAACTTTGACGACGGCAATATGATGACTGAAATGCTGTTAAGTAGCGAAATCAGGGGATTTGTTCCACAACCCGGATGGTATTTCGAGAAAGATGATACGACACGCATACAAGCCCTTGACCTACTGATGATGACGCAGGGATGGAGACGTTACAAATGGAATGAAATGGCGGTCAGAGGAGAATTTGAGCTAATTCACCCGGCAGAGCAGACACCCGTCATTACTGGAAGCGTTCATACATACGATGCCCTCATTAAGTATGACCCCTTGATGGCAAACAACCTGATTGAACACTATACATTCATGCAAAAAGGAACGGCTGGCGACAACCAATCAACGAATGACAGATTTGCAGGACATGGAACACACAACATGAAGAGGTCTAATAACCCTCAACGAGAAATAGATGAAGTGGCACAAACAAAGGACATAAGGGAGAGCGTAAATTTGAAGTTCGGTCGGGATGAAGGAAGAGGCTCCAGAAAGTCCAAAGGAAAAGACCTGAAAAAGTACAATTGGGGCGATTCAATCGGCGCAAGCGAGGCTTTAAGGGAAAGGCTTGTGATTGATGGGGAAAACCTCAAGCGCGAAGTGCTCGTCCATGCACTTTTTAGCGAGGAAGGAGTAATCAACGGTGTTGTAGGCGAAACAACAACCCGCAAAGGCGTATTCAACATCAAGATGCCGCATTTCTACGGAGCATGCCATTTCCATCTTGCAGCAAGCGACACCACAAAATGGACTAAAGAACAACGAAAGACAAAAAGCTTTGCATGGATTGCAAGTTCTGAAGCGGACTATCCCGAATTTTATGTACGCCTGCATTTCCCGTATCCAAAATTCGTAAAGCCATTCAGCTATTACCAAATAGCCATGAAGACACCATTTCCATTGGAAGACACGGAAGAGGACACATCTATAAACACCACACTTATGGAAACCGTAAGCGTGAAAGGCAAGAAAAGAAAAGGTTCACTGCAAAGGAAATACCAAAAACCAGCTGCTTGCCTCGATGCGTATGAGGCATTTAATACAGTGGTGGATGCCGGTCTCATGGATGCCTGGTTTTCCTCTACGCCCGATTTAGCTGCGGCAGTAGCACGCTATCTTGTCAAAGATATGGGTATAGATGAAAGATATAATGTGGGCACACAATACGGGAATGAGTTGGATGAAGATGCTGGTTTGTTTCAGATTGACGGAAAGAACCCGGACCTTGCCATTCAGGAATACAACATGCTGTGTTTTCTTGATTCCGTTCTTGTCTACACCGGATATTCTCCAAGGCTAGAAGGGCACGACATGTACAAGGGCGACAACATCCCTCACGTAAGGGTACAGTTCAAACGCATTCCCGAACAGGCAAAAAGGCGCACTTACCGCGACCGGTTCATGAATCTGCAAGGTTATTCCAACCCTGCCGAGTTCTACAGTCCCGACTACAGCAAGCAGACTCCGCCCGACAGCGTGAAGGACTACCGCCGCACGCTGTACTGGAACCCCAACCTGATGCTGGACAAGGACGGCAAGGCGACCATTACACTATATAATAACGCGCGCACGACACAAATCAGCGTGGATGCCGCAGGACAAGCAGCGGATGGAACATTGTTGTGGGGAAGAGACCCCCTCTAAAATGCCTCCGTCGCACAGATGTACGTGCTCCCCTCACTTTGGTACAGAAGCACATTTAGTGCTTCTTCTACGGCCAAGTTCGCCCCCTCTATGGGGAGACTTGAAAGATGAGTTGTGAGCAATGAGTTGTGAGAGATGAGTT
>JAFYQQ010000074.1 GCA_017559845.1 Bacteroidaceae bacterium | reverse complement strand
GGCGAACAAGACCTTCAGAGGATTGACTAAATGTCAATCTGTGTCGCAGTGAGGGGAGCGCAGTCCCCTGCGCGACGGAGGTCAGATGCCCGAATGGGCAGAGGGGGTCTTTTTTATGAAAAACAAAGAAACCTGGAAACTAATCATCCAAACCGTAATCAGTATCCTTTCGGCCATCGCCACTACATTGGGACTGAATTCATGCCTTTGAGTGTTGAGCGATGAGCAATGAGTGATGAGCTTAAAGAGGAAATGTAGGACCCCTCTCACTACTCACCGCTCACTACTCAAAACCCAAAAATCTGCGTCATCTGCGTGCAATTGTGGAGTGATGAGCGCCTTTACAGGGGCGCTCACCACGCAATACGGACGCTTGAGGAAACGGAACATTGGCACAAATATGAAATTATTAGGAAAATCGTTTGTACATCAAAAGAAAATGGCTACCTTTGCATTTGTAATTTCAGAAACGCCGATAATGAAACTGATTCTATTGACGAGCCCGAATTTTTTTATCGAGGAAGACAAAATCCTTACAACCCTCTTTGAAGAGGGTCTAGACCAGCTTCACTTAAGAAAACCCGGTTCAGAACCAGTATATTGCGAGCGCCTGCTCAGCCTGATACCTTCCGAGTATCACAAAAGGATTATCACACACGACCATTTCTACCTGAAAGACGAGTTTGACCTGATGGGCATTCATCTGTGCGACGAGACCGTGAAGCCGCCTTTTGATTACAGAGGCCCCATCACGCGCACAGCCCTCTCTTTTGAAAAGGCAAAGGAGTACAAGATGGCTGGAAGCCATTATGTGTGCCTGGATTGTGTGTACCAAAGTGTGTCCGACCCCGAGCAGAAACAGTTATACACATCAGACCAGTTGCGCGACGCCGTAAGGCAGGGCGTCATTGACCGCAAGGTGATGGCACAGGGCGGTGTGAAGCTGGAGAACCTTCAGGAGATTAAGGATATCGGTTTTGGAGGCGCTGTGGTGCGCGGAGACTTGTGGAACCGATTCGACATTCACAGCGGATGTGACTTCAAGATGCTCATCTCGCACTTCCGCAACATGCGCAGGGTGGCGGGTTAGGAAGACCTCCCACACACGCACCCCATTTCCACTCATAGAACAACTCTCAGAGAAAGAACAAACAAAATATTTTTCAATCATAAAAATGGAAACAATAGAAAAGAAATCATTCCTAGTGTTTGCCGGCACAAGCACACGCTATCTTGCAGAAAAAATCTGCGACAGCTTGGGATGTGAATTGGGAAAGATGTCTGTAACCCGTTTTGCCGACGGTGAGTTTGAGGTTTGCTTTGAGGAAAGCGTACGCGGACGCGACGTGTTCCTGGTGCAAAGCACTTTCCCCAGCGCAGACAATTTGATGGAACTCCTGCTCATGGTTGACGCCGCAAAGCGCGCCTCTGCACGCACTATCAATGCCGTTGTCCCATACTTCGGCTGGGCGCGTCAGGACCGCAAGAGCAAGCCCCGCGTAAGCATCGCAGCCAAGCTGGTGGCCGATATGTTGAGCGTGGCCGGCATCACACGCCTGATCACAATGGACCTGCATGCCGACCAGGAACAGGGCTTCTTCAACGTGCCCGTTGACCATTTATACGCAAGCACCGTGATGCTGCCCTATATCCAGAACCTGAAGCTGGAGAACCTGGTTATCGCCACCCCCGACGTGGGCGGAAGCAAGCGCGCAAGCACCTATGCCAAGTATCTGGACTGCCCCCTGGTACTCTGCAACAAGACCCGCAAGAAGGCCAACGAGGTGGCAAGCATGGAAATCATTGGCGACGTGAAGGATGCCGACGTAATCCTCATTGACGACATGGTGGACACAGCCGGTACCATTGTGAAGGCTGCAGACCTGATGAAGGAGTGTGGCGCACGCAGCGTCCGCGCCATGGCCAGCCACGGTGTGATGAGCGGACCCGCCAACGAGCGTGTGCAGAACAGCGCCCTGGAAGAGATGGTGTTCACGGACAGCATTCCCTACACCGCTTCTTGCAGCAAGGTGAAGCAGATTTCAATTGCCGACATGATGGCCGAGACCATTCGTCGCGTGCTCGACAACGAATCCATCAGTAGCCAATATCTGATCTAAAAAATAAAAAAAAATCAATAAATCTTTATACACTTTTAATGTTGAACGGGAGACCAGCCCCTGAAAAGGCTAACCTCCCGTTCTTTTTTTTATGTCCAAAAAAAATTGGAATGCTATATGGAATGTGATGTGTGATGTGTAATGTGTCGTATCTTATTTCACCGCATTCTTCCACCAAGCCTCGTTGGTGTCCTTGGCCGGTCCGTTCTTGTTTTCCTCCTGTTGTGCGGAATGTCTTTGTTGGACAGGCGTGCTTCCGTTGCGTACCCTGCTCAGTGTCTCGGGTGTCATTTGAAGGAAACTGGCGATATGAACCATGGGCGCACGCAAGACAATCTCGGGCTTCTCGCGCAGAAGGCGCTCGTAACGCTCGGACGCATTCTCAAAACGCTGGCTATCCGCATGCTCCTGGCTGCTGATGGCAACGTGTTCAAGAATCTTGCGATAGAGCATCTCCATCTCCTGGTTGCGTACCATCAGGTTGTTGAGGTCGGCATAGGGGATGGCATAGAGCTTGGTGTTCTCCAGGGCTTCCACAATGAGGCGACTGGGTTCCTGCTTCAGGTAGCTCTCAATGCAGAAGACAATGCGGCCCTCGAAGCTGAAATGCTCGGTGACATCGCGCTTGTTCTTGTAATAATATTGACGGACCATTCCACGCTCTACATAATATAGAGCGTTGCAGACCTTGCCTTCAGGCAGGATGGTATTTCCTTTCTGAAACTTCATCGGGACAAGGATACTGGCCAGCTGATCCACACCAGAGGGTGTGAGGGGGCAGTAAATCCTTGCGATTTCGCGTGCGACATCTCTTCTTCGGTCCATGGTAATGTATTTGAAATAAGGGTTTTGGTTTGTTTAATCGAGTTTGAGAACAGCGAGGAACGCCTTCTGAGGCACCTGTACATTGCCAATCTGCTTCATGCGCTTCTTTCCCTTCTTCTGCTTTTCAAGCAACTTGCGCTTACGGCTTACGTCACCTCCGTAACACTTTGCAAGCACGTCCTTGCGCACCTGCTTCACGGTTTCGCGTGCGATAATTTTGGCACCGATGGCAGCCTGGATGGCAATGTCGAATTGTTGGCGGGGCAACAAGTCCTTGAGCTTCTCGCACATACGGCGTCCGAAGTCTACGCTATTGTCAATATGGGTAAGAGTGCTGAGCGCATCCACGGGTTCTCCGTTGAGCAGGATGTCAAGCTTGATGAGCTTGGAGGGTCTGAAACCGCTCTGGTGATAGTCGAACGAGGCGTATCCCTTGGAAATGCTCTTCAGCTTGTCATAGAAGTCAATCACAATCTCGCCCAAAGGCATGGCATATTGTAGCTCCACTCGGTTTCCGCTGATATACTCCTGCTTCAACAACTCTCCGCGTTTGCCAAGACAAAGCGACATGATGGGTCCAATGTAATTGGCTGTGGTGATGACGCTTGCATGGATATAGGGTTCTTCAATATGGTCAATGAGAGTGGCTTCGGGCATACCGGCCGGATTGTGCACTTCCTTCACCTCGCCCTGCTTGTCATATACCATATAGGATACGTTGGGCACGGTGGTGATGACGTCCATGTTGAACTCGCGGTCCAAGCGCTCCTGAATGATTTCCATGTGAAGCAATCCGAGGAAACCACAACGGAAGCCGAATCCAAGCGCCACGGAACTTTCGGGCTGGAAGGTGAGGCTGGCATCATTGAGTTGCAATTTCTCAAGACTGGCACGGAGGTTTTCAAAATCCTCGGTCTCAATGGGATAAACACCGGCAAAGACCATGGGCTTCACTTCCTCGAAACCAGCGATGGCCTCCTTGCAAGGGTTGGAGATGTGTGTAATGGTGTCTCCCACCTTCACCTCGGTTGCGGTCTTGATTCCAGAAACGATATAGCCCACATTGCCACAACACAACTCGTTGCAAGGCATCATGTCCATCTTGAGCACACCGATTTCATCGGCCTTGTACTCCTTTCCGGTGTTGATGAAGACTACCTGGTCGCCCTTCTTGATGGAACCGTTTACAATCTTGAAATAGGCAATGATACCACGGAACGAGTTAAATACGGAGTCGAAAATCAAAGCCTGCAATGGACCGTCGGGATTTCCCTTCGGTGCGGGAATGCGCTCTACCACAGCCTGGAGAATTTCATCCACACCCATACCTGTCTTTCCACTGGCACGGATGATGTCTTCGTGCTTACATCCGAGAAGTTCAACGATTTCGTCTTCCACCTCCTCAGGCATGGCGTTGGGCATGTCGCACTTGTTGATTACGGGTATGATTTCCAAGTCGTGGTCTATGGCCATGTAGAGGTTGCTGATGGTCTGCGCCTGTACGCCCTGGGTGGCATCCACCACAAGAAGCGCTCCTTCGCAAGCTGCAATACTACGGCTCACCTCGTAAGAGAAGTCAACGTGTCCCGGAGTATCAATGAGATTGAGGGTATATTTCTCGCCATTTAGCTTATAGTTCATCTGGATGGCATGGCTCTTGATGGTGATTCCGCGCTCGCGCTCCAGGTCCATATCATCAAGCATCTGTCCATCCGTGACCTTAATGGTATCAGTATATTCCAACAAACGGTCAGCCAATGTACTCTTACCGTGGTCAATGTGTGCAATAATGCAGAAATTACGTATATTTTGCATAAAAATCGATTCCTATCCTATTTTAATGCAAATTTACGATTTCTTTTCCAAATTTTCAAATATAATGTGTAAAAAGCAACTTTTTGTCACGAATTAAAGCTTCTTCTGTCCACTCTGAAGGCACAAAACGCCATTGGCTGCACTGTGAGGGGCAGATGTCTTTTGTTTCTTTAATTCGTTTGATAAAGAGGCTTCGGAGGTCTTCCTTGGTCTCGCTTATGATGCGTTTGCACAATTCGGACTTTTCTATGCCCGATCCGCGGGGCAACAAATCCCCTCCTCCACTACCATGATAGCTGTTTACGGCAACGGTATAGAGGCTATCCAAATCGAAGGTTCTGCCATCATTCAACGCAAAAATACGGACCTTCTCACCAAAGGGCTTGGTAACGTCCACCTCATACCGTATTCCGGCTGCGGAAATGAAATTGAAGGCAAGGTTTTCAAATCCAAGTCGCTGTCCGTTATTCAACACGTAAGAAAGCTTCATGATGTGGTCATCGGCAGATTGCATCGTGTTGGTCCATCGGTCGTAACTCAGTTCAAGAATGTCCTTTATCTCTTTTCCGCTAAGATGCAGCGTGTAGAGATAGTTCTCATAACGGTAGAGATTGAACATGTCCCGGACGGTGATTTTTCCCTTTGGGATAACCGAATCGAACGAAAGAGGCGCGGCAAAGCTTATGTCCGCTCCCGTGTGTTCCAACTGCAACTGGTGGATGAGGTTAATGAAGGAACAGGGACCAAAATAAGCGTCCGTCTCGTGAAGTTCTTCGCTTGAGATGCCAATTTCTTCGTTAAGCCATTCAAGCGCATCCTTACGCATGTCGTCATATTCTATCTCAAGCAGGATGGAATTGGGATGCACGGTTCCGTTGAGCGGTGGCGTTGAGGCATGAATTTTCTTTTTCAGCACTTCGTCGCCACGCATAATCAATTGGATTTGCGCTTCTACAATCCTTGCTCCGTTATTGTTTGGCGCTGCGGTAAGCACAGGCTTGGATTCCGCATTGTAAAAGGTATTTACAGCATTTTTGTGGTCATGGCCATAGAAAATCAAATCGAAGCCGGGCACATTCTCAGCCACTTTCTTGGTACTGTTTTCCAATCCGTGGTAGCTTTCCACACCGCCTTCAAGTCCGCTATGGAAAAGGCCGACAATGAGATGCGGATTCTCCTTTTCCTTGATAATGGGTATCCATTGCTGCGCACATTCCACCATATTCTGAAAGCGCAGGCCACTCCAAAGAGAATTAGGCAACCAATAGTCGATTGTGGGCGTAACCATGCCAAGAATGGCAATTCTGACGCCACAACGCTCAATGACCGCGTAAGGTTGAAGATAGGGCTGCTCCGTCTCGATGTCAATCATGTTTGCAGCCAGCACGGGATAGTTGCATTTGGCAAGCCATTTATCGTAGATGGAATGGCCGGTTTCGATGTCATGGTTGCCAATGGTTGCGGCATCATAACCGATGGCATTCATCATCTCATTGACAATGTTCTGCTCACGGTCTATATAGTTGTAATAATAAGAAACCGGTTGTCCTTGCAGACAATCGCCTCCGTCAGTGCAGATAACGCTATCTGGATACCGCTCTCGGAGCGATTCAACATACCCATAGACCGCACTTGCACCGCCATGTGTCCTGACGCACTTCAAGTCGTCATACATGAACATGTTGCCGTGCAAATCACTGGTGTGTACCCAATGAAGCGTTACTTTTTTGACAGATTTTTCTCCCATGCTTACTTCTTATGGAAATGCTCTTCTTCTGATATCTTGCAAATGAGCAGTTCTCCGTTCTGCTCCACAATCAAATAACCGTCAAGCCCCTGCACCACCACTTTCTTGAAGTTGGTAGTATGTATGATGCAGTTGTTTGTTTCAACCGTCTCAATCTGTGCGCCTACACAAGTGTTTCCGTTGGCATCGGTGGGAAGGCTTTTCTGCAATGAGCGCCATGTGCCCACATCGCTCCATCCGAAGTCGGCGGGGAACACATAGATTTCCTCCGCATTCTCCAAAATGGCGTAGTCCACCGAAATGGATTCACATTGCGGAAATCTCTCCTTTATCAGTTCGGCTTCCTTTGGGGTGTTGTAGTATGAGAGCATACCTTCAAAAATCTCCGAAATCTCGGGCTGATATACTCTGAACGCATTGATGATGGTATTGACATTCCAGATGAAAATGCCTGCATTCCAATAGAAATTGGTCTGCTTGATATACTTCTCCGCGAGTTCCTTGTTGGGCTTTTCACGGAACTTGTCCACCCTGAAAATCTCCTTGTTACGCGCGGTGGAGAAGCTGAGGTCTGCCTGGATATATCCGTATCCCGTTTCGGGACGGTCGGGCTTCATTCCCAGGGTCACTATGGCATCGTTTTCACTGACAAACTTGAGGGAAGAGGCCACCACTCGGCAAAACTCCTCATTGTCCGTTACTACATGGTCGCTTGGAGAGACAACAATATTGGCATGGGGGAATTGGCTCTTTATCCTCCAACTGGCATAAGCGATGCAGGGTGCAGTGTTTCTGCGACAAGGTTCGGTGAGAATATGATTCTCAGGCACCTCGGGCAATTGTTCCGCAACCATGTCCTTATAGTTTTCAGAGGTAACCACCCATACATTTTCCTTTGACACGACAGGGAGGAAACGTTCGAAAGTGAGCTGCAGCAATGTCTTACCACAACCCAACACATCAATGAATTGTTTGGGACAATTCAACGTGCTCATGGGATAGAGACGGCTACCAATGCCGCCCGCCATTATCACAAGATGATTGTTGTCTGCCATAATATTTACTATTTTATGCTTTTGATTTCTTGCACTTGGTTTTCTTCTGCTCCTTCATGCGCAACACGCAACCGCTCCAAGCTGGAACATTGAGCTTTGTAGCCTCAGCTGATGTGAAGGACGCCTTGACGCTATCTCCGGTCAAAAGATCCATCCAATCGCTGGATGTGCTTTCTTCAATCTGATAATATTCGAAGAGATGTTGGGGCACATGAATGCTGACTTCAACGTCATGAGCTGCAAAGTTTGCCACAATCAACAACGTCTCGTTCTCTGTGTGTCGAACAAAGGCATACTGGCGTTGCAACTGGGGATTTACATACATCAGGTCATAGAACTCACCTTCACGAACAGCTTCTGATGAATTACAGATATTCAACACCTTAGCATAATATGATTGAAGTGACAATTCATATGCTGTAAGTTGCTTGTTGTCGAACTTTCCATTATTGCGCCATCGGCGTATGGTGTCCACGCTCCAGTAGTCGAATATAGTAGTGCGTCCGTCCTCGCCACTGAATCCTTCTGCATCCATTCCGGGTTCTCCAAACTCCTGACCAAAGTAAACCATCATCGGGTTGGTGTACATCAGCGCACTCACCAGCAAAGGAGCTTTTCCCTTCAAGGGATTGCCCGCAAAGAACTTGCTTGCCAAACGCTGCTCGTCGTGGTTTTCCAGGAAGTTGAGCATATTGTTTCTGATGCCCTCAACCTGTTGCCAACTGAACGTGATGTTCTGAGCCGAAATCCAATCGTTGGTCACAGCCTTAAGGGTGTCGTAGAGCCCTACTTTGTCATACAGATAATCAAAGTGGCCATAATGCAGATAGTTTCTGTATTCGGCGGGATTGTAGACTTCCGCAATGAAGATAACGTGGGGGTATTGTTCCTTCACCTGGGGAATGGCCCAATGCCAGAAGTCAACCGGCACCATTTCTGCCATGTCACAACGGAAAGCGTCCACTTTCTTTCCTGCCCAGAACAACAGGATGTGAAGCATCTTGTTCCAAGTGTCGGGAATGGGGTCAAAGTGGTTCACTCTTCCTCCAACATAGTCCACACCATAGTTCAATTTCACAGTCTCATACCAGTCATTGATACCGGGATAAGCAGAGAAGTTGTCATTGCCAGTGGCACGGGCGGGAAACTCAATGTAATCCTTTAAGTCAAACTGTGCATTGAGTTGTGTTCCAGGAATGTAATAGAAGTTATTCTGGTTACTGAACGCATAATCCTTGTTATCATCTTCACCAAGATTCTTTACACCTTCGGGAGCGGAGTCTGACTTATATTGACGGGCTACATGATTGGGAACAAAGTCAATGACAAATTTCAGACCGGCACGATGGGTACGCTGTACCAGATTCTCGAATTCCTTCATTCGGTTGGGTACACTGGTAGCCAAGTCGGGGTCTATATCATAATAGTCCTTGATGGCATACGGACTTCCTGCCTTGCCTTTTACCACGGCAGGATGGTCTTTCTCTATGCCGAAGGAAGTATAGTCCGTCTGTGTAGCGTGCTCTATCAAACCGGTGTACCAGATATGTGTGGCACCAAGTGACTTGATTTGCTCCAGGGCTTTCAAGGTAAAGTCGGCCATCTTTCCCACACCATTCTCCTCAATGCCTCCGTTGTGGACGCATGAAGTCTTGTTGTTTCCGAAAAGACGGGTGAAGACCTGATAAATGACTATTTTTTCCATTCTTCTTACTGAATGCCTGAAATCGTTACACTACGATCAATCTTGGCAATCATGCCCTGAAGTGCCTTGCCGGGACCGCACTCAATGAACTCAGTTGCACCGGCGGCAATCATATTCTGTACCTCATAGGTCCAACGCACACTTGCGGTAAGCTGGGCAATCAGATTAGCCTTGATTTCTGCAGCATCAGTATGTGCCTGGGCATCCACGTTCTGATAGATGGGGCAACGGGGAGTGTGGAACTCAGTAGATTCAATAGCCTTCTGCAGTTCTTCCTGAGCAGGCTGCATCAAGGGGCTATGGAAAGCTCCGCCAACGGGAAGCACCAATGCACGTTTGGCACCGGCTGCCTTCAGCTTATCACAAGCGGCATTCACCGCTTCGATATTACCGCTGATAACAAGCTGGCCTGTGCAATTGTAGTTTGCAGCCACAACCACGCCATTACCCTCAGCGGTGGTTTCAGCGCAAATGTCCTCAATGGTCTTGTCATCCAATCCGATAACGGCAGCCATGGTGCTGGGAGCGGCCTCGCAAGCTTTCTGCATGGCCAACGCACGGGCATAAACCAACTTCAATCCGTCCTCGAACGAAAGAGCGCCAGCGGCAACCAATGCGCTGAACTCGCCCAGGCTGTGACCGGCCACCATTGCGGGTTCAAACTCGTCACCCAAGCAAATGGCGCGGATTACGCTGTGCAGGAAAACGGCAGGCTGAGTAACCTTTGTCTGCTTCAGTTCATCGGCAGTGCCTTCAAACATGATATCGGTAATGCGGAAGCCCAGAATCTCGTTGGCCTTCTCAAAAAGTTCCTTTGCGGTCTCGTTGTTGTCGTACAGGTCTTTGCCCATACCTGTGAATTGTGCTCCCTGTCCGGGAAAAACATAAGCTTTCATTTCTGTTATGTTAAATTATTGTTAATATTGTGCAAAGGTACGACTTAATAAGCAAATATACAAAACTTGGTATTTTTTTCCTGTGTCTGATGTTAATTTTGTGATATGAAATTTAATTTTTTCTTAATTTACAACGGCAGACGCACGGTAAAAACAGAGCCATTCACATCGGGCATTGACTTTACGCTGATGGTTCCTCCGTGCTTTGAGACAATCTGACGGCATACGGCTAGACCGATGCCCTGACCACCGGGTTTGGTGGTAAAGAAGGGAGTGAACAGGCGCTCCATCGCTTCGGGAACTATGCCTTCACCGTCGTCCTTCACCGCAATCACAATCCAGCGGTTGTCCGAAGAGAGTTGTGCCGTGAGTTCAATTTTCTCACCTCCAGACTCTGCGGCATTCTTGAGCAGATTGATCAGCACTTGTTCTATCTGGGAACGGTCTATGCTTACCGTTTCGTTTGCACAGGACACACTGATGTCCACCTTTAAGTCTTTCAGTTCCGTAGAAAGTAGTTTCTGAAGCGAGTCGAACAAGTCTCCCACCCCAACTTTCATGATTTCGGGCATGCCGATGCCGGATATCTTTCGGTAGTTCTGTACAAACTGCATCAAGCCAGACGCTCTTCGGTTTATGGCCTCAACCGCCATCTTTTCATCTTCCTCGCTCACTCTCAGTCTTGGGTCCGGATGACCGATTCCTTCTTTCAAGGTATCTGAAAGGGAAATGATGGGTGTGAGCGAGTTCATGATTTCGTGGGTCAGTACGCTTATCAGCTTGTTTTGCGCCATCACCTCGCTCTGTTGCAACACGCTGTCCACTCGCTGAAGATTATACAGGCGGTACACGAAGCCCTTTGTAAAGAACGGCGTCATGGTGGCCACAAACTGGCGTTCCTCACCATTGGGCAGGGAATATGCCACCAGTTGGCTCTCCCCTTTTCTCAATGCGCCAAGCAGTTGTGGAAGATTGGGTTCCAAAGCCGCCAACGCTTCAATCCGCTCAAAGCGAAAACCCAGAAGTCTGTTGATGGCCGCCTCGTTCATCCACCTTACATTACCCTTTTCATCCGAGGCCAACATGATGGATTCCACCGTGGAAAGCAGTGCGTCATAGAAATGCGACTCGCCCACTCTTCGGTGTTCCACCTCTCTGAACTCCCTAATAACGGCGTTTATCTCTTCGGCCATGCGCCTTTCCTCGCCAGAGAGTTTCTCGGTGGCATATTGCAGACTGAAGTCGCGCATCCTCACGGCCTCAAGCATAAGCCTCAGTCGCTTGGTACTCTTGTTGTGGAATATGTTTTGCCAAATGCTCATGACAAACCGTACTTGTCTATTTTTCTGTACAACGCGTATCGGGTAATGCCCAACAAAGCAGCTGTTTGCGTCAGGTTTCCGTCGCTTTGCTTTAATGCTTCCATAATGGCTTGCCGCTCCAGTTCTTCAAGATTCAGGGAGAAGTGAGTTTGATACGATCCTGTATTTTCGGTTTCTTCTGTATCATTCGTGGTGGAATCATCCTCACTTCCATCCTGCAAAATCTTGCATAGCGGCGTCTTGGGGTCAATAACCCAGCGTTCCATGCAATGTTGCAGTTCGCGCACATTGCCGGGCCATCTGTAGGAAAGCAAAATCTGCTCTTCTTGGGGAGAGAAGGTCTTGGCATTCATCTTGTATTTCCGGGCAAAATGATCCATAAAATGCCGTGCAAGCAACAGAATATCCTCACCTCTCTCGCGCAGGGGCGGCAAGTGTAATGCTATGGTGTTCAGACGGTAAAGCAAATCCTGACGAAAGGTACCCGCCTCTACTCCCGCTTTCAGATTGGCGTTCGTGGCCGCCACAATCCGCACATCAATCTGGTGTGTCTTGGTGGAACCCACTCTGGACACCTCTCGCTTTTCAATCATTGTGAGCAGTTTCTGTTGCATCAGCGGCGAAAGGTTGCCAATCTCGTCCAGAAACAACGTGCCGCCATCGGCTTCCTCAACACGCCCTTGTTTAGTGGCGTTGGCACCGGTGAAGGCACCCTTTTCATGACCGAACAGTTCGCTCTCGAACAATGTTTCGGGAATGCAGCCCATGTCAATGGACACCATTCGCTTGCCGTTTCGGGCGGAAAGGCGATGCAGTTCGTGTGCCACCACATCCTTTCCCGAACCGTTTTCGCCAGTTATCAGCACGTTGGCATCCGTGGCGGCAACGCGGGCAATCTGCTCCTTCAGCATGCGGATGCTTTCCGACTCGCCGATGAAAGTGCTTGTGTCGTCATAATGCTTTGCGTTTGCATCGGCCAGCTTTGAGCGGCGCAGATCCACTCCGGTATGCACGGCATCCAGCATTCTCTGCTTGTCCCACGGCTTGGGAATGAAATCCACCGCTCCGGCCTTGATGGCACGCACGGTCTTCTCTGTGTCCACAAATGCCGTAATGAACAACACTACGGCTTTCGGGTCAATCTCAAGAATCTTCTCCAGACAGGCATAACCTTCCTCTCCACTCACGGCATCCTTGCTGAAATTCATGTCCAGCAGGATGACATCGGGCTTGAAGTTCTTCACAAACTCGGGCACGCGTTCGGTCGAACGCAGCACCCTCACCGCTTCCACCCAAGGTTTAAGCAGCATGTTCAATGACAAGAGCACGTCCTCGTTGTCATCCACAATCAGAATTTTTCCTTTACATTCGTTCATGATGGGGCAAAGTTACACCATTTAATACAATGCCGAAAACCGAGGCCGTATTTTTTTCCTCCCGAGGGAAATATTTTTTCCTCCCGAGGGAAACAAATGTGCGATTTCGCACAATAAGGTGTGCGATTTCGCACATTTTTTGCGGATTGTGCAAAAACGAACACCCCGAACATTTTTACTTATCCGCTGAAAATCATAACTTTGCAACTTTGGCACGCTTTTTGCAATATAAGAAGCAGACGCAAACACGAAAAAAAGAATGAGAATAACAGCATTTTCAACCATTCGGACGGTCACATTCCGCAGTCTGATGACGGTTATTATGGGCGCCTCCTGTGCGGTCACGGCATCAGCTTCGGTCGCCGATACACTTTCCATCGACCTCTCCACGGGTATTCTGATGGCACTGGAACAGTCGCCCTCGGCACGAAGCGCGCGCCACAGCTTCCTGTCCAGCCATTGGAGCTACCGTAACTTCAAGGCCAACTATCTGCCTTGGGTCAATCTTACATCCACGCCTAATGTGAATAATGTAATCAACAAAATCACCCAAAGCGATGGAACGATACGCTTCATCCAGCAAAGCCATTTCTCGGGCGACATCTCGCTCAGCATCAACCAGAACATCGCGCTCACGGGCGGAACGCTTTTCCTTTCCAGCGGCCTGAACTATCTGCGCGAATTCAATGAGAATACTAACATGTTCAGTTCCGTTCCTGTATCCGTGGGCTACAGCCAGAACCTCTTCGGTTACAACTCGCTCAAGTGGGACAAGCGGATCGAACCCCTGCGCTATACCTATGCCAAGAAGAATTATGCCGAGGCCATAGAACTGGTTTCCGCTCAGGCTTGCAATCACTTCTTCTCCCTTGCAAGTGCCATCAGCGAGGTGGAAACCGCACGAAGCAACTTTGCCAGTGCCGACACACTCTATCGCATGGCACAGGGACGCTATAAGATTGGTACCATCACAGAGAACGAGATGATTCAGCTTGAGATTCGTCGCCTCACACAGGAAACCGTGGTCATGGATGCCGAGATCAGCCTGGAAGAACGGCTCCAGAGTTTCCGTTCCTTTCTCGGTCTGGCCCAAGATACGCCCGTCAGCCTTGTTTTGCCAGACAGCGTCCCCCTCTTTGAAGTCCCCTTTGGCCGTGCGCTGGAGCTGGCCATGCAGAACAGCCCCGACCCCACCTATTACGAATTGAACAAACGGGAAGCAGAAAGCAATCTGGCGGTGGCAAAGGCAAATTCTGGTCTGCGTGCCGACATCTATCTGAAACTGGGACTCTCGCAAACGGGCGACAATGTGGCCCAGGCCTATAGGCATCCCCTATCACAAGAATACGGCAGCATTTCCCTCTCGCTTCCCGTTCTCGACTGGGGTCGTGGAAAAGGTCGGGTGAAGTTGGCAAAATCAAACCTCGAACTCACCCAAATCCGTAGCAAGCAAGGCATGGACGACTTCCGTCAGAACGTGCAGAAACTGGTGTCGCAGTTCAATATGCAGGGCCGAAAGGTCAATATAGCCCGCCTCACCGAGCAACGAGCCGAAGACCGCTACAACGTGGCCATGCGCCTCTATATCATGGGCCAGACCTCGCTCTTGGAACTCAATGACGCCATTGCCGAGCGCAACTCATCGCGCCGTTCCTACATCAGTTCCATCAGCACCTTCTGGACACTCTATTACACCCTCCGCAGCCTCACCGGCTATGATTTCCAAACCAACCGTCCCCTAAGCGAACAACTTCCAATCTAATCTAGAACAACTAGAGATACTAGAACAACTAGAGATACTAGAAAATCTAAAAAAATATGCTTATCCACCATCTCAAAACCGCTTGGCGCAACCTGCTCAAGTACAAGACCCAAAACATCATTTCCATCCTCTGCCTTTCCGTGGGCGTGGTATGTTTCTCTGTGGTATTCCAGTTTATGTACCATATTGCCATTGATTATTACCTCACAACTATTGACGATAGTACAGTCTACTTCGAGGTCTATGAACGAACCGAAAACGATGAGAAAGAACCACACCTTGCCACTGACGCTTCGGATATCCAGCGTGAAAGGGTGACCTTGAACCGTGATTTTTACGAGCGTTTGTATCAAGCCGACATCCCTGCAATGGTTGAAATATTATATCACTGGCAAAATGGAGCTTTTGGAGAATGGAAAAGAAATGATAAAAACGAATTGTCAAGAGCTTTGACGGACTTCTATACTGTTTCACCTCATTTCTTACACACCCTACACTACCGCTCCGCCATCACAGGAAAACGCTTGCCTGTGTTGAAGGAAGGAGATGTTGTTATAACCGAAAAGGTGCGCGACAATTACTTTGGAAAAGACACAGATGCAAGGGGAAAGAAATTACCTTTTAATTTTAAGATTGACGGACTTGAATTATCATATATCATAACAGATGTGGTGAATGTCTCAGACCGCATGAGCGAACATTTTAATAATGGTATAATTATATGCTTAAAATTGCCTGAAGAAATTTACAGACGAACTAATGGTATGGAGATACTAAAAAAGGATGGTTTTACGGCTGCCGACCTGCATAAACAAATCAGCAGCGCCATGCCCGAATATCGTTTCACATACAGAGAGAAGAAGTTTGACCCGGAGCGAGACAGTCTCATGGCCGGATTGCTCCTGGTCCTTCTTTTGCTTGGCAGCGGTGTGCTCATCATCAGCCTTTCCGGTTTCCTTAAGATGCAGCTTCAGCTCTTCTCGCTACGTTCACGCGAAATGGCGCTGCGCCGTACCATGGGCGCAAAACCACGACAGCTTTTCATGATGCTTGCTGCCGAAATCTGTATTTTCTTTATCGCCACCGCACTTGCCTCTGCAGTCATCACCGCAAATCTTGGCACCTATGCCATACCCATTATAGAACAGATACGCGGTAACAGAATTTGCATGGATGTAGATGATTTCCATCGCAGGGCACAGCAGATCAATATCGTGGCGTTTTTCATCACTCTTGCCTTGGCTGGATTCTCTGTCCGCCGTCAGTTGCACACCCCAGTCGGAATGCGGGTGGGCAGAAGCGGCCATCCTCGCACCGCTGGCCAGAGCGCCGCGCTTACCATCCAGTTCGTAACCAGCATATTCCTCACCTTTGCTCTTTTGGCAACCTATTCTTTGGCCACATTCCTTGCCATGCAGGAAATGGGCAGTGAAAGAATCAGTAGCAAGCCATATAAGAATACGCTTTTCACGCATGCAAAAATGGATGAATTGTATCCCGACTTCAAAGAAAAGATGATGACCATCAACGAAGTGGAAAATGTTTCTAAAGTGCTTCAGTTCCAGTGTGAAAGCAATCAAATTGACACAACAATCTGTAGCTATTATTCAATACTGGAAAACAAAGACAATTCGATTGAAAACTATATGTACCACTTCCTTGTTTCTGATGCATATCTGTTCCATCATTTCAACATTAAAGTCAGAACCGATGCGCCCGTAAGTCTTAATGAATACAAGAGCCGTATCTATGTACCCACAGAACAGGCTGCGCATTATTACAAGAAGTGGAATCTGAAACCCTATCCCAACGCCGATGTGCGTAACCTCTTCAACAATCGTTCTTATATCCATGTCGGATATGCGGCCACACCATTAAATTACCGTAGGCCGACACCTTCGTTCTGGATTGTGGATGAAGATGTAGACTATCGGAAAGAAGAGAATTATCATTTAGGCATTACCAACGAAATTACGAATTTTCTTGTCTTCATACAAAACGGAAAGTATGTAAAATTTCATGAAGCTGTAGCCGAAACATTCAAAGAAGAAGAACCTGGGCTTGAACATCGTGTAAACGCCCTGTTTTTAACCAGTCTTTACGACCAATATTTTATAGTATTGCGTATGACGGATATGATTTGCAGCCTATGTCTCATCATCGTTATTGTCTCCATCATCTGCATTGTGGCAAGCGTATATTCCGCCATCTCGCTGGAATGCCGCGGACGCGAAAAGGAAGTGGCGCTGCGTAAGATTCACGGTGCGCACCCACGACACATTGTCCGTCTCTTCGGTGCCTATTATCTGCGTCTGCTCTGCATAGCCGCACTTATCGTTGCGGTCATCTCCAGTGTTCCGCTTGCTATATTCAAGGTAAGCGTGGGAAACGACATTCCCACCAAAGAATGGCTGATTGTCATCGGCGGTCTTGTCTTCAGCCAGTTGCTCATTTCAGCCATCACCCTCACCACCATAGCACGCAAGATTTATCGTGTCAGCCGCATCAATCCCGCAGAGGTAATCAAGAAAGACTAATACATTTTATTATATATATACAACATGGACATCAAACTCCCCCCCAAACCCTGGTATGTGAAATACCGCATGGCCATTGCGCTGGGCATTGTACTCACCGCCGTTATGGCCTATACCATCACGCTGCTTCTCTCGCCGCACACCGTCACCCTGCGCGCGGACCAAGTGAAGGCCGCAACCGTTACCGACGGTTCATTCACCGAATACATTGATGTGGAAGGCATCGTCCATCCCATCGCCACCATCCAACTCAACGCCCGCGAGTCGGGTTCCGTGCAGCGCATCGTTTCCGAAGAAGGAACCTATCTGCACCAAGGCGACACCATCATCGTCCTTGCCAACGACGCGCTTATCAATTCCATTCGCCAAGACGAAATGGAATGGGAAAAGACAAGCCGCAACCTGAAGGAACAGGAAATACAGATGGAGCAGAAGTCGCTCGCGTTGAAGCAGCAAACGCTTGACCAAGAGCATCAGATTGCCAATCTGAACCGCCAGCTGGAACAAAGTCGCGAGGAATTTAAGATGGGCATCAAGAGCAAGGCCGAGATGGACATTGTGGAAGCAGACTATGTATATCAGCACCGCAAGATGGAGCTGCAGATGCAGAGCCTCAAGCACGACAGCGCCAGCACCATTCTGCGCCGCGAGATGATTCGCGCCGAATATGCCTCGGCCGACCGCAAACTGACAGAATCGCGCCGTCGTCTGGACAATCTGGTGGTCACCTCTCCCACAGAAGGCCAGTTGGGCCGCCTCAATCTCACCATCGGCCAGAACGTCTCCAGCGGGGGTACCATTGGCGAGCTGAAGATTATGAACAACTACAAGGTGCGCACCCAACTCAGCGAATACTATGTGGAACGCATCAACGCCGGTCTGCCCGCCATGATTCTCCAGAAGAAGGACACCATCCCCATGCGCATCAGCCGGGTGATGCCCGAGGTGAAGGACCGCATGTTCGAGGCCGACCTCGTCTTCCTTGGTCACACCCCCGACAACATCCGCCTGGGCAAGAGCTACCGCGTAAAGATTGAGCTGGGCCAGCCCGAAAGCGCCCTCATCATTCCCCGCGGCGACTTCTACCAGCACACTGGCGGCAAGTGGATCTTCCGCATAGACCCCGAGACGGGCACCGCCCGCCGCACCGAGATTGAGATTGGCCGCCAGAACCCCGAACAGTTCGAGATTCTCAGCGGACTCGCCCCCGGCGACAGCGTCATCCTCAGCGGATACGAACGCTTCCTCCAAGCCGAGCAGATAAAGATAGAAAAATAATTTAGAAAATCTAGAAGGCCTAGACGGTCTAGACTATCTAGAAAGACTAGAATATCTAAAAAAAAAATAATAACCCCTTTAAAACAAACAATTATGATCACATTAAACAACATCAAGAAGGTATTCAAGACAGACGAAGTGGAAACCTGGGCATTGCAGAACGTTTCCCTGGAAGTGAACAAAGGCGAGTTTGTGGCCGTAATGGGCCCCAGCGGATGCGGAAAGTCCACCCTGCTAAACATCCTCGGCCTGCTGGACACCCCCACACAGGGCACCTACCTGCTCAACGGCAAGGACGTGAGCCAGATGAGCGAGGACGAGCGCACCGACCTGCGCAAGGGCCAGCTGGGCTTTGTGTTCCAAAGCTTCAACCTCATTGACGAGCTGAACGTAACCGAGAACGTGGAACTGCCCCTGCTCTATATGGGCACATCCAAGAAGGAACGCCGCCAGCAGGTGAAGGATGTCATTGAACGCGTGGCCATGGCCCACCGCGCACAGCACTTCCCCGCACAGCTCTCGGGCGGACAGCAGCAGCGCGTCGCCATTGCCCGTGCCGTCATTTCGCGCCCCGAGATTATCCTTGCCGACGAGCCAACGGGTAACCTCGACTCCAAGCACGGCAAGGAAGTCATGGACCTGCTCAAACAGCTCCACGAAGAAGGCACCACCATCATCATGGTAACCCACTCCCAGCGCGACGCCAACTATGCCGACCGCATCGTAAACCTCTTCGACGGCGAAATCGAATCCGAGCTGAAGATGTAAATGAAACAAAAGTTGCGAGCTGTGAGCTGTGAGCGATGAGTAATTAAGACAGAAGAACATAAGATCATGTTTAAATGATGAGCAATTTCACTCTATGTCATCCTGAACTTGTTTCAGGATCTCACTGCGAGCCGCTATATGACAATGGATTATCCTTCACCGCGGACAGATGCTGAAATTTACGGTTAAGCGAGAGCAGAGTCAAGCTTGCTTGAACTTTGCCGAGCGTGAGCAAATTGAACAATGTTAACAAATTCAGCATGACATATTGTGAGCGATGAGCAATTAAGACAGAAGAACATAAGATTCATAAGAAAAAAAAATATGTACCTTTGTTCTTCTGTCTAAAAAAAGAAATTAAAGAAAATAAAGCCTATGATCACCCACAACCTGAAGATTGCGTGGCGCAATCTGATGAAATACAAGATGCAGAACCTCGTCAGCGTCGTGGCGCTGGCGGTGGGAATGGTAACGATTGCCGCCACGCATTATGTGCTCGGACAAATGAAACTTCCGGGCTACTGCTACGAGTCTTACGGCGACAGAATCCATGTGATGGAACTGGAGCCGCTGAAAGACTCCACAGAGCAGAAGGACAAGAACGTAATGTCTGTTCAACTGCTTAGAAGGCATCTACTGTCCGCACTCACCGACAACGGTGGGATACCCTCTGCCGAACAACTGCACGTTTTCGATGGTTGGAACCCAGAGTACGGGCAATGTAGATTTTACCTTCCAGACTCCACCTATCGCTTTACGGCGAAACATATCTTCTTTATGTCGCCAGAACGCATGCACTTCTGCGGCTACCGTTCGGCAATTACGGGAGAGCGCATTCCTGTGCTGAAGCCGCGCGAGGTGGTGCTGTCCGAGACGGAAGCCCGCCGAATCTACGGCAACCACAATCCCATTGGGGCTGAAATCAAATGCCGTATGAGTTATCCGCCGCACGACGAACTGACATTCACCGTGCGCGATGTGTACAAGACCTCTTCATTTGACGACCTTGAGGACAAACAGCTGTATGTTGTCTACGATGAGTATATGAAAGGCGATGCCAAAAACATGTCACATACTCGCGTTCATGTGGTACTGCGCGAAGGTTGTACGCCCGAACAACTGATAGAAGAAGCCAATGCACGGCTTAAACCCTTCCAGAAAGAAGTGAGCGTTTATCACATCGACTTTCTGATGGCTGCACTTTACCACGATAAGATGCCCACGCGGAAGGTGGTGACGCTTATCAGCCTGTTTGTGTTGCTGTCCGCACTGGTGGGTTTCCTCAAGATGCAGTCGCAGCTGTTCTGGATGCGCCGGCGCGAGGTTTCGCTCCGCAACGTACATGGCGCCTCGTTCCGCAGCCTGTTCGCCCTGTTCGCCACCGAGGCGGTCATCTCCGTGCTGGCGGCTACGGCCATCGGCTTGTGCCTTGCCGCATGGCTCACCCAGGCGGCCGAACACTACCGCCTGATGTATCTGGAGAAATACAATCTGCACGAAATCAATCTCTATCCCGTTATTGGCTTTACCGCTCTCGGCATCGCCGTGCTGAGCCTAATTGTGGTGGGGATTGTCCTGGTCCGCATGCGTGCGGAGCGCAGAAGTCTGGCAAGCGGACTGCACCGCAATGCCGGCCATGCCATGCGCAACACCATGCTTGGCCTGCAACTGACGGTCTGCATGGTCTTCATCGGCTGCCTGGTCTGCATGACACAGACAGTGGGCAAAATCAGAAACATATTGAACGTGCCCCAGGACGAGACGCGCTACAAGAACTCCCTGGTGGTCAAGCCCGTGATGTTCGAACAGGATGAAATAAAGGTCATGTGCGAAAGAATCAATGAGATTGAGGGAATCAAATTGAAGATAAGGTACAACGAAATTGGTTGTAGTCTGGCCGATGAACCTGATACAAGGATGGTCAATGGATTTGAAATATACAAAAAGTCTTATGTCACTCACATTTTGCAGGACACAACGTATCTCGAATTTTGGAACAGGCCAATCAAATGGCTACTGCCCCCAGAAGAACGCGAGAATTCTGTGCTGCTGGAAGACAGTACATATAAAGAGATTATGGACAAGGGATACATTGCGAACGGAACCATTCATCTGAGCTATTATCCCATACAGGCTGTGGGCGGCACATACTCCATATTGCCATACAAAAAACACTACAACAGAACAGAGATATTGATGAAGTATGATTTCCGTCCCGGAGAATACTTTTTCCCAAATTATATCGTAGAACCTGAAGCAGGCAAGTACCAGCAAGTGAAGGACGACCTGGAAGCCATGATGAACGGCATCAATTCCACTCACATAGAGCCTACGGTGATGAATCTGCGCGACTACATGGCCAAGGACCTCATCATCTTCGAGGTGATGGAACGTCTGGCGTGGATTCTCTCTGCCGTCTGTCTCATCATCTGCCTCATGGGCATCTGGAGCAGCATCGCACTGGACACCCGTTCGCGCCAGAAGGAAGTGGCCATCCGCAAGGTGCATGGCGCCAAGCGGAAGGACATCGCCCTGCTCTTCGGCCGCCTCTACCTGTGGCTCATGGGCGTAGCAGCCGTCATTGCCGCACCGCTCCTCATCCTCTTCAACAAGACGCTCTCGGGATGGAGCGAGATGGTCAGCTACAACCTGCCCGAAACCGGCGTGCGCCTGCCCTTCATCCTCTCCGTGGCCATCACCGCCCTGGTAACCCTCGTCATCATCAGCGTCCGTATCCGCAAGGTGATGATGGTCAATCCGGCGGAGATTATTGCGAAGGAGTAAAGAAACGGAATGAAAAGGAATCCTAACATTTCATTTGAGAGCCAAAAGAAAAGTCCCTCCCGCCGGGGAGAGACTTTTCATAGAGGAAACGAACGGGCGTCAGCCTGCCAGGCCTCCTTCGTCGTCGTCATCATCGCCACCGGTGCTGCCGCCACCGCCTGTGTCGGGCTCATCGTCGTCGCCGGGCGTGGGCTCAGTGCCTGTGCCGGGCTGCTCGGGTGTGTCGCCGTTGTCGGGTGTGGTTGTGCCGCCCTGTTCGCCGCCCGAAGGAGTGCTGCCACTGCCTTGCTGGGAAGAAACCGGCTGGTTCAACACCTCCTGCTTGTAATGGCGGATCAGCTCGTTGGTGTAGTCGATAAAGTCGGCATAGGCCGCATCGCCTTCCACCAACGCCACGGCATTTACCATCTGGATAAACTCGCGATACGCGGCATCCGTCTGCTTGCGGGCATTGGCAAGGGCACCCGTCGACTGCTTGGTGCGCTCCTCAGTACGCTGGGAACTGAGTTCAATGTACGCATCGTTGGCAAGCTTCATCTGTTCCACAAATGGCGTAAGGTTCAGCTTGGCCACCTCGGCAGGATACTTTGTCTGCAAGTCGTCAATAAAGTTAAGGAGCAATCCCGACTCGCGGTCGCGCTGCATGCGCACGTCAATGCCGTAATCCTTGATGTGCTGGTTCAGTACCTTTGCCGTAGCAGCCAGGTCGGCCACAGGAAATTCCACGAAGGCCTCCACGGAATACTTGTATCCCAGAAAAACCTTGTCGCGGCGGTCGTCCATAGTCTTGAGGTCGTCGCTCAAGAAACTTTTCTGCGACAGTTTGAGGCACTGGTTCTCCTGCGCAACGCACGCGTTGAGGCGGGCAAGCAAGGGCGCAATCTTCGGATGTGCCGCAATGACCACGTGGGCATTGGCTTGGTTTGTTACATAGGTTACATACATGAAGTGACCACCTGCGTTAGCTACTTCTAAAGTAATTGGAGATACTTGACTCATAAAAAAATAGATTTAGTTAAAAAATAAATAAACATGAACCCCTCTCTTTAAGAATTCGCCTACAAAGATACAAAATAAAACATCAAAATGCAAGTAATTAACAAAAATATTTAGTGGACACAAGTAATTTATTTGATTATCCGCAATCGTACCACCAAACAAGCCATGCGACACAAAAATGCAACAACAAACAACACCTCATACGGCATGAAACGCAGAAAAAACGTCAAAAAAACGCTACTTAGGCTATAAATAACGCCATACAAAATTGTAACGGGCTACTTAGGCTATAAGTAACGCCATACAAAATTGTAACGGACTACTTAGGCCATAAGTAAAGCGATACAAAATTGTAACAGACTTTTTAGGCCATAAGTAAAGCAATACAAAATTGTAACGGACTATTTAGGCCATAAGTAGAGTTGTTACGGCGGTGTTCAAGGTCAGACAAACCATAGCAAACAAATAACACAACAACAAGAAAGGAAAGAAAGGCATGTTAAACAAACAACACATCGACACCAAGGCACAACATACCCTACTGGGACAAAAACACGGAATCGTAGGGACGCAGCGTGCTGCGTCCGCAAAGATTGCAAAGGGTATATGCCCTCCGGACGCTGCACGCAGCGTCCCTACAAGTTGTTCGGATACAGACAATCCCTTACCTACCACCGCCGCATTGCAAATTCGGCAGAACATGTAAGATTTTACTCCTTATATATAATATATACGCGAAAATAACCCCTATATTTACCCATAAAACAACGGAAACATGATGACAAGACACAACCTGAAGCTGGCTTGGCGAAACCTGATGAAGTACAAGCTGCAGAACACCATCAACATCCTGGCATTGGCGGCCGGAATGGTCACACTGGTGGCCGTGCTGTTCATAGGAAAGCACATGAAGGATCCCAACATCTGCAAGGAACCTTATTTTGACCGAACCGTACAAATAAAAGCCTATACACAACCCAAAGAAGGGGACCCAAAGAATGAATTGAAAAGTTGCCTCCTGCCACAAACCGTTTACGAAATGCTGAAACGGTCAGGAAAAACTGAAGACATTGCCTTGATGCATATGATGAAATTTGTACGGGAACAACAATTCACCCTACCCGACAAGTCGGAAAGAATCATTAACCGCACAACTGTATTGACAGACAGCCGCCTACTGCACATGACGGCCTACCGTTCTGCGCTGACGGGTGAGAAGATTCCCATTCTGAAGAAAGGAGAAGTGGTCATCAGCGATGAGGTTGCACGCATGGTTTTCGGCGATGTATCGCCAGTAGGTTGCATGTTCGCGACACAATTTGGCGGTATGACTTTTGAAGGCCGAATCGTTGATGTAATTGACATGCAAACCATGCAGGAAGAGTACCTCTCGGTGTATTACTGCAACATAGAAACACCAGAAGAATATTATGCCAAAAACAACAAACCTGACGGTCTATATGCTGTGTTGCAAGCGGATTGCAACCCCCAGGCCTTGCAGGATGAAATAAACAACATACTGGAAGGCGAAGGAAAATCTGTGAAAGTCACAATGCTGCGGGACAAGGTGGAGAAAAGCAATGAGTCAATCTGTCAGAAACGCGATTTGTTCCTTCTGGTGGGTGGTCTGATTATGGCATGTGCCATTGCGGCCTTCCTGAAGATTCAGGTACAGCTTTTCCTGATGCGCCGCCGCGAACTGGTGCTGCGCATGGTATATGGTGCAACGTTCCGCCGCCTATACACGATGTTTGCATGGGAAATTGGGCTGACGATGACACTGGCCGGTATTCTGGCCTGCGCCATGACGGCATGGGTGTCTGCCATCTTCAGGGAAAGCACGCTGATGGCCAAGTCGTATCCCTGGCAGATTGAGGGCGTATATCCCGACCTCTTCATCACGCTGGCGGCGGTTTTCCTGTTGTGCGTGGCTGTATGTGGCCTGCAACTGCTGTTGATGCGAAGAGGCGAAACACGTTTTGTCCGCACCATACAACGGGGCGGAAATGCAGCGGTGCGCAACGTGATGTTGGGCGTAAACTTCATCATCAGCCTGTTTTTCCTCTTCTCGGTGGTCTCTTTTGCCTGTTTCATCGGCGAAGACAGAAAAAAACGCAAAGTCCCGCAGAATGAAGAAAAGTTCAGACAAGGAATCGCTGTCAACAGCAACAACACCAGAACATATAACCTTATGCGCGAATATCTGGACACATCGGCCGAGCATCTGGAGACGTATTACATGTATTTATGGAAACCTTTACCTTGCAATACGCTGGACGCATACCCCGACCTGAATGCTAAAGAATACAAGGGCATTTCCTACATACAGACGTTCATCACCACCGATACAGCCTATGTAGGCTATTGGAATGCCGAAGTGGAATGGCTTATTCCCGAAGAACAGCGTGGCGAGTGCTTGCTGATGCCGAGCAACGTATATGATATGTGGAAAGAGGCTGGCGCACTTGAGGGAGGAAGCATCGACATAGACGGACAGCTTGTTCCCGTGGGTGGATACGTTAAAAACAGCGCCTATCGCATGCTTTGTAGCGGAATGATGCTCTATATAACCAAACGTAATGTATTTTACGAACAGGAGATAGATTACGACTTCACCCTTGTGCCGAAACAGGGTAAATATGATGCGCTGTGGGAAGAGATTGCGAAGAAACTGCAAGAGGCAGACCCCAAAGCGGTAAAGTTAGACATCCGTAATCTACGCGAAAAATTGACAGGCAGCCTGAACGACACGGAATATCTGCACAAGGGCCTTATGCTGCTTTGTTGTATCAGTTTCCTCACGTATGTAATGGGAATATGGAGCAACATTGCCCTTGACACCCGTCTGCGCACAAAGGAAATGGCCATACGCAAGATTCACGGAGCGAAGCGCCGCCACATAGCCCTGCTCTTCGGCCGTGCATACATGACGGTCTTTGCCATAGCCTTCCTTGCCGCCCTTCCCCTGATGGTTTGGTTCTTCCGTTTCATGATGGACATGTATCGCCTGGAAGAGGGCATGACCGCAACGGGTCTTTACCTTCCCGCAGCCGTGTCCTTCATCGCCAATGCCCTCATCATCCTCGTTGTGGTGGGATACCACATCCGCAAATCCATGCAGCAGAATCCCGCCGACATCATCGCAAAGGAATAAGGTCTTGTACACACTGAACACGAAATCGTAGGGACGCAGCGTGCTGCGTCCGCAATGGCAGCAAAGGATATATGCCCTCCGGACGCTGCACGCAGCGTCCCTACAAACTGTTCGGATACAGACAATCCCTTACCTACCACCGCCGCATTGCAAATTCTAGAAAACATGAGGAGAACAAGAGAAAACCCCAAAAAACATTGCCGATTCCCGTCTTTGCAGACGGATGCTGGTTTTATCGCCTTTACTACCACGGACTTGAAAGTCCGCGGCTATTCGCCCTACGGGCACAGCGTCTTCCAGACGCAAATCCACAACCGCTCACAAACAAAAGACGGAAAACAGCGTACAACGGACAAGAAACCACAAGCTGTCATCCCCAAACTGCGTCCGACGGACGCGAAATTAAATAGCCGGGGACTTTCAAGTCTCCGGAACATGACGCAATCCCTTCAACATTCCGTCTGGAAGACGGGAACACAACAGCGAAAACAAGGAAACAACTCCATATCCCCCCGTTCTGCGGGATTTGCAATCCCGCTCAACCGTACTCTCAGAATTAGTAATTCCGATGCGCATTGCAAATGCCTTGCAAACACAAAAACACAAAATCGTAGGGACGCAGCGTGCTGCGTCCGCAATGGCAGCAAAGGGTATATGCCCTCCGGACGCTGCACGCAGCGTCCCTACAAGTTGTTCGGATACAGACAATCCCTTACCTCCCACGCCGCATTGCAAATTCTAGAAAACATGAGGAGAACAAGAGAAAATCCCAAAAAACATTGCCGATTCCCGTCTTTGCAGACGGATGCTGGTTTTATCGCCTTTACCACCACGGACTTGAAAGTCCGCGGCTATTCGCCCTACGGGCACAGCGTCTTCCAGACGCAAATCCACAACCGCTCACAAACAAAAGACGGAAAACAGCGTACAACGG
>JAFYQQ010000073.1 GCA_017559845.1 Bacteroidaceae bacterium | reverse complement strand
TGGTAGTAGATTTTTTTGATTTGAAATGACACATCAAGGTCTCATTCTATAATATTGGATTACTACTATTGAAAATCAAGCAATTTGATTGTTTCCGTCAGGAGATTTACTGAATATTTAATTTTATCGCATCAGTACTAATCTGCAATACATTCTGTGATTGAAAAATTCATATTCTTCGTACAACCTAAATGGAAAATTGCTAATGATATTCCAGGAAGCGGAAACACTCGCAATATTGGCGGTATAACAAACATTCAAAAATTACTCAACGGACAGGGACCATTTGCAGAATTGGGAGAGGAAGTGTTTGACGATTATTGGAAAGGCTATTTTAACAAGGTTGATGCACGTACAGCAGGAATAGGAACACCGCGTTATCACAATCTCAAGACCTATAAAAAATATCTTGAAAGTCAGAAAGATTTGTTTAGTAAATTATAATAAGTATGCCAGTAATAGTACCTCCTATAAAATCGCAAGGAATAAAAACTAAGCTTGTACCTTGGATAAATGATCTGATTTTACAATCTGGTTTGGATTTGCCTAATACAAACTGGATTGAGCCTTTCTTTGGAACTGGAGTTGTTGGCCTAAACGCTCCTGTTGGTGGTAATAGGTACATAGCAGATAGTAATCCACATATAATAAATTTCTATAATGGTGTCCTTCATGGAGAAATCACACCTCAAAACATGCGAGAATATCTTGAACATGAAGGGGCATTGTTAGCTGTAGCAAATGAAGAAGGTTATGCTCATTACCGTGCAGTCAAAGACCGCTTTAATGCAGAGCATAGTTCATTTGACTTTATATTTCTTTCACGTGCAGGTTTTAACGGAATGATGCGCTTTAACAGACGTGGGCAGTGGAACATACCATTCTGCAAAAAACCAGAGCGTTTTGCCCCTGCTTATGTTACAAAGATCTGTAACCAAGTAGCTGCTGTGCAACGAATTATTCTTCAGAATCATTGGGAGTTCCACAATCAAAATTTTATTGAGACTATAAACCATGCACAAGCTGGAGATTTGATATATTGTGACCCTCCATATTTTGGCCGTTATGTAGATTATTATAATGGTTGGACAGAAGAAGATGAAGAAGCTCTTTTCTACGCATTAGAACATACGCCTGCTCATTTTGTTCTTTCTACATGGCATCATAACGAGTTTAGAACAAATGAAATGATGGATCGTTTCTGGAATCATTTTAATGTGGAGACGCAGGAACATTTCTATCATGGAGGTGGACATATAGAAAATCGTCATGCAATGATTGAAGCCTTAGTTTTCAATTTTGACTTACATGAACCAGCTGTTCAAGAAGAAGTACATGCCGAGCAACAACTTGAATTAGCACTTGATTTTGTATAAAATGACACCTTTATATCAGGTAGGAAATGAAGAGTTTACATTGTATCACGGAGATGCAATGGAACTAATTGGCTCTATAAACAAGAAAGTTGATATGATATTTGCTGACCCTCCTTATTTCCTGTCTAAAAATATTGCCACCTATATAAACGGCACTTGGAAATCATTTGAAAAAGGAGAATGGGATAGAGTAACCTCCCATGAGAATATAAATGCTTTTAACAGAGAATGGCTATCAGCTTGCCGAAATGTACTAAAAGAGGACGGTACTATATTTGTAACGGGTACGTGTCACAACATTTTCTCTGTAGCAACATGTATGGTCGAACTTGGCTATAAGATTCTAAATATAATCGTATGGCAAAAATCTGACGCGAAACCAACTCTGTCAAGAAATTATTTTAATTTTACAACAGAATATATAGTGTGGGCTCGTAAGAATGAGAAGGGAAAACATTTCTTCAATTGTGACTTGATGGAGCAACTTAATGGAGGAAACCGGATGTCAGATGTTTGGCGAATCCCGTTTCTTTCCTCATGGGAATTGAAATGCGGCAAACATCCAACGCAAAAACCGCTTAGGTTGCTTTATAGAATCATTCTATCATCAACAAGAGAAGGGGATCTGATACTCGACCCTTTTGCGGGTAGTTGTACTACTGGTATTGCAGCGAACCTTCTTGGTCGTAAATTTATCGGCATTGACCAGAGTGTAGAATTTCTTGATTATGGAATCAGACGTAAACAAGAAATTCTAGATCCATTGATAAGTGAGAAGTTTCTAAGAAAAATTTCAGAAAACCCAGAGGAAGCAACTGTAATGATTAATCATTGTCGTAAGGGATTAAAAGAAAAAATGATAGAAACTGGCATTTGCTACTTGCGAGCTGGTGACTCAAAAGGTTCTCTTTGTATAACTCCTGGTTTTGAAAGGTTGTCATATGTCCTTCTTCATACGAATGGAGAAGACTGCCAGCTCTTCAAATTAAAATCCCAAGGCAAATTCAACATATGGACGAAAGAGACCTTAGAAAATTATGGATTTGAACCGTCGCATGCTCCGTACTATTTAGTATTGCATTTTGATAATACAAAGCCCATTTCAATTAAACAATTGCCAAACTTGAAAGAATCTGGTAATACATACATTGCAAAGATAAAACCCCTTAGTGATTTCATGGGAATTAAGTAATCATCTTTTCAAGATTGACAATAGGAACAACAAACCCACTGATTTTGTTGCTGTTTTGCCAAAGGTCAGTGGGTTTGTTGTTCCTTTCAATGAATTATACAAAACTATTACTGTCCGCTAAACATGTAATAGAGCCAATATTTACTCGTTTTCAAGTTAGACAAGCCCCCATTAAAAGAGTGTGAACGGCTGTCCGCTAAAGAAACCATAATGTGGATGACAATAGGAACTCCAGAAATGGTTATATTTGCCATTTTTAAGCCTAGTTCTGCCGTTTTACCCCTATAATCGAATCATTTATACCTCCTGTACTTCGGCTGTCCGGGAAAAGAAAGTTTCAAAAGCATCTCTTAATTTTTACCGGACAGTAATAATTTTGTACAAACCAATGTCGAGATTTAGCTAAGAAAAAATATTACTTGGCTAAATCTTATGGTTGTTTGTGAGTTTTAGCCAAGTAATAATGAAAGTTGGTCGATAGGAGCAATCACAATGATAATGTCGAAACGATTATTTTCTTTGTATGCTTCAAACTTAGACGCATATAGCTTATTTCATGTACGGAAAGTGCGTTTGGGTGGTGATGAACTTTTCGTTGCCGACGTGCATGTTGAAGATGACTCCGGTTCCGCCGGGTTTTGTGGTTTCCAGAATCCTGTTTTCTTTTGTGGCATTGTGTGCGTCGAAGCCGACGAACATATTCATTATGTCTGAGTTGAAAGCGCCTTCCGAGTGGAATGCCACGTGCTTTTCTCCACGTTTGGAGTACCAGTATACAAAGCAGTTGTTATACAGACTGTGGCCGCCGTTGATCTTGAATCCGGTGGCGAATTCGTCGCTGTAACAGAAGTCATACCAGTTGTTCTTGCGTTCGTCAATGAAGCCGTAACTGCTGTCATAGTTCTCGTTGCTACCATAGTAAAGAGGATGGATGTTGCGCAACGAATTGGCTTCCGACTTGATGTGGAACCCTACGTGGCAACCTGCTATACGCATGTTGGTGAAGGTGTTGTCGTATCCTTCAACCAGTACGCCGACGGCTTGGGGTGTCTTGTTGCCGACAATGTTCACGCTGTGGATGTCGGCATCTGAGGAACCGCTGTTTGCACCGAACTTGACGTGGATGCCCAGCGTGACGCCTTTGATGGAGGTGTTGCGTATGACGGTCTCGCGTCCGCTGTCAATGGAAACGCCCTTTGCCACACCGCTTCCGTCAATGATTCCGCCGTCAAGATAGTAGTTGCTGCCGGGAATGTTGATGTTGTTGAACGGGTCTTTACCGCCCAGGCGTACCATGGCTTCTTCGTGTGCCCAACCTTCCATGGCCTTGATTGTGGCATAGTTTGAAAGGTTCAGCGATACGCTTTTCTTGGGGTCGGCCGGTGTGCAGATGGGTTTTGAGATGAGATATACCCCGTCGGGGAAGTAGATTGTTCGGTTGGGGTTTTCATCAATGATTTTCTGGATTTTGTCGCTCACGTCCTTCTTGGAGTTTGCCTTCACATAGTCGGTAACGACCACATAACCTTTTTCCTTGGCACTCTGGGCCATTGCCGTAACCGTCATCATCGTGGCGGCAATGAGCAAGATAAATAGCTTTCTCATGATATTGTTGTGTTTGTTTGTGTGAAATGTTATGCAAATGTAGGAGAAAAAACTGAAACAGAAGATAGTGCAAGCCTTTTTTAGAGGAGGAAAAGTTTTTTACTCCTTATAGGGATATAATAGCAGCGAAATGGGCAGTACAATTCATGGTAATGAAGCTGTTGTTTACGGACAACTATCATCAGGGTACAGAGAATGTATCGAAGTTTGCTTCCAATAAGCAGTTTGCTTACTCTAAAGACTTTACCTGGATGATTATGCTCAACATTTTCTTTCACTTAGATTTTGGCGAACAGAAGAAACCAACAAGTAAACGTATCTATAATACTGATACAGATATAGGTGTTCTTTCGGGAAATAAGTAATTGGAATTATCTTTTACTTTGGATGGTAACAAATGAATTTAGCCCCCTACACAGGAGGCTAAAAACATTTAGTCTTTAGGCATGCTTTCCTTGACTATCTTCTGCATTTCCTGCAGGGTGATATTGCCGGTGATTGAAATAATGGTAAACTCGTCTTCCTCGTCGGTTATCAAGACAAATTCATTGTTTCCCTTTTTCTTTTCCTTGAAGTAAATGGCTGTCTTGTCACCGTCATCGCGGATTTTCATTAGTTCCTCGTAGCCGTTCTTGGTGTTGATGTTCTTGGTCTCTTTGCGAAGCTTTTCAATGATGGACGCTTTCTCGCACGACAGGATTTGGATATTGTTGAGACGGCTGGCGATGTTCCCGACATTGACACCGTTGATTTTTCCGGCCATATCTGGAAACATGCTGAGCATGCTTTTGGTAATGTAGACAGAGCTGACGCCGTCCATGTCGGCATACTTGTCAAAGAATGATTGCTGGGCGTGGCAGAACAGTGTGCCTATGGTCAGCATGAGAGTTAACATGTATGTACGTTTTTTCATCTTATTCGTTGATTTTATTCAGTTGTTTAAGGATTTTCTTTTCTATTCTCGCAGTTGTGTTCTGTGCCGTTTCCATCTGTGTCATTCCCTTGTTCAGCGCAGCAGAGAAATGTGTAAACGCCCTTTGGGCTTCCATATACGCTTCTTCTGGAGTGGCACAGGTATCGGTTCTTGTAGGAGCCGGTTCGTAAAGATACCAACTGAAAGACAAGGCTATCAGCAAGCTGGCAGCTATGCTTCCTATCCATTGCAGATGGCGGATACGTGTGGTCTGACGGGGTTGTATGGTGATGGACTCTCTGCTTTCCCAACGGTCGATGACGCTCGACAGACGTTCTTCCAAACCTTCGGGAACATTCGTATCGCCGGCTGCCGACAGTAGTTGCAAGAACATTTCTTTCTCGGTGGCGAGCTGAGGGGAGACTTCATCCTTCTGGAAGAATTGTTTCAGCTCCTCTTCTTCGGTTTCCGTGGTCCGGGCATCGTAGTAACGGTCCAGCAGTTCGTTTATTTTATCGATGTTCATAGTTCCTGATGATGTTAAATTGTTCACGTATCTTTTTTCTTGTCCGGCTCAGTAGTACCCTGATGTTGATGGCGGAAAGGCCGGTGGCTTGTTCTATCTCTTCGTAGGAGCAATCGTTTACGTCGCGCATCACAACAATTTGTTGCTGCTGTTTGGGTAGGGTACCTATAATTCGCTTTACCTGGTTCACTTCATCTCTCAGCTCCACTTCTCGCATTGGGTTGTCGTCACCTATCAGATCCAGTCCCTCGGTTGCTCGGTTGTTTTCATTCGGGCGGTTACTTCTCAGTACATCGAAGCAAAGATTCTTGATAAGGGTTGTGCAGTACGCCTCCGTGTTCTCGATGTCGGGTGGCAGCTCCTCCCGCTTTTTCCATAACTTCAGGTAAGTTTCCTGTACCATATCTTCGGCATCTTGGGTATTCCCCAATAAGCGGAACGCCACTCGGTAGAGTTTCAGATGATAAGGCAGGAACTTCCTTTTGAAATCATTTACGTCCATCGATCTTTATTTTATCATCTTCGATGATGGCTTGAATATCATCATTTTTTATTTTGCCCTTAATCATAACGAGTGCACAGTCGTCCTTACTGGTCGTCAGAACCACCAGTTCGTGAATCGTGTCATCCTGCGTTTTGGCGATAATCTTCACGTTCTCTCCATTTTCTTTCACTTGTATCCAGGTTTCATACCCATGGAGTGGCAGTTGCTCCACTTTTTGAGAGAACCGTTTCTTGACGTCTTTCGGGCTGTCTTCCAAATCGAGAACCCTCACAGAGTGTGCTCCTTTAATCAGCGCATTGTTTTTGTCATCATCGTCCATAAACAATCGTGTAAACTTCATCAAGAAAGGCGATACGCAGACACTTTCCACGCCTTTTTCGTTCTTGAATTCATTGTAGACCGCATCCATGTCTTGTGCAAAGCTCATCTGGCAGGCACATATTACGATAATTGTAAAAATGACTCTTTTCATACATTTTGTGTTTTCGTTAATTATTTGTTTCCTTTTAAAGCGCTTTCAATAACATTGACGGGATTTCTTGAAAGTTGTTACAAAGTTAGTGAAGTTTTTTTGATAGTCTTTAATTCTGTTTTATAATAAAGGAGTTTTCAAATATTGAATAGTCATTATTTTGCGGGTTTCGTTTAGTAGCATAGTTTTTTTCGAACCAGCAGAAAACTTGTTGATACCATTAAAAAACTTTTAACGCCCCAATGGAAAAGTTTTTTACTCCCAGTAGATTTTATGTTGCAAGGCTTGCAATATATATCCCAAGGCTTGCAACGTACGTATCAAGTCTTGGGATATAAACTTTGTGGTGTTGGAGATACTTTTTTACTGTGCTCTTGTGACTTTTCCTGCCTTGTCTGTTCAAAAAGTTCCCTATGTTCCTTATCTTTATGGTTCTTTCTTCTTGCTCTGGGAATAGGATAGGACGTCCTGCCATTGGGATACGATGGCGATGATGCCTGTTGTGATAAGGAATTCTATGCAGAGATAGGATATGGAGTGGATGTTCTTCTGAAAGAACCACAAGAAGGGTACTGAGGGAACATCAAGCGAGAACAAGGGTGATGTTTGCGGGTAAATGACGGCAATGCCCAATAAGGTAGCTCCGGAAATGCTTCCAAGCAGAAATACGGCCAGCAGACAATAGCGGTGGATGCGGGCTTGTTCTTTCTGCTTCTGCTTGATGAATTCAACGGCATTTAGCTTGTGCTGCAGTTGTGCCATGAAATCGTCGCTGTTTTGTATTTCGGGCTTGAAGTCCGAGAACAATTGTGTCAAGTCTCTGTCTCTGTCCATTATCTTTTGATTTTTTGTTTTAAGTGTTCTCTGCCCCGTGAGAGTTGCTTTTTCACGGCGCTTTCCGTTGTTTCCGTGATGAGGCTGATTTCTTTTATGTCATAGCCTTTCATGTAGAAAAGCAATATGGCCGTTCGCTCTTTTGGAGGGAGTTCCTGTAGGGCGGTGTAGAGTTCCTGATAGTGGAAGGTGTGGTCGGCGGTGAGCGTACTGCTTGTTGTCCCAGCCTTGTCCAAGGAAACGAACCGCTTGTCCTTGCGCTTGTAGTCGACAAAGGTATGGTATGCAATCCTGTAAATCCAGGCAGTAAACTTCCCTTCTTCGTGGTAGCTGTCGGATGAGAGGTAGGCTTTCACCAGACTTTCCTGTGCAATGTCGTCTGCCATGAAGCGGTCGCCACAACAAAGGGCAAGCAGGAATCGTCTCAGTTCTTCCTGCTCCCTTTTTACCAATTCGGTAAATTGTTCCCGGTTCACTTTTCAATGGTCTTTTTCTCTTCCACCTCAATTTCTTTCGCCAGCATCCGTTTGCTGATGAAGAAAACAGCTATTATGGAAAGGCCTACGAAGAAAAAAAAGCTTCCGCATAAATAAAGTCCCATTAGATCATTTGTGGACATTCCGCCTTTATAGTCCATCCACAGAGCTGTTCCCATAAAGCAGATTCCTATGGTGGAAAGGATACTGCCGTATAGCAGGCGTCTGAGCAGTTTCTCTTTGATGGTCAAATTGTGTGGGTTCATTTTCCTTATGAACTCTTCCATGTCAATGTCTGGGTTCTTTTCGATGGCGGCAAGCAGTATTTCGGTACGCCTGTTGGTGTCGTTCGTCTTTTTCCGAAAGATAATCCAGACAATCATTACCGGCATTGCCACGCACATACTCAAAGGAATTATAATTTCTTCCAAAAAGTCATACAATTCACTCATAATTTTTCTTTTTAAATGGTTTATTACTTTGTCTTGCTTTTGTTGAGCTTGCTCATGAGTAAAACGTGTTGGAGAAGGAAAAAGTGACAGGAGTGCACGTTTTTCTTTTGTTTTTGGAATTTATAGTTCATCTAGGCTGGTTTTTTGTCAATTGTTTTCGGGCTCTCACATTTTACGGTATTCGTACTTTTACAAACGGCGTCGTGAGGAAAAAATATTTCCCTCGCCATGCAAAAAGTTTTTGCACGGCATGAAGCGGGAAGGCCGGATTGTCCGTGTAAACTTTTTTGCATTTGCATTTGCAAACGCAAAAAAGGAGAGGGGGGATAGAGGAGGCAAGTACCGTAAAAGAGTAATGTGGCTTCGGCACAATCTTCTATAGAGCCTATTCTTCGTCCAAATGGTTGTCCCAAAGGTATTTGCGGGTTTCACTTACCAGCACGCCTGAGAGGAAGAGCAGACAGAGCAGGTTGGGGATGGCCATGAGAGCGTTGAATATGTCGGCCAGGTTCCATACAATGTCCAGACTGACGACAGAGCCCAGATATACGGTGATGAGGAACACCACTCGATAAGTGTTTGTGGCCTTCTTTGTGCAGCGTTCTTTAAAGCTGGCGTCTTGTCTTTTGCAGTAGTGCAACGTGAACTTGTCGGCCAGGTACTCAATGCCGCGTTCGCCGTACAGTCCCCATCCCAGGATGGTGGAGAAAGCAAATGTGAGCGATCCGAAGGCCAGCAATGGTTCGCCTAAGTATGGTATTTTGGAGAAGGCCATCTTGGTAAGTACGCCTCCGTCGCTGGCGCTGATGTCGGGGTATGCCACAATGGAAGACACAATGGCCAACCCGGTGAGGGCACAGATGATTACGGTGTCCCAAAAGGTGGCCGAGGAAGAGACCAGTGCCTGGCGAACCGGGTTCTTGGTTTGCGCTGATGCGGCAATGATGGGGGCTGAACCCAAGCCAGACTCGTTGGAGAAAAGACCGCGCGCAATGCCGTAGCGTGCGGTAATCATGATGCTGGAACCCACCAAGCCGCCTCCAGCCGCAGAGGGGTCAAAGGCAGACTGTACAATCAGTTCCAATGCCGGCAAAAGGTATGCGCCATTGATGAATAGGACGGCAAGGCATCCTATAATGTATACTCCGGCCATAAAGGGAACCAGCATCTGACAACAGCGGGCAATACTCTTTACGCCACCCATTATGACGGCAGCGGCCAGGATGGTGACAATGCCGCCGATGACCACGGGAGGAATGCCACAGACTTCGTAGCCCAGCGTGGATATGGCATTGGCCTGAACCGTGGAACCGATACCGAACGTGGCAAGGGCGGTAAAGAATGCGAAGGTTACGGCCATCAGTTTCCAGAACCAGCGGAAATGGGTGTTTGGACGGTTTGCCAATCCGTTTTCAATGGCATACATTGGGCCTCCCAGCATTCGGCCGTTGGAGTTGATGCGGTATTTTACGGCCAACAGCCCTTCGCCGTATTTGGTGGCGATGCCCAGAATTCCGGTAAGCCAGCACCAAAGCACCGCCCCCGGTCCGCCCAGGGCAATGGCGGTGCCCACTCCCACAATGTTGCCGGTGCCAATCGTAGCGGCCAAGGCGGTGGCCAAGGCTCCGAATTGTGAAACTTCGCCTGTGGCGTTGCCGTCTTTCTGTACAGACAGGCGGATGGCTTTGAAGATATGACGCTGCGGAAAACGCAGACGGATAGTGAGCAGAATGTGTGTGCCGAGGAGCAGGGCAATCATGGGCCATCCCCACAGCATGCCGCTGACCTCGGTCAAAAGTTCGTTGGTTTCTTCCATAAAATTCTAAACAGTTTTTTATTTTGCGGACAGCAGTTTGTCCAGGGTAATATTTCGTTAGGTGTTTATTGTACTGGCTTTATGTGATATGGGACCTTTATGAAAGGACAGAAAGCTTATCGTGTTATTTTTCTGACAATGGTGTGTCCGTTCTCATAAATGGTTTTCAGGATGTACACTCCAGACACGGGACGGCTTGTCTGTTGTCCGTTTGTATTGTAGTATGTATTGGATATGATCCGCGAGCCGGCCGATGTGGGGATGTGTATGCCATCGCCGCCCAACGTGAACCGGAATGGCTCCTTGCGGCTGCCCCAAACTGTTTCTGTGGAATGGACGATAGTCTGGGCTATCTGGTGCTGCTGGCCCTCTTCGTCAATGAGGCGGAAGGTAATCTGTTCGCCACCATCTCCATGTATATTCAGGTAAAGCAGGCCGTTCAGATGTTGTGCCACCCCACGACATTCGTTTCCGCAGAATGCGCCAATGGTATAGTTGCCGTTGTTTGCCGGCGCATCGTTGATGTCTAATGTGGCGATGATGCTTGTTACGTTGGGATGGGCATGTATGTCCACGTTCCATGACGCATCGGCGGATACTTCTGCAACTGGGGCTTTGTAACGGCGTGTTCTGCTTGTGGGCGCGGAAAGGGAATTCCAATGGAATGACTGAGCGGTACCGCATTTTACCATGTAGGCTTGTCCGGGGGAAAGAGAGGTAAGCGTGCCTTCCCATTTGCCGTCCTCGTATGTGGCAAAGGCGTCCAGCCCGATGATGGCATCGCCCTCGGTGGGTGTGTAGTCGCTCAGGGCCGCTTCTATGGTGGTTGCATTATACAAGGGGCAGCCCATCCAGTTCCAGCCTTGTTGCAGGCTGACGGTCTCTTTGACGTCGAAAAGTTTGCCGCGCAAGGTGATGTCGGCCTGTGAATTCATCTTAATCTTATATCCGGTTGCGGTCTTGACGGCGTTGAGTGAGCCGCTCCAGCCGAGCGTGCAGTCTTTAACATAGGACTCCTGTTGCCCCAGGATGCTTTGTGCATAGCCGGTAAAGCGGCTCGTGTGCGCGTCTTCGGCCAGGTTGTGCGATGTCCAGTTCCAACCCTTTGCCAGTTCCAGGGTTATGGCCATCTCGTCGTCGGTCCATCCGTTGTTCTCCTCTTCGGCAAAATCGTATGTCCCCATCATGTTGGGCAGAGCGATGGTGGGTTGTGCAAGGTGCGATGTAAGTCTTCCTCCGTCGGGGTAACGGCCGAACGTGCTCCATCTGTCTTGGGCAAAATACTCCATTTCATCGGCCCATGTGCCGTCTTCGGACTGTAGGGTGATGCGCGCTCCATCGGCGTTGTCCAGCTTGAATGGTGCATGCAACTGGCTGATGGGGGAAAGCTTGTCACACCAGATGATAAGGTGGCCGTGTGCCGGTACAATGGTGTTGATGTCTTTGTCTTCGGCGCTAATTTGGTATTTCTGGGGGTTGTTTTTGCTGTCGCTCAGGTACATGCCCGCCACGTCAATGTCATTGTCGGTGGTATTGTAAAGTTCCACCCAGTCATTCCGTTTAAAGTAATCGTTGATGTAGATGTCGTTCCCGGCGCTCACCTCGTTGATGCGAATGGGCGATGCTCCTTCTTCCAGCAGCTTTTGGCCGTCCTCGGTTCTTTCATAAACGGCGGTTATCTGGAAACTGCCTGTTTTCAGGTCCTCGTTCAGGACAATGGTTTCCTTGTCGCTGATGAAGCTGCTTTCGCGTTTGGTGTGAGTGAGTTTCGCATCAAAGAAGATGTCGCTGCTTCCGGCGTTCGTGTTGTGTACCTCCACGCTGATGGTATTTTCTCCCTGCTTGAGGACATTGGCCGGGATTTCAATGCTGCCGTATGCGGCGGTGTTGCTGGTATAGGCTGTACTGTAGTCCTTGTAGGAAATGCCGCTGTTGCAGTTGTATGTGCCCACTTCTGTTCCGTTGATATAGAAGATGGCTCCGTCGTCAAGATAATAATAAAGGTGGAAACTGTCTTCGTGGTTGGGCGCACTTGCCAGCGTGAAACGCTTTCTGAAATAATATGTAGGCCGTTTGTTGCTGGCATCCCCTCCGTAGTCGATGGTCGTGGTGTAGTCGGCGGCGTTGTCGGTGGTGCCCACGTTGCCGTATCCGAACGGGGATTCCCCGCTTTTCCAGTTGGGGGCACTGTAATCATTGGTTTTCCAGGGCTGATTGTCCAATGAACCCTGATCGTAATACTGCCAGATGTCGCGGAACGAGAACAATGCTTTCTCTCCAGCCGAAGAGGAGATGAGGCTCCATCCCTTGAATGCATATCCCGCTGGTGCTTTGGCCGTGATGGTGGCTGGCGCGAAAATGCTTCCGTTGAAGCGGCGGGTGGGAATTTCCTGACCGCCCAGCAGAAGGCGTGCTTCGGGGATGTTGCTTTCCAGCTTGACCTTGTATTCTTCGTCAATTCCGAAGAATGCTTTCATATTGTTCATGCGGGCGTTTCTTTCGCTTTCGGTGGAAATCCGGTTGTAAAGCCAGTCGCCCGTTCCCTTTGGGTTGTTTCCTTCCAATGCCAGGGCGTCCGAGGTATATCCCACCATTTCATCGATGATTCTTTTGCAGCGTTCCGGTTCCATCACACTGCCGGCCACAATGGAAAAGGCATGGATGAACTGTTGCTTGAACGGTTCGTATTTCATCATGTTGAAAAAGATTTCCGCCAGATAGTTCTTGCCGTTGTTGTCGGAAAAGCGTCCGTCGTTGTTGTTGAGCAGATTGTGGATGGAGGAAATCATGTTGTTATTGTTGAATGCGGCATCGGTGTCGAACATGACCATGTGGAATTTTCCGTTATCCTTTCGGCTCCTGAAACCCTTGATGTTGTTGCAGTTGGTCAGCCAGTCGGTGCTGCCGATGTAACACTCGGCGGCCATGTAGTTGCAGTATTCGTCAATGTCAACCAATTGGCAAATCTGTTCCCATGTGTCCTTGCTGTTTGGATTGGCCGCAATTTCCTTGCTCAGGGTAAGCCAGCGCCAGAAGGCCTCTTTGTCACCGGCTTTCTGTTGGTATCCGTCAATGCCGTTCAGTTCAAACTGGTCAATCTCGTCATCGTCTATTCCGTATCCGCTTTCCCCGTAGTTCTTGTTGTTGTTCTCGCGGATGTTCAGCATGCCAAGGTATTTTCCGTTAAGGAAGACGTGTGCCGGTTGCCAGGCTTGACAATCGAGGTAAAAGCCCGAGCGGCGGAAGATTTCATGTATGGCAGGATCCAGGAAACGGGCGTATGTATCGTTTCCGCCATTGCGTACTTGCAGTGTCTTGTATTTGTTGTACACCTTGCTTCTGAAAAAAATGGGGTAGTCAAACGAGTTTTTCCCCTCGTACACCTTTCCTGTCTTCAGTCTGAACGAGGATTTCATCTGCCATCCGTTTCCGCCTCCGTAAGCTCGTGACCATCCGCCGGCAATCTTGAATTCGGCTTCTTGGTTCAGTGCCGTGTAATATCCGTTTTCTCCTTTTATCAGGTATTCCACATTGACGGGCCGTTCCCAGTCCATGTTCCAGTTGCACGGGTCGTTTTGTCCGTTTCCGGGCACTCCGTTGGTTCCCTTGGTGTACACGCCGATTGTGTCGTCAAAGAAATTGTCCGGGTGCGATGAGATGCTCAGTACCGGTAATTCCATGTTGTTCTCGTCCTTGATGAAGGAACGGGTCACAACCGGGCTGGGCAGCTTGTCCTTGGCAATCAGGACAAAGCGGTAAATTTTGGTGGATTTTGTCGAAAACATTCCGCTGGCCGAGGTGTTTCCGTTTGTGGCAGTTGGGGTTGAACCGTCGCTGGTGTAGCGAAGAGTTGCTCCCTTGGGGATACTGACATTGAAGCTAATGCTGTTGGTGAATAGGGTGGATTCCTTGTCAATGACCGGTGCCGAGAGTCTTTCTTGTGTAAAGGTGCTTGCGTTGTTGCTTGCATTTGGTGATGCCGTTCCTGTCCAGCCCCATGTGTCGTTGCCGTCTGTGGTACGGGCATAGGAACACCGGGCTATGGCAGGAGGGTAGTTGGCCTGGTCTATGATTCTGCCTTCCGAATCAACCAGTTCTAATGAACCGCCTTCGGGGTCCAACTTGAACGGAATCTGCAGGTGTGACATGCCGCCGTAAACTCCGTCGGCGCCGTTGTGGTCAAACCACAGGCACGTATATCCCTTGCCCTTTACGATGCCGTGTCCCATGTTCAATTCGTGTTCCTTGGTTGTCCCTTCGGCGTCTGTATGGCGTATTCTGGCCTTGTTCAGCGCGGTTTGTACGGATGAATTGTTGTAAAGTTCAATCCATCCCCCGTAATTATAGGAATTGTCGATGAGTTGGTCTATATTTGCGACCTGTATTTCGTTAATCCGTATATTGGAAAGGTCTGTATTGAACTCAAAATCCGTGCTGATGTGATAAAGTTGGATTTCGGCGGCATGCCAGAATTTTCGGAATGAAGCCCCTGATCCATAGCAGTCGGTGACGGTGAGGCGGATGTGCTTGACGGCATCCTTGATGGCGAAGGGTTCTGATGTAATGCCCGTGAAACCCTGGTAGGGAAGATTCAAGGTGACAATGTTTTTCCATTGTTTTGTATCTGTGCTTCCGCTGACAACTATCTTTGTGGGGTGGTCGTTGCTGGTGTTTCTTCTGTGCATGTACAGGGTTAGCAGTCCGCTGACCGGTTCGGCCAACTCTATCTGTATCCAGTGTTGGTTGCCAGTTGTCTGGCCGTGCCAGTCGGAATGCCAATACGTGTTAGGGTCATTGTCGATGAGTGCACCGATATTTGTGCCTTCCGTACTGTCGCTGAAAGGACTGCTCAGTTGTGATGCCTTTGTGATAAGGGCATTTTCGTAGTTCTGTGAACTTTGTACCTTGAGGCTATATTGCATCAGGCAAAGGAAGAAAAGCAGGAACAAGGGAGTCTTTTGCATATCGAAATGTGTTTTGTGAAAACAAAGATATATCATTTTCTGCAAATTGTGGGGCAAATTCAATGCAAAAGTTTGTGGCGTTTTTCTCCTGTTGCCCGTAGCCCCACTGCCGGGCGTGGTTTTTTAATTTCTTCATCATAAATTTGCATGTTTTGTCGAAATTGTATAATTTTGTCTTTGGCTATGGCCAAAAGATGCAATAAGTTTCATTATAAATATTGTTTAAAAGTCATGAAAAAATTACTTTTAATGCTGATGTTCGTGGGCGGACAGATTCTCGGCGTCAGCGAGGCTCAGGCACAGAAGCACGAGTTTGCCAACTGGAGACGTTATGAAAAGGCAAACAAAGAGTTGGGTGAGCCTGGCCGCAAAGAAAAACGTGTGGTGTTGATGGGTAACTCCATAACAGACGGATGGCCCGGAACCCGCCCCGACTTCTTCAAGAAGAACAAGCTCATTGGCCGTGGTATCGGTGGTCAGACCAGCTATCAGTTCTTGCTCCGTTTCCGTCAGGACGTGCTTGACCTCAAGCCCAAGGTGGTTGTCATCAACTACGGTACCAACGACATCGCAGAGAACACTGGTCCATACGATGAGGACAAGACTTTCGGCAATGTGGTTTCTATGGTGCAGCTGGCACAGGCAAACAATATCAAGGTGATTCTGGCTTCTTGTCTTCCTGCTGGTGGTTTCGGCTGGCGTCCAGAAATCAAGGATGCAATGGCGAAGGTCACCAAGTTGAATGCCCGTGTAAAGGAATATGCCGACAAGAACAAGATTCCCTATGTAGACTATTTCAGCGCATTGGTTTCGGCTGACGGCAAGGAAATGAATCCCGATTACGCCACCGACTATCCTGCCATACACCCCAATGCAAAGGGTTACGAGGTAATGGAAGGCTTGTTGCTTCCCGTAATCAAGAAAATGCGCTAAGAAAAAGTGATATACTATTTTAGTGGCACTGGAAACAGCCGAACAGTGGCACACTGTCTTGGAAAGTTGCTCGAATGCGACGTGGCGGACATGAGTGCTACGCAACAGATACCAGACTTGGGCTTTACCAAAAGCCTGGGTCTGGTTTTTCCAGTCTATGCCTGGGGGCTTCCCAATGTCGTGGAGCAGTTTGTCAGCCGTCTGCACCTGCTTGCCGATGATGTTTATGTATGGGCGGTGATGACGTGTGGTGATGACATGGGCTATGCCGACTCTATTCTGGACAAATGCCTGTATCGGTCATCGGGGCGCCATGTGCAGTCCGTCTACAGCGTGCCCATGCCCAATACCTATGTCTGCCTGCCGGGTTTTGATGTGGATGCCCCCGAAGTGGCCTCGGCAAAAGTGGAACATACCCGAAACATTTTGCCTGCCATTGCCCGTGGCATCCGTTTGCAGGCCAAGGAATGCAATGTGGTGCGGGGAGCCTTTCCGTGGCTAAAGACCTATGTGCTCAGGCCTTTATTCAACCGTTTCCTGCTTACCGATCGTTATTTCTATGCCGATTCCCGCCTGTGTGCCCGTTGTGGCTTGTGTGTCAAGCAGTGTCCAACAAGCAACATCCGCCTTTCGGAAAACGGCGTGCAGTGGGGCAACTCGAAATGCGTGGGTTGCTTGGGCTGCTATCATTCCTGCCCCCACAGAGCGATAGAATGGGGCAGTGCCACCAGGGGGAAGGGGCAAAAGCAGACCAAGAATCTGTTTTGAGGGATGTTCTAAAAAACGATAAAAAACCTAATTATCGTTAATAGATTTGCTCATCTCGTGAAAAATGGCTAACTTAGCGGTATCAAATAACCCAATATACATTAATCTTGAACACTATGGACAACAGGTATTGCCTAATTTTAGCCGGTGGAAACGGAAGCCGTTTATGGCCGATAAGCCGTACTACTTTGCCAAAGCAATTCATGGACTTTTTTGGAACTGGACGTACAATGCTTCAGCAGACCTACGACAGAGTGGCACGCTTTATTCGTCCCGACCACATTTATATATCTACTAACGTACAGTATCTCCCCCTTATCTATCAGCAACTTCCGCAGGTTCATGACGAACAGATTCTTGAAGAGCCTGTGCGCCGTGGAACGCTTGCGTCTGTGGCTTGGGGGACGGTGGTGATTGCAAAGGCCAACCCCCACGCCAATGTCTTTGTTACTCCTGCCGACCATGTGATACAGAACGAAGACGCTTATCAGAGCGACATAATGAAAGCATTGGAGTTTGTGCAGGATAATCAGGGTCTGCTGGTGACGGGCATCCGTCCTGGCCGGCCCGAGACCGGATATGGATACATCCAGATGGACGACCGTCACGAGGTGGCTGCGGACATCTATCCCGTAAAGTCCTTTACAGAGAAACCCAATGCCGACTTTGCCGAAATGTTCATTCAGGAAGGTGATTTCCTGTGGAACTCGGGATTGTTCTCCTTCAATGTCAATGTAATGCTGAGCAATCTATACAGCCTGGTTCCCGAATACCAGGAAGAGATTCCCCGCATGGTGGCCGAGGCCGAGAGCGCCATACCGACCCTTGTGCCCGAATTCTTCAACAGTCTGCCCAACCGCAATGTGGACGTAAGCATCCTTGAACGCAGTGACCATGTCTATGTGCAGCAAGGCCATTTCGGATGGGCTGATATGGGAACATGGGCAAGCCTCTATGAGGATGCGCCGGCAGATACGAAAGGCAATGTCCTGCTCAATACCAGGGCGTTCCTGTATGATTGTGCCGACAATATCATCCGCTTGCCGGACGGCCGCACCGCAGTGGTAAAGGGGCTTAAGGATTATGTCATTGCCGAAGAAGGGGAAATTCTGATGATTTGTCCTCGCAAGGAAGTGGCGGCCATGCGCAAGATGCACACCGATACAAAGTTCTCATGACCTAATTGTGTTTTTTACCGATGAAAGCAGTAAAATTTATCTTTCTCTCCATCTTTCTTTTCGTTGCTACTGCGCTCTTTGCCAACGAACCCCGGATGATGTTCGGCGACACCTCCCGCAAAGGTGTGCCCTTTTCCAAGGACCCCCATGTGGTCAGTTTTGGCGGACGATACCTGATGTATTTCTCCATTCCTCCCCACAAGGACAAGCCTGCGGGCGGATGGAACATTGGCATTGCCGAGAGTAAAGACTTGATAAACTGGCAGAAGGTGGGAGAGATAAATCCCGAAGCGGAATATGAGCAGAAAGGTCTTTGTGCGCCCGGAGCATTGGTGCGCGACGGCAAGGTTCACCTCTTTTATCAGATTTACGGCAACGGACGCAAGGATGCCATCTGTCATGCCGTTTCTGCTGACGGCATCCATTTCCAGCGCAACGCCACCAATCCCATCTTCCGTCCCACGGGCGAATGGAATTGTGGACGTGCCATAGATGCCGAAGTGATATTCTTTAAAGACAAGTATTTCCTCTATTTTGCATCCCGCGACCCAGAATATAAGAAACAGATTTTAGGTGTGGCCACCGCACCGGCCAATACCGACTTCAACCGTGAGGACTGGACCCTGGCGGCCGATTCGTCCATCCTCTATCCCGTTTTGCCCTGGGAGGGCGAGTGCATAGAGGGCGCATCGGTTATCCGCAGGGGGCGCAAGCTCTATATGTTCTATGCCGGAGCCTATAACAACTGGCCCCAGCAGGTGGGCGTGGCGGTAAGCAAGGATGGCATACGCTGGGAGCGCATGAGCGACATCCCTTTCCTGCCCAACGGAAAGGAAGGCGAGTGGAACAGCAGCGAATCCGGGCATCCGCATATCTTTACGGCAGATGATGGTCGCACCTTCCTGTTCTTCCAAGGTAATAATGATAAGGGAAAGACATGGTACATCTCCAACCACGAAGTCTTGTGGCGTAAGGGCAAGCCCCAGCTAAAACCTGCTTTTTGACGGTCTGTTCCCGACATTTTTGAGCGATGAGCCGTGAGTGATGAGTAGTGAGAGGGTAGGGACGTTGCGTGCAGCGTCCGAAGAGAACACAAAAGTTATAATCTCACGGAATAATATTATTGATCTAAGCCTTTGGCGGGATTGGCGCGATTTGCGTGAGTAAAACAAATCTCAATTCCCATAGCAGTAGTACTGCGTTGCCCGTTTAAGATATCTTCTACAGCTGTTGCAGTATATCTGCATCGGCCCATGCAGTATATCTGCTCTGAAAAGCCAATGCACCGCGTTTTTTCGTTCACCGTTCACCGTTCACCGTTCACCGTTCATCGTTTACCGCTCACCGTTCACCGCTTCTACAATGCGGAAATATCTTCTTTTGAAAGGCCTGTTGT
>JAFYQQ010000072.1 GCA_017559845.1 Bacteroidaceae bacterium | reverse complement strand
GCCGGCAAATATACAATCCTTAATTACGCTGCCAGGCTCACGCGTTCTGCTAATAAATCCTCCGTATGCCGCATCACCACTAAAAGTACTGATAATGTCCACTGTTGAAATACAGTTTTCTATAGTTCCAGCAAATAGGTCGCCAACAACACCTCCACACTGGTTCACATTCGTATAAAGGCATCCTGAAACATGAAGATTCTTCACTGTTCCGCTCATGCTACGGAAAAAGCCCCATATCGATTCCGTTGCCGTGCTCGTATAATTGAGTTTATGGTATTGTCCGTCAAAAGTTCCGGCATAGATAACAGTGGTGCTTCCGATTACTGGTCCCGTATAGTCCTCTATGTCCGCCATCAAAACCGCATTTATGTCTGTCTCGCCTTGATTAACTTTGTCTGCGAACCACGCAAGATCTTTCTCTGACTTAATTTCATAGAATCCGTTCTCATTCAAATGTACGTAATCCGAATTGACCTCTCCGCAATTCACACAAACACCGTCTGCATATTCATGAGCAGGTAGTGTCAACTCCGATGGTGTGTTAGCGTATGTCACAGTGCCCAAAGGAGTTCCGTCACAACGGAATCCGTCACTTGGATGAGAATAAACTTTGGTTCCGGAAGGATTGGGGATAGGCATACCATCCTGTCCCAATACCTGTGTCCATACTATTTCCTCCTGATTGCCATTCAGCAAATAACACACCTCACCATTCTGCAACTGTTCTTCGCTAATCTTAGTTATACCTTTAGGAACTGAACCATACGCATTGAGGTAGTAGCAATTTGTCATCGTTGCCTTTGATGGATTTCTTGCAATCACATTTCCATCCTTAGCGCCTGCAGTTATCTCTCCGATTACAAGGCAATTGGTCAAAGATGTTACTCTCGGAGTCCATCCAATCAATCCACCACAGCTATGTGTTTTCTCGCCCTGGATAGTGCCAGAGAACATACTATTTTCAATAACATTTCCTTCCACTTCGGCCGTTGTCGACACAAGTCCGCCCATTGCAGAGTCTCCGTTGAACGAACTGATGATATTGACAGAACTTACACAATTCTTGATGGTTGCTGCATAGATAAAACCTGCAAGACCGCCACATTGTTTGTAAGATGTTGTTATCGTACCGGCTACATGAAGGTTCATCACCGTTCCGCTAAGTTTACGGAATAATCCCCAAATGGCTTCTGTTGGTTCCGTATAATAAGTAATCTTATGGAAACCACCATCAAATATACCAGCATATTTAATGTCCACAGTTCCTATCATAGAACCCTTATAGTTGTCTATGTCTGCAGTCAACAAAGCATTTATTTCATTATTTCCTTGGTTCACCATTGTTGCAAACCAGTTCAAATCCTCGTCCGTGGCCAATTCATAGAAACCCTCTGAATTCGGCTGTTTGTATGCCGGATCTGGTTCACCACACGTTTCGCAAATACCATCCTTATATATATGCGATTCATCTATGCGGTAGACCTTATCACAAAAGTCCAAATAACAATCCCAATCATAGGCTGTTATCTCATGCGAGCCAGAACGTATATGATAACCCATATCATTCATGACTGGTTTTTGGACATCTGGCATCTCTGCAGAAGAAAGTCCTTTCATGCCGTAAAGTTCATATACTGCACTTGCATGATATGCCGAAAGATATTCTCCTTTTGGGTCAGCCCATTTGTCTTCCTTCGCACTGGCAACGTAAAGATGTCTTGGCGCTACAAGTGCCAATAGTTGGTGCTGATCAAAAGGTAGTTCGTGTTCACGGTTCGAATATTGCGAGAAATCCTCACAGAACCAATGTGGGAAACTCTCGGTTATTTCACTAATAGTTTCTCCAAATACACGTTTAGACAAGGCAGCACCGCCACATCCCGAATTATTAGATATAACCACCTTAAATCTATCATCTTGCGCACCACTCCAAAGCGCGGCTTTGCCCAATCTGGAGTGTCCTATCACACAAAGTTTCTCCTTGTCCGCCCAATTTTGATCTTCTACCCAATCGGCAATTCTACTGCTTCCCCATGCCCAGGCACCCAAAGCTTGCCAAGAGTTTCCTTTCTTATCATTCGAAGGGAATAATGCAACTACACTTTTCTCTCTTCCATTTACTTTGTCTGGATATATATCGTTGTAACACATCGTAACCACAGCATAACCTCTTCCTACAATCGTCTTCAAGGGCCATCTGTCCACTTGCGCCCCTCTACGCAAAATAGGATCCTCGCGATTGGGCAAACCCTCAAAGTAAGGAGAATAAAGAACCCAATCATCTGCAGTTACGTTATGATTGCCTTGAAAATTATAACCGATAAAGACCGGAATGTTCTTTTCCCTGTTATTTGGAATATACACCAGTGCCAACGCATTGACTTTCTTTCCATTGGAAGAGAAAGTAAACATTACCTGCTGAGCTGTAGCCATTCCATCCAGAGCCTGGGTATTTTCTGCAACAATTTCGTGGCTTATTCCAACCTCGCCTTGAGCCACATTTCCATACATTTGCTCACTGAAAAGTTCCAAAAGTTCGGGACGGCGTTTCTCCTCCCAAGTTTGAACAGACGAAACGCTGGTGCCGTCTGCACAAGTAAGCACATCAGGCAAAACATAATCGGGTACTTTGGATTCATCATAATTGACCGCACCCGCATTTCCGGGCAAAACAAACGCTAAACATGTTATCAACAACACGATTCTGGTAAAAAGTTTTCCTTTCATAAGCGTAAATGTTTGAAATTAATAACTCATTATGAATATGCTAATTATACTATGCAGTATAAAATTATGCTATGTTTTCTTACCGTATTATGATTGGGCAAAACTAAAAAATAAAAACGACTTTTGCAAACTTTTTATCCACAAAATCACAAAATACCGTCAAAATTCAGTTTAAAAGACAAATAGCTTTTAAAAAATCATCTAAAAGCAAACGATCATAGTACTTTTTCAACAATTTTGTTCTGTTTATTCCTACTAGCATGGCACGTTCAGTTGTAGGACATAAAAATAATCTATATAAAGGATATCAATCTCGCAGGAAAGCAGGAGATTGTAATGAAGACTTCTCTTCTCTGTAGCAAAATTATTTTTTATATTAAGAGAAAAAATTTTTGGGCAACGATAAAAAGTATATCCCAAGGCTTGGGACAAAACTTTCACCACAGAGAAAGAACTTTCTCACCACTGTCCTACAACAACATCTGTGTAGTTTAACGATTAACGTTGAACAGCCCCTCCAATCTGCGGAAAATGGTCAATAAAAGCTCGCAGTGAGATGCTGAAATTTGCGATTGAGCGAGAGCAGAGGCAAGCTTGCTTGACTATGCCAAGCGTAAGCAAATTGAACAAAGTTAAACAAGTTTAGCATGACAACAAAACGAAAAGTGGAACGTGGCTCCAAAAGGGCGCAGCCATACAATCCCAATCTTCCAGACAACTAACATACAACCACCCATACACCGTCATCCTGACCATACCTCATTCAAGAAAATAAAAGATGTTTTCGATGAGCGAAGGCGAATAACTCGTTTCAGGATCTGTCAGCGGAGAAGGACAAGAAAAGGCTCATTTGAACATACCTAAAAAATCGGGCAGGAAGAACAATGTTTACTTCCTGCCCGATCTCTATAAGAATCTGCCACGTCAAACGTATTATCCCCTCAGCTTCCTGATTTGCTCTAAAACATCGTCAAGACGCTTACGGTTGGCACGCTGTTGGTATAGGCCAAACACGATGCCTATGCACATAGCCACAAACGTGACTGCCATAATGGAAAGTCTGTTTTCGCTGCCTCCGGATACGAAAATTGTCCATGCCACCAACACAATCGTGGGAAGAAGCAAGATTCGGTTCCCAGATTCGACCAAATGTTTGTGCCGTGCAATATTTTCAGCAGCCTGGCTCATAGTCATTGAGGGCAGGTTCTTAATGTCAAGTGCCCGATAGGATCGCCGGTAGAGATAAAATTCCAATGCTGCCGTGCCGACCATATACCACAGGAATCCCCAGTAGCGCCAGCCCATGTAACCGTAATGCGGATACAAGGCCAGGAAAATGATGGGGATACAGAACAGTGCGCGGAAGCGTCGGCGATACCATCGGCCGATGTGCGACAAGCGTCGTTCCATTGACGAATGCAGTATCTCATCGTTTATGATTCGCTGCTTCTCCAGCTTCTCGTCTATCAGTCTGAATTGTTCCTTGAACTGCTGTAGTTCGGAAAGGTCAATAGTCTCTTGTGTCGTCATTTTCGTAAGTTTTTTACTTGTTAGACTTTGTTTTTAACTGTTCCTTTATCCGGAACAAACGGGTGGTAACATTGGAGACGGAGATGCCTACCACATCGGCTATGTCCTGATACGTCATGTTCTCCAGCCAAAGCAAGATTATGGCGCGGTCAAAAACATCGAGCCGGTTTATCCTATCGTAGAGCATCTGGATCTGTCGGCTCCCTGCATCCTCATCGTTGTACAGGTCTATGTCTATGGAAAGCGGAACCGTGCGGATGCGGCTCTTCTTCTTCCTTTCCTGATTACTGCAAGTGTTCAGGCTCACTCGCCAGATCCATGTCTTCAAGCTACTCTCGCCACGGTAGTTCGGAAAGCCTTTCCAGAGGTTTATCAGTATTTCCTGGTAAAGGTCGTTCACCTCTTCCGTGTCCTTGGAAAAGAAATAGCAGACCGTATAGATGGTCTTGCGGTATTCCTTCACCATTCTTGTGAATTGCAATTCAATATTTTCCATTTGTCCTTTTATTGGTCTCTACTTACTTGGACACGCGTTTTTCAGATTCCTTTCACAATTTCGCAAAAAAAATGCACCGCGCTGCATTGGGAATGGCACCGCGGTGCATCAGTCGGCGCAATGCATTGCATGAGCGGATGCAATGCATTGCGTTTACCTATACATTACTCCACCTCAGCCACCGCACGCGCATGAGCAGGAAGCGGCACAAGACAACGGGAATAGGCGTTTCCGTTAGCATCGAGTTCCGTAGAGGTTGTCATCTTCTTTCCGTCCACAATGATTTCGGAGTGCTCACCCATGAAAGAGACTTCCCAAGTGAGGTCCATGTCTGTATTGTTCTCAATCGTTGTGGACTTATCGGTATGGGAGACAGAAACATAGCCTCCGAACACAGGGACGTTTTTAATGGACGACTGGCGTGCAGCGCCTTGCAGACGCGAACAAGTGGCTATCTGCTTCTTGCTGAAAGACGGTTGCAAACCCATTGCTCCGCACACGATGCCCTCTACCATGCCGAAAGAGACTTCGGGATACTCCGAGCGGTTCATCTTGGGAAGGGCGATGAGATGGCGGTACGCCTCGTCAAGATACCCATATTTGTATAAGAACATGGGGAAGGCGGAAAGGTTCTCCACGTTCCACTTCTGGCTCAGAATGTCCTTTACCAGGGCACGGATGCGCTCCGTATTGTCCGTCACGTCAAACCACAGCACAAAGGGTGCGCCCTCGCCACGCTTGAACGCTCCCTCATCGGTCCAGAAGGTGTTATAACGGTTTTGGCTGGCATCCCAGAATCTTTCTTCCACAATCTGCTTGTATTGCCCTGCCTTTGTGCGTGCTTCTTCAGCCTTGTCGATATCGCCCTTCATTTCCGCCATATAGGCATAGGCGTTGAACCCGGCATAAAGGGTTGAAAGCAGGTCTATGCTCATCACGATGCCAGGGAAATTCTCGGCATAGGAAGCCAAACCCCTGCACCGGTGGAACGACTTGTTGGCATCGAAGTTCTCGGCCGTATTCATATAGCGCGCCCGTTGAAACGCCTTTTCGGGCTGCAGGTCCCATCTTTCCACATAATCCGACACGGAACGTTGGTAAAAGTTGACGAGGTCCTCGTCCTCCAAATATTCGGCATCGCCCGTCCATTCATACATCTTCAGGCAGGCCTGCATCACGTCGAAGTTGGCATTTAGGTTGTACCAGAAGGAACTGTCGTTCTCATAATCGGCTGGTGCGGGCTTGTTGTGTCGGTTGATCTCCCAATAGGAACACCAGTCTTTGGACTCGCTGATATTCTCCGCAAAACGGAAGAACATATTCTTGTTGTGCGGCGTCATGCCCAGAATCTGTCCGCCCACACTCTGATGCGAGACGTCTCTCATACAGAAAGCCTCTCTCATGGGCAACGACGCCTCGTACCAGTAGCCCACAGGATCGTCTCCTTCATGGGCATAGAGCCACGCCATGGCCTTGGCCCAGTTGTAAGTCTTCTCCAGATTCTTGTCGGCAGAAGTGAACACCGCCACCTGTGCCATGGACGTACCGTCAATCTCCTCCGTCCTTGTGTGCTGCCCGCATGCGGCAAGCAGCGCCAAAGACATTCCTAAGAGCATCTTCTTCATGTTTCTCATATTTTTATTTCGTATGATCATTATCCCAATTCACATTATTGTACCACAAAGGTACGATTAAGTAAGATAAAAACCAAGTTTGATTGAGCATTTCCGAAAAATCATGATTATCTGTATGGCAAAAGAAGGGAGAGGAAACGAGAAAGGTGTGCCGTAACATTGGGCACACCTTTCTTCATCAACCATTTTTAAACTTTTCCTTTCACAAGGAAATATCACTATGAAATGCCCATGAGATAAAAAAATCACGCCAAAGTGAATGAAAAACATTAAGCTTAAGTTACCTTTGTAGTATGAATACGTAAAAGGTAAGCTTATGGCAAATGTAACATTCCCTCAATTGATACAACGTGCTTGTGG
>JAFYQQ010000006.1 GCA_017559845.1 Bacteroidaceae bacterium | reverse complement strand
GCAAAAAGAGAAGCAGAGTGAAATGCTCGACAAGGCTATCAGTGATAAACGCTCCAAGTTAAACAAGGAGAAAGGAAGCCAGTTGCTCGGAGCTGTTGCGGATTGGGCTACAGGCAAGTCCAAAGCCCTTAGAGGCGATATAGAGGACTTGAAACTTGACTTGGCAGAGGCTCACGAAGCGATAGCAGAAGAACGCAAACGGACACAGGCAGAAACCGCCAAACTTGAAGCCTACAAGAAAACAGTTGCACAGCAAATGGAGAGTGCAGTTCGCAATGTTGTACTAAAAAAGGATGATGAGATTCGTAATTTGAAAGACCGTCTTTCGTGGAGAAATAAGGTGCTGGATATGTTTACCAAACTCCTGGCACGAAACAACGTGACCTTCAGAAATGCTATTGATATAATCATCCGTTTTGCCAAGGACACTTATCGTAGCATCTTCAGCCGAGAGGAGACGAAGACCATTAAGAGCGTGATGGAAGCCTTTGGCAAGGACAAGGAGGACTACAGAGCCATCGGAACTTTCCTTGTGTACACGGCAGATAAGAAAGAACCTCTATCCAATAGTGAGTACTGCAAGGCTACCCGTGAAGTGGATGATATTGCCATCGGCAAATATGAGCAGGCTCAGAAGCGTGGGAACTCGATGAAGTTGTGATAATACACATTTAGAAAACAGAATTCATTGAAAAGGTTGCAAAGGTAAGCGTTTTTTGTTTACCTTTGCAACAAATAAACCGAATATGAGTTTGAATGATTGGATAAAGGAACAAGAACAAAGAGGAATTACCACTTTCTCTTTCCAACAGATTCGATGTGTGTTTGCTGAACGTTCTGATAAGACGCTGAAAACAGACATCAACAGACTTACATTGTCTAAGAGGATTCAAAATGTGTATAAAGGTTTTTATGTAATCATTCCCACCCAATATCAGTTAAAGGGAGTTGTGCCACCGAGTTATTACATAAATGAACTGATGGAGCATTTGGGCAAGCCTTATTATGTGGGATTGCTTTCTGCTGCTGCCATATACGGTGCTTCTCACCAGAGAGCTATGATGACTCAGATTGTAACCACTGGCCCCAGACCAAGAACATCAAACAAGAATACGCTCTTGAATTGGAATTACCGCCAGCAGATACCCAATGAACTGATTGAAAGCAGAAATGCCGAAATGGGACGAATAAACTATTCATCGGCAGAGTTGACAGCGGTGGATATTGTTCAGTTTGCATCAAATATTGGGGGGTATCAAAGGTCTGCCACCGTTCTTGCAGAATTGGTGGATGTAATTGATATATCGAAAATGGAAAGTGTTCTTCCATATACCACCACGACAGCAATGCAACGGTTGGGATACTTGTTGGAGTTTGTCTTGTTTGAGGAAGAAAAGGCAACCCAATTATACGACATAATGAAAAAGCGGAATGGTTATTTTAATGCTGTACTTATGAGTCCTGAACATCCTGCATCGGGCGATGCTGAGAGCAACCGATGGAGAGTAAATATGAATATAGATATTGAAATAGATGAGTTATGATAGACAGAGCTTCCATAATGGCATGGAATGAGTTTGTTCCATGGACGGATTTTGCGATGGTTGAGCAAGATTTGATTATCAGCCGTGCATTGGTAGATATATTCAGTGATGATTTTCTGAGAGAGCAATTGGCTTTCAGAGGAGGAACCGCCTTACACAAGTTATTCCTTTCACCTCAAGTAAGATATAGCGAGGATATTGATTTGGTACAGATAAATCCCGGCCCAATCAAGCCTATCTTATTCCGATTGGGTGAGGTGTTAAGCTGGATGCCAGACAAGGTAATCAAGCCGAAGAGGCATAACAATACCATGCTGTTCCGAATGCAGTCTGAAATACCTCCGGTGCAACCTATACGATTAAAGGTAGAGATAAACTGTAAGGAGCATTTCAGTGTAATGGGATTCCATAAAGTTCCGTTCGAGGTAAACAACAAGTGGTTCAGCGGTAAATGTGAGATAACAACCTATGCTCTTGACGAATTGATGGGTACAAAACTGAGAGCTTTATATCAGCGAAAGAAGGGGCGTGACCTTTTTGATATGCAGGTAGCGTTGGATCATGGAAACATAAATATCGAAAAAACGCTTGAATGCTACAACAAGTATATGGATTTCGTGGTAGAGAAAGCACCGACCTATAAGCAATTTGTGCAAAATATGGAGCTGAAACTTCAAGATCCCGAATTTCTTGATGACACAGATATACTCCTTCGTGCCGGTGCTGATAAGTTTGACCCTCAGCGAGCTTATGCTATGGTAAAGGAGACCTTCATTGAAAAATTGCCTGGAAAAAGAGATTAAAATAAAGTGACCCGTCAGCATCCCATAAGAACTGCTGGCGGGTCGCTTTTTATAATCATGCAAAAAAGATAGCAAAATGTCCCGTTTATTACGCAAAAAACGGGACAAAACTACAAAAACACCTCGTGCCCCAAAGATTTAGCCGAGGAGTTGCAGGAGGTCTATAATGCTTTGGGGTTCTAACCCCACAAAAAAAATGCCCCGTGTATCAAAACACAGGGCATTGCTTGTTTATGTTGGTCGCCGATTACTTCATTACGATGCTGAGGTTGATAGATTCTACCACATCGTTGATGCTGTTGTAGATGGCATCGATAGCTTCTGCATTGGTGATGTCGAACTGAGCGTCAGTACCTTCCAACAACAAGGCCTGCACGTTGGTGTAGAAGTTTACGAACGCATTTCTGTGCATGTAGAGGTGCATCTGGCTATCGTCTGCATCTTGATAAGCGTAGTACACGATATCCTTCAAAGTCGATACCTTGTCGCTCATCTTTACGGTAAGCTTGTTGCCTTCCACCTTGATAGGTGCGCTGAAGCTTTCCTGATTGTTACCCATATTGTAGGTATAGCTGATGGTGTTTGCATTCGGGAACTCGATGTGGAAGAGGATAGCCTTCAACATCTTGTCCAAGCCTGTGCCGTCCATTGTAGCGAGGTTCATGGTGTAGCCCATAAAGTTAATATCCTGATCCTTACCCTTTACATTGCTGAGGTAAAGGTTGTTGTAGTCGTATGACTTGTTTGCAAGGTCGAGAGACTGCTTGATGCGGATCATTGATGCTGTTGTTTCAATTGTTTCATCCCCCAAAGCCATTACATTGGTATTAGTAAGCACATCGCCATATTCTGAACCATTAGGAGAATAATCCAAACGGAATGCTAAATACTCGGGTGCCCCTTCATAGCTCATAGGATTTGATTGAATCATCAAATCACCGATTACTTTGTATGTCGTTTCAACATTCGATGCATAATCAAAGTCTGCATTTCCTACAAATCCTGTAAAAAGGGCTTTACCATCAGCTTGATAAACATTGACTGCCATATCTGCATCCATCCATGAAACATAAGTACAAACCCACATACCTACAACTTCATCAGCAAGGTCGTTTTCGCAATAATCATAAGTCAAACGTGCATCATTGTCGTTAAACATAACAAGGGACAAAGATTTGCCTGCTACGAATTCGAGGCGACCTTCAAATGTTTCTTTATCACCATCGAATGCAAGGGTAACCTTGTTGTTTACCACCTTGATAGTACCTTTCTCCTCGTAAAGACTACCACCTTTCATAATACCTGTTGTGGTAAACGAACCATCGGCCTTGATAACCATAACCTCTGCAAGTTCGCCACTCAAGGTAGTCCAAGTACCTACAAGTTCTTGGGTGAAATCGTGTTCAATAAAGTTGTGGTCGCAATCTTCCGAACAGCTGTTCAAACCACACATTGCCACAAGGGCAATTGCCATTAACTTAAAAATCTTCATACGTTTTTGATTATTAGAAATTATTAATGTTTAAGAATTTGCACAAAAAAAGGCGTCACGCACCGGGCACAATATGCCAAGTGGTAACGCCAATATATGACTTTGAGCCGTATTGCTACGGCTAACTATCTGATTATAAGAATGTTTGTAGGGGGGGTGGTAAGCATTGCGAACAATGACTCCGATGCATCTGCATAGGAGATAAAGCTATTGCTGTATGTAAACCTACCTGTCTTCATCCTTTTGGTTACTTCACAAGTTTAAGTCCGCAAAGGTACTTATTTTTTCACAAACAGCCAAAAGTCAGCCACAGATAGTGACTTTCGAGCTATTATTATAGTATATTATAGTATATACACTACACCGTCAATCATTTCTTCCTTTGTCGGATGCAAAGGTAGCCAAACCTCATTTGAATACGAAAAGGTCAAGCGGTAAACCGTTTGGAGCAGTTTCTTCCTCCGTTGGAGAGTAAACAGCTCCAAAACCTTTTCCTATTCATCGGCTTGGCTTGAATCAGCATCCGGCAACGGAGATAAACGACTGACGAAATAATAGACTAAAGAACAGCATAAATAATAGGTCCAACTTGATAACCTATCATTCACACAGCTCTATTTCTTTCAGAGGCTTATTATTTTCGACAGAGAGAAATTTGGCAAGCGGCAGATTTCACTCCCTCAAAAATAATAGATTGATAAGAGTGCGTTTTTGCCGTTCTTGGAAATTGTCGTACCTTTGTGCCGAAGACGTGGAATGATGGAAACATCAAACTACAAATAGCACTGAAAAGAGAAGAAACACCCTTTATTGACACGCTTCGAGCGTTAAGAAACAATAAAAATGTTAAATCTTCACCTTTTAGAATGCACCCTTAAAGATTATGACCATATTTCTGACTTATTACTTGCAAAACATTGAGTAATAACTGGTTGTAAATACGAAAGCTGTTCTGCTTTGACTTCAATAACATTCCCAGATACTCTTACAAACATAAGTTTTGGTGCTTTTAGTGAGTGTTCTGCCCTGACCTCAATTACCCTCCCCAAATCTCTTACTAGCATAGACGGGAGAGCTTTTGAAGATTGTTTCAAATTGCAGAAAATAAAATGCTTAGCCATTGAACCGCCAACGTTGGGTATGGGTGTTTTCTATGGTATAGCAGAAGATGCAGTATTGCAAGTCCCGCCAGCTTCTGTTCCACTTTACGCCAAAGCTAAAGGATGGAAAGATTTCGCTATTTTGCCTTTGGTTGAAGATGTGCATACCTTGGAAGTTTGTCTTCCTCCAGGTAGTGAAAATGGGCACTATAGGAACATGACACTGGAATTAGTCAATACCGAAAGCGGACAGAAACAGAAGTATGTTATCTCTGACCGTGTAAGCTATACTTTCAGCGGACTGCAAAGTGGACACCGTTTCAACGTATATCTGCGTAACAACATGGGCATTGTGTTGGGAGAGATAGCGGACGTGATCATAGGGGAAGAAGACGTCTCTGTCACCTTTGAGTCGATAAGGCAATTACTGCATATAGACATGGCCATCCGGACTCCGGAGGGGACAGACGTGACGGAGCAGGCGCAGATCCGATGGTTCGACGGCGAAGGCAACTATCTGCAGCAGGGTAGCAAGTTGTCCGGACTTTTGGCGGGTACGTTTGTGCGCTATAGTATCAGGCTTCCCCAGACCCTGGGCATGCAGTATGTGCTTCCCACCGATTCCTTTTATGCCGTTAAAGACGAAGGCAATGCCTTGGTTTGTGTATTGCAGCCGCTAGAAGAAGTAAACATTACCGGACGGGTGAAGGATGTCACCACTGGAAATGCCCTGTCCGGTGCAGTGGTTTCCGTATCTCAGAAACTGAACGGACTTTATTCCAAGTCGTTTACCGCAAAGACGGACAGCAAGGGCGGGTTTGCCGCCACGGTGTACAACGCACAGAGTACGGTTACTGTGTCGGCTCCGGACTACCTGAACCAGAGCCTGGAGTTTGCCAACTTCAACGATACCACTTTTGTGGGTGAAGTGGCGCTCAAGAGCATTACTGGCGCAATCATCACCACAAGCCTGAGCTATACGGAAAGTGTGGCCGAAGGCGAAACGGCAGAGGTGCAGGACTGGTATGCCGACTATGACAACGTGGCTTACGAAATCTATAACGAAACGCAAGGACGTGCCATTACGCAGTTCAATGCGCAGTACCCCAGCATCGTGCTGTTGGAGGAGGTGGCGGAAGGCGATTCTCTCAGACTGACCGCTTCGAGCCGCACGAACGCCTTTGCGCCGGTTACCGCAACCGCAACCGTTGATGCACAGAACCGTGCGGAGGCCGCTTTCAATATCATAGGCCTGGGAGGCATTAGGGCAAGTTTTGTCTCTACGGACAACGCATCGGTAGTAGGCTTGCTTTATGACAGCAAGGGAGAGCTAGTGAAGAAGTACACCTACAGCAACGCTTTGCTTTCGATTGCCGGACTGGTTGACGGGAACTACACCCTAGTTTCCATGACAGACAGCCCGATGTTCAACTCCATCCTCAACCTTCCGCAGTTTGCCGCAGCCGGCTTGAAAGAAGGCACGGATTATGTGCAGAACACGGTGGCCGTAAAAAGCGGCAGAATAGCGTCCGTAACCAACAATATGATACCGGTCCTGGATGAGAGCAAGCTTTATTACACGGGTAACAATACCAGTTTCTCTGTAAACAAGACTTCTCTTGTGGCTGGTAATTACCTGACGCTGAAGGGGAAGATTGATTTCAGAAATGAGTATGCCTCTAAGGTGAACAATGTAAGCATGGTGGTGGACTTGCCCGAATCATGCTTATTTGTGGAGAATTCCGTGATGGTGGGCAGCAGTATTGTCGGCTATACATTGGACGGTAGCCGCCTGACTATCCCCCTTTCCGGACAAAGTGCCGAACAAATACGCTTCTGCGTCATCCCCACCAAAACAGGAGACTATAACCCTTGCGCCTTTGCTCAATTTACCCTTGACGGCAAGGAGGTATTGCAACCCATCGGCAACGCCAACTTTACGGTGATGGGACTGACTATTTCGATTCCTCATGTAGTTGAGATTGCTTCTATTCCAGTCAGCGGAACAGTACCTCATGGCAATTCGACTATCGAGGTGTTTGATAATGGTGTAAAGATTGGCGAGACAGCTTCATTGACAAATGGTGTATGGAGTACAACCTGTGAGCTGCATGAAGCGTACAACCTTTCAACGCATAGCATTTATGCAAAGGTGGTGAACGCACAAGGATTAGAACTGCAGTCGGAGACACAGAACTGTGTGTACGACAAGAATGCGATTGACGTGAAAACGGTAACAATGATAAATATCTCTCATAGAGAAAGTAATTACTATGAGGAAAGAACAGTTTTCGATTTCCAGAATCCCTCAAAGTCAATCCCGGCTTATTATTATTGGCCAGACTTCCCGAGTTTTACATTTTTGATTGATTTCAAATATAATGATCCCACATTGATCAAAAATGTGGTATTGTATGTAGAGACCTGCAAAGGCAATCAAGTACCCTTGCAAGCCAATTATAATGCTGAAAAGGGATTGTGGGTTGCTTCGGGTAAATTTGGAAATAGGAGCAATTATGACATTCCCGCAAATGTCAGCTTGGATTTTGAGTGTAAATATAACAAAGTCGCAGACAGATTATACATTGATTCCCAGATTAAGAATTTCTCCGAAGAACGTGAAAACTTGTATGAAGAAACTAAAAAACTCGAGATGTTATTCGAGTCAGATGCTCCCCCTATAGAAAATGGCGATAATTTGGAACTAATCAAATCTATGATATCAAGTGAAGATTATGATCTAGATAAGTTGATGGATTTGATTGATAATCTTACAACAGGCAGAGACTTATCAGATAATATTGACGAAGTGTTATTGAAGGAATCTTATCAGAATATTATTCAAGAATATGATGAGTGGCAACGGAATTATAGCGTTGAGGTAGATTCAATATTATCTTCTTTCTACATACCAAATTCAGATAAAGATTTTAATTATAATACATCCGACTTGGAATTTTGTAAGGAAGGGGAAAATGGTGAAACAACTATTTATCGTTTACAAAAACTCGATGTCATAAACCATGAGGAATTGATAGCTGAGGGATTTGAATATTATAGTCTGTCTGACCTATCATATGTATACTATCATTATAGTGGAGACTCGATATCATATATTGATGCAAATACAAGAATGAGATATGATATCTTATTCTTAACAGGTCAGTTTACCGAAAAACGGACATTAAATATCAAGAATAGACTCGGAAATGCAGAATATGAATCATTAGCGAATTGCGCAAAAGGGATGTATTCATATATAGCAGATTTGAAAAAACTTGCATACAGTGCAGATGCTAATGATTTGGCATTAAATTTCTCAAATATCATGAAAGATTTAATGGATGCCACTAAATGTGCATATATGTCTGCAAGAGAAATCCTTTGGAATAAAATAGAAAATACTTATAATAGTGCAGTTAATGATATAAATACCAAAATTGCGAGAAGGAATAAGATTATAAATGACCTTTATTCTGACATGGAACTTAAGAGCGTTCAATTAACTCCTCTTAAAAAACGAATGTCAGACATAAAAAAGGAAACAGAAGATTTATATAGGCGTCTAGCAAATACAGGGTTGTCTGAGCAACAAAAAATAGAATACCGTCAAATGATTGATGCTTTAGATTCTGAATTTAGGCTTAATGCCGATGCCGTCGCATTTTGTGAGACAAAAATTAATAAGACCGCAGACCAAATTATAATTGTACAAAAGCAAATAGGGAAGCTGAATATTGAAAAGTTAGGTATTGATGAAGGATATCGTCTTGCCTCTAATAATCTCAATAAATTACCGATAGATCTTACACCTAATGTACAATTGAATAAGGCGACAAAGATTTTTGGTCAATTAGCGGGACCATTTGGTATTTTGACAAATGTAATCAACCTGTATTCTGATTGTATTCAAGCATATGATGAAGTTCAAGAGTGGAATTGGTTGTATGATGCAGTAGTAAAAAAAATACCATGCGAAAACAATGAAGAAAAAGCAGAAGATTTATTGGATAGAGTGGAAAAAGACCAAAAAGAAGTTGTATTAAATTTGACCTCAATTATTTTAGCAGAAGGCGGTAGCTTAGGTACTGACATATTCAATTTGTTCCGGCCTGAATTGTTCTTGCCTTGTTTCTTCGTATCTGGTGTATGTGATATGTATGCGGAATGGAGCAAATTGTTATCTATTGAAAATAAATATATACCTAAACGAGGAAAATACTGGGATGAATATGGTGAATTAAAATGTAGATTAAAAAATTGTGGAAAACCAGGAATGCCACCATGTCCAGAGGATCCTAAACCTAGTCGTATAGGAGGGAAATATAAGTCTAATAATCCACCGGTAGAGGGTGTTCACGACCCCTCCGGCTACGTCTATGAAGGAGTATCTTCTAACCGATTGGAAGGTGTAATGGCCTCATGCTATTATAAGGAAACGGTAGAAGACATGTACGGCGATCAGCATGAAAAGATAGTGCTGTGGGATGCTGAACAGTATGCGCAGGAGAATCCGCTGTTCACTGACGAGAACGGTATGTACCGTTGGGACGTTCCGCAGGGTCTGTGGCAGGTGAAGTTTGAGAAAGAAGGCTACGAGACCACCTATAGCGACTGGCTCCCGGTTCCCCCTCCCCAGCTTGAGGTGAACATTGCCATGACGCAGAACAGACAGCCGGAAGTGGAAGCGGTGCGTGCCTACGAAGACGGCATAGAAGTGGATTTCGACAAGTATATGCAGCTTGACGGACTGATTACAAAGAATATCTTTGTGACCAGGAACGGCGAAATGGCTGCTGGTACCTTGAAGTTGTTGAATGAGGAGCAGGCCTATGGGGACAATCCTGTCTCCTACGCATCGAAAGTGCGGTTCGTCCCCGAGACACCTTTCCTTACTACCGATGAAGTGGTGCTGACTGTGAACCGCAATGTGAAGAGCTATGCGGGCATCCAGATGGAGAGTGACTTTACACAGGCATTTGATATAGAAAAAGAGGTGAAGAGCCTTGTGGTAGATTCTATTGTCCGAGTGGCATACAGCGGTGAAAAGGAAATAACCGTCAGCGCATTGCCTTATGATGCCGCCATCGGCAAGAAGCTGGTTGTGACAAACTCTTCTTCTATGATTGCCTCCGTCTCTGCCGATACGCTGACACTCGATGAGAACGGCCAGGCCAAACTTATGCTTAACGGAGAATTGCCGGGTACAGCCATGCTGACCTTCACGTTGGCGGAAACGGATGTGAAGGCACTTTCTGTTGTACAGGTGGTAGCTCAGGAATTTTTGACGACAGCTGCGCCAAAAGCATCACGGGCATCAGGTACGGCGGTCTATAGGGGCACAGCAGTGCGACTGACTTGCGAAACCAAGGATGCGGTAATCTATTACACCCTTGACGGTTCTTGTCCCTGTGACGAGAACGCACCTCGCATGGTTTACGAATATCCGATTATCATTACCGATGACATGACCATCAAGGCTATGGCGGCTGTGGCAGGACAGGCGGAAAGCGGAGTGGCCGAATTCAACTTTACCATTAAGCGGACTAACTTAGGAATGGAATTGAAGGAAGGTTGGAACTGGGTGTCGCACAATATGGAAACGGAAATGTCACCAGCCATTCTGCCACAGAACGCGACCCACATTGTGGGCAAGACGGCCGAACTCGTGAATGACCCCGTATTGGGACTTGTGGGCAATCTGAATACATTGCATCCAAGCGAGGCTTACAAGATTCGGATGCCAGAGGATTCTATCCATGTAATGAGTGGTTATGAATTCAATCCAGCTAAATCAATATTCCTGAAACAGGGCAGGAACTGGTTGGGTTATCCCGTCAGCCAGACGATGAGCCTGAACGAGGCGTTTGCAAATGCCGAACTGAACGAGGGAGATTATATCGTGGGGCAGGATGGTTTTGCCCAGTATGCGGACGGTTCCTGGACCGGAACTCTTCAGACTATGGTTCCAGGAAAGGGCTACATGTACCATTCCATGAGGGACAATTCATTTATATACAACACCGCTTTGGTGTCCAAGGCCAAGTCGTTGTACAGAACGGCAGTGCGAAACAGAACACCTTGGTATGCCGACAAGCACAAGTATCCGAACATAATGTGTCTGATAGCCGAAGTATATGACAACGGCCAGGTAAGCGAGGATTATTCCATCTGTGCGTTCTGCGGAACGGAATGCCGAGGAGTGGGCAAGTATGTAGACGGCAAGCTGATGATGAACATCTATGGTGAAGGAAACGAAAAAATTGTGTTCCGTGCTGTTCATACCGAAACTCAGGAAACGTTTGTTCTAACGGAAGAATTATCGTTCAAGGAAACTTTGATCGGCTCACTATCCCAGCCTTATGCTCTTCACTTTGATGAGGATACAGGAGTAGAGGAAATCCGGTCTGGATGGAATGTTTGGGTGGAAGGCAACGACCTTTACCTGGCGTTGAATGGCAAACTGTTTGATACAGTTACGTTGACCGATGCGAACGGAACCGTTTATCTGTCAAGAGAAACCGTATCGGAAAACGAACCTGTCAACATTTCAGAATTGCCCTCAGGCGTCTATATCGTAACAGCAGTACAAGGCAAGGATGTATATAGCAAGAAGGTTCTGAAGAAGTAAGGACAGCCTTTTCGGAAAGGAGAAAAGGAAACTGTATAAAGCGGGCGGATACCGTGGGTCAAACCGGTTATCCGCCCGCATTTTATTGGCGTAATGGTAAAGTGGACTGTTATGCACTAACGAAACCATCTTTTGGCTATATGCTTTGTCGCTTCCCGGTTTCAATGGATCCCCATTGCGCCCTTAAAAGCGGCAAAACATCGGGTCAAAATTATTGCTGTCCGCTAAACTTGCTTCTGTGTCTTACAATGCCTTTCTTATGAATCTTACGAATTTCACGAAATTAAAGATACTTTTTGCGGGATTGGCGAGATTTGCGTGAGGGTTATAAATATGTTTCTTTTGTTCTTGTGTCTAAACAAAGATGAAAACGTAAAACTTTTTTGGTATTAATTGACAATAATCTTAAGAGGGGAAAATGAACAAAAAGGAGGCAAAATGCAGGTAAAAAGGAACAAAAATGCGTCAGGCAGGCGTGCTGAAAGTGCCCAGTTGGAAAAAAATAATTTTTCAACTGAGAAAAAATATTTTTCCAACAGGGAAATAAAATTTTCCCAACTGGCCGTTTCCGACTTTCCAGCTGGTTTTATGTCAAATTGTTTCTTTGTAAAGTTTTTTTGTATTGGCAATTATGTGGGAAAGGTGTTTTTGGGGTAGCGTATTAGGAGGGAGGGGTATATAAAAAAAGAAGGTTGTCATCCCGACAACCAATCTTTTCAATTAACCTTAAAATCTAATACCATGAAAAACACGATGCAAAATTACATGTTTTCAGGGAATCTGCAAGTATTTTGTCTAACAGTTTTATTAAATGCTCTGTTTTTTTGATTTATGTCAATTGGGGAGGTTTGTTTTGCCTCCTACTGTTCATGTGATGAGTAATAGCGCATGAATTGTGCGCGTTCGAATGTACTGTTGTTGCTGACATTCTTCTGGTTAAGTTTGCCTTTAGCTTCGGCAATAGATGGAATGCCTTTGCTTTGTAGCCATTCGGTAAGGAACTCGGTGCATTGTGCAATGAAACTTTCTCCTTGCAGATAGATGGCGCTACATATTTCCACAGCCGTTGCGCCAGCCAGAATGGCTTTCACTACATCCTGTGGTTCGTGTATGCCACCGGAGGCTGCCATGTCCAATTGAGGAACTTGTGCCGATGCGATGCCCAACCAGCGCAGGGTGGTGGATAGGTCGGCTTGTTGGCTGAATACCATGCCCGATGTTTGTGTCATGGTGTCAATGTCTATGTCTGGCTGATATAAGCGGTTGAAGAGTACCACTGCTGCCGCTCCGTGGGCAAAAAGCTGATGGATGAGCGCGGGAGGACAGGTAAGGTTGCTTCCCAATTTCATGATAATTGGCAGACTCACGACTTTCTTCAATTGGGTGAGCACGTCTATGTGGCGTTTTTCAAAGCTGCCGTAGGCATAGTCTGTTCCGGTCTGCAGTGCCATCATGTTCACTTCGATGGCGTCTGCACCTGCCTGTTCAATCTGTTGGGCAAATTCGGTCCATCCGGCATCGTCATAGCAGCTGATGCTGGCAATGACAGGGATGGTGCATACTTTTTTAGTGTCGGCTATCAGCTTGATGTAGTTGGCCAACTGATTTTGGCGTACATACGTTTCCAGGTAGTCGCAGCCGTCCATGCCCGAATAGTGGCAAGCCATGGCTGCTGTTTCGTGAAGAATCTGTTCTTCAAAGAGGGATTTGAGGACTATCGCTCCGGCTCCGGCCTTTTCCATTTTCTGGTTTTTGGCGGCACTGTCAGTCAGTCCGGAACTGGCAACGATGATGGGATTCTTCAGTTTCAATCCTGCGTAGGTGGTTTCAATGTTGGTCATGATATAATCTTTTTTTCAAGTTTTCTTATGCAAACTTACGCATAAAATTTGGAAATAGGCCTATAGAAAGGTGAAAAAATAAAGGCTAAGGGCAAAAAAATACATCGCACCCGCAATCAGTTCTGTTCTTCTGCAATCTTCTGTGCCTCGGCTCTTGCCGGCTTTCCGTTGGGGGTGAGGGGAATGGCGTCAACGCAGATGATTCTGCGCGGCAGCCAGTGGCGTGGCAGTGCGGTGCGGCAGGTGGTCTCAATGTCGTGGATAGAGGCGCTCTCCGTGAGCAAGACCACCTTTTCGCCCAGCTCGGGGTCGCTGCACTTGGTTATCATGAAGGGATGTCGCAGATGAGGGGCAAGCAGACTTTCCACTTCCTCGGTTTGGATTTTGATTCCTCCGCTGCTGATGACGTTGTCCGTGCGTCCTAGAATGCGGAATTCGGTCTGCCCTTGGTTGTGGCGTATTTCGGCTCTGTCATGGGTATACAGAACCTCTGGGCATACCATGGGCGCATGGATGGCGAGGCATTCCCCGTCTGTGAGGCTTATGCGGATGCCCTCAAACGGCCTGTACCAAAGACTGGCATCCGGACCGTTTATTTTTCGCAGGGCAATGTGTGAAAGGGTTTCTGTCATGCCGTAGGTGCTCCATGCCTGACAGGGGAGTGCCTGCAGTTCGGCTTCCAGAAGTGGGTGGATGCTTCCGCCTCCGATGAGCAGATGGCGTATGCGGCACAGGTTTTCCCGTTCTTTGGCCGATTGCAGAGAACGCATCACTTGCATGGGAACCATGGCGCAGAGGTCTATGACGGGCGGCAGTCCATTTTCTGCCATGGGATGGCTGCCGGGCTTTATGCAGTGGAGATTCAGCTTTCGTTCCAGAGCGCGTACCGCCATCATTTTCCCTGCTATATAGTCCAAGGGCAGGCACAACAAGGCGTTGTCTCCCTCCTTCAGCCCCAGAAAATCACAGGTGAGGCGGGCGCTTGCCCTCATACGTTTCTTTTCTACACGAATGGGCTTGGGTACTCCTGTGGAACCGCTGGTGTGGACTGTCAGGTGTTCATCTGTTGCGTTCCATTCCTGCAGAAAGTCTTCAAGCGTTACTGTTGGTGCCATATCTTTTGTCCTTTGATACACAATGGCATATCAATGTTGTCAGTATAAAGCAATCCGGTTCCCAATCCTTGTGCCATTTCTATGTGGTCGCCATAGAGTTGGGTGGTCAGATGGGCAATAGCATGCAGTCCGACGTTGCTTTCCAAGGCACTGGTCACCCACGAGCCTATGCCACGTTGCCGGGCCAGTTCCACCCATTCGCGGGTGCCTTGCATGCCTCCGTGGAGCGAGGGCTTCAGCACCAGATAATTGGGTTTGATTTCGTCCAGCAACCGTGCTTTTTCTTGCAATTCGTTTATGCCAATCAGTTCTTCGTCCAGGGCGATGGGTAGGTTGGATATGCGGCACAGCCTTGCCATGTCCTGGCGCTGTCCGGCACGGATGGGCTGTTCTATGGAATGAAGGTCAAAGGCGTGCAGGCATCTGAGTATCTCGCCGGCTTCCGCAACGGAAAAGGCTCCGTTGGCATCCACACGCAACTCCACTTCGTCGCGTCCAAAGCGGCAACGTACATATTCCAGCAGTCCGAGTTCCCCGTCAAGGTCCACGCCAATCTTGAGCTTGATGCAAGAGAAACCCGCTTCAATCTTTTCGATGAGGCGTTCCTGCATTTCCTCAATTGTACCCATCCACACCAGCCCGTTGATGGGGATGCCTTCCTTGCCTCGGCTCCAGGGCGTGTCATAGAATTGCAGCCCGCCACTTTTGAGGTGGAGCATGGCCGTTTCCATGCCGAAAAGCATGGAGGGATAGGGGCGGAGTGCCTCAAACGGGATTTCGCCGGTCTGTTCAAGCGTCCGGCAATGACGGGCCAACACTTCGGCATAGTTGGGGATGTCATCGCAACTGAGATTGGGTAATGGGGCACATTCGCCTATGCCTTTGCGTCCATCTTTGTCGGTCAGTGTAATGAACCAGCTTTTTCGGGTGCGGTACACTCCCCTTGATGTGCCGGCTGGCTGTTTGAAGTGGAATGTCCGTTCCTCTATTCTCGCTTGCAAGGGCAATGTCATGGGAAGTAGGGATATTTGTCAAAGTCGGGCTTGCGCTTTTCCAGGAATGCCTTTCCGCCTTCGTGCGCTTCTTCCATTGTATAATAGAGCATAGTGGCATCACCGGCCAGTTGCTGAATGCCGGCTTGTCCGTCCAGTTCGGCATTGAGACCACATTTTATCATGCGCAATGCCAGCGGCGAGCGTTCCATCATCTCTTCTGCCCATTCCACACAGGTGTCTTCCAGCTGCTCCAGGGGTACCACCTTGTTCACCATTCCCATCTCCATGGCTTCCTGTGCGGTGTATTGGCGGCAGAGGAACCAGATTTCGCGGGCTTTCTTCTGTCCGACGAGACGGGCCAGATAGCTGGCACCAAAGCCTGCATCGAACGAGCCAACCTTGGGACCCGTCTGTCCGAAGCGGGCGTGTTCTGCGGCAATGGTGAGGTCGCATACAACATGCAATACATGGCCTCCGCCGATGGCAAATCCGTTTACCATGGCAATGACGGGCTTGGGCAGACGGCGAATCTGCATCTGCACATCCAGCACGTTCAGACGGGGCACACCGTCATCGCCTACATATCCTCCGTGGCCTTTCACATTCATGTCGCCACCGGCACAGAAGGCCATGTCACCGGCTCCGGTAAGCAGTACAATGCGGATGCCTGATGATTCGCGGCAATATTCAAAAGCCTTTGACATCTCGCTTACCGTGAGCGGTGTGAAGGCATTGCGATAGCGGGGGCGGTTGATGGTGATTTTGGCTATGCGGTTGTATTCTTCGAAGAGGATTTCCTTGAAATCGAACCCTTCAATCTTTTTCCATTCTCTCATTGTATTATCTTTTTTGTTATTGGATTCCTGTTATTGGGCTTCGACCTTATAGCTTGTTCAGTATGTCAAGGGCCAGTTGGTCGCTTTCCATTTCCGTGAACACCTCCAGTAGTCGTGGCCCTTCCGTCTTGTCCTTGCAAAGGAAGTCAAGTCCGTCGGCCAGTTGGGCGGCTTCGGAAACATCCATATAGTCTATGCCGTAACTTTGGCAGATGCCTTTGGCCGATGTGCAATGCTGTGCCATGATGAGGCTTTCCCTTGCCTGGCTTTCCCGAAGCCCGTCAAAGCGGGTAAAGATGCCTCCACCTCCGTTGTTGAGCAGAAGGATGCGGAGGTTCTCGCCGAGTCCCTGTATCCAAAGTGCGTTTTGGTCATAGAAGAAGCTTAGGTCGCCAATGATGCAATAGGTTCTTTCGCCGTTCGAGGCGAGTGCAATGCCGGCTGCGGTGGACAGGCTTCCTTCTATGCCGTTCACACCACGGTTGCATTGGCAGTAATGGGTGGAGAAGAGGTTTGCCAAGCGCACGGCAGAACTGTTGGCGTAGCAGACTGTCCGGTTTGTTCCCTTTTTCTCTATTCGTTGTTCAAAAGTTCTTACAATGCCGGCTTGCGACCATGGCAACTCCGCTTTCATGGCGTGTGCCCTCGATTTTGCCATGACGTTATTCCATTCTGTCAGATAGTCTGTATCATAGTCGGGCTTAAGGGAAGACAGGCGCGACAGAACATCTTCTTCACCAGCCTCTACGATGCCGGTGAGGAAACCCGTCACGTCCTCCGCTTTTCCCGTGGCGTTTACCATCCAGCATTCAGCCTTCTGCCGCCTTATCCACAATTTGAAAGGCTTGCTGATGAGTGTCCTGCCCAGATAGAGAATGAAGTCGGGTTGCAGTTTTTTGTTCTCTTTACTGATGACCGCATCAATGGGGCAGGGCAGAAAGGCATCGCCACCCAAACATTCGTGGACGATCATGCTGTTCTTGGTCAGCGCTTTCAGATGGGGCGTCAGTGATTGGGCTGTAGATTGTGTCAGTTGGCCGATGACAATCAGCCTGCGTCTGGCCTTGCTGAATGCGTCATACAAAGGATGCCCTGTCTCGGGCAATATTTTTTTTCCTCCCGAGGAAAATATTTTTCTCTCCCGAGGGAGTTCGTTTTCGCAGAAATTATGAAGGTCGCGGCTGATGGGTACGTTTATGTGGACCGGTCCTGCTGTGGGATGGTTTGTGGCCAGGAGCGCCTCGTTCACCAAACGGTTGCAATGCCAGTGCTGGGTGTCGTCCGTGGGTTCGGGTAGATTGGCGGCATAGCGTACAAATCTGCCTAATGCATCGGGCTGGGGCAATGTCTGTCCGTCCAGTTGGTCAATCCATGCCTGGGGCCTGTCTGCCGAAATGATGATCAGCGGTACTTGCTGGTAAAAGGCTTCGGCCACGGCGGGCAAAAGGTTGAGCAGCGCCGAACCCGATGTGACGCAGACCGCTACCGGTCGTTCCAACTTGATGGCCATTCCCAGTGCCACGAATCCGGCCGAACGTTCGTCCGTTACCGCCTGGCAGCGGATGCTCCCGCATTCGTTCAGGTTGTGCGCCAAGGCCGCATTGTGTGCCCCGGGACATACCACGGCCTCCTTGATGCCATGGCTGATGAGCAGGGACGTCAGGATGTTTACGTTTGTGATGCAGCTATACATAGTTTCATTGTTTCCATTTTCTGTTCCGTCTCCCTCCATTCGTTTTCCGCTGTGCTTTCCGGCAGCAGGCCGCCCCCGGCGTAAAGGACATGGCATTGGGGGAACAGTCGCATGCAGCGCAGAGCCACATAAAGATGCGTCTCGCCCTCCATGCAGAGCGGTCCCATGAAGCCACTGTAATATTCTCTTGGAACTGATTCGTTCTCAAGGATAAAGTTGCGTGCCTCTTCCTTGGGCAGTCCGCAGACGGCAGGTGTGGGATGCAGGCTTTCAAGTAATGTTCCCAACTTTTCCGTGGAGGGAAGCGTAAAGGTGAAATCGCTCCGCAGATGTACTAGATTGCCTGCTCTGACAGTGTGTGTGGGTTGTTGTACCACCTTTTCTGCATACAACTTCAGTTTGGAATCCAGATAGTCGGCCACCAACTGCTGTTCGGCACGGTTTTTGGCGCTCCATTGGGGCTGTGTGCCACGGTTGCCGATGGGGAGGTCAAAGTTCATCTGTTCCTCTGCCGAGAGTTGCATGGTACCGGCCAGTGCCATGGTGTGCCATTCTTTTCCGTCGCCTCTGAGCAGGGTTTCCGGAGTGGCCATGAGCCAGGTTCCGCTTTGGACTGAAGATACCAGCGCAATCATCATGCGAGGATAGCGTTGGCAAGCATCCAGGAAGAGACTTTCCGGCGAAATGGGTTCTTTCCCGGGCACTTTGCATCGGCGGGCAAGTACCAGTTTGCCGAAACGTCCTTGTGAAAGGGCATTGTGGAAACGGCAGAAATCCTTTTCATAGCTTTCCTTGCCTTCGTGTTCGGTCTCGGTGGGAGTGCCGAAGTGGCATTCTGGCAAAACGGTTTGTCCGGGAACGTACTCCTGGTTCCGGCCTTGAATCACCACAACGGGCTTCTCGGCTGTAATGTGAAAAGGGGCAAGGACAAAGCCTTCTATGCCGTCCAGACGGCTGATATGGTCCAGGGCAAGTACTGGTTGCCCTTCCTCTCTGACCAACCGTATTTCGGCCGAGTGGGGCAACCTGTACAGCGCAAAAGCTTTTATCTGGGATTTTGTTTCCATAAATTATCCGCAAATTTACATAAAAAATGCGAGATATAAGGCGGTCTGGATAAAAAACGGAATCAATGGAGATAGAAATGGAAGAAGAGAATGTATTATAATGTAGTTTCATTCTCTTTTATAAGGTCGTTAAGGCTTTTATATTCATATACTCGCCCCTCGTCAATGTCACGGAGCGAAAGTTCGTAAGATGAGTATAGACGGGTGCGGCGTGGAACGGTGATTTTACCAACGCCTTTCAGTATGCTGATGGCTCGCTTGATGTCTTCCTGCATAATCTCTAAAAATAAAACGAAAAGCAGGCGACGACGTGATGCGACTGCCTGCTTTTTTAAATTCGATTTTCTGCTCAACGCCTTACGTTGATGTCTATTTCCTGTCGGGTGCGGGAATCGTAATGGTTTTCTCTGGTTTTATATACTCCGGGACGGCCGTCCACGGTAATGCGAAGAATGCGCTTTCCCCTTCTTAAAAAATCGTAACGAGGGTCTATCAGTCTGTCGCAGTTGTATTTGCGTGCAGCCTCGGTTTCGGCCAATGTCTTCGCTTGGTCAAGGGTGATTTTGCTTAACGTCTGCTGCCCTTCTGGCGTAGAGATGTCGATGGTATAGGTTATTCGGTTGCCAACGGGAATAAGGTCATAATCAGTCCAGCTTCGGCCTTGGGCATCCACGGTTACTTCGTTACTTGCTCCTCCGGCTCCGGCCGATGATCGGCAAGAAGAAAGGACGGACAAGGAAAGTACGATGCCGATAAATATAATAGTCGTATTTTTCATATTCTTTCTTTGTTATTATTGGTTAGAAATTGTAACTCAATCCCATGCCGATGGTCTGGGTGTTCAGTCCCTTGTCTCTATATTGCAGCATATCAATATGAGGGGTAATGCTGCTTCCATTCTTGAAATTGAATTCTTGCTGATATAGGGCGTAATTTTGGATTTTATTGTATTCTTTTTTTATTTTGTAACTTTTGATTAAACATCCTGCTGTAATTGCAGCACCGACAGGAATGAATGCCGCGCCTAACCCCAACAAACCAGGGGCTTCCCAATATCGACCATAATGATATTTACCATAGGATAGTGCCAAGCTCGTCATTATGATGCCACCTGCAACGATAGTTCCACCTACTGTATACCCTACAATTTTTAGTCGTTTAACCTTATTTAAATCATCCATTATCAATAACGCCTTATCATTTATCTGCCTCTCTCCATTACTTTGATTATAAGGAGAATATTTGTTTTCCATAATTTCAGAGAAAGACTCCTTTTTACCGCTTTCATAATTGATGGAAGAGACAAGGGAGAGGTCCATAATGTAGCTGGAACCGTTTCGCTCAGTCCATAATTTGTAGACTACTTCAGAGCTTTTCACTTCCAATACCCGACAGACCACCGTTGAACCGTCTTTCTTTACAATCACGTCTTGTGCCGATGCGCAGACCGCGCAGCAGAACAACATTAAGAATAACAAGTGTTTCATTTTACTTACCTTTTATGTTAGTTAATACAAAGATTTTCAATTTGAAAAGCCGGCACTAACATTCCGGGTAAAGAAACAGTGCAGACTCTCCATACTCTCATCCAGGTCTGCGACAACCTCTCACAATCTATGGTGAAGCCTGCACTGTATAGGTGCGGCTCCAACGATTGTGAGTTCTTGCCCTTGTTCTCTTTATTCGAGGTCGCAGTTCGGATGAGAGATTCGAGCAAATAAAACATTTGCGTTCCGAAGAACACAATGCAAAGGTATATAAAATCTTTGTAAATGAAACGATAATTGTGAAAAAATACTTTAGGGGTATTCTAAAAATTAGTAAATAAGTATTTCTTTCATCTTCTCTTTTCTTTAGTTTCGGTAGTTTTGGGCTTTATTTGATAAGTTTGTCGACTGAGCCGCGGGATTGCCTGAGACAAAAAATGCCAGCGACAGAATCGCGGGCATTTCTTGAATCCAAAAAGTGTTGGTGGCGGAATCGCAGAATTCTTTACTCCACCAAGTGCCATTCGTTGCCGTTCCATTTATACAAATAGAGTGTGGTGCATTGTTGGCCGGTCTGGGCATCCTTCCCGGGATGCGATACATAGAAATAGCCGTCGCCGAGTGAACAGATGCCAGTGCTGCCGTAGGGGAATCGGTAGCCCCAGGTATTGGTCTTGGCATCGTGCTCTCCTTGCGGCAGTAGGCTCAATGTCCATCCTTTGGTGGGATGGTCAAATCCGTGCAGATTGCTTTTCTTGGGTTTCTGCGTGCCGTCAATCACAAAAAGATTGTAATTGGGCCATTCTGCCTTCTTGCCGGGATAAACCGCTGCCAGCATATGGCCGGAATGCTTGTCGTATGCCAGATTCTGGACACCGTAAGTGGTGTTTCCTGTGCGGACGAAATATTTCCGGTTGGGCTTTTCGGGACCGCTGCTGTGTAGGTTCTTGGATGAGAGGGGCTGCTCATACTTTTTCCATTTGCTGATGTCGTAACAGAGGATTACCTGATAGTCATTGTCGGTACGGTTGTTGTCCCCATAGACACCATAGGATGTGTACAGCATTTGTTTGCCGTCTTTCTTTCCCCATTTGGGAGCAATGGCTAGTCCGTCTATGCCGGAACAGCCGTGGCGGTGGTCCACTTCCTTACCTTGATTAGTGACCTTGGCTTCGTAGTCCGTCACTGCCTCACGGATGTAAACGGTAGTCATCACCTTGGCGGCATCCATGTTGGGGCGTGTGATGCGGTCCACATCAAAGATGGCCACATAGAAGCCGTTGGCCTTGTCGTTGGCTTGGGTGCCTATGCCTTTGCCAATGCCATCGTGCTTGTATTCCAGACTGGCGTACAGATGGCCGTCATCGGGGTTCAATGCCATGCAGCCCAGGTGTCCGGTCAGGCCTTGTACGCTTCCCAACACACGCCCTTGCAGGTCCACCTTGATGAGAGTGGTGGTGAAGGACATATAAATGCAATCGTTCTTCTCGTCGTAAGCTATGCCCTGGACATGGTGTTTGCCTTGTGGCCCGCTGCTAATCTGGCGTGGCAGACGGGATATGTCCAATGCGCTAAGGGACGTGATGGCGCAAACCCACGCAAGGAGCAGGCAAAAGAAATTCTTCTTCATGGTCTTTTTTTGATGAGTGTTTTACTTGATGATGCTTGCCGCTACAATATTGGCAATGATGGAACGGAGGCGGATGACGCCGTGGCCCTCATTGGGGTGGACGGCATTGATGAGCAGTATTACGCTGGTATCCGTAACGGGGTCAATGACAATACTTGTACCGGTGAAGCCTGTGTGGCCATAAGCTTGCTCGGAAAACAAGTCGCCTTTGTTGCTGGAATACGCCGAATAGCAGTCCCAGCCCAATGCGCGTCCAAACTCCTTTACATTTTCAGGAACGGTACGCATGGCTTTGACGGAAACTGGACTTAGGATGCGCGCTCCCTTCCATTCTCCTCCGTTCTGCAGGGCTGCACACAGCACAGCCAGGTCTTCGGCACTGGAAAACAGTCCGGCATTGCCGCTGATTCCACCGTTGATGACTCTTGCCAGAGGGTCGTGCACCACGCCACGCAATACGCTTCCGTCTGCCTGGCGCTCGGTGGGGGCAATGATGGGCTTCCATTCGGCAGGAGGACAATAGGCGGTATGCGACATTCCCAACGGTTTGAAGACGTTGGCGTGGGCATAATCGGCCAATGACTGTCCTGTGATGCGCTCAATGACGTATTGCAGGGTGATGAAATTGAGGCAACTGTATCGGAAACCGGTTGCGGGCGCAAACTGCCTTTTAACATTACTTATATGTGCAAGTAGGGCATCGGGGCAGGGCGAACCGTGTTTCTTTCTGAGCGGTTCCACAGAGGCATAGGCGGGAAGACCGGAAGAATGGGTAAGTAGATGCTGGATGCGGATTTCCGTGGTTTCGCCGGTCTCCGGGTCTTTCCATGGCTGGAAGTCGGGCAGATAACGGCTTACGGGGTCCAGCAGTCGCATTTGTCCTCTTTCGATGAGCTGCATGGCACAGATGGCCGTAGAGGAAGATTTGCTGCACGATGCCAGGTCGAAAATGGTGTTGGTGGTCATTTCTTCGGCCGAAGGGTAGGTCTGTCGGTTGCCATACGCCTTTAGGTAGGCCATTTTCCCATGTCGTACCACAGCCAGCACCGCTCCGGGTATTTCACCAGCGGAAATGGCATGGTTGAGGGCACTGTCCGCCAAAGAAAGATGGGCGGAATTCATTCCAGCGCTTTCCGGCTTTACGCGGGAAAGCAATCGTGCTTGCACGGAACTACCGGCAAGCACGATGAAAGATACGGTAAATAATAGTCGTGAAAACATCACGTTTTGTTTAAAAGGATTTCAACTAAAGTTTAAAAACGATAACCTAAACATATTGTGCTGCAGAAGGTGCTCCGAGTGTCATTTTTAGGCTTATAATAATCAGCCATACCCCAGTCGAAACCGAATGTAAGAGAAAGGTGATTGTTATATTCTGTTCCTACACGGAATCCCAACCCGATGTCAAAACGGCGGGCATCTTCGGTGTGTTTGCCAAACCATCCTTTGTTGCTGGCAAAACCGGCAGAAAAGAAGGGGCCGAAGTCTGCATATACGCCTAGGTCTTCCAAAATATTGTAACGATATCCTACATGGATTGGAAGAGACAAGTAAAAGGCGTTAATTTTATTTATAGGATTCAACAATCGGACAACGTCATTTGCTCCTTTCTGGGTCATATCCAGGCCAAAGTTTATAAATGTACCCATAGCACCGGGAAGCATGTATTCTCCTTTCCAACCGAAGGTCATACCCACCTTTGGGTCGCAAAACTCTCCACGGAATGAAGAAATTGACATTCCGACATGAGCTTCGTTGGTAAAGCCGGATTCAGGCACATAATCAATGGCCTTGGCACTGCTCATCCATGATATGAGGGCAGCGCAAATGAGCATAAGTTTCTTCATTTTTTCTTCTGCTGTTTTAGGTGATTATTTGTTTTTGAGCAAGTCACGGATCTCTGTGAGGAGCTTTTCCTCTGCGCTGGGCTCTGGAGCAGGAGCGGGAGCGGGGGCTTCCTCAACCTTCTTCTTTTCTGTTACTTTCTTGATGAGGCTGATGAACAAGAAAATGGAGAATGCGATGATGAGGAAATCGAAAGTCTGCTGCAGGAAGTTTCCGTAATTCAGCGTTACAGCCGGTACGGCAGCCTGGATTACTTCGCCCGCTTCGTTCAGTTGTTCGGGCACAGCGTCCTTAAGTGTCAGTTTCAGGTCGGTAAAGTTCACACCGCCCACCAGCATACCGATAACAGGCATGAAAAGATCGTTAACGACTGAAGTGACAATTTTTCCGAATGCGCCACCGATGATCACACCGACAGCCATGTCTACTACATTGCCTTTCATTGCGAAGGCCTTAAAATCTTGGAGAAAGTTGTTTTTTGCCATGTTTTTTTAAAAATTATCAGAATTTGGATACGAAATTAAAAAGAAAATTGTAATTTTGCATGGAATTAGACAAAAAAGTGATGAAAAGAGTCGTATTTGCTTCTGTTTGGCTGCTTTTCCTGCTACTTTTGGTGGCATGTAAGTCTTCAGAACATTGCAACTGCGGGTAAAACCGCAACGATTTGCATCTCAAAATTTGGAGAATTAAGAGAATAGTTATTTTTATATTTTTGAACCAATATTAATTTAAATTAAACAAATGGCAACAAAAGTAGGTATTAATGGTTTCGGCCGTATCGGTCGTTTCGTTTTCCGCGCTGCTCAGACTCGCGATGACATCGAGATTGTAGGTATCAATGACCTTTGCCCCGTAGATTACTTGGCTTACATGCTGAAGTATGACACAATGCACGGCCAGTTCGACGGCACCATCGAGGCTGACGTTGAGAACAGCAAGCTGATCGTTAACGGTAAGGCAATCCGTGTAACTGCTGAGCGCAATCCCGCTGACCTGAAGTGGAATGAGATTGAGGCTGAGTATGTTGTTGAATCTACTGGTCTGTTCCTGTCTCAGGACAAGGCTCAGGCTCACATCGAGGCTGGTGCCAAGTATGTTGTAATGTCAGCTCCCTCTAAGGACGCTACTCCTATGTTCGTTTGCGGTGTTAACTTCGACAAGTATGAGAAGGGTACTCAGTTCGTATCTAACGCATCTTGTACCACCAACTGCTTGGCTCCCATCGCTAAGGTGTTGAACGACAAGTGGGGTATCACTGACGGTTTGATGACCACCGTACACTCTACTACCGCTACTCAGAAGACCGTTGACGGTCCCTCTCTGAAGGACTGGCGTGGTGGTCGTGCTGCTGCTGGCAACATCATTCCCTCTTCTACCGGTGCTGCTAAGGCTGTAGGTAAGGTAATTCCCGAACTGAACGGCAAGCTGACTGGTATGGCTTTCCGCGTTCCCACTCTGGACGTATCTGTAGTTGACCTGACTGTAAATCTGGCTAAGCCCGCTACTTATGCTGAGATTTGCGAGGCAATGAAGGCTGCTTCTGAGAACGAATTGAAGGGTGTTCTGGGTTACATCGATGAGGATGTAGTTTCTGCAGACTTCTTGGGTGACACCCGCACTTCAATCTTCGACGCTAAGGCTGGTATCGCTTTGACCGACACCTTCGGTAAGGTTGTTTCTTGGTATGACAATGAGATCGGTTACTCTAACAAGGTTCTCGAACTCATCGCTCACATGAAGAAGGTTAACGGCTAATCTATAGCTTAAAACAAAACCAAATAGGTAAGATGTCCGGAAGTTTATAGCTTCCGGACATCTTTTTTTGTCTATTGGCGTAAAAATGCCCTCTATTGGCGCTATGTTCATCGGTTTTTTTACTATCTTTGTACTTGTCTTAAAGCACATTTCCTATATATTATATTATATAATGTGAAAATGAAATATGATTTGATAGCAATAGTGGGTCCAACAGCCAGTGGAAAGACATCCTTGGCCACCCGTCTGGCTGCCCGGTTGGGCAATGCGGAAATTATCAGTGCAGACAGCCGTCAGCTTTATAGGGGCATGGATCTGGGCACGGGGAAGGACTTGGCCGATTATTGTGTGGACGGGAAAACAATTCCCTATCACCTGATTGATATAGCGGATGCCGGGGAGAAATACAACCTTTTCCAGTATCAGGAGGCTTTTAGGAAGGCCTATGAGGACATCGTGTCCCGGGGGCAGATTCCTGTCCTTTGCGGTGGGTCTGGCCTGTATGTGGAGTCTGTACTGAAAGGCTATCGCATGGCTCATGTGCCGGAGAACCCGGAGTTGAGGGAGCGCCTGTCTGTATATTCTCTGGATGAACTTGCGGAAATGCTTTCCCGCTACAAGACATTGCATAACACAACGGACATTGATACCGTAAAGAGGGCGATACGCGCCATTGAGATACAGGAATATTACAGGGAACATCCGCTTGAAGAACAGGATGCCCTCAACTTGAAAAGCCTGGTTATTGGTGTGGATGTGGATCGTGATGTAAGAAGACAAAGGATTACGGCACGTTTGCATTCGCGTCTTCAGGAAGGCATGGTGGAAGAAGTGCGTAAACTGTTGGAGACAGTCAGCGCGGATGACCTTATTTATTACGGATTGGAATACAAATACCTGACACTTTATTGTATCGGTGAACTTTCATACGAAGAAATGGTGCGCCAACTGGAAATTGCCATCCATCAGTTCGCCAAGCGTCAGATGACATGGTTCAGAGGCATGGAACGCAGAGGAACGCCCATTCATTGGATAGATGCAGCCAAAGCTATGCCGGAAAAGGTGGATGAGATTCTGACATTGATGAATACTTAATAATCTGCATTGAATGGAGAACAAGAAGTCTGTGCCGCACAATGCTACCAGATGGGGTATTGTGTATTGTCCCAAGCCTGGAGTGATGCATCCTCACAAATGTTGGGAGCAGGTGAGGGAGTATATGGAAAACAAAGGGCTTGAGTATGATTTTGTGCAGAGTGACGGTGCCGGAAGTGTGGAACGGCTCACTTCGATGCTTGTACGCAACGGTTACACCACGCTGATTGTCGTCGGTGGAGACAGGGCTTTGGGGCAGGCATTGAATGCCTTGATGGCAGAAGAAAAGGCCGTACGGGACCAGATTTGCTTGGGAATCATACCCAATGGACGCGGAAATGATTTTGCCCATTTCTGGGGAATCAGTGATGAGAATCTTTCTCATTGCATAGACGTGCTTGTACGGCATAAGATACGTAGGGTTGATGTGGGCAAGTGCCAATGGGAAACGGAAGAGGGCGCACAGGGGATGCGCTATTTCATGAATTGTGTAAATGTGGGATTGGCCGCACACATTATGGAAATAAAGCATAGGGCACCTCGCTTTTGGCGTTTGGGTTTCGTTACACGGCCCTTACGCAGGCTTTCCATCCTTTTCAAGCGCATTTCCCAACACTTGTGCATACGGGTAAACCAGAATGTTGTAGACCAGAGTGTGATGACCATGTGCATAGGCAATGCCCACGGGTACGGCCAGACACCGGGGGCTGTTCCCTATAACGGGCTGTTGGATGTCAGCATCGTTTCACACCCCAAGATGCTGCAGCTGGTCAATGGCTTGTGGCTGTTGCTGGTGGGGCGTTTCCTCAACCATCCCAATGTAAAAGCTTTTCGGACAAGGGAAAAGATTCAGGTTACGTACAATGAACCCGCTTGTACGGGTATTGACGGCAACGTGATAAATGAAAACGTAAAACGGATGGAAGTGTCTGTTTGCAGGGAATGCCTTAATTTCATTGTCCCATAGGGGGGGCAGGAGTGGGCTGTTTGCGGAACCTATCCGAGCCTTGAAATCTGTCTCAGCCTTTCTTCGTCAATTATTTTGATTTTTCTGCCGTCCACAAGAATCAGTTTGTCCGTGGCAAAGAGGCTCAGGGTGCGGATGGCATTGCTCGTGGTCATGTTGCTCAGGTTGGCCAGGTCTTCTCGGCTGAGATAGATGCTGAGTGTATATCCGTCTGCTTCCACGCCATATCGTTCTTTCAGGTAAAGCAGGCTTTCTGCCAGACGTCCTCTGATGTGCTTTTGGGTAAGGTTGACAGTGCGCTGGTCGCTGCGGCCCAATTCCTGGCACAATGTTTTGATGAAAAACCATCCTAATTCGGCATTTTCAAGAATCAGTTCCTTGATGACTGTAAGGGGAATCTTAACCACGCATGACGGTTCCAGGGTGGAAGCGGCTGTAATGAATTTTCCGTTGGCAAAATAGGCTCTGTATCCAAGGTATTCCACCGGTTTGGCCACTCTGACAATCTGGTTTCTTCCTCCTATGCCTTCTTTGTAGACTTTGATTTTTCCGCTTAAAAGACAAAACATGTATTTGGGGGTCTCACCGTAATGGTAGACTGTCTCGTTTTTTTTGTATTGATGCACGGTAATGGCTTGGCTGAGAACGTCTTTTTGCTTTTCATTCAGCGTGTTTACAAGATCGTTCATTTTGCTGAGGCATTCTGTTATGTTTTTGTCTTTTTTACCCATCTTTTTGCTGCAAAGATATGTTATACAGCACAAAATTACTCTTTTTTTTACATTTCGGCAAAATTAAGCACTAAAAAGAAAGTGTGTACTTGAAAAAAGTAGCCGAAAGTTTTTTTGACAAGAAAAAATAATGTATCTTTGAGCATTTAAAGGAGTAAAAACCATTAAAAGCACAGATGTAAATATGAGTTATTTAAGATTTGACAAAACGCTGATGACGAATCTCGGTGATTCTCTTCAGAAAGAGGTGCTCAGATCCAATCGCTCAGGTGCTTATGCATGTACCACGCTTGTGGACTGCAATACACGCAAGTATCATGGTTTGCTTGTGGTGCCTGTACCGGAATTGGATAATGAGAATCATGTGCTTCTGTCATCATTGGACGCCACTGTGATACAGCATGGCGCAGAATTCAATTTGGGACTTCATAAGTACCAAGGCGATAATTTCAGCCCTCGTGGACATAAGTATATCCGAGAGTTTGATTCCTTGCAGGTTCCCACCACAACATATCGTGTGGGTGGTGTCATCCTGAAACGCGAGATGATGTTCCAACATTTTGAGAACCGCATCATTATCCGCTACACATTGGTAGAAGCCCATTCGGCAACGACATTGCGTCTGCAGCCTTTCCTGGCCTTCCGTAGTGTGAGAGAGTTCACGCATGAGAACAGCGGAGCAAGACGCGACTATGCAATGGTGGAGAATGGAATCAAGACCAGCATGTATCCTGGTTATCCGGAACTCTATATGCAGTTGGACAAGACCAATGAGTTTGTCTTCAAGCCCGATTGGTATCGAGGCATAGAGTATCCTAAGGAACAGGAACGCGGATATGCAAGCAATGAGGATTTATACGTTCCTGGTTACTTTGAGGTAAAGATGAAAATGGGTGAGAGCGTAGTCTTCTCTGCTGGTTTGAGCGAGATTGACACCAGCACATTGGCCGAATTGGCTGAATTTGAATTGAAGGTGCGCACACCCCGTGACAATTTCTACAATACGCTCGTAAACAGCGCACACCAATTTATCGTTCACCGCGACCATGAGGATTATGTACTTGCAGGATATCCTTGGTTCAAGTGCCGTGCCCGTGACATGTTCATCTCTTTGCCCGGATTGACATTGGTAAACAACGAGGTGTCCAAGTACGAGGATGTGATGGAGACGGCAGAAAAGGCCATACGCGAATTTATGGCAGGCGAGCCGCTTAGTGTCAGTGTGACCGAGATTGAGCATCCCGACATCTTGTTGTGGGCCATTTGGTGTATCCAGCAGTATGGCCGTTTCGTTTCAATGGAAAAGTGCATTGAAAAGTACGGAAAGCTGGTAATGGATATTATGGAATGGCTGCGTGCGGGCAAACACCCCAATCTGCAGATTCATGACAACGGACTTGTATGGTGTGAGGGCCGTGAAAAGGCAGTGTCATGGATGAACAGTACAGCCAACGGTCGTCCCATTGTTCCGCGTACGGGCTACATCGTTGAATTCAATGCCTTGTGGTACAATGCGCTCAAGTTTGTCTCTTCCGTATGTCTGGCCAACAACAATGCCCAGATGGTTAAAGAGATGGAAGAGTCGGCTTCTGTAACTGCACTGAATTTCAGTAATATGTTCTTTAACGAGTTCGGCTATTTGTGCGACTATTGTGTAGACGGATATCGCGAGTACAACGTGCGTCCCAACATGATTTTTGCCGTGGCTTTGGACTATTCTCCCCTGGACAAGAAACAGCAGCGCAGTGTGCTCGACTATTGTACCCGTGAGTTGAGTACGCCTAAGGGATTGCGTTCTCTCAGCCCCAAGAGCAACGGATATAACCCCATGTATGTGGGTCCGCAGATTCAGCGAGACTATGCTTACCATCAGGGAACAGCATGGCCTTGGTTGCACGGATTCTACATGGAGGCCTGTCTCAAGGTTTACAAGATGAGCCGTCTCAGTTATGTGGACCGCTTGCTTGTGGGATATGAAGAAGAGTTTTTCTATCACTGCATCGGCACGCTGCCCGAACTGTTCGATGGCAATCCGCCTTTCCACGGACGTGGAGCCATCAGTTTTGCCATGAATGTGGCAGAGATTATGCGTGTGGTGAAGTTGGTGGATCAGTATAATGAATATTAAAATATAAGGAGGAACGATATATGAAAGTATTAATGTTCGGATGGGAGTTCCCTCCTAAGATATACGGCGGATTGGCTGTCGCGTCCTATGGTATCACCAAGGGACTCAGCCTGCAGGGCGATGTGCAGACCACGTTCTGTCTGCCCAAGCCGACAGGCGAGGAAGAAAAGTTCCTGAACATCATCAACATGAGTCAGGTTCCTGTGGTGTGGCGCGAGCCGGAATACGAGAATCTGTGCAGCAGATTGGTAGGACATAACTCTGGCGACTATTACCGTTTCCGCAACCATATCTATGCAGACTTCAATTATCTGCAGGGACTCGATGATTTGGGATGTATAGGATTTGCCGGTGGCTATCCCAGCAATTTGCATGAGGAGATCAACAACTTCAGCATCATTTCCGGCGTGCTGGCACGCAGTGAGGATTTTGACCTGATTCATGCCCACGACTGGCTTACCTATCCCGCTGGTGTACACGCCAAGATGGTAAGCGGAAAGCCCCTTTGCATCCATGTGCATGCCACTGACTTTGACCGTAGCCGTGGTAAGGTGAACCCCACCGTGTACAGTATTGAGAAGAACGGTATGGACCATGCAGACTGCATCATGTGCGTGAGCGAACTTACCCGTCAGACCGTGATTCATCAGTATCATCAGGATCCCCGCAAGTGTGTGGCCATGCACAATGCCGTTTATCCTTTGAGCGAAGAGATTCGTGCCATAGAACCGCACAAGAATCCAGATGAAAAGGTGGTTACCTTCCTGGGTCGTATTACCATGCAGAAGGGTCCCGAATATTTCATTGAGGCAGCCAAGCGCGTGCTTGACCGTAGCCGCAATATTCGTTTCTGCTTTGCAGGAAGCGGCGACATGTTGAACGCCATGATTGAACTTGCTGCGGCATACGGAATAGCAGACCGCTGCCACTTCCCCGGTTTCCAGCGTGGAAAACAGGTGTATGAGTGTTACAAGAACTCCGATGTCTTTGTAATGCCCAGTGTGAGCGAACCCTTCGGTATTGCTCCGCTCGAGGCCATGCAGTGCGGTTGTCCCAGTATCATCAGCAAGCAGAGTGGTTGTGGCGAAATCCTTACCAATGTCATCAAGGTAGACTATTGGGACATTGATGCCATGGCCGATGCCATCTATAGCATCTGTACCAATGACGCTCTCTATAAGTATTTGAGCGAGGAAGGACTCCGCGAGGTAGACCAGATTACTTGGGAGAAGGTGGGCCTGCGCATCCGTAGCTGTTATGACCAGTTGACCGGACGCGGATGGTTCGACGTGAATGATTATCATGCATAAATAATTTTAAGAATAAAGAAATCAATACGATATGAAAACAATTTGTTTGTATTTTGAGATTCATCAGCCGAATCATCTGAAGCGTTACCGTTTCTTTGATATCGGCACGGATCATTATTATTATGATGATTACGAGAACGAGCGCTCCACACAGGAGACCGCACAGCGCAGCTTCATCCCCAGCCTGAAGACCATGCTCGAGATGTCACAGATGTACGGCAACGACTTCAAGGTGGCATTCTCCATCAGTGGTGTGGCTCTGGAACTCATTGAGCAGTACGCTCCCGAGGTGATTGAATTCCTCCAGCAGCTCAACGATACCGGTTGCGTGGAATTCCTGGCCGAACCTTACAGCCACGGCCTCTCTTCATTGGGCAACACGGAATGCTTCATTGAGGAAGTGAAGCGCCAGGCCAAGAAGATGAAGCAGCTCTTCGGCCGCACCCCCAAGGTGATGCGCAACAGTTCTCTTATCTATAATGACGAGATTGGAGCCGTAATTGCCGAGATGGGATTCAAGGGCGTCATGGTGGAAGGTGCAAAGCACATTCTCGGATGGAAGAGTCCCCACTATGTCTACAGCTGTGCCTATGACAACCGCCTTTCCCTGCTGTTGCGCGACTATAAGTTGAGCGATGACATCAGCCTGCGTTTCAACAACAGTACCTGGAACGAATATCCTTTGATGGCAGACAAGTACATGGGCTGGATTGCCGATATGCCCGAGGGTGAGAATGTGGTCAACATCTGCATGGACTTGAGTGCCATTGGTATCTATCAGCCGCTGGAAAGCCATATTCTCGATTTCATCAAGGCTCTTCCTGCCGAGGCACAGAAGCGCGGTGTGAAGTTTGCTACACCTTCCGAGGTGCTGGCAGCAAACAAGCCCGTTTCTCCGCTTGAGGTCATCTATCCCGTAAGCTGGAACGACGAGGAACGAGATACCAGCAGTTTGCTCGGAAACTGTATGCAGCGCGATACGTTCAACCGCCTCTATGACGAGAAGATCGTAGGCCGCATCCTGGCATGTCGCGACCGTCGCATCAAGCAAGACTGGGACCGTCTGCAGGCCAGCGACAACTTCCGTTTCATGACTACCAAGAACCTTATGGTCAACAATTATCGTGGCATTTATGAAACTCCTTACGATGCGTTCACCAACTACATGAACATCCTTGGCGACTTCCTCAAGAGAGTGCGCGACCTCTTCCCCGATACTGTGGAGAATGACGAACTCAATAGCCTTTATACCCAGATCACCAACTTGGGTAAGGACGTGGAAGTGAAGGAAAAGGAAATCGCCCGTCTGAAGGCTCGTCTTGAGAAGTACGAAACCAAGGAAGAAACTCCTGCTGAGATTCCAGCAGAGGCTCCTGTAGTGGAAGAACCCGTCAAGAAGCCCGCCAAGAAGGCTGCCGCAAAGAAACCTGCTGCCAAGAAGGAGACCACCACAACAAAGAAGTCTGCTGCCAAGAAAACAGCTGAAAAGAAATAAGGTCTCATAACCCGAACATAGTAGAGAGTCCGGCCTGCTCCAGACGGAGGCATGGTCCAGGCTCTCTTTTTTTCTTAGAAGCTGTTTAAAATATATTTTGCGATTGTTTGAGAATTGTTTTATAAGAAATTTAGAACAGCTTCTTTAGATACCCTCTTCAAGACTTGGGAAAACTTAAATGGAATCTCCCTTTATATAAATAAGGTATTATGGATATTTTCAGAAAAGCGATAAGGATTTTAATGCTCGCATGTGCTGTAATGCACATTTGCAGCTGTCAGTCAAAGCCCATAAAGGCTTTGGTCGTTTCCGGACAGAACAACCACAACTGGCAGGTAAGCCATAAGGTGCTCAAGCAGATATTGGACAATTCGGGTCTCTTTGTTACAGACATAGCCCTTACGGCACCTGCTGGCGGAGATATGAGTACCTTTAAGCCCGATTTCTCCCAGTACGATGTGGTGGTGCTTGATTATAATGGAGACCGTTGGCCGGCAGAGACCGATTCGGCATTCGTTAAGTATGTCCGCAAGGGTGGAGGAGTGGTAATCTACCATGCCGCCGACAACGCCTTTTCCGGTTGGGAAGAGTTCAACCGTATCATAGCCCTTGGCGGTTGGGAAGGCCGTAATGAGAAGTCTGGCCCTTACTGTTATCTGAAGGATGGCGAACTGGTGCTTGACAATTGTCCCGGACACGGAGGTTCGCACGGCCAGCAAAGGGAGTATCCCATGCATTGCCGCAATGCCAAACACCCCATTACCAAAGGTTTGCCAGACAATTGGATGCATGCCCGTGACGAGATGTATGATTCCATGCGAGGCCCAGCCAACATAAAGGACTTGCTCTACAGTGGTACCGCTGACCCCGCTACAGGTGGTTCCGGTAGAGAGGAACCCCTTGTCTTCACCGTAGATTACGGCAAAGCACGCATCTTCCACCTCATGTTAGGACATTGTGGTCCCACTGCCGAAGACAATCCTGCCATGCAGTGTGTCGGCTTCCAAGCCCTTCTCCTGCGCGGAGCCGAATGGGCAGCCACCGGCAAGGTGAAACAACCCGTTCCCGCAGACTTCCCCACAGACCAGTCCGTTTCTCTTCGGCCAGATTACAAGGCGCCTGTTGAATAAGAGTAAGAGGGACGTTGCGTGCAGCGTCCGAAGATATTTCCCTCACGCAAATCTCGCCAATCTCGCAAAAGTGTCTTTTATTTCGTGAGATTCGCGAGATTTGCTTGTGACATAACTCCGACGAAACCCTTTGGACGCAGCACGCTGGCGTCCCTACAAAATTAATCTCTAACCATAAAACAAGGAATAAATCTGTCAAAAAACGAGAAAAAGGAGTTTGTACGGAATGTGGCAAAATCCTAAAACACATATCTAACTAATATTCAATACGATAAAATAACGTTAAATCCACACTTAAAACACAAGAAAAGACTTAAGTGTTTCTTGAGTTTTACTTAAGTCTTCCTTGAAAAACACTTAACTGTTTCCGGAGAAACACTTAAGCGATACTTTTTGCCCCATTTTCGTGTAAAGTTTTTTGCAGACAAGGGAAAGGGCTACACCGGCATTCACACCGATGCAGCCCTTCCATAACGGGTCAGATTTCTTTAGTCGGGAGTGCCTTCTCCACCGATATCCACATGGTCAGAATCGAGTGAAGCGGCAAAGCCTTTTTCAATCTGACATTCCACCACACTAATCTCAGGGCTTTCATACAAATTTTCCATAATCTTTCTCATTTTTTGTTGATTTGACATTTATACGGTTAATACATTCTTTTCTTTCCGTTCAGAATATAGGTCTGTCCCTTCTTGGGGCTGGTTACGCGGCGGCCGCTCAGGTCATAGACGGCATCAGCCTTGTGCTGCTTCTGCATCAGACGTTCTTCAACGGATGTGGCGGTCTCTTCGCCCTGCACATGGATGCCGATGCGCGCCAAGGCAGCTTCGGACAGCTTTACGGGAGAGCCTTCGCGGCTGCTCACACGCAGATACAGACGGAAGGGATTCAGCGAAGAGCCTGATGAAAGGTTCTTCCATGAGCCGCCGGAAAGGGCATAGCAGCCGGCAAGCTGCTCGCTTGTCTTCTTTTCGTAGATACCCGTAATCTCGAACTTGGTATAGACCGACGAACAGTCGAGCGTCCTGCTCTCCGCCTTGTAGAGTGTTGTATTCTCCACCGTGATACTCATCTGCTTGGCTGCCGCTGTCCTGGCCTTTATCAGATATGGATGGTTGGCATGGAGGGTTCCCTCTCTCAGCTTGATCACCTCCATGGACATGCGATCTATCTCTCCGTTGTCATCCTCGTCATACGAGTGGATGGCGTTGATATAGGCCACCTCATACTTGTCCGTCAGCTGGCTCACCGGAATCTCGAAGGGAAGGTACAGCGCGTTCCATTCCGTGTTGTTGAGGGTGCGGGTATAGGTGATGCTTACATTTTCTTTATCCTCATCTTGTATAAAGTTGTTTTCAGTATAAGGGTCAGTTATAACGATGGAAGTCATTCTTTCCTTTACTGTAACGGTACAGGTTGCTTTCTTGTCGCCTGCCTTGGCGGTGATGGTGGCGGTACCGTCCTTTACAGCAGTAACGACCCCATCGGCCACAGTAGCGATGGTTTCATCAGAAGTACTCCAAGCCACCATCTTGACTGTAGCATCATCGGGAGCAACGGTTGCTACAAGGGTCGTAGTCTCACCTTCGGTCAACTCGACACTTGTTCTGTCAAGGATGACGATACACCCTCCATATGTAAAATCTAATCTTGCATTTCCACTACCAAATGGTCTTTGTGACATATAAACAAGATGTCCCGGTATTGAAGTATCTATAACGTTAAATTTCATTGTTGAATATGCATTCGCATCTAAAGCAAAACATTTAACTTCTGTTACTGTATTAGGAACCAAAACATATGCATAACCTTTTTGCATTTTGATTGTCATTGATTCTTTTAATGTTGTAGAAGATTCAGCTAAGGTTGTATAATTACTGGCATTTATAGGTGAGCTTGGATTAGCAAGCGTTCCCTCATGAATTCCATAATAGTAATAATAATTATTATCTACTTCTCCATATATAAAATCTAATCTACCTTTTCCGCTGCTAAATGGTTTTTCTGACCTATAAACAAGATGTCCTGGTATTGAGGTATCTACTACATCAAAATGCATAGTTGAATATACACCAAAAGTTAATTCAAGCATTTTAACTTCTGTTACACTGTTAGGAACCAAAACATATGCATAACCTTTTTTTACTGCGATTGTCAAAGATTCTTTCAATTCTGAAGAAGATTCAGCCAATGATGTATAATTACTGGCATTTATGGGTGAACTTGGATTAGCAAGCGTTCCTTCTTGGATGCCATAATAGTAATAATAAGTAGGTTCATCGGCATCGCCATTGGTCTGGGCACAGACTGGCTGTGCGTGCATTGCCGCCACGTAGAAAAGCAGCAAAGCAAGAAAACGTTTCATTGTCTTCATTTTGTCCGTTCTTTTGCTGCACCAGGCTCCTGCAGTGCAATGTTCTTAATTTAATCAAGGTAAACCAGACAAGATACAAAAAAGAACGTGGAGCCGTCTGATGCCCGTTCCACGTCTTGAGGCTCTGGAAATTGCCCGATTAGTCGAAACGAGCAACGCCGAAAGCCCCACGATGATGATATATATAACCAGCCAGTTATGGCTGTACGTATATATACATCCCATAGGGCGTCCCTTGTTGCTTTGTTCTTGACTAATCGTTTGAATTTTCCAGATTCCAAGACGTCAAAACCAAAGCGTACAGTTACGCCTTTTTATGTAAATGTCTGCCCACCGCCTCTGCCCACAGGCCTTCGGCAAGGGTGAGCAATTGCAAAAGTAAGGATTATTTCTGACTTCACAAAGGAAAAAGAAGGAATTTTCAATCCCAACATCGCATTAAGGTGTAAACGCCTTCGTTCCAAATCTTAAGCAGACAGGTATCCGAGGTCCAATAAATGGTTCCTGAGAGAAGGGAAAGACTGAGGTCAAGGAATCGGCAGCCCGAAGCAGTAGTACTGCAAGTGGCAACGCAGATATACTGCACAGGCTGATGAAGATATACTGCGATGGCAGATGCAGTACTACTGCTCTGAAAAAGGCAATAGGCTGCAATGGCCAACGCATGCTGGTGTGTTGGCGAACGCAACGGCATGCATTGGGCTCAGTAGCAAAAAGGTGTGGAAAATCAATTCAAAGTTGTATCTTTGCATCTATGGAAACAACGATGTTAGAACAATTAGCCCGAATAGTACTTCCGAGTAAGATACTGGAACGTTTTGAGATAGTACAAATAGAGACG
>JAFYQQ010000071.1 GCA_017559845.1 Bacteroidaceae bacterium | reverse complement strand
GCTAGTTGACGGTGATTTGTACATGTCTGAACTGCAAGGTTTTACTATGCAAAGGTACAAAAACCTGTAGACATATGCAAATTTTAAGAATGTTAATATGTTAATATATAACAAGTTAAAGTCTTTTTAAGGATTGACTAAATAAGGAAGATGTCTTCGGTGGCGCCATAATCAAGGCCAATACCTATTCCCGCGAAAACGGATACGGAACGCTTGAGTTCCATTCCAAAGTTATGGCCGTTGAGGATGGTGCGTTCTATGAAGCAAAAAATCTGACCCACATTAAAATTCCCGGAAGCGCAGGCAAGATTGGCTATGGCGCATTTTGGCGTTGCTGTTCCTTGAAGAGTATCACCATGCCCGACGGTATAACCGAAATCGGGAATAATGCATTTTCGGATTGCCTTTCGCTGGAAAGCATCACCTTGCCCGACGACCTGACTACGATTGGAAAGAGTGCGTTTGCTAATTGTACATCCCTCAAGGAAATCACAGTGCCTCAGTCGATAACCCAAATTGACCAAGATGTATTTTGGGGTTGCACTTCTCTGGAAAGCGTAACCTTACCCAAGGGGCTGAAAGAAATAGGATGGTCTTCATTCACACATTGCTCTTCGCTGAAGAACATCACCATCCCCGATGAAGTGACAACTCTCGGTACATCAGCGTTTACCGACTGTGCTTCGCTCACCAGCATTACAGTTCCCGACAAGGTGACCAGCATCAGAGCCTATACTTTCCAAGGCTGCACTTCGCTGAAAGAGGTTACTCTCTCGGGCAATTTAGAGTCAATTGGTCCGTCGGCCTTCCGGTATTGCCCTTCGCTGGCCAATATATATATGAAGGCGGAGACACCCCCCTCATTCGCCGAGTACGAAGGCGGATTCACCGACTCCACCTTCACCACCTGCAAACTGTACGTGCCGAAGGGATGCGTAGAGGCGTACCGACAAGCCGATGTATGGAAGAAATTCACCACCATCGCAGAGATGTAACAAACAATAGGAGGGGCGGAAACGCCCCTTCTCTTTTGCTTGTTGCCAAAATTTAAGGGAATGCAAAAATGCAAAACGCAAAAGCTCATCGTAACAATCTGACATTACAGCAAATACGTTTTGCTTTTTTGCAAATATCTGAAATTTGCAAAAAAACGGTGAAAGTAAAGAATAAATCGGCCACCACCTACCGGCAACAATTTTCTTTTACACCCCTCCAGATGCATGGCATGGAAAAATTTACCTCCTCGCCATGGCGTAAGATTTTCCTCGCGAAGGAAAAATCCAACGCGCTAACCACCAAAACACATGATTCCAATAAAATTTGACAAACAAGCGAAAAATAAAAACTTATCTATGCAGCATTGCTCCAGGCAACAAAGAGAAAATCATACATAAGTATTGAATTGGCTCCCCCAAAATGGGGGTATAAATAACAAATGAATCCAAATGTCATGCTGAAATTTGCGGTTAAGCGAGAGCAGAGCCAAGCTTGTTTGGCTATGCCGAGCGTGAGCAAATTGAACAAAAGTTAACTTGTTTCAGCATCTCACCGCGAGCCTTTTCTTGTCCTTCTCCGCGGAAAGATCCTGAAATTTGCGATTGAGCGAGAGTAGAGCCAAGCTTGCTTGAGCTGTGCCGAGCGTGAGCAAATTAAACAAAGTTAAACGAGTTCTGCATGACGGGATGATAATAAGCATGAGAAGCGGAAATGTAGGGATGCCTGCGTGCAGCGTCCGAGGTTTTTTACTCACGCAAATCGCCATTTTTTTCGATATCATATAAATTCAAACAAACCGTTGGTTTCTTTGAATTTATGGCACATGGAGGTATAAGCCCAATAGGATAAAACTCAATAAGATTTTATTAAAGCAGAGTGTAATGCTATATCTACCATCTCCTTTTGCCTCATTATTGAGCATTATAGAGAATCCGTATTTATATTTAAATTCACCACATGGGTCTGTCATTTCTTTTATTTTACATATATCATCTTTTTGACCAACCTTACTCCACCAACCCTTAAACTCTATTACAACTAGATTGTTGTCGTTGTTTCCTCTTTTATGTAAAATTATATCTGGAATTATTAACATTCCATCGCTTCTTCTTTTAGGGTCGTCATAACTTCTGTTATACTCACAATCAAGATTATATTCTTTGAATTGTATATGCCTTTTTAGTATCTGATTCAAGTAAATTCCGAAACGGAAAACACAAGCACGCTCACCTACATGTTGTTTGTGATTTATGCAAATCAAGGTATCGTAATCTTCCTTGTACAGTTTGTCCAACGCTTTTTCTATAAGTTTTTTTATTAATGGTAGATTACTTTTTTCCATACTGCATTTCATTATTTTTCTTTGCTTCCTCTAAATTGATATGTGCGTTTCTTCCATTCTTACGAAGCAGGGCAAGTAAATGACCACCATTTAACAGTTTCAGTGGCTTGCCTTTTGCAAATTCGTATGAATCATGTCCATAATCTGAAGTTGTAATTAGAATACCAGTATTGGCCCCCTCGTTAATAACTGTGCCATACAAATCTCTAACGGCAGACACACCAACTGTATTTGTATATCTTTTTGCTTGAACGACAATTTTACCACCTCTTAAAGGATCTGGGTCAAATATTATTGCATCTACTCCACCATCTCTACTTGCTTGCGTTACATGTACCTCTCCACCATATTTTGCAAACTCTATTTCAAAGAGTTCTCTTACAAGGTGCTCAAAGTCTTCCCAATGCATAGCTGCCAGGTTTGTACCCTGATTTACCGAAACCTCTTTACCATCTATAAACCTTTTATCATCCTTATTAAATATTAAAATAGGGGTTATAGGAGAAACATCTATAAGTTTTGCTGCGGAGACGCCTTTTAGTGCTTTGAAACATGCTTTGGGGTCAACTAAAGATAAGTTTATCTGAGAGTATTTATTCTTATCAACTTGAATTGATAAAATACACTTTCTTTCAGTGATTCCAAATGCTGGATTAATTTGTGTAACATAACCATTGAAGGTTATCCCTTGGATTTCATTTGATGTATCAATAGAGAAGATTTCATATAACGAACGTAGTGTTATAGAATACAACGTATCCTCATATAGTTTTGAAAAATCTCTATCTGTGTATCTTTTTATTTTAATCTCTTTTTTAGGAGCTACATATATGTATTCTTTTGTATTGGACAAATTTGACATGTTTGGTAGTTCGTAATTAACTATCAACATATCCTTGTTTTTTAAACAATCTATTCCCTTCTGAAAATCTACGATGTAGTTTGAACTTTCAAGAGCCGAACATACTTTCTCTTCAAAAGAATTTCCTGTTATTGATAAATTTTCAATTAGCTTAACGCCATCCTCTATAATAGCTCCTAAACGTTTGATTTTTCTGTTCTCTAAATAACAAAAAACAAAATCTTTTGCCTCTTTTATATAATCATCCTTTTCAAATTCTATACGTTCGTCTTCCAAAGATAAATCTAAACATATCCCTTCTCCAGCAAATTGTATCCACAGCAACCAATTATCATTAGTATTTATAATTTCATTAGCATATATAATACATTGGAACTCAATATCACAAATGCACTTTTGTTCTTTAAATGATAAATAATGATAGTTTTTAAATAGTTCAAATAATTTCTCTACATCAACGTCTTCTTGGGCATCAACATTACATACATATTCAAATATAGAGTTGTTTGTCTTGGAAAAATCTTCCCATTCCACTTTCGCTCCGATGGATTCTAATTTCCTTTGAAGTTCTTGTAGTTCTTCTTGTACTGTTTCTTTAAGTAATTCTTTATAATCTACTTCGGATTTCATACGTTTTATTTAATTATAGATACTTAAGTAATAAAACAATATTCAAACTTTGCGTGAATTTGAGAGATGAAGAAAATTTCAATAACACCTTTTAGATAAAGTCATTCCTTACCACCGCTATAGAGCAGAACGATGACACAAAGTTACGAATAAGAGGGTAAAACTCCAAATTTGCGATTAAGGAATGCAGAAAAAGTAGCTTTTTATACCGAACGAAAGCAAGTTCAATCATTGTGTCAAATTTATTTAAGGATTTCCGAACGGAAGTAGTTAAGATCATAAAGCCAAAGTTACCAAAAGATGCGACATTTCATCTCTGAATTTGAATGATTCTACGTCATAGTAGTTCTTTATAACCGTCAAACTACCTCAACAACATTAAATGCTACAACTTATCCAATAAAATTTAGACTAAAAACGTTTGACAACACCAATTCAACTGAAATGGAGACGTAAAAGCATTTGAAAGCTACGATTCAAAAAATTATGACGTAGGAAACAAATCTAACCAATTAGATGTAGATAACTCAATATAGTAATGTTCAGCACACGTCTTTAAACGTGTTTCTTTACTAATACATTGATATATAATTATCTGTGTCCGGTAAAAATTATGATGCGTTTCAAAAACAACATTTCCCCTGACAGCCGATATGTTTGGTATACATATGAGCCATTTTAGGGGAAAAAGTGCAGGATAAAACTTAAAATGGGAAATAACAACCATATATGATTAGTCTATTCACAATTATCAAAGAGATTTTTACCGGACAGCCGTGAATATCCTTTCAAGGGGGGGCTTGTAAAGCTAAAAAATCAGTGAATATAGACCCTTACACATGTTTACCGGACAGCAATAAAAAATAATATAATTAGGTGTCCTCCCCTTACGAGCGAGCCTTATTAGGCTGTTATAGTATTTTTTCGTAAGGGGAGTGCTCGAAGAAACGGAGACGCCGCTCCTGTTTTTTAGTACAGTTGTGAGCCGAAGCTGCCAAATAGATGTATTTGGCCCGTCCGAAGGCTTGTAAACCGTCAAATAGATGTATTTGGCCCGTCCAAAGGCTTGGAAACCGTCAAATAGATGTATTTGGCCCCATCCGAAGGCTTGGAAACCGTCAAATAGATGTATTTGGTCCCGTCCGAAGGCTTGGAAACCGTTAAATAGATGTATTTGGCTCGTCCAAAGGCTTGGGAGGCATCAAATAGATCTATTTGGGACCTTCCGGGTTCCTGGAAACCGTAAACGGCTTCCCGTTCTGTTTGCTGAATTGTGCGATATTGCGCCTGAGCCCTTCGTATCCGGCGCGCTTTACGGCGCTTTGGCCAAAGAGGGTCTGGTATTGCTCGGGCGTGAGGGCGTCCCATTGATGAGGCTGCATGGTAAGAAGCGGTTCCGAAGGTTGGAAATCACCGATGCCCAATGGTGCTTTTGTCATGTGGGGACAGGCCTTCAGACAGCGGTCGCAGCCGTAGAAGGTGTCCTGCAGGGGCGTGTCGGGCGGCAGGGGGCCGCGGTGTTCGATGGTGAGGTAACTGAGGCAGCGGCGGGCGTCGAGTGTGTTGCCGCACAGTGCGCCGGTGGGACAGGCCTGGGTACAGCGGTTGCAACCGCCACAACGTGGTGCCATGGGACGGTCGTAGGCGTCGGCCTGCTGATGCACGAAGAGTTCGCCCAGGAAGTGGGTGCTGCCCAGGGCGGGAAGGATGAGCTGGGTGTGGCGTCCCTGCCAACCCAGTCCGCATCGCCATGCCCAGTATTTCTCGGGCACGGGGGCGGTGTCGACAAAGCTGCGTCCCGTGGCGCCGATGTCCTGCATAAGCTGTTTCAAGAGCTTGCGCATGACGGTGTGATAGTCCTTTCCGTGGGCGTACATGCTGATGCCGGGAACGGAACGCTGCGGCCGGTAGGGCAGGGCCACACTGATGACGGTGTGTACCCCGGGCACAAGGGCGTCGGGGTTGAAGCGCAGGTGGGCGTTGCGTGCCAGATAATGCATATCGGCGTGCCGTCCCTGGGCGGTCCATTGGCAGAAGCGTTCCACCACGGGTGTGGGCAGCGGAAGGGCCGGTGCCATTCCGCAAGCGACAAAGCCAAGGCTCCGGGCCTTGGCTTTGACGGTGTTGCTATTCAAAAATCCGGAATTCATATCCTTCCTGTGCCAGCCACTGCAGTGCGCGCGGCAGTGCGCTCTTCAGTTTGTCTATGCTCTTGAGTGAATCGTGAAACGTGATGATGCTGCCCGGTCGGGTGAACCGCTGCACATTGCGGAGGACGTCGTCGGCCGTGAGCAGGCGGCTGTAGTCGCGCGTCACTACGTCCCACATCACCACCTCGTAGCCCTGCTTACGCAGCGTGTGGTATTGTGCAACGCGTAGCCATCCCCTTGGCGGGCGGAACAGGTTGGTCTTGAGCAGGCGGTCGGCCTCTGTAACGTTTTCGATGTATTCGAGGGTACCCCTGCCCAGTCCTCCAATGTGGTTGAAGGTGTGGTTGCCGATGCGGTGTCCGCGTATGCGTACTTCCTGCATCAGGTGGGGGTACTTGCGCACGTTGTCGCCCACCATGAAGAAGGTGGCGCGTGCCGAGAAACGGTCCAGCGTGTCCAGTATGAAGGGAGTGGCCTCGGGGATGGGGCCGTCGTCAAAAGTCAGATAGACGGCCTTTTCCCGAGGGTTCATTCTCCATAGCGCGTGGGGGAAAATCCAGCGCAGGAATATTGCCGGTTGCTCAATGAACATGTTTTCTTTTCCGTGTTTGCGTTATTGGGTTACGCCCATGCTGTGAAGGCGGCTCTGCAGGGCAGAGTTGTAGCCCATGAGGCGTTCTTCGTAGGCTTTTGCCTGGTCGCTCTTGGCATCCTGCAGCACCTCAACGGCGGCGTGCAGCTGGTACATGTAGTACATGCAGTCGCGGTTGTCGCGCAACAGGATGGAGTTGGGCAATGACAGGTACCACTCGATGTATTCGCATGAGCCCTGTGCAACGGTCTGTGCCAGGCTGGACGCATGCTCGTTCTTATTGACGCGAAGGGCAACGCGGGCCAGGTCGAGCGAACCGCTGGCATAGTTGTGGGGCACGTTCTCGGGCGAGATAACCTCTTCGGCATAGTCAATCAGCTTGGCCACCTTGTCGGTCTTGCCTTCCTGCAGCAGGCGCATGGCCAGTTGGGCAAAGGCGCGGCGGTGGGTATAGCACATGCGCATTACGGTTTCGTCCAGATAGATGCCGGGCTTGTCCAGTCCGCCGAACTTGAACTTGTTCATAATGTTGTCATACATGCGTTCGGTGTCCATGTTCTTGCCGTTGGCCTTGGTGTTGAAGGGGGTGATGCGGTTGACCAGACCCTCCTGTACGAAGTAGTTGCCCAGCGAACCGTAATTGTCGGGACCAACGGTTGTGGCCACATAAAGGGGACGCTCCCAGTTGCACTGTGCCAGCATTTCGTACATCATCATTTCGTTTTTGTAGACAGCGCGCTTTCCCTTCAAACTGATGTGCATGAAGTCGGGGATGCTGTCGCCGGCCAACATCATTCCGCTGCGGCGAACGGCCTCCTTGTCCACGGCAAAAACAATGCTGTCTGTGGGGAAAATCTGAAGGTCGGGGTTCTCGTTGAGAATCCACTTGTCAATGATGTTGCGCAGTTCATAGGGGTTGTCGCCCAGTGCCTCGCGCATGGCTTCGGGGTCGTTCTTGTAATAGTTGATGACCTGCTCCAGGGTTCCGGGGCGTACGGCCACTCCCTCGCGCGTACCTTCTACATATTGCAGACGGCTCCAGTGGATGGGCACTGCGGGACTGTCATAGGCGGGACGCTTCATCTGGTCAATGTACCAGTCGGTCTGCAAATAAGAGAGGTTACAGACACGGGCATCTGTACGCATTCCTTCAGTTTCCTGACAATACCAAAGAGGGAAGGTATCGTTGTCGCCATTAGTGAACACAATGGGATGCTTGCCTTCGTCCAAAGATTGGAGATAGTTCTGACCGAAGTCGCGACAAGTATAGCGTCCGCTGCGGTCGTGGTCGTCCCAGGTCTGTCCTGCCATCTGGATGGGCACAAGCACACACAGACAGCTGAGGCCGGCACACAGGTTCTCGTTGCGCAGAACACGGCGCAACGCCTCAGCCACTCCAGCCACACCCATACCACACCAAATGGCAAAGGCATAGAAGGAACCGGCATAGGCATAGTCGCGTTCGCGGGGCTGTACGGGAGTCTGGTTCAGATAAATGACAATGGCCAGACCGGTCATGAAGAACAGGAAGAACACCACCCAGAACTGCTTCTCGCCCTCGCCACGGTTCTCCTTAGTGTTGCGGAAAAGCTGCCAGAAAAGGCCGATGAGTCCCAGAATCAGGGGCAGGCAATAGAAGACATTGCGTCCCTTGTTCTCGCGCAATTCGGTGGGAAGCTTGCTCTGGTCGCCCAAACGAAGGTTGTCGAGGAAGGGGATACCGGTAATCCAGTTGCCGTGTTCCCATTCGCCATGACCCTGAACATCGTTCTGACGGCCGGCAAAATTCCACATGAAATAGCGCCAGTACATGAAGTTGACCTGATAGCTCAAGAAGAAACGTATGTTCTCAAACATGGTGGGCACCTTAACCTGAACCAGCTCGCCACAACGGTCATAGGGGACAGTATTGCCCTTAACCCCTCCCAGCCAACTTTCATAGTCGGCGGCATGGCGCTCGCTATACATTCGGGGGAAGAGCACATTCTGCGCATAGACGTAGTCAATGTCATAACGCTGAATGATGTAGCGGTCCTTCTCCTCGGGGCTGGCTTTTTCCTTGCGCTGGTAAACAGGCGCGCCTTGCTTGGAGACGGGGGTGCAATACTGGCCGTCGCTCTTGTATTTCACCTGGCTGGTATACTGCTGTCCGTAGAACAAAGGACGGTCGCCATACTGCTCGCGGCTCAGATAGCTGCCAAGCGTGAAAATGTCCTCAGGACTGTTCTGGTCCATGGGAGTGTTGGCCGAACTTCTGATTACAATTACGGCATAAGAACTGTATCCAATCATAATCATGAGCATGCAAAGCAGGCTGGTGTTCATGAGGCGGGCACTGATCCAGTGGGTCTTGTTCACCTGTCTGTTCAGTACAAAATACAGAAGTGCCAGCACAAGGATTCCGACAAATACGCTGGTGAGGCCATGGCTGTAAAAGGGAATTCCGAGCATACCCACGCTGAACAGGTAAGAAAGGTTCATGCGCAGGCGGTTGCGCTGGACTGTGGTTTCCCAAATGCTCCACAGCACAATACCCACCAAAAGTATCATATAGACAATCATTCCGGTGTTGAAGGGAAGTCCGAACGTGTTGACAAAGAGCAGTTCGAACCATCCGCCCACCTTTACAATACCGGGCACAATGCCGTAAAGCACTGCAGCCACCAGGGCAAAACTGCCGGCAAGGGCAATCAGCGATCCACGGGCGTTGGCATTGGGATAACGGCGGAAATAATATACCAGCACAAGCGCAGGCAGACAAAGCAGGTTAAGCAAGTGGACACCGATACTTAGACCCGTCAGATAGGCGATGAAAATAAGCCAGCGGTCTGAATGGGGCTCATCGGCATGGTCTTCCCACTTGAGCATAAGCCAGAACACCACTGCGGTGAAAAGGCTACTATAGGCATACACCTCGCCCTCAACTGCACTGTACCAGAACGTGTCGCTGAAAGTATAAATAAGCGCACCGGTGAGCGCACTTGCCTCAACGGTAATGAGTTGGCCCAATGTGCTTATCTGCCCGTTGGTTCCAACCAGCTTGCGTGTGAGGTGGCTGATGCTCCAGAAAAGGAACATGATACATGCCGCACTGAAAAGCGCGCTCATGATATTCACCATCAAAGCCACCTTTGTGGGGTCGCTCACAAACTGAGTGAAAAGATTACCCGTAAGCATAAAGAAGGGCGCACCGGGGGGATGTCCCACCTCCAGCTTATAGGCGGTGGTAATGAATTCCGGGCAGTCCCAGAAACTTGCCGTGGGCTCCACTGTGCTGCAATACACAAAGGCTGCAATGGCAAATGTAATCCAACCCATCAGGTTGTCTACAAGTCTGAACTGTTTCATTTGTATTTACTTATTTTTTAATTGATTAAACTTTCCTTTTTTGAAAATTCGTTGCAAAGATACGACCTTTTTGTGGGGGGACTCCCCTAACTTATGTTTTTTTTCGTTAAAATCACTCAATTACACCATATTGATTGCCCAAATAAGTATTGCATAGCGCAAAGCCTTTCCCAGAAAGATGCTAATAGTAGTCACTACAACATTGGCGCGCATAAAACCTAAAGTAACGCTGATGACATCTCCCAGGATGGGAATAAAGGTCAGGACACCCATCCACGCGCCACCGTGATTGAGCCACTCCTGCGTGGAGTGTACCTTGTCCGGGGGCACGCGCAGATAACGCTCAATCCACTCCAATCGCCCAAGATGCCCAATCCAATAATTGAGCATACTGCCCAAGCAATTGCCTATTGTGGCACTCAGAAACAGGGGCATCTCCCTCATTCCGGCCAGTTGAAGTCCGGCCAGCACAGCCTCGCTGCTGAAAGGGAAAACGCTTCCGGCAGCAAACGCGGCTATGAACATACCAACGTAGCCATATTGCAACATAAAATCTATAAAGGCATCCATACACTTATCACGGCCAACGCTACAAAAAGTAAAAGAGAAAGACAAAAGAACAAATTACTGACCCAACTGCCCGTCAAAGCAAAATAATGGGCAACCAGGGGATTGCTACTAACCATAAGCATGGGAAGCAGAAACATAATGAACTGGGGCTGAAGAAGAACGACTATCTGAAAAAACACGGTCTGGCAAACAAAGATATACAGCAACATACGCACCTTTATCTTGTCGTCATACCGGTTGCGCAGATAATGTATTGTACCCACAACAGAAAGCAGATTCACCAACGCCCAAGCAGAAATAACGGGCAAAGATACTTGGCCGTAAACCTCCTGCGTGGGCATGCGGAAATCCACCACTGCGGATAGATGAGACAACAGAGGGGCGAAATCAAGTTGCCACACACACCATCCCGAGCAGAACCAATATGGCAACAACAAAGCAAGCAGACTAGCCATCACCAAGCGCAGGTTCACACAACGCATATAGACTGAGAAATATATTCCATAAAGAACGGACAGCAGAAGCATGGGCGGAAACACCAGACTGGCCACGGAAAGGAGCAAGTTTGCATGGAACGCCTGTACGGCTGCATCATATCTTTGATAGGTACGGCACAACTGGCTGTAACTGAGCGAAAGACATAATGTCACAAACAAGGGTTCTATGGCCGTGTGCAGGAATCCCATGCACGCGACACTGATGAGCCACAGAGAGGAGAGCAAGCGGGTACGAACCCTGATTAGCGCGTTCGCATTGTTGGTTTCCAGAATGATATAAGCCGTAAGCGCACAAAAAAGCAGCCCCAGCATGTTGGCTTTGCTGAAACCGCCCTGAAACCACCACATAAGCGCAGCGAAGACTGCGCTTATGGGTAGGGTGAATACACTCTCAACAACACGATTCTGAAACCGACGCTGCTTCATTAAAGGTCTTTTCCTATGTCGCTACGGAAATATTTCTTTTCAAACTGAATCTTCTGGGCTTCCTGGAAGCTCTTTGCCAAAGCCTCTTCCTTGGTTTCGCCGTAACTGCTCACCGCAATCACACGGCCGCCGCTGGTTACCACCTGGCCATCCTTCATGGCTGTGCCGGCATGGAAAACCACGCTTCCTTCCACCTGGTCTATGCCAGTAATGGGGAAGCCCTTGTCGTAGGCACCAGGATAACCGCCGCTTACGAGCATTACGCATACGGCACTACGGGGATCGAACTCAACCTTACATGCGCCCAGATTCTGCTGTGCAACAGCCTGGAAGAGGTCTACGATATCCGTTTTCAGACGCAACATCACAGATTCTGTCTCGGGGTCTCCCATGCGTACATTATATTCAATGACCTTGGGTTCGCCATCGACGTTGATCAGACCAAAGAAGATGAATCCCTTGTAATCGATTCCTTCCTGAGCCAATCCCTCAACGGTAGGACGGATAATGCGGTCTTCCACCTTCTTCATCCAAGCCTCATCAGCAAAGGGAACCGGGCTAACACTTCCCATACCACCGGTATTGAGGCCTGTGTCGCCTTCACCAATGCGCTTATAATCCTTCGCCTCGGGCAGAATGGCATAATCTTTTCCGTCGGTAAGCACAAAGACAGAACATTCTATGCCCGACATAAACTCTTCTATCACCACTCGGCTACTGGCGTTGCCGAACATTCCGCCCAACATCTCTTCCAGTTCTTTCTCCGCTTCTTCCAAAGTGGGCAGAATGAGAACTCCCTTTCCAGCGCAAAGTCCGTCAGCCTTAAGCACATAAGGAGCCTTTAGCGTACGCAGGAATTCTTTTCCTTGCTGAAGCGTATCGCCATTAAAGGTTTGGTATGCAGCTGTGGGAATACCGTGACGCAGCATAAAAGCCTTGGCAAAGTCCTTACTTCCTTCCAACACCGCTCCCTGCTTGCTGGGACCTATTACGGGAATGTTCTTCAATTCGGCATCGTTCTGGAAATAATCGTAAATTCCCTTTACCAACGGATCTTCGGGGCCAACCACAACCATATCTATTTGGTTGCAGAGCACAAAATTCTTGATCTCATCAAAATCGTCTGCCTTGATGGATACGTTCTCCCCCACTTCTGCCGTTCCGGCATTTCCGGGAGCAATATATAATTTCTTTACTTTGGTGCTTTGGGCAATCTTCCAAGCCAAGGCGTGCTCACGGCCGCCACTTCCTAATAAAAGAATCTTCATGTCTGTATATTTGATTTTGGGTTTCTATTTATTTTAAAAAATCCTCGAAATAACGGGTTATGCGTTCGTGCAAGTGAATCTGGTCCCTACCGGACATATTATGACCTGCGCCCGGATAGAAAAATAAATCGGGCTGTGTTCCGGCATCAGCACAAGCACGGATAAAGGACAAAGCGTGCTGTGGCACACAAGTGGGGTCATTGTATCCGTGAATCACCTGCAGGCGTCCCTTCAGGTTGCCCGCCTTGTTCAACAAGCTGGTTTTGGCGTAGCCCTCAGGATTGTTCTGGGGTGTTCCCATATAGCGTTCGCCATACATCACCTCATAATACTTCCAGTCGATAACAGGACCGCCGGCCACACCCACCTTGAACACATCGGGGTAGTTGCAGATCAGGCTGGTAGTCATAAAGCCTCCAAAGCTCCATCCATGAACGCCCAAACGGCCGGCATCCACATAAGGAAGGCTCTTCAGATAGGCAACGCCCTGCATCTGATCCTGCATTTCCACCTGTCCTAACTGATGCCAGGTGGCCTGCTCAAACTCCAGGCCACGCCATTCGCTACCACGGTTGTCCAGGATGAAAAGCAAATATCCCTTTTGCGCCATGTAGGCTTCCCAGCCACGCAATCCCCAGTGCCAACTGGCCTGTACGTTATGGGCGTGAGGACCACCGTAGACATAAACCACAGTGGGGTATTTCTTATTGGGGTCAAAACCGATGGGCTTTACCATGCGATAGTACAGGTCGGTGGTTCCGTCTGCAGCCTTGATGCTGCCACTGGTAATCTCAGGAATGTTGAATCCGTTAGCCACCCACGAGTCGGCAGCAGTAAGGATATTCTGCGACTTGCCCTTTGCCGTAGAAATCAAGTCAATATTGCGGGGAACGGTGGGGCTGCTGTAACGGTCTATCACCGCTGTTCCCAAATAGTTGGGAGATGCAGAATGTACACCATCCATCACACTCAACGCTGTCTTCTTACCAGACTTCACGACAATGCTGTACAAACACTTTTGACGGGGATCGCTCTCGTTGCTCATGTAGAGGACACTCTTCTGCTTCTGGTTGAATCCGACCAGTTCCTGTACCACCCAGTTTCCCTTGGTCAGCTGAGTGAGGTTTCCTGTATTGACATCCAATACATAAAGGTGGTTATAACCGTCACGCTGGGTCTGCATAATGGCTTTTGTCTCATCCCAAGGCAAAAAGTCCAGACCGTGCTGTGGTTCCACATACTTCTGGCTGGTTTCCTGAAGCAACTGTTTCATGAACTTGCCGGTTTCTGTGTCATAGGCAACCAGGCGCATGTCGTTTTGCGCACGGTTCAGCTCAAAGATGTAAAGTGTCTTTCCGTCGGGCGCCCAGGACAGGTTGGTGTGGTAGTCTTCCGGTCCGCCAACCAGTTCCACCCATACGGTCTTTTCCTGTTCCACATCATAGATTCCCACCTTAACCTGGTGGCTGGTTTCTCCGGCCATGGGGTAGTGGTCTGTGTAGGTGGTGGAAATGCGTGAGGTGATGTCCACCTGCGGGTAGCTGGGCACCATGCTCTGGTCCATGCGATAGAAGGCAAGTTTTTTTCCGTCCGGACTCCAGAAGATTCCCTTGCGGATGCCGAACTCATCGCGATGCACGCTACGTCCATACACAATGTTGTCCGTTCCGTCCGTGCTGCCGTCCTTGCTTATCTGCAAAGTCTTGTCTTCAGAAGTCTGTACATAAAGATTGCCCAAAACCGTGTATGCCAAATGGCGGCTCTCGGCATTCCAGTCCTGATGCTGCGCCTGCTGTGGGATGCTCTGTTTCCACTCCACTTTTTTCTGCTCAAAGTCCACCAACATACGTTCCTGGGGACTATTTACCAGCACCAGACTTTTTTCTGGATAGGGAAAAATCAGGTTGTGTCCGTTGCGGGCCACCTTCTTTCCTACCCATTCATTTATCTGTTCAACGGTTACAAGTGTTTTTCCGGAAACCAGTTCCTTCACCTCTTCGGGCGTTGTTTCCAGTGCTGTCTCGCCCCACCAAGTGGTGTACTTGTTTTCGGGCTGAATCTGCCAATAGTTTTTTCCGCCTCCCAGCAACTCTTCCAGGGTGAGAGGCTTTTGGGCTGTCACTGTCAGGTTACATGCTGCCATAAGCAAAAAGGCAATCCATTTAATCTTCATAATCTTCGAAACGATTGGGGTTATTGAACTTATTGAAGTCCCCCTTTCGGTTATTGGGGCGTGCGCCCTTACCCTCGAAAGTACGGCGGGGCTTGTTGTCCTTGTTGCGGAATGAACGTTGGCCGTCCTTTTGGAAACCGCGGCGATCATCTTTACGTTCTCCGTCAAAATCCTTGCGGAAACTGCGACGGTCATCCTTGCGTTCTCCGTCAAAATCCTTGCGGAAACTGCGACGGTCGCCTTTGCGCTCTCCGTCGAAGTCCTTACGGAAACCGCGACGGTCGTCCCGGCGGTCATCTCTTCCGAATGACTTGCGTTCGCGGCGGTCGTTGCCAAAGTTGCGTACGGGCATTTCATCATCGGCCTCGTCCAGGCCCTTCTTGAAGGAACGGTTCTGCTTGAATCGTTTCTTTTCAGACATCATGCGACGCTCCACGGCTGTCTTGATGTCGCCGCCCTGGGCACGCATTTCATTGAACTTACCTTCGAAGGTCTGATACTTTCTCAGCTCACATTCCAGGGAACCGTTGAACAGAGGTGTACGCAGTGAAGGTCTCAGGCCAATCTGGTCAAAGCATTCCTCACGATAGCTCAACACCCATGCGTCATTACCATGGAACTGATGCTTCAGGCGTTCGCCAATCATCTTGTACAATCCCAACAGGTCGGGTGAAGAGATGCGCTCGCCATACGGAGGATTCATAACCATGATGCTCTTCTGCTCCGGTCTCTTGAAGTCCTTGAAGTCCTGCTGTGCTACGGTAATGTCCTTGCCCAATCCGGCAGCCTTTACATTGGTGGATGCAATCTCCACGGCATGGCGGTTGATGTCATAAGCATAGATGTGGTGCTCGAATTCATGCTCGTTGCTGTCATCCTCATAAATGCGGTCAAAGAGTTCGCGGTCAAAGTCGGGCCACTTCTCAAAGGCATATTCCTGACGGAACACACCGGGGCTGATGCCTCTGGCAATCAAAGCCGCCTCAATGGCAAAGGTTCCGCTTCCGCACATCGGGTCAATCAGGTCACATTCGCCACGCCATCCGGTCTGCAGGATGATTCCCGCAGCCAACACCTCGTTGAGCGGTGCCTCCACTGCCTCCTGACGGTATCCACGGCGGTGCAAGCTCTCACCGCTGCTGTCCAGACTCAAAGTACAGTCATACTCAGCCACATGAATGTGCAGTTTTATGTCGGGGTTTACTATTCGTATGTTGGGACGGTCGCCGGTCTTCTCGCGGAACTGGTCCACAATGGCATCCTTTACCTTATATGCCACAAACTTGCTGTGGCGAAACTCGTTACTGAACACCACACTGTCCACAGAAAATGTGGTCTCGTTTGTCAGATACTGCGACCAGTCTATCGCCTTTACGGCATCGTACACCTCTTCGGCAGCCTTGGCCTGGAAGTGCTTGATAGGTTTCAGCACACGAATGGCAGTACGCAACTGGAAGTTGGCTCTGTACATCAATTCCTTGTCTCCGGTAAAGGAAACCATTCGCCGGCCTATCTTGATGTTGTTGGCTCCCAATTCAATCAGTTCTGTGGCCAACACGTTCTCCAATCCTTGAAAGGTTTTGGCGATCAATTCAAATTCTTGCATAAATATATTTTGGTAAAAACTTATTCACTAATCCGTTTACGGGCCTGAACCAGATGTTCGCCCGGCTTTGTACTTTCCGTCACCCAAAGGTTTCCGCCAATAACCGTACCTTCGGCCAGCGTAATGCGGCCCAGCACTGTGGCGTTGCTGTACACGATGACATTGTCCTCCAGAATGGGGTGGCGGGGAATTCCCTTGATGGGGTTTCCGTTTTCGTCCAGGGGAAAACTCTTTGCGCCCAAGGTTACGCCCTGATAGAGCTTCACGTTGTTTCCAATGATACAAGTGGCGCCAATCACCACACCCGTGCCGTGGTCAATCGTAAAATGATGGCCGATGGTGGCGGCGGGATGAATGTCTATTCCGGTCTCGCTATGCGCCATTTCGCTGATGATGCGCGGAATCAGAGGTACGCCTTGCAACAGGAGCTGATGGGCTATGCGGTAATTGGTAATGGCCTTGATAATGGGATAGCAGCTGATGATTTCCCCATACGATTCGGCAGCCGGGTCACCGTTGTATGCCGCCTCCACATCTGTGGCCAGTACGGCACGCAGCTCGGGCAGATGGGCTATGAATTCTGCCGCCAGCGTCTGCGCCCTTTCCAGGCAGCGGTCCTCATTGTTGTTACAATTACAGTTACAACCAAAACAGAGCCCGGCCAGAATCTGCTCACAAAGCAGACCGTACAGGCGCTCCACATTCACACCGATATGATAAGGGAGGGTTTCACTGCTCAGGGTGGAATTACCGTAAAATCCGGGAAAAATTATGGCACGGCACAGGTCTATAATCTCTGCCAATACCGGACCCGAAGGAAGCGGGTCGCCATCACGATGTTCATGGAACAGTCCATGCAAGGAATTGCCTGCAGACAACTCGTCTGTCGTTTGTCGCAGCAAATTATTCAATTTTCTGGGATTCATGCAATGAAAACAAGTCAAAAAGCTATGCAAAGATAAGAAAAAGATACGAAACTTATCCAGCCAGCACCAGATATTCTGAAAAAAATCATAAATTTGTGCAAAAGTATTGATTATACGCCTTATTTTTATCCATTTAATACATCATAAGTATGAGAAAAACCATCCTTACCGCATTGGCCTTTACTGCTGTTCTGGGCGGACAGGCCCAACACAGAGCCGACCAGCAGCAGCTGGACAATCCAGAGTCCTTCAGTATGATTGTGCTGGGCGACCCCCAGGGCTACATGAAGTACGACATCAACCAGCCCCTCTTTGAACTCTGTACGGCATGGATTGCCGACAATGTGGACCATCTTAACATCAAGAGCGTGCTCTGCACCGGCGACCTGGTGGAGACAAACGAGTGCATAACCCGCATCCGCACCATGGTAAACCAAACCAGTCGCGAGCAATGGAAATGTGTTTCGCGCTGTTTCGGTCGTCTGGACAACAAGGTTCCTTACATCATCAGTCCTGGAAACCACGACTACGGCTACCGCAGCGCGGAAAACGGACGTACCGAATTTCCCAAATACTTCCCTCTGGAGCGTAACGAAAAACTGCGCGATGTCATTGTTTCCGACTACCCCAACCGAATGGGAGACATCAGTACGGAAAACGGTGCCTTCCGCATAGAAGCACCGGGATGGGGCCACATCCTCATCGTATGTGCCGAATTCGCTCCCCGCGATGAAGTACTTGAATGGGCAAAGAAAGTTATCAGCGACCCCAAGTACAAGGACGACAAGGTCATCTTCCTCACCCACTCTTACATGAGAGAACGCACCGGCGAACTTACAGATAACGAGGGATACAAGATCCGCCCCGCCAATTGGGGAAAGCAGATTTGGGAAAAACTCATCCAGCCCCTACCCAACGTAGACATGGTTATTTGCGGACACACCGGAAAACCCGGCGAATTTGAGGACGCCACCGCCTATGTCAAGAGCAAGAACGCAGCTGGAAATACCGTCCACCAAATGATGTTCAACGTCCAGATTCTGGGCGGAGGATGGGAAGGAAACGGCGGCGACGGATGGGTGCGCATTCTGGAATTCTATCCAGACGGAAAGACCATTCATGTTAAAACCTACTCTCCTCTATTCGGTATCAGTCCCACAACCAAGGCACAAGCCCATCGTAAAGGAAAACTGGACGACTACAAAATAACCATCGAATAATAACAAATTGATTCACAGCAATAAAAGGGTGGCTTCCCATTTCGGAAACCGCCCTTAATTGTAATAAAAACAAAACAAATATTAAAGATAGTTAAAAGCGAAGGAGTACGTTAAACCAATCTTTTGTAATCATGTCAATTCAGTACAAGGGCAACAAAAAGCCCAACAAAAAAGAGAAAATGAAAATAGAAAAATAACAATTAAAAAGAAAGACATTATGAAGAAGACTTTGATTACCCTGTTTGTAGCTTTAGTAAGTTTCACAACAGCTCTCGCCGACAATGACCGTGCCATACAGTTTAACCAACTTCCCCAAGCGGCACAGACCTTCCTGAACAGCCATTTCAAGAACGCAAAGATTGCAATGGTAACCACAGAACGCGACTGGCTGGCCCAAGAGTACAACGTGGTATTTGTAAACGGAGACAAGATTGAGTTTGACAGCAAAGGTAACTGGGAAAACATTGAGTGCAAGCACACCTTCATACCGCAAGGCGCAATCCCCGCAGCCATAACCAAGTACCTCAACGAGAACTTCCCCGGCACAAAAGTAACCGAAATTGATCTGGACAACCGCGGATACGATGTAGACCTGTCCAACGGAATGGAAATCAAGTTCGACAAGAACTTCCTGGTTTACAAGATCAAGAAATAAGTGTTAGAACAAGACCTCATAGCGATACTTAGGATGCGCCCGTGATGGGTGCATCCTAAGTTTTTTGTTTCACTCCGCATATTCCCCAGCGTTTGCCAAAACAAGAAAAAGGAGCTTTTACGGAATACGTTGAATTTTCACGAATACACAAAAAAACTTTACAAAGAAACAATTTGAAGTAAAACCAGCTGGAAAGCCGGAAACGGCCAGTTGGGAAAATTTTATTTCCCTGTTGGAAAAATATTTTTTCTCAGTTGAAAAATTATTTTTTTCCAGTTGGGCACTTTCAGAAGCCCTTTTTGACGTATTTTTGCTCGTTTTTGACCTCTTATGGTTATTATCAGTGAATACCAAAAAAGTTTTACGTTTTCATTTTTGTTTCGACAAAAGAAAGATTTTGAGCGGTGAGCGGTGAGCAATGAGGGGGTAGGGACGTTGCGTGCAGTGTCCGAAGATTTTTCCCTCACGCAAATCTCGCCCATCCCGCAAATACTTCTTTTATTTCGTGAGATTCGTGAGATTTGCTTGTGACATAACTCCAACAAAACCCTTCGGACGCAGCACGCTGACATCCCTACAAAATTAATCGCCTTACAAGGAATAAATCTGTCAAAAAACAAGAAAAAGGAGTTTGTACGGAATGCAGTAAAATACACAGACACACATCTAGCTAATTCTCAGTACGATACAACAATGCTAAAACCACACTTAAAACACACGAAAAAAAGACTTAAGTGTTTCTCGGGTTTTACTTAAGTCTTTCTTGAAAAACACTTAACTGTTTCAGGAGAAACACTTAAGTGATACTTTTTGCCGTTTTTTATGTTAAAGTTTTTTACTCACATCCTGTCTCCCCACATATTCCTATGCAGATGTCATGAGTTTAATCAGAAGACGGCAACTAAATTCAAGCCTGCACTCTCATTCGAAAAATATGGCATTCCAACAACAAAACCTTGGTTACAAACCGATTTCTTAAATAATTTAGGATATAACCAATAGGCGAACTTTGTGCTTAATATTCCAACACATGCCCCGGCTACTACATCATTTATATAATGTCGGTTGTTATATATTCTGTATTTGCAACCAGTTATTACTCAATATTTTGCGAGCAATAAGCCAGAAATATGGTCATAACCTTTAAAGGTGCATTCTAAAAGGTGAAGATTTAACATTTTTATTGTTTCTTAACGCTCGAAGCGTGTCAATAAAGGGCGTTTCTTCTCTTTTCAGTGCTATTTGCAGTTTGATGTTTCCATCATTCCACATTTTCGGCACAAAGGTACGACAATTTCCATGAACGACAAAAGCACACTCTTATCAATCTATTATTTTGGAGGGAGTGAAATCTGCCGCTTGCCAAATTTCTCTCTGTCGAAAATAATAAGCCACTAAAAGATTTGAGAACAGTTTGAATGATAGGTTATCAAGTTAAGACCTATTATTTATGCTGTTCTTTGGTACTACTATTTCGTCAGTCGTTTATCTTCGTTGCCGGATGCAGATTCAAGCCAAGCCGATGAATAGGAAAAGGTTTTGGAGCTGTTTACTCTCCAACGGAGGAAGAAACTGCTCCAAACGGTTTACCGCTTGACCTTTTCTTATTCTTAATGAGGATTGGCTACCTTTGCATCCGGCAAAAGGGATAAACGGGTGATGTTTTATTATACAATGAAGCATATATTCGTGTGAGAAGAGTAGTTTTAATGTGTAGAAAGTCTATTTTCGTGAAAAAACAATACCTTTGTAGAAAATTTAAGCAAATATTTGTGTACTTTTGTGATATGAGAACTACAAGATTATTCATTTCCCTTGCAATAGCAGTGCTATCTGTTGCGGCAGGGACATTTACTATGACGTCGTGCCATTCCGTGTTGTTTCATGACGGAAAGAGTGACTACGTAATTGTGTTATGTGCCGATGCTTCTACGTCTGAACAGACAGCAGCTAAGGAACTACAAATATATTTGGAGAAAATCGGTGGTATGACACTACCTATTGTAGACGAGAATCAAATAGAAGATGGACAGAAGCACATCTTTGTTGGCTTCAATAAGGAATATGCAGAAAAGTTCAATGTGGAATATCCGGAGAATGATGATGAGGGGTACACATATCGTTCTGTGGATGATAATATTTGGATTTATGGTGGCAAGCAACGTGGAACCATCTATGGTGTGTTCTCGTTTCTTGAGAACGAATTAGGAGTCAGGTGGTACAGCGCTGATTGCACAAAGGTGCCAACTTTTGCAAAGTGGGAGTTTAAGGACTTGATGCATAGCGAAAAGCCATTTGTAGAGTACCGCCACTTGAATTATGCGATGGCCAATTCTAACGCTGATTGGTTGGCGCATAATAAATGTAATATGGGGTGGAGTTTTTTGAATAATGAATATGGCGGACTTACAGGATATTGGGGTTGCCACACCTTCAGCTACTTTATCTCCACAGGAGAATATTTCGAAGAGCATCCCGAATACTTTTCCATGAGAGACGGCAAGCGCACTCCATATACGCAGCTATGCTTGTCAAATCCCGATGTGTTGCGGATATGCACTGAGAAGATGAAGCAGGTGATTGCCGATAATCCGCAATATTGGGTGTACGACTTATCGCAGAATGACAACCATTTCCCTTGCCAGTGCGATGAATGTCGTGCCATGGAAGAGAAATACGGTGGGCATTCGGGGCCGATGGTGTGGTTCGTCAATCAAGTTGCAGATGCCATTAAACCACTGCATCCAGACAAATACATCGGTACTTTTGCCTATCAATACACGCGTCAGGCTCCCACAAATATCTCTCCGCGTGACAATGTCCTCATACGTTTGTGTAGCATCGAGTGCTGTTTTGCCCATCCTTTGGAAGAGTGTGAACATAACCAATCCTTTATAAAGGACATGGTGGATTGGTCAAAGATTGCATCCAAATTGTTTGTGTGGGACTATGTTGTTAACTTTCGTCAATATGTAGCTCCGTTTCCCAACTTCGGTGTTTTGGCTCAGAATATCAAGGCATTCAAGAAATACAACGCTATAGGAATCCAAGAATTGGGTGTGTATAATTCATATGGTAGCGAGTTTCATGATTTAAGAACATGGGTCATCAGCAAACTATTGTGGAATCCCAAGCAAGACGCTATGGCTTTAGCTGCCGAATTTATCAAAGCGTACTACGAGGAAGCAGCTCCATATGTACAGCAGTATTTCGACCTTTGCCATTCCCTAATCAATGATAGTACGGTGTTGGGAATATACGACGGTGATACCAATCCTCTCTTTACAGATGAGTTTATTGCGCAAGGAAAAAGCATATTAGACCAAGCCAAACAGGCTTCAGCATCCGCCAACGAGGAAATTCGTTTCCGTGTCGAACAACTTTGTCTGCAAATTGACTATATGCGAATGATGCGTTACCCTAAAGAAGCTAAAGAAGATGGTACATATGACAGGGTGTGTGCCTTTGCACGTCAGCATAATATCCGCCTGAATGAATGGACTACGGTTGAGGAATTTATAGACCTTTACAACAAACTGATGAACGGCGAAATAACCATCGAACAAATTACGAATTTTATAACCAAACGATGGATAGAACAAGCAGGATGACCTATCAGGGAACGATAGTATTATGTGCTCCTATCGTAATGCTATGAACCAAGGGTTGGTTCTCCAATAGTTCTGTAAACATCAACCAACTTTATTTCTCCACGATATACGTTCATTCAAATTGCGAATCTCATCGTTTTTTCGATTCTAGCATTGCGAATGGCACTTTCATCTGCTGTACCACCTCGATTCATTTGCTACAAGTATGCCTGTTTCTGTTTGCGACCGTTTGTACCCTTCAAATTTATATTTGTCTCTAAAAAAAAGTGGAACATGCAGAACTACAACTTTATGGATGAATATCTCTACACTACTTATAAACAGCGACCCGCCAGCAGTTCTATGGGATGCTGACGGGTTCTGTTATTATGGGTCTGGTGCAAACTCCTATTTTGAGCTTTCTTGCTACTTCTGCTATTTAGAACGACTTGGTTACTTTTATATGTTCTTTATATGTTCTTTATAGTCCAAATAATGTTTTTTCTTGTTCCTCCTTTTTCGAGTACCCCAAGTTCTATTAGTTCATTTACTTCTCGTTGTAAAGTTCGTAGTGGAATATTGGTTAGAACTTGCAGTTTAAGGACGGACAGAGTATTGTCAATCTGAATTGCATGTAATATGCGTTGCTTGTTCGCGCCAAGATTCGCGCCAAATTGTGCAGTTTGAATCTCATTCGCGCCAAGATTCGCGCCAAATTGTGTAGTTTGAATCTCATTCGCGCCAAAATTCGCGCCATTTTCAGGGAGATATAATATTACTCTCGAAAATTCTCTTTCACTTTCGATTTCAACCTTGGAGTTGGTAATCTTTTGCCACGATAGCAATTCATCCATACCAAAACCTTCGTTCTCACACAAATCTGCCCAACGGAACATTTTTGAGATACCAGGATTTCTTGCCATAGAGAAGAACTTGCCAACCATCTTGTTTAATGCTACCGGAAAACTTCCTGCGTTCAAGAACTCGATGCGATTCAGGAACACATGTATCGAAGACCTAAGAGGACTAAAGAAATCGGCATGCTGGCAGAAGTTCACAAGGGCCTCTCTGACAATATCAGACATTGATGTGTCGTGCTCTGCAACACCAAGGTGATTTATCTTACCAAAAGGCACACTTACAACGGTTTGCAGTCGTCTCATAATGATTAAATAGTCAACCCTTAAAAAGTTCTCACATACGCGCACGCAAGATTTTGTGATACAGCAATACCTCCTCCAAATGCGGATTTAGACCATTGTATCCACCAGCAGATAAGGCGCAAAAGAATCCTCAAGACTCTTTTGAAG
>JAFYQQ010000070.1 GCA_017559845.1 Bacteroidaceae bacterium | reverse complement strand
GGTAGAGCAAAGGACTGAAAATCCTTGTGTCCCCGGTTCGATTCCTGGTGGCACCACTTAAAAGAGAGAATGTTTAAGCGTTCTCTCTTTTTGTTTTTCAATAAAACAACATCACACTTATTTCGGCTCAGTAGAAAAAGGGCTCAGTAGAAAAAGACCTATAGGCATTTATAGAACATCCATAATTAACTCTATCGGAGCCACGTTATTTGAGATATTTTTCGTTATAGAGTTGAATGTTTTCCTCAATCTCCTGCCACTCGTGTATACGGATATTGTGTTTGCGGACAAAAGCCCACACCCTGTCATACGTTCCATCAGCCAAAGTCTCTTTAGGCGTGCGGCACATTCGCAAGTAATCAATTTGCAACACAACCATATCCACCCGCAAACGCATATCCTCAGCGGAAGAAGCAACTGCCTGTCGGGCCTTATTGAGTATTTCCCTGGCCTCTCGCACAAACTCATCCGTATAAAGCGGAGCGTTTGCGTCGATATAAATGTCAAACACGGTTTCATCCTTTATCAACGAATGGCAAAGGTCGAAATACTGTTGGATACAAGACGCGGCCTCACCATAATAGTCATTTATGAATTGAGAGACCAACTTCCGGGTATCCTGGTAAGGATTCCACAACAATTTGGATATTACCCAAGCCTTCATTTCGGAGAACTCGCCGCCGACGGATTGGTAATTGGCCTGTTGGCGAATGCCCATGACATTGTATTTCATGAATGTCCTTATATTTTCAGCCAAGACATTAAAATTGGGGAACGGGGCAACATATTGGCTGAAATTGACCACATAATCCCAAATGTAGATATTAGGAGCGATCTTTGACCAATTCTCAATATCCGACATAAAAGAGCGATTATGCTCGCACTCCTCGATTGGATGGGCACGACAACACTCCAGGCTACAAAGTCGTATGACCACATTGTTGCGCGGAACAATTCCGACAGGAGGCTTGCGCGTGTACATATAAGCAAATGTACCGATGTATTTATCGGGGTATATTGGTTTAATTGCATCGGCCACTTGATTGACAAACCATAGCAACAACCCCGAATGACCACCATACTGTTCCTCTATGGCACGGCATTTATCACACAGACAAGGAAACGGATTGTCGTTCTGAGACATGCTATATATGTCAAACAACGGATTTGTCGCAATCGTGTATTTCATCTTGTCAATACAGATTTGCAACACCTCCGGATTTGACAGGCAAAGTTGCGCGTCAGGCCTGCGTACACCGCCTTCACGCATAGAAAAATACTCGGGATGCTCGGAGAAGTACTCTTCCGGAGATATGAATATCCTGAATGTGTGGCCTTCCCAGTATGAAGAAAGGCCTCCATATTTATTTTCAGAAATCCAATAGTCTGAATTGCATTTGTTACGTGCCAGCCATGCTTCGTCCAATACATTGTAATATTGGTCAAAACGGAAGCGGACCAAAGGTTGTTCGCTACGACAAAAATCCTTCACTTTCCACTTCTTCGTCACGGGAATCTTTGTGTAATCCACGGTATACCATCTTACGCCAAACTCATTTTCAAGGAAAGCGTAGACTCCATACATTGTTCCTCGGTTTTTGCCGCCATAAATCCATATATTGTCACCGACGGTACGATAAGTATATCCCTCATCAATATCATCGGGAGCCTCAACACCACATTCGGCAGCATATTCCTTATTAAAGCCAACATATATATGCTTCCTTCCATCTTCCAAATCTTTGCTGTTTACCAAAGGAAGCTCCGCCCCACTAATCTGCCTCAAATACGCTTGCAACTCTTCCGCAGCAGTCTTTTCCGAGACAGAGGCATCATCACATAGCACGATTGCATATTCGCTCTGACCGTTTTTGAATAACAGCGGACTTTGACTCATCCAAAATAGTGCAGCCACAATAGCAGCCACCACCCACGCTAACACCAAAACCTTCTTGTTCATATTTATACATTTTTTTCCCTAATGGGCGCTTCTTGAAACCTTGTGCTATCCAGGAACGCTAACACCTTGCCACATTTCCGTATGTTGCTTTCCATACAGCAAAAGAAAGCGGGCAAAAGAACCACTGCACCGTTTAAGAACGACCATAGTACAAAGGTATGCATTTTTATTGTCCCACAAACATTTTACCTCATTTTTTATCCAAGATTACCGATTTTACCCCTTTGTTTTTTACATTCAACAGATTAAGTGGCAAATAGGCAAGAATAAATCCTATAAGAAACACCCATTTTGAAAAATCTTTATTACCTTTGCACACAAAAGCGGGAACATTCTTTTGGAAGAAGCCCGAGTTCATGACTGAAAGGATATTTTTAACCATATTTTTAATCTCAAAAAAAATTATGAAGAAGTTTTTTTCTACTCTTGCTGCAGCAGCAATCATGACTGCTTCAGTAACATCTTGCCAGCCCCCCAAGCCCAACACGCTTACCGCGGCTGAAGAAGCAGAAGGATGGCAGTTACTCTTCGACGGTGAGACACTCAACGGATGGAGAAGTTTTAACGAAAAAGAGCTCAAAGGTGGTTGGACTGTTGTAGACGGATGCATCCAGGCATCTGGCGAAGGTGGTGACGCTTCTGGCTACATCGTTACCGACAAGAAGTTTGCCAACTTTGAACTGATGTGGGACTGGAAGCTCACCAAGGGTGGAAACAGCGGTATGCTGTACCACGTAGTTGAGCACCCCCGCTTTGCCGTTCCCTATGTTACCGGCCCCGAATATCAGCTGATTGACGTAGAAGGATGGGAAGAGAAGAACGCCCCCGCCAAGTTGGAAGACTGGCAGAAGATCGGTGTTGACTATGCAATGCACTTGCCCGACCAGAGCAAGATGAAGATCAATCCCGTAGGCGAATGGAACACCTCTAAGATTGTTTATGACAACGGACATGTAGAGCACTGGCTCAACGGCGAGAAGATTCTGGAATTCGAGGCCTATACCGACGACTGGTTCAAGCGCAAGGCCAGCGGTAAGTGGGGCGATGCCACTGAATACGGCCTGGCTCACGAAGGTGTGCTCTGTCTTCAGGACCACGGAGATCCCGCTTCTTTCCGTAACATCAAAATCAAGGAACTGCCCAAGAAGGACAAGGGTACTGTAAGCCTGTTCAACGGCAAGGACCTCACCGGTTGGGAACTCTTCGGTTCTATGCGCGTTTCTGTTGACGAAGAAGGCAACCTGGTAACAGAAAACGGCGAAGACCTGAAGTACGGTTACCTCGGAACTCGCGAATACTACAAGGATTTCGACCTCACCGTAGAGTTCAAGCAGTGCTCTAACGGTAACTCTGGTCTCTTCTTCCACTCTTTCGTACACGGCGGTTACAAGAACAACACCGTTAACGGATGGCAGTGCGAAGTGGCTCCCAAGGGCTACGACACCGGCGGTATCTACGAGTCTTATGGCCGTGGATGGTTGATTCAGATTCCCGATGAGAAGGAAAACATCATCAAGGAAGGCGAATGGAACACCCTGCGTCTGCGCGTTGAGGGCAACAAGGTTCAGACCTGGCTCAATGGCGAGGCTATGATCGAGATTGACGACGAGTTGATTGGTTCAAAGACCGGCCGTATCATGTTGCAGATCCACGATGGCAACAACATCAAGGTACAGTGGAGAAACTTCCAGCTGACAAACCTGTAATCGTCTCCTGATTCCAGTTTAAAATATTAAGGGATGTACCCGTGTTGAGGTGCATCCCTTTTTTGTGCCTTTTTCAGACATAGTCCAACAAATCCTCTGCCCTGTCTATGACTGCTAATGGAGAAGCGGCCTCCAACTCCTGTCGGGGACGGAATCCCCATGACACCGCCACGGCTTCCACTCCTGCATTGCAAGCCGTCTGCATGTCCACACCCGAGTCGCCCACATACAGCACCTCATCTGCCGTAACGCCAGCAGACGCCATGATGTCATGCACAATGCCCGGATGAGGTTTCACGGGAACGCCCTCGCGCTGTCCCAGCACACTGACAAAATGGATATTGGGAAAATAGTGTGCCACCAGTTTGACCGTTGCTGCCTGATATTTGTTCGATGCCACTGCAAGCATCATCCCCTTTTGCTGCAGACGGGAAAGCAGTTCCGCCACTCCTGGGTAAGGTTGGCTCAAGTCCGCGTTGTGCCCGTCATAATACGGGACAAAGTCGGAGCGCAACCGTTCCACATTATCTGCCGTGCGCCCCTCTTCCGGCAAAGCCCGTTCAAGTAGTTTCCCTATACCATTACCCACAAAAGTACGCAAGGTTTCCACATCGTGCATGGGAAACCCATTCTTTTGCAATGCATGATTGGTAGCCGCAGCCAAGTCTGCAATCGTGTCCAGCAGTGTGCCGTCCAAATCAAAAATTACAAGTTTCTTCATTTTCTTCGTCTATTGTCGTTTACATTGCAAATGTAAGTATTTATGTTCACTGTTTCACCTATTTTGAATAGAAAAGTAGGAAAATTTAAAGGCTGCTGTAACAAATTGAGCACTTTTACGTATAATAAGAATGAGATAATACTTGAATATTCTAAGTAAAGAGTAATTTTGCAAAAAAATGACCAGATATAAAAATGGACAGGATTGAATTTGAAAGAATCGTTCCTGAGTTGAGATTGAAGATGTTAAAGGTTGCCTTGTTTTACTTGGCCGATGACAATGAAGCAGAGGATATTGTTCAAGACGCTCTTCTGAAGCTATGGATGGCACGGGATAAAATAAATAAGTTACGAGGGAATATAGAACCTTTAGGGATTACCATTACCAAGAACTTATGTATTGACCATCTGCGCACTTTAAAACGCCACCTAAAAGGAAATCTTTCAGATTGTGCCATGTTTTCCAGTGGTGAGGACGCACAAGCCCAATTGGAATGCGAAGAAAACGAGCAGTGGATTCAAACCGTTGTGAGAAGTCTTCCTGACAAATACCGCACAGTACCCCACATGCGACAAGTAGAACAAATGGAATTCATTGAAATTGCCAATATCATAGGCACAACTGAGACATCTGTCAGAGTAATACTCTCAAGGGCGAGAGCCAAGATACTGGAACAATTAAAACAAAGGAAAGTGTAATTATGACAAGCCATATGGACAAAATTAAAGATAGAGAAGAACTGCGCCATTTACTCCAAATGTTTATGGAAGGGAATACCACTATTGAGCAAGAATCATTACTTGCCGAATATTTCCGTAATAATGAAATAGATGCAGAATTCTCTGTATACAAAGATATGTTCACCGTGTTTGAAAGCGGAGAACTTGTGTCTTGTGATGATGAGATCGTATTAAAAAAGGAAGATATGACATTTGGTAAGCAACCCAGATTCTTCCGGCATGTTCTTCGATTTACCGCCGTTGCTGCATCTATTATTCTCGTTTTTTTCATTGCCAACATCCATTCAGAACATAAAATATCAGAAAAGAAAAATTCCAACCTTCAAGTCCTGTCCCAAGCGCAAAAGCCACTTGTTGACAACGAAATTTGTCCTACAATAATTTCTGATGAAGAAATAGACGCCATTCAGGATGAAGTAGACCGCCATTTTGAACTTATGACTAAGGAAATGAACAAGTTTGAACAAGAACTACAGAATTAGCAACACTCGCATTCCTCTAAGTTTTTCCACTAAGAATTTAAGCATAAAAATAAGACACATGAGAACTATTCTTGTATATATTGCCATCGTATTCACTACGATAACCCAGGCACAGATAAAATCAGATGTTACTGTTGTACAGAAACAGGAGTTAGCTGAACTTGCAAAAGAAATTACAAATGAAATGCGTCAAACTTACCCCACCGATTGCTGGACTCAAGAGTTGCTTTTCCCAAAAAGAATGTTATTAAAGGCAGGTGTGGCTGTAAATCACAAAGATAATGACAAAAAGAAATTCCTTGACTTAATCACACATATAAACAAAAAGATTGAGGGAATAGACTGCTACCGTATTTTCTCAGACCGTCAAAATGATGAAAACGGCATTTGCGGACGCTATGTAGCCAACGTACGTCCCAATGAGGGAGACAAAAAAAGCACCCTCTTTTACAAATACAAACGAATGGACTCAGACCCGGAAAAAAAAGATTCCATTTCTTTTGTCTTCTCAATCAATATGGGAGCTTCTGTAAAGATCACAGAAGACACCAAACAGGGACTGCGTGGCATTAATCCTGAAAATCTTATATATAAAATAAACAAACCTTCAACAGAAAAAGACGTAAAGCCACTGGAAGACTTCTTCCAAAAACAATACAATGACAAACGCGCCATACGCAAAAAAGCGACTTACCAGTTCCCTGAAGACAAACGAGAAGACTGGAGCATAATATTCCACAATAATGAAGCTTTGAGTTCCATGACCACAAATGCCATATACAGCCAACGCCCAGTCAACAATTCTGCAGATTTTGATGCCCTGCTCCAACTGACAAAGAAATACAAGCACCAGCAAAACAACATTTATGCCATTAGCTATGACAGAGAGAGAGTTTTCCTCGGATTAGTGTTTATCAACAAAGAGGGCATTCCGTTTTCCTACCAAGCAGCCTATGAAAATGGTGTTTTCAGCATCATGAAAGCAACAGCTATCAATACAAACGGCATTTGTGTTATTTCCAAATGGTGGGAATAATTGTTCGAGAGACAAGAAGTTTTGAGAAGAACTTTACTGTCATTAAGAGTCTTTATATCCGTTAGAAAAAACTGACACTTGTAACAAAAGGCATCCATGTTCGTATATATGAAAGGAATTTCAATAAAAATACGACATGATGAAAACAAGAATTTTAATGATGTTGGCAGCCTTGTGGCTTGGAACACAAGTTGCAGAAGGAGCAAGGGAGACAACCAGACACACATTTTTCGATTTAAAGAACCACCGTGACAGCGTTGAACGAACACTTAACGAGGTTATAGTAAAAGCCACAAAAGTAAAATTTACCTACAAAGGAGACACGCTGGTTTTCAATGCAAACGCGTTCAATATGCCAGAGGGCAGCATGTTAGGTTCACTTATCAAACAGCTCCACGGAGTAGAGCTGAAAGACAACGGAGAAATCTATGTAAACGGAAGAAAGATTGACAATCTGTTGCTCAACGGAAAAGACATCTTCAAAGGCGACAACAAAGTGATACTTGATAACCTTTCCAATTACATGGTACAAAATGTTGAAGTTTATGAAAAACCGACAGAAAAAAGCGAATGGTTGGGGTATGACGTGGATAAGAAAGAATACACCATGGATGTCAAGCTCAAGCGTAAATACACAGCTGGATACACGGCAAACGCTTCTCTTGGTAGCGGAACTGAAAAACGATATAAAGGACGTGCTTTTGGATTGCGGTTCACCAACAATTCGCGCATCGTTGCCTTTGCTGACCTCAACAATGTGAACGAATCACGTTCCCCCGGTAACGAAGGGGAATGGGATCCCACAAAACTCTATACAGGTGAACTAAACCTGAAGAAAGCCGGCGCCAGCCTATTCATTGAGCAGAAAGACAAAATATGGCAAGAGAAAGCACAGGTTGCAACCGGCTTTACAGACCAGACAAACATTTCACACAGTGCTAAGGAAAGTTTCCTCAACACCGGCAATGTGTTCCAACGTTCCATGGAGCAGGGATACAACAAGTCATTCCAGATAGGCGCAACAAACGAATTCACTTGGAAGAAACCCTTCTGGTTGCGAAGCGTTATACAATTCCATTTTACCAACGGGAATAATCACAGGCAAAGCCAATACGCACAATTCAATGACCCCCCCAATCATTTCGGAAGCACGCCACAAATTCTTGATTCCGTATATAGCGACTTTGCTACAACAGAACTTATCAATATACTCACAACACGTTCCAAGCAGCAACAAAAAAAAGGAGACAAGACATACTACATGAACTTGAATCTTGATTTTGGGAAAAAACTTCCATGGGGTGATAATATAGACCTCTATATTAAAACAAATTACAACAGGAATATTTACAACATTAAAGACTTGCTCAGCAACGACACTTATGGGAAGGCAAGCCATCCCGTAGATAATGATTTCCGCAACCGTTACCATGATGCACATAAAAAGGACTTTTACATAGACAGTCAGGCAAAATATGCCATCCATTCGTCCAATAATTGGAACTATGAAGGATATGTCAAGTTTCTGCACGATTACAATTACAGTGACTTGGGGATATTCCGCCTCGACCGCCTTGAGGGATGGGGAGCAGGCTCAGGACAAAACATTGACGCATTGCCATCAACCCGAGACTCCATTCTGCAGACCATTGATGCCGGGAACTCTAATGAAACCACCTATTGCCGCATGAAGTACGCACCAGGTGCACGCATATTTTTACAAAAAGAAAGTGAAGGTGAATCAGAATGGTTCTGCATAGACTTGCCCTTTCACATGGAAAACCGCAAATATTTTTATACAAGTTTGGTTACGGATACACTTGTCAGACGCAGCGAATTCATCCCCACCCCATTTGTCGAATATTCCCGACAGACACACAATTACGACCATCGTTACTATGCCAAATACAGCATGAGTTATTATCTGCCAAGCATGAGCCACTTCGTAAACGTCAAAAACGACATCGACCCTCTTAACATATATGTCAGCAACCCAAAACTTAAACCCGCCATCCATCACGAACTTGTGATGGAACACAACCGTCGCAACCGCATAAACAATCAAAACATTTCCGTAGGGTTGAGCGTATGGTTCAGACAGAAGAGTTTCGCCAACGGTTATACTTACAACACAGAAAACGGTGTTCGTACCTACCGTACAGAGAACGTAGACGGCAACTGGAATGCTGGTGGATTCCTCAACTTTGGACGCAGTATTGATAAGCAAAGACATTGGAACTGGCAAACCCTCACCGACTTCCGTTACGAACGCAATGTGGACATCGCTGGTACCGAAGAAAAAATAGGGAACGAGCAACTGAATAAAGTGAACAACTGGTGGTTCAAAGAATATGCCAGACTAACATTCCAATGGAACAACATGAAAATAGGCGCCAACGGACACGTGCAATTCCGCACGCTGAATAGCCGCAGTCAAAACTTTCGATCCATAAATACATGGGATTATAATTACGGACTGACATGCGAATACCATTTACCCCTCAGCCTGGAACTTGCCAGCGACATAAAAGTATACTCCCGACTCGGATACGGTGACAGTTCTATGAACACCAACGACCTTGTTTGGAACGCATCGCTGAGCCGTTCTTTCTTAAAAAAACAGATTATGGTAAAAATCGAAGGTTATGACTTATTAAATCAACTATCAACCACTTATAGCAGTTATAATGCACAAGGGCGTATAGAGACATGGTACAATTCCATTCCAAGCTATTTGATGCTGCACTTGGCATGGAAACTCAATGTAACACCTCGAAAATAAAGATTCTTATAAACTTTTATCAAGCTACAGAATGTTTACGCAATTTTGCTGCAGACAGAAAAGATTGTCATGACAAAAAAGGCCACTAAACAAAAAGATATGGGCCATACAATCCATACCGTCTATACAGAAACGATAATGTACATCTCATGACCAACGCAAAGGCGAGTCAACGGGGAATTAAAATAAGTATTTAATAGGGTCAACACATACCGCAAATAAGAACAAATGTGACTAAAATGGTTAGACTACACTGAATGCCTTGTCAGATACAAGTAAAATTGTTTTTTAGCTTCACTGAAAAAGTTTTTTGTCAACGATAAAAAGTTTATCCCAAGCTTTGGGATATACGTTTCATGGTTTGGAACGTACGTTTCAAACTTTGGAATATACGTTCCAAACTTTGGAACAAAGACTTCTCCACAGAGAAAGAACTTTTTTACCACTGTCCTACAACAATTTAAGCACTATGTTTCAACATTTGTACAAGAATGGTCAAAATACATGAAAAACTAAGGCGAAAAGAAGGGTTGTTCCCCTGTCTTTTTGCGTTGGGTGGACGGAAGGTTCTCCATCGAAGCCTACAACCGAAGAAGCCTTTCTTCTGCTATCATTTCTTTCTCCGGCGTAAGCGAGACCATAGGGACGACAGACTCAACTGCCACCGTATCCAACAACGTTCCGTCCAGGTCAAATATGACAAGTTTCTTCATTTCGTCAATAAAGGGCAGTGGCCTTTTAGAATGATTCCACCATCAAATCCTTGCGACCGATAAGACTGAAAATGGTAATCCGGTTGTCTTCATTGAGGACACGCAAGGCACGCAAGATCTCATTCAGCGTGGATCCACTGGTGGTGACATCATCCACAATCAATACGTTCTGTTTGCGGATTGTGGCACACAAAGCCTTGTCTTCCTCGCTCTTGAAGCGAAGGAAGTTCATCATATAGGGACGGAAACGGCTTTTCTTTACGTCCTTGGCAATGGTAAAATAGTCCTTCTTGTGTATCAAATCCATCATGTCATTGATGCTCTGCTTTACCTCGTCCTTCTGTTTCTCCGTATAGCGGGGACGGCCGTTCTCCAGCACATCATCCAGGTATTGCACCGCATAGGCATCCATGTCAAACGAGATGTTCTCTGGCAGCGACTTTATCAGTTCCATTTTGTGCAAACGGGGCTGGGCAAAACGGTAAATGTAACGCAACATATACTGGTTTACCTTGCTTGACGACTCGGGCATCACCACAAGATCATAGTCATAAAGGTTAATCTCTTCGTTCAGGTCATTGATTGCCTTCTGGATAAATTGGCTCAGATTGGCATCGCGCTGTATCGACTCCGAGAATTTCACATACTTGATAAAAGCACCGCGCACACCGCCGTCCACAGCCTCGCCGAACTCATATCCATAGTAAAAGCATTTACCGAATGCCTCCACCTGATAGCCGCTGCCCGTCAGACTTACAATGTCGTTTGCTCCGTCGTGTTCGAAATCAAACACAAACTTGTCCTGTTCCTTATCGTATGTAATTCCCATAAATATTATATCGTTACAACATTCCAGTCTGCAAATATACTTCTTTTTTGATTAACGGCAAACAACGACACGTTAAAACGTGACTGATTTTTTGCTTGTTACAAAACTTTTCCGTAATTTTGCCCTTGACTTGGCCAGTTCCAGCGGGAAAGGCGGGTCAAAACTTTATTGGAATATGCTTCCGACGGCATCGCTTGCCGGGGATTTCGTCTCCCCACCCTGCCTTGTCCGGAGCATGAAAGGACGTTTTCAGAACGTTATCTTCTACCGACTCAACTTCGCAACTTGAATTCTAAAAGAAGATACCGCAACGAGGCGTCCATGCCGGGTGTATTATACCCGTATGCCAACCAGCCTTCTCAGAGGGCCGATTGGGCATACCCTATCTATAATACCCAATGGCGTGGGCTGGCTAAGTTGCTTATCTCTTTAGAAGGGCAATGCGAAGGCCTAGTCGGTGGGATAAGCGAGGAAGTTTCTCCCACGTCTTTTTTATGTCCATACCTTATTATATAATATTAACGCTGAAACTGGGGAGAGGCGGTAGGCAAAATTGAGAAAAGTTATGCAAACATTTAAATCTACATTGTTAACTATTGTGATATTTTTGTATAGTGTATCAGCAAGTTCTCATGACTTTGAAGTTAACGGTATTTGTTATAACATTACATCTGAAACTGAACTGACTGTAGAAGTCACGTATAATGGAGAATCACACTCTTCTACCATCATTGAAAATGATGGAGAATTACTAATTCCGGAAAATGTCGTTTGGAATGGCAACAGATATTCAGTGACAAGCGTTGGACGTTCTGCGTTTGAGAATTACGACATAAACACGTTAATTATTGGCGCAAGAATCACAAAGATAGAAGAACATCAAACAGAGCCATGCAAGACCATTTGGTTAGCAAACACACCACCAATAGGGGCCGATTATTTACGTGGAAAAATCAATTATGTTGCAAACAGGCAATATAATGAATTTGGGAAAGGAGAAATTCACATCTACGAATTTTTAAGTTCTATGTTTTTTGTGAATGGAGTAAGGTACGTGCCAGTAAATCCTTTTGAACGAACTTGTGACATTATAAACTATGCTGGTGATAATACAAGTTTAAACATCGGGAAAACCGTGTCGTACAAAAACATATCTATGACAGTACAAAGAATAATGCCTTATTCTTTCAGTAAAAACAAAAACATCAGAGAAGTTGTATTGTATTTGCAACCAGTTATTACTCAATATTTTGCAAGTAATAAGTCAGAAATATGGTCATTACCTTTAACGGTGCATTCTAAAAGGTGAAGATTTAACATTTTTATTGTTTCTTAACGTTCAAAGCGTACCAATAAAGGGTGTTTCTTCTCTTTTCAGTGCTATTTGCAGTTTGATGTTTCCGTCATTCCACGTTTTCGGCACAAAGGTACGACAATTTCCAAAAACGGCAAAAGCACACTCTTACCAATCTATTATTTTGGAGGGAGTGAAATCTGCCGCTTGCCAAATTTCTCTCTGTCGAAAATAATAAGCCTCTGAAAGAAATAGAGCCGTGTGAATGATAGGTTATCAAGTTGGACTTATTATTTATGCTGTTCTTTAGTCTATTATTTCGTC
>JAFYQQ010000069.1 GCA_017559845.1 Bacteroidaceae bacterium | reverse complement strand
TCTCAACGGCTAAGTTGGAAGGAATAAACAATAAAATCAAAACAATGAAAAGGCAAGCCTACGGATATAGAGATGAGAAGTTCTTTGAACTCAAAATACTAGCTATGCATGAGAAAAAATACGCATTTATCGGATGAACCAAAAAAATTACCTAAAAAAGCATTATCAGCATTTACATAAATCCCATAAGCGGAGTCTAAAAACAAAGTATCTGCACTTTCAAGTACACCATTTTTAGTCATGACCTTCAAAGTGCCTATTTCGGTTTCGCTCAATGCATCAAGAACGTGTTCTTTTTGTTCACTATCAAAAATAAACTGAATTACTTTTATTGCATTATTTTGATCAATATATCCCTCTTTGCAGATAACTGATTTGATTACAGAAATATTAGACATTTCCTGCGCGCCAATACTTTTAAGCCAACTTGATAAGTCTTCATCAAACAGGTCAGCCAACTCTTGTTTTATAATTTTAGCATCCTCTGTGATATCAGGATTTTTGTCCGAATATTCAGACGGGAAGAATGACGCGATAGGCTCTATTAAACAATTATTCTCATCTATAAGTATCCTTGCATATGATAAGGATTCCAGAAATCCTTTGCTTTGAGTTTCAGAGAATCTTTTAAGCCATATTAAAAAAATCAACATATCCCCAGCCGATAAATCCGCCAGGTATGTCTCGCTTTTCTCCAATAATATTTTAGCATGCTCCGTTTTTACACAAGCAATATCATATTTTTCTAAAGCACGACCAATTTCCAAGGAAACCAAAGATTCCACAGATGCTTCTTCTGAAATTTTTGCATGCACGAAATCGTTTAGTACGCTAAGCGGAATATTCGAGTTTATATCAATATAATCGCATATGGCATTTTTAACAAGGGCCATACGCCCATTAATAGTTTTTACAAATGGGACACACTTAATGGCTTCACTCAATGTCTGTGAATATGCTTGTGATAGTTCATCTTCAGATTCTAAGATGTGAGGAAGCACCTTGTACCAATCAGGATAGCGCAAAGCAATATCTTCTGCAATCCAGTTTAGATAGAGTCTTGGTATTTGAGAAAATATAAATTCATTCCAAGCGCAATCCTTTGCTATTTGCTGACGTCCCGCATCTGTAATGAAATTCGCATTAACTACAAAGTTCAATCCAATCGAATATGATGTTGGCAAATAAGTATACATCACAGCATCTTTAAGAGGCACAATACAACCTTCTTCATCCAATGCTATGGCAAATGAAATCTCGACAGATTCAGATTCCTTTAATTTTGTAGGAACTTTAATGTCATGATCAATAGCTGTTCTAACCTCAGGAGTTAATTTAACTTCTTTAGAGTGTATTAGCCATCTGTTTTGTGGAATTTCGTTTTTGAGCAGGGTCAATACATTGTTTTCATAAGATTTCGACAACTTGAGAATTTCCTCACCTCCATCATAAAAGGATATTCTTAAATTATTTACCTTCAAGAATAACAAGAATCGAGTGTCTGCTAAAAGCTTTTCTACTTTTTTTCTTAATAAATTTCTGTTGTATGTCTGAATGTAAGTTACAACATTGAAGCCACTAGTATCTATTCGATGGAGTCTCTGTTAGCATAGGGATTATTTGCCAAGGCATCTTGACACCTATATATTCGGCTCCTTTTTCTCGAACTATTTTTTCACACGCTTTCTTGTCAAATTTAAAGCATGTTCCATTAGTCAATACGGCAACTAAATGGGAATGCATAAATACAGACTTAAAACCAATTCCTTTATATCCAATCTTCTTGGCATCATTCATTTTATTACCGTTGCCAATATCGCATAGTCCCTCTAAATCTCTTTCCGAAAAAGGCGCACCATTGTGCATAAAGATCAATTGGTCGTCCAATAGAACTATTTTTATACGAAGCTCTCTATCGTCATTAGCATCAAAACTATCTACAGCATTTTGCAACAATTCGAATATAAACCTTTCCTCCTCGGTGTAAATACCTGACGACAACAAATCCAAAGCGTTCGCTGTAGTAGTTGCTTGCGATGGATGTGAATATTCTGTAGTACGCTTGTATATGCGTTCAATAACTTTGTTCATATTAGATATAACTTATTATAACAATCTATATTATTCCTTTATCCGTTTATCAAATCTGTTAACACATAATCTCATTCATTTGAGAATAAATGTAATTCCGAAAAACTATTCTTCATTGCTTAGAAGCGCATCCAACTGCGTCTGCAACTCTTCGCGTTTGGGTAAGTATAGTTGATACTTTGCTGCGAATAACTGGTTTGTTATACCTTGCAGTGCATATTCCATTAGCAATTCATCTTTTCTCGCTCCAAGCACAATGCCTATCGGTGGGTTATCATCTGGTTGGCATACTTCTGTTTGGAAATAATTAAGGTAAAGATTCATCTGTCCAATATCACTATGTTTTATCTCCGCACGTTTTAGGTCTATGAGAACATAACATTTAAGTATACAATGATAGAAAACCATGTCCACCTTGAAAATGCGACTTCCGATGTGCATTTGATATTGACGACCTATAAACGCAAAACCTCGCCCCAGTTCCAATAAGAAATGCTCCATATTGGCTTTCAATGCAACCTCTAATTCGCTTTCCTTATATCTTTTCTTTTGGGGCAGACCTGTAAATTCAAGTACGAATGGGTCACGAATTATATCCTGGGGCTTCATTACCTGATGACCTTCATTGGCCAAAGCCAATACGCCCTTTTTATCGGTGCTCAATGCAAGACGCTGAAATAGGCAACTTTTCATTTGTCTTTTCAACTCGCGTACCTTCCACCCTTCATTAATACATTGCTTCATGTAGAATTGCATTTCCAAAGGATCGTCGCATTTGAGAATTTCATAATAATGGCTCCATGTCAATTTGTGGGACAGCGTCCCACTTTTTGGGAATGCTAAATAAAGTTTCCTCATGTAGATTAAGTTTGAACGATTAAATCCCTTTCCGTTTAATCGAGTCAAATCTTTAGCCAGATTCACAATCAACTGCTTACCATATTCTGCTCTAACCTTTCCACCTTGCTCAAACTCCACAATATATTTACCAGTCTGCCAGTTAGCTTCTAGCAACTCGGTATTCACCGCATTAATCGCCTTCTCTTTGGCTGTAGTCCATAGAGATGATATATTATCAATTAACTGATTGTAATCATCTGCTACAATAGATGTGTTTTGTATAATCAAATCTTTGCTCATACCCCTTGCGACATTAGATATTGTTTATACTCTCTAACGATTAATTCTTTTATGTCTACCCCAAGTAAATCTGAGATTTTGAGCAAACAGTTTAGATCTGGTTGAGAAGAGTTGGTACACCATTTTGAAACGGTTGATGGATTGACTCCAAGTTGTTCAGCCAACCATTTATTGGTGCGTTTTTTCTCAACTAAAACTACTTTTATGCGGTTTATATCTTCCATAATTGCATCTATTTATAGCAAAATTAGTGAATTTATTTCACTTTAACTGCAAACAAGAGGATTTATTTTGTTTTTACTCTGTTTTTTTAGAACAATCCCTCATTCCCGACATTCTCGCTCTGGCGAAGTTTTTCCATAATATTGTCGGCTATCTCATCGGACGATAGCTTGATATAGTCGAAGAATGTGCGTTGGTCTTTATGACCACTGATTGACATCATCTGCACGGCGTCGAATAGTCCGATAAGATAGAGATAGGCACCCCATTACATACCAGTTTACTTACATTACAATACCAATTAGCTGATACTGCAGTACCAATTAGCTGATACTGCAGTACCATTTATTATGTACCAAAGTTGGTACTGAAATACTTTGTCTTTTCCTTGACAATACTTTGTCATAGGGAAGGCCGTCTTTTGTCAAATCTTTTTACTTTATCTTTTACCGTTTTTCGGATGCCTTGAAAGGGGAAAATGGTGGAATGAGCATTAAAAAGCAAATAACCCCCTAATACAGGGTTTCCAGTTGGGAAAAAAAATTTTTCTAACTGGAAACATATTTTTTTCCAGTTGGGCGCTTTTTTACGCCCAACTGGAGGTATCTTCTTTGTTGCGTTAAAATTTGTGTCTTTACGCTTCCTTGTTTTGTAAAGATTATTTACTTTTTCTGTTGGCCGTTAGCTGTTGACTTTTTTATTCGCCAATGGCCAAAAGCTAATGGTATAATTTATAGAAAAACAAAACACCCCTTAAAAGCCTGTTTCGTGGCCTTTAAGGGGTGTTCTTGTGTTGTATGCAAATTTATTGTTTCTCTATTCCAAGTAATTCCACTGTGAAAATGAGGGTAGAGAAGGGAGGAATCTTGGCCTGCTCGCGCGCTCCGTAACCCAGTTCCTGGGGAATGTACAGCTCCCACTTGCTGCCTACAGGCATCATGGTGAGGGCTTCGGTCCATCCCTTTATCACCTGGCCACAGGCAAAGGTGGCGGGCTTGTTGCGCTGGTAACTGCTGTCAAATACGGTTCCGTCAATGAGGCGGCCTTCGTAGTGTACCGTTACCTTGTGCGTGGGCTGGGGCTTTTCTCCGGTTCCGGTCTTGATTTCCTTGTACTGGAGACCAGAAGGAGTGGTCTTTACGCTGTCCTTCTTGGCGTTCAACTTGAGGAATTCTTCTCCGGCTGCACGGTTGGCGCCATACAATTTCTCTGTCTTTACCTTCTGATAATAAGCTGCCTGCTTGGACACAATCTTCTGGGTGCTGTCCATGCTGATGTGCATGTTGGCTCCCATGAGACCGTCCTTGAAACCCTGGATGAACATATCCTTTACTACGATGTCTGCAGAGTCGCTGATCTGCTTGTTCACGTTGGGAAGAATCTGGGTTTCCAACTGTGTGCGGATTTCTATTCCGGCCAATCGGGCCTTGGCCTTCTTGTCGGCTTCGGTGAGAAGAATCTGGTCAAAACCTTTCATGAAATCATCCATGTAGGTGGTGTCCATGCCCAGACGCTGCACCAAATAGTTCTTCAGACCCTGGGTGTTGGCCTTTCCGCAAGCATAGCTGAACGTATCCACGCTTACGGTATCCACCACTTCCACGGGCGCTTTCTTATCCTTCTTGGTTTTCTTTTTACCGGCAGCCATGGTGCCGATGCAACACAGCGCCAGTAAAGAGAAACAAAATATTCTTATGTGCTTCATGACGATTACTTCTCGATGCCGAGGAGTTCAATCTTGAAAATCAGACAAGAGAAGGGATCGATCATACCAGCCTTGCGGTCAGCATAAGCCTGATCCTGGGGAATGTAAACCATCCAGGTAGAACCAACGGGCATGTGAGTCAGAGCGTTTGTCCATCCGGGGATTACCTGGTTGCAACGGAAGGTAGTGGGCTCGTTGCGCTCATAAGAGCTGTCGAAGATTGAATCGTTGATGAGCTTACCTTCGTAGTTAACCTTTACACGGCTGGTGTCAGCGGGAATCTCGCCCTTGCCTTCAACCAACACTTCGTAGAACACACCGTTCTCCAGCTTCTTGATTCCTTCCTTCTTGGCAATCTTGGCCATGAACTCTTCACAAGCCTTCTTGTTGGGTCCGTAAACCTCTTCCATGTGCTGAGCCTTGATAACCTGCATCTTGGCCTGAGCCATCTTACCGGCATCCTCTACGCTCATGAGACCGCCCTTACCAGTGGTTCCGGCAACGAAACCTGCCATGAAGTTCTTCAGGCTGATGGTCTTGGTGCTGTCCTCGCCGAACAGTTCGTTGTTCAGGCCGGTTACCATCTGCTGGCTGATCTGCTGACCAATCTGGATACCTGCATAGTAAGCGGTGTTCTTCTTGTCATCACCAGCGTTTGCTCCTTCGTTCAAACCCTTGATAAACTCGTTGATGTAAACGGTATCCACGCCCATGCGCTGTACCAGATATTCCTTCAGACCCTGGGTCTGTGCCATACCTACTGCATAGCTCAAAGAATCCAAATCACTCTTCATGTCTGCTGTGGGAGTTCCGTTTCCACAAGAAGACATCAATGCTGCGAGAACGGCAGCACAAATAAAACCAAACTTTTTCATTTTAATTTTAACTGATAATTATTTTTATAATACTTTTATTAACTCTACATCGAAGATCAGGGTGCTGTAGGGAGGAATACTGCTTCCGGCACCGTTTTCGCCATAACCCAACAGATAGGGAATGTAGAAGCGGTACTTTGCGCCTTCCTTCATCAGCTGAACGCCTTCGGTCCATCCGGGAATTACCTGGCTCAGTCCGAACTCGGCGGGTTCGCCGCGCTTGTAGCTGCTGTCAAATACAGAACCGTTGATAAGGCTTCCCTCATAGTGGCAACGCACGGTGTCGGTGGCCTTGGGCTGCTTGCCGGTTCCCTCGGTCAGGATTTCGTATTGCAGTCCGCTCTTTGTCGTAACCACACCCTCCTTCTTGGCATTTTCCTCCAGGAAGGCCTTTCCTTCGCTGATGGCCTTCTGTGATTCTGCCTTTTGCTTTTCCTGGAAATAAGTGTTCAGCAGGGCCTGTGCTTCCTGTGAAGTCATGGCGGTAGCCTTGTCTTCCATCACGTCCTTGATGCTCTGCGCAAAGTCTTCAACACTAAAATTCTCAATGCCCATGTTCTTGAGCTGGTGGCCTATTCCAAGACCCAAAGCATAACTTATTTTATCCATCTTTTTATATATAATGTCTCTAATGCGGCGCAAAATTACTACTTTTTATTCATCTAATGCCCATCCTTATGTTTTTTTTTCGTATTTTTGCGTTAATTAACATGGATTTACATGAAGAAAGTAATTGTTTTGACCGGTGCCGGCATAAGTGCCGAAAGTGGTATCAGCACATTCCGCGACAACGGCGGTCTGTGGGAACACTATAATGTGGAACAGGTATGCACCCCAGAAGGTTGGGAGAGAGACCCCGCTCTGGTTACCGAATTCTACAATCTGCGCCGCAGTCAATTGCTCCAGGTAAAGCCCTGCAAGGCGCATCGGCTTGTGGCACAGTTGGAAAAAGACTATGAGGTGGCCGTCATCACACAGAACGTGGACAATCTGCACGAACAGGCAGGCAGCACCAACGTAATCCATCTGCACGGCGAGCTGATGAAGGTGACCAGCAGCCTGCAGCCCAACAACCCCAAGTACATCCGCACGCTTGATACCGACCACCTTGAAGTGAAGATTGGCGACCTTTCAGCAGACGGAAGCCAGCTGCGCCCTTTCATCGTCTGGTTTGGCGAACCCGTGCCACAAATTGAGATGGCCGCGGAAATGAGTGCTTTGGCAGACATCTACATCATCATAGGCACCAGCCTGAACGTCTATCCTGCCGCCGGACTCACCCAATTCGTACCAGACGAATGTCCCATCTACCTCATTGACCCCAAACCCGTAAAATGGAACAGCAACCACCGCTTCACCCACATCATGAAAGGGGCTTCCGAGGGTATGGAAGAACTGATACAACTTTTAAAATCGAATAACCTTTAGCACAATGGACAACTCTCTGAAAATAAGATGCAAGAACAATAATAAGGTCATAACCGCACCCTTGGGAAGCACGCTTTCCGAGGTCTATGCCGCCTCTGGGCTGGACATGGAATACGGTCCTATGGCCGCACTGGTAAACAACAAGGTTCAGGGCATGAACTTCCGCTTCTATAACAACAAGGACGTGGAGTTCCTCAGTCTTTACAGCATGACCGGAATGCGCACCTACGTCCGCACGCTCTTCCTTGTGCTGGTCAAGGCTGCCGAAGACCTCTATCCCGACAAAAAACTGCTCATCAGCGCCCCCGTAAACGGCGGTTTCTATTGCGAGTTGTGCCTGGGCCGGGAAATCAGCGAAGAAGACATCAGCAGCCTGCGCCTTCGCATGCAGGAAATCATTGCCGAAGACCTGCCCATAAGCGACACACAATGTCCTGTGGAAGAAGCCATTGAACTGTTCTCCGAAAAGAATATGAAAAGCAAGGTAAAGCTGCTGGAGAGCATTGACAAACTGTACACAGACTATAACAAGCTGGGCGATACCGTGGGCAATTTCTATTCCTGCCTGCTCACCCACACCGGCCAGCTCCATCTCTTCGACCTTGTATATTACATGGACGGCATGCTGCTTCGCGTGCCCTCGCTGAAAGACCCCTCAAAGCTGGAAAACACCACCGAACAGTCTCAAATGGTGGATGTCATCCGCGAACACCATCGCTGGCAAGACATTCTGGGCATCCGAAACGTGGGCGATTTCAACATGGCCGTAATGAGCGGACATGCCACAGAACTGATAAACGTAAGCGAAGCGCTTCAGGACAAGAAACTCAACCACATTGTGGACGAGATTGCCGAACGCCATTCGCGCCTGGTACTCATTGCCGGTCCCAGCAGCAGCGGAAAGACCACAACCAGCAAGCGCCTTGCCATTCTGCTGATGGCCTGCGGACTGAAACCCTATACCCTCAGCACGGACGACTACTTTGTGAACCGAGTGGACACTCCGCTCGACGAGAAGGGCGAGTATGACTTCGAGTGCATCCAAGCCGTGGACACCAAGTTCTTCAACCAGCAGATGAACGAGCTGCTCGAAGGAAAGGAAGTGGAACTCCCGCGCTATGACTTCCAGAGCGGACAGCGTGTTTTCGAAGGCAAGAAACTCAAGATTGGGCCAGACGACATCCTCATTCTTGAAGGAAACCATGCGCTGAACCCCATCCTCACACAGCAGATTCCGGACGAAGAGAAATTCCGCATCTACGTTTCCGCCCTCACCACCATCCAACTCGACGACCACAACTGCATCCCCACACAGGACATCAGACTCATGCGCCGCATTGTCCGCGACTATCAGTACCGCGGCTATTCCGCCCTGCAGACCATTCGCCGCTGTCCCAGTGTAACCGCAGGCGAGGAAAAGTGGATCATCCCCTTCCAAATTTATGCCGACGTAACGTTCAACAGCGCCCTTCTGTACGAAATATCCGTCATCAAGGAAAAGGTGCTGTCCATCCTGGAAGGTGTGAGCGAGCGCGAGGTGGAATATGCTGAGGCAAAACGACTTAAGAGATTCCTCCACTATTTCCGCAGCATTCCCGTAGACCAGGTGCCCCCCACATCCTTGTTGCGCGAGTTTGCCGGTGGCAGTTCATTCAAATACTGATTCACCCTCCCCCACTTGCACAATGGACCGTAATGAAGAAATAGAAAAATACCTGCTGGAATGTGGCGTAAAGCCCACAGCCATGCGCATTCTGGTATATCGTGTGCTGGAACAATGCAAACACCCCATCAGCCTGAAACAGATGGAGGACCGCATGGTCACGGCTGACCGCAGCACCATATTCCGCACGCTCAACCTCTTGCTCAAGAACAATCTGGTGCATACCATAGAGGACGGAAGCGGCTCGCTCAAATATGAACTGTGCAACAGCCATAGTCACGATTCCTACGACGACCAGCACGTACACTTCTATTGCGAGGCCTGCGGACAGACCTACTGTCTCCACCACATCAACATCCCCCGAGTGGAACTGCCCGAAGATTTTGTGGTCAATTCCGCAAACTTCATCATAAAAGGCATCTGTCCCAAGTGTAAGCAAAACAAAGCTATTTTATAACCTTAGTTTGCAACAGCAACTTTACATTTTATCAATATAAACACACGTTTTATGCCTTTTTTGCCCAAAATTGGCATAAAACAACTATATTTGTAGCAGGAAACACTATCAAAATGTAAATAACCTTTAAAACTGAAGTATTATGAAAATTGATAAGATTATGGCGTCGCTCGAGGCAAAGCACCCCGGCGAAATGGAATATCTGCAAGCCGTAAAGGAAGTGTTGGTTTCCATAGAGGAAATCTACAACAAGCACCCCGAATTTGAAAAGGCAAAAATCATAGAGCGACTGGTGGAGCCAGACCGCATCTTCACCTTCCGCGTCACTTGGGTGGACGACAAGGGCGAGGTACAGACCAATCTGGGCTATCGCGTACAGTTCAACAACGCCATTGGCCCCTACAAGGGCGGCATACGCTTCCACGCCTCCGTAACCCTCTCCATCCTCAAGTTCCTGGGATTTGAGCAAACCTTCAAGAATGCCCTCACCACACTTCCCATGGGCGGTGGAAAAGGCGGTTCCGACTTTTCACCACGCGGAAAGAGCAATGCTGAAATAATGCGTTTCTGCCAGGCATTCATGCTGGAATTGTGGCGTTTCATTGGTCCGGACACCGATGTTCCGGCAGGCGACATTGGCGTGGGCGGCCGAGAGGTGGGATACATGTACGGAATGTACAAGAAGCTCACCCACGAACACACAGGAACCTTCACCGGAAAAGGCATCGACTTTGGTGGTTCCCTCATACGCCCCGAAGCCACCGGCTTTGGCGCCTGCTACTTTGTACAGTCCATGCTCAAGGACATGGGCACCAGCTTCAAGGGAAAAACCGTTGCCATATCCGGTTTCGGAAACGTGGCATGGGGAGCCGCCAAGAAAGCGACCGAACTGGGCGCAAAGGTGGTAACCATCTCCGGACCAGACGGATATGTATACGACCCAGAGGGCATAAGTGGAGAAAAGATAGATTATATGTTGGAACTCAGGGAGTCCGGCAATGACATAGTGGCCCCCTATGCCGAACAATTCCCTTGTGCCACATTCTATCCCGGCAAGAAACCCTGGGAGCAAAAGGTGGACATAGCCATGCCCTGTGCCACACAGAACGAATTGAACGAACAGGATGCCCAACAACTTATAGACAACGGCGTGATGTGCGTAGGCGAAGTATCCAACATGGGATGCCGTCCCGAAGCCATTGATCTCTTCATAAAATCCGGCATCATGTATGGTCCCGGCAAGGCAGTCAATGCCGGCGGCGTGGCCACATCGGGACTGGAAATGTCGCAAAATGCCATGCACATTTCCTGGAGCGAAGAAGAAGTGGACAAAAACCTGCATCGCATCATGAACGACATTCACACACAATGCGTAAAATACGGAACCGAACCCAACGGATACATCAATTATATGAAGGGAGCCAACATCGCCGGATTCATGAAAGTGGCCCGCGCCATGATGGCACAAGGTATCGTATAAACGTTTATAATATAATACATTACACTCACTTCCGGCCATCTTCGCATAAGGAAAATGGCCGGATATTTGTAACTTATATTTTCAGTTTATTTATTTCAAACTGAATTCCATCCAAAAACATTGACGCATGTGCACCATCCATTTGTGTGTGGTGAAATTGAAATGAAACAGTAAGCAAGGTTGTAAACCAACTGTGCCTGTATTTACCCCAAATAAGGAACGGGTTGTTAAACACACCGCTATACATGCCTACCGCACCGTCTATTTCGTACTTGGCTAATGCAGATGTACCAATAACCATATAGTCGTTAAGGTCATGATTGATGCAACTGTCAGCAACTTTTTTGGTCAGATCTAAATAATGTTGATTAAATTCATCCAATTCATTGACAAATGGAATATCACACGAACTTACCTCACCATTACTATTAGCAACTATCGTATTTACTGCGATGCTGTCATATTGCATCAACTTATCGCCCACGGGCAATAAATAAAACTCCTTGATCTTACTGGCTGCCCTACCGATACAATAACACATCAACATATTGAATTTCAGACCCGTTTTTCTACTGATTCTCACAAGATTGGATACATTAAGGGTCTTGAATAATGTAACCATCGGCATTGGCGCATTCATCCACATTTCAAAGGCATAAGCCCGACTCGTTTCTTTGGGATTTACTTCTTTCATCATTTTACATTTTAAATTCAAGTGCAAAAGTACAAGAAGGTATGGTCAGAAAATAGAAAAAACGAGACATTCAGACTGGTATAGTAAATAAATCTGAATAAGGTTCTGATATTTTGAGTAATGATTTTGGGGTATATCCTGATATCCTTTTAAACTCCCTTATGTAATGAGATTGGTCTGCATAACCACTTGCATAAGCAATTTGTGTATGGTTAATATCATGTTGCTTTAGCTGCAATAACGCCAAAGCCTTTTGGAAACGGACTATACGAATATATTCCTTAGGATTCATTCCAACCAATGAATTAAAGTCTCGTTCAAACTGTTTTTTACTCAAACAACAGATAGACGATAATCTCATCACGGAATTCTGAGGATACATACAAATTTGTTTGATGGCGACATGAATACGCCTAATTCCGTAATCTGTATGATCAATATTACCGGCCAGTCGCTCCAACAACCACTTTTCTATCATATTCACACATAGACAGTTGTCTGCACATTCGAAAATTCGTTCAGCCAATTCATTCAATTCCCTGTCTTCAATGTCATAACCCGAAATCTCTTGGTTGTAAAAAAGTGACGCCGGCAAATTAAGAAACATATTCATTGTATGTGGAAAGAATACGACAACAATCATCTCTATATTTCCATCGGCATACAGGTGTGACGAAAAATTAACTTGTCCGCTAATAGTCAGTTTGCTTTGGGTTGTATCTAACTCTGGAATATACAACGGATTCTGTTTGTGAAAAATTATTTGAGGACAACCAATAGGAAAGGTATAGGTATCCAATGCTTGCTTACTTTTGAATACCCAATAATACCTAACGTAAGATCTTAGCAACTCACAAGGTTTGTAAAACTTAAAATTCTCTTGAACCATCACAATTATTACTTTAGACAACCTTTCTGCTCTCCGGCTTACCGAACAAGCCAATAGCCCAATCCTATCAACAGGATTCCGCCAATAAGATTCGATGCCAGATAAAGGGCCAAGGTGGCAAAATCTCCGCTTTGCAACATTTGGAAACTTTCGCAAGAGAAAGTGGAAAAGGTTGTAAATCCGCCACACAGACCGGTTGTCAACAGCAGACACCACATATTGCCTGTGGATCCGTTTTCTCTGAACAAGGCAAGGATTAAGCCCATAACAAGACATCCCATCAGATTAACAAGCAACGTGCCCCACGGAAAACCCTGGCTGCAATTGTTTTTTATGTAGATGGATAAGGCATACCTGAGGACACCGCCAATAAAGCTGCCCAAGCCAACAATTAACAACGACTTTAACATTGGTGTAATGTGTGTATGTATAGAGGGTTATTTCAACTGCTTGCCGTCAGAAAAAGCGTTGCCGACACGCTCGCCCAGACCGATGTAAGCATGATGGATAGGGTCGTACGTGATGAGCTGCATTTTCTCCACATCGGGTTTTCCATCCTGGGCAAGGTAAGTTTCGTTCACCAGGATATTGACAATTTCCGCCACAATATAGTACCCTTCTTCGCTCTCGTCAATCTTCCTGCGGATGCGGCACTCCATAGTCATTGGGAACTCGGCAAATACAGGCGCGTTCACATATGCCGATTCCATAGCCGTCCAACCCGTCTTCTGCATCTTCTGCGGGTCATTCTTGGCACTGACAATGCCAACAAAATCTGCGGCCACCATGGTTTCTCTGGTTGCAAACGCAACCGTGAAATCGCCACAACGATTCAAGTTCTCTGTTGTGGCATGCGCCCCCATCGATATGACAATCTCCCCCGCATCCCACTGGCCGCCCCAAGCAGCATTCATGGCATTTGGCGTGCCGTCATCATTATATGTCCCGATGATTAACACCGGTTGTGGAAGCATCCACGACTTTTGTCCCAAACTCTTCATTTTTTGTATGTTAACGATTTTAGTTGACTGTTGTTTTTCTTATTTGTAGTATCGGTTAACTGGGTTAAACCTTATTTCAAATACTTGTTGACTATTTTATCTTTAGTCATATTTTGTCCCGACAAGGATGAAAAGGGACAAGCTCCCGTTCTTTTCCTTGTCCGTTCAAGTAGGCATATGCAAAGTTATGACAAATTATTCAAAGATATCTGTGGTGAGGAAACAAAAAGACACTTTCTTTTTCATTTCTTGCACAATTGAAAAGGAAACACTAACTTTGCCTTAAATACAGCGAAATTTTCAAACCATTAAAAACATAGGCATGAAAAGACTTTTCTTTCTTCTTACATTGACAATTGCTTTGGTGCAAAGTATAAACGCAACAGGAACGGTGCGTCAGTTATACGTAACAACATCGGGAAATGATGCAAATCAGGGCAGTAAAAGGAAGCCGCTTGCTTCGTTGCAAGGAGCGTTGGAAAAGGCTATCATGCTGCAGGATGATGAAGATATAGAAGGTTTTGTGGTAAACGTGGCTGCCGGTGAATATACTGCATTTGAGGTTCTTACGATAGACAGCAGACTGAAGAAACCCATTGAATTCCGAGGAGATACGAATGGACGAAGCGTTATGTCCGGTGGTATGAAGACAGCCAAATTCAATGTTGTGAGTGAAAATTTGTGGAAGGTACACATTCCCGAAGTGGCGCGCTACGGGATGCGTTTTGAACAGATTTACATAAACGGCGAAAGGCGTTTCCGTGCCCAAAGCCCCAATCGTGGCGAGTTTGCCGCCATTGAAGATGTTAAGATGGTTACGATTGACTCGACCAATTTGGGCCGTGACATTAACGGATGGGAAGTATTGTGCATCAAACCCAAGAACATATTGCCCTTTGGCAATAAATGCCGTACGCAGTATATTGGCGAATCTGCCGCTGAACCCACACAAGGAAAACTGAATATTGGAGAAGTAATGGGACAACCGCTGCTCAGTTTCTATCACAAGTGGGACGTTACCCGTCGTCCGCTTCAACACGTTGACAAAGACGGTGTTATGTACGTTGCGGCCGTAGGTGCTTATCCATGGAACAACATCAATACCCGCTCGCGTTTTGTGGCCGAGAACGATGCCAATTTCCTTGATGCCCAAGGCGAATGGATTTTATGCGAGGATGGTTGGCTGTATTATATTCCCTGCCAAGGAGAAACACCTGAGAACGTAACATGTCAGATTCCCGTTACGCAACGCTTTGTAAAGATAGACGGCAAGAATATGGAATCGCTTGTAGAGAACGTTACGTTCAGTAATATCCATTTTGAATATGCCACATACATAACTCCCTTCAAGGGAAATCCGCAGATGCAGGCCGCGGCGGCAATTGAAACGGTTATCGAAGCCAATTTTGCCCGCAATGTTCACTTCAAGGATTGCAGCGTGGCACATACCGGATTGGGTGGAATGTGGTTCAAGCGCGGCTGTTCGGACTGTTCGGTGGAACGGTGCCATATCTATGACATGGGAGCCAGCGGAGTGAAGATTGGCGAAACCATTATCCGTGAAAACCGGGAAGAAATTACACGTAACATAAAGGTGGACAACAACATCATACAGCACGGAGGATTTGTCTTTCCGTGTGCCGTGGGTGTAACCATCTTCAACGCTTCGGATAATCAGGTAACACACAACGACATTGCCGACTTCCGCTATACCGGTATCTCTGTGGGATGGGTTTGGGGATACAGCTACAGCCCTTCCAAGCGCAATATTATCGAGTATAACCACATCCACCACTTGGGTTGGGCACAACTCTCGGACATGGGCGGCGTATACACCTTGGGTATGTCTGAAGGAACATCGGTGAGCCACAACGTATTGCACGACATCTATTCGCTCTACTACGGAGGATGGGGACTCTATACCGACGAAGGTTCAAGCGGAATACGCATAGAGAACAATCTAGTCTATAACTGTAAGAGCGGCGCTTTCCACCAACATTATGGTAAGGAAAACATCGTAAGAAACAACATCTTTGCCAACCAGATTCGCACACAACTGGAGGCATCGCGCGTTGAAGAACACCTTTCGTTCACCTTTACCAATAACATTATATATTATAGAAGTGGAGTACTGGGCGGAATAAACTGGCGAAACGTTGGCCACAAATCGGACTATAACTGTTACTTCTGTACCGATGCAACACGGAAAATCGAATTCCAGGGAATGCCCTTTGACCAATGGCAACAAAAGGGACAGGACAAGCACTCTGTCGTTGAAGACCCCAAGTTCAAGGATGTTCTGGCAAACGATTTCACACCCCAAAACAAGGCTTTGACCGATAAAATAGGATTCAAGGTATTCGATTACACCAAGGCCGGTGTTTATGGCTCAAAGGAATGGCAACAAAAGGCCGAAGTGAACGATGAAATGAAGGCAGCATTCAAGAAACTGGTTAACGATTACGAAGAACAGAAAATTACCGACTGGTAAGCCGCACAACGGAGGGCAGTTTTTTTTCCTCCCGAGGTAGATAATTTTTCCTCGGGAGGAAAATTATTTTATATCCCATCAAAAGTTTTGCATTTTGCATTTTGCAATTGCAAAAAACAATCACTTATAATGCTTGATGTCTTCTATATTTACCAACTTATTGGCTATTGCATAAATTATCAATCCCGCAGTGGTATGAATCTGTAATTTGTTGGATATATTGCGGCGATGGGTGGTTACGGTGTGAACAGAAAGGAACAAGTAGTCGGCAATTTCCTTATTGTTCATTCCTTTGGTAACGCAAACAACAATGTCCTTTTCACGATTGCTAAGGACATCCAGTTTTTCCTTGTCCGTTACTTCATTGTCAGAGTCATCCGTATAGAGAATCTTACCGCTCTTTTTCAATTGTTGCTCAACGAGTTTCACGGCAGGAACAAACAATTTGTCTTCTATCATGCAATGGGAGGTTATATCCTGTTCGCACAAGATTATTTCCAGAAGAACCTGATTGAGCAGATAGTTGTTCTTTTCGGGATAATAACGAATGATAATGTCTTTCAATTCCTTGAGTTTATAACCTATCGGAGCATGTTTTCCGGCAAATTCCGATATACTGAAACTGCGGTTAAGAAAGCCTTGCAACAATTGTTCTACATAAGAAAAGACAACATTGTTTTCATATTCCATGTGTTTGCCAACCTCGGCCACATATTCATCATAGAACTTGAGGATGAGCATGGCAAGCTCGTCCTTTCCCGAACAGTCGATGGCCTCAATAAGTTTACGACGGATATTTGGCAAATTGAAATCCAAGTAATACTCGTGGGCCTGCTTCAAATAACCAATAAGTGCTGGCAACAATATAGATTTATGGTTATACTGCTTTTCCGAAACAAAATTTGCTACTTCCAGAAACGTATTCTCATTTACGTTGTGGTTACGGCACACATCCCTTACTGATTTGTCGCCAAACCCCAACGATATACCAAAACGCCCCATTACAAGAATCAATGCACTGTTGTCCTTGACCAAATCACGCATTTTGTCTGTCGGCTTGTAGCTATTTGATTTGTTCATTTTCCCTGTTCTTGAAATTCGTATTTTACAGATGCAAATATAGTTACTTTTCTATAAATAGACAATACTCCAAAATAATGAAAATGATTACAGTTTGGCTGAATTATACCAAAATTAGAGTATTGTAAACGTTTGAATGTAGGCATAACTTTGCATCCGGAAATATAATTGTAACATAAAGATGAAAACATTTTGGCTTAAAAGTATTTTGGCTGCATACTGCATTCTTGTTGTCTTTCCCGTTGTTCATGCAAATAATAAACAAGAGAGAATGACCATTGGCGGTACAGTTACTTCAAAAGACAACACACCAATAGAATTTGCCACGGTATATCTTAACGGGACAGGGTTAGGATGTATTACAGATGATAAGGGGGAGTATGAAATTGAAGTGCCGAAAGGGTCTTATCTTCTGAAAGTATCGTCCATCGGTTACAGACAAAAGGAAATCATTGTAGACATAAAAAACCTCAACCTTAATTTGAATATAGAACTGGAAGAGGTTGTGAACATACTTGATGAAGTGGAAATAGTGGGCAAAACGGATAGCAGAAAAGAAAGAGAAAATGGCTTTGCAATCAGTTCCATTGATACAAGGAAGGCAGAAAAGAACAATGTGCAAACAAGTGAACTGCTCAACCGCACTTCGGGCGTAAAACTTAGACAAAGCGGTGGAAACGGTTCGGATATTCAATACAACATCAATGGCCTTTCCGGAAATTCCGTACGCATTTTCATTGATGGCATACCAATGGAGAATTACGGAAACTCATTTTCCATAAGCAGTCTTCCACCTTCATTGATTAAAAAAATTGATGTTTATAAAGGAGTGGTTCCTACACACTTGACAGACGACGCTTTGGGCGGTGCCATAAACATTGTATTGAAACAACCCACATCCAAAAGTCTTTCAACATCGTATACAATAGGGTCGTTAAATACACATAAGTGGGACTTGAATGCCAATTACAGAAATGATAAAAACGGATTTACCCTGCAAGGTACAATATTCTTTAATCACAGCGACAATAATTATAAAGTTTGGGGAGATGCGGTAAAGATAACCAATCCACAAAACGGAAAAACAGAAAAAATAAAAGCAGAAAGGTTTCATGATACTTATCAATCAAAAGGATTTACCTTTACTACCGGTTTTACCAGAGTGAATTGGGCAGACAAACTGTTATTGGGACTTATTTTTTCTGATATGAAAAAAGACATACAACACGGAGCCACAATGGACGTTGTGTATGGAAACAGGAACTCCACCCAACATACCCTTTTGGGTAAAATGCAGTACGAGAAAAAAAATATTTTTAAAAATCTGGATGTAGCAGTAAACGCCACCATGTCAAGAGGAAACAGACAAGTCATTGATACTGTGCCTTATATGTACAACTGGTTGGGAAAAATAATGACAGACAGAAACGGAAATTCCCTGAAGTGGAACAAAGGCGGCGGCGAGGCGGGCAAAGCAACACTTGCCACCAATACAGAAAATACACTAACGGGAAGAGCTCGTATGGCCTATCATTTCTTGCCAACACATACCCTGGCAGCCAATATATTATACAATGGATTTACCAGAGACGTAAATGACCCTTACCTGACAATGGCCGAACAGCGTTTTACTGACACAAGAAAAATAAATAAAGTCATCTTCGGACTTGACTATAACGGCAAGTTTCTGGACGGAAAATTACAAACTGATGTCTTTTACAAGCAGTACCGACAGACTGTACAATTAACAGATCCGGTAATGAACAACGGAGTAATGCAAGCCGAAGAAATTTTTCGTTCAATAAATGATTACGGTTTGGGATATGCTTTGTCTTACCGTCTTGGAAAGAAAATTATCTTTACAACATCGGCCGAGCATGCAACAAGACTTCCCGGAATTACCGAACTATTAGGAAACACAACAAACAATATACAGGCTTCCTATTACCTCAAACCAGAAAAAAGCATCAATGTTAATTTGGGGGCAATTATCGGAAAATTCAATATAAACGGACATCACATAGAATCAGATATCAATCTCTTTTACAGGGACGTAACAGATATGATACAAAGAACATTGACCAATCCCACCGATGAAATGTACGGATATGAAAATTTGGGAAAAGTACGGAGTATGGGAATAGATGCCGAACTGAAATACAACTTCAGAAACCATTTGTTCAGCGAACTGAACCTTTCTTATACAGACGCCCGCTTCAACCTGCAATATGACAAGCACGGAACTGAATATATCTACTACAAGGACAGATTGAGGAATACGCCTTTCTTTACGGGAAATTGGAATGTGGAATACGTGGCTGAAGACTGGATACAGAAGAAGTCGCAAATAGTATTTACTTACAACATGAGCTATGTACACCAATTCTATAGAAATTGGGAAAGTCTTGGAGGGGCAGGAAAAGCCATTATTCCCAGCCAACTGGTACATGATGTGGGTATAACGTATACTTTTCCCAAGAGTAAGATAAGCCTTGGTGCAGATGTAAAGAATCTGCTCAATGAACAAGTATTTGACAATTGGGCTTTGCAGAAACCGGGAAGAATGTTTCTAATGAAAATATCCTATTCGATAACAAAATAAACAATAACAATTTAATACGGTAAAAAAATGAAAAAGATTATGTTAGGTACTTGCCTTTTCATGTGTGTGATGGCTTGTACAAATGAAAATTTGGATGCTGAAATTTCAGATAACGGAGCAGAAACCTTGTTCAATGTTGTGTTGTCAACAAGCACTGAAGGAAATACGGAAACCTATGTTCAAGCCTTGGAAAACTTGAAAGACGGTGAAATATCGTTTCATAATTACGGATTTGAAGTTCCCTCCACACGAACAGCCCGCGTATTTGCCTCCCAAGACGGAAAAACGCTTTATAACCTCAATTACGGTGGAGGAACCATTATGAAGTTTACCGTGGCAGGTGGACAAAACTATTACCAAACCAACGAAACCAATGTTGCACTGATGGTTGGTACGGAATACCCAAGATGGACAGTACTGAACGACAAGAATGCACTTGTTCACAACGTTACAACGAAAAATAAGTTTACAGATGAAGATAATCAAACCTCTGGTTATCTTTATACAGAAGCAACCGCCACCATTGTAGATGTTGATTTGTCAGATATGTCCCTGGGATCTTGCGCATCTTTCCTCATTCCCACATCTGAAAAGGACAGGGAAAACAACCAATTCATTTTCAGAATAGATGCCCCTGCCATTGCAGACGGCAAGGCCTATTATGGCGTGGCAAAAAGAAAATTAAATCCGAACAATCCAGATGAACAAATAAAAAATATCTCTTATCCGGCAACAACTCTGGTTGTGGATTATCCCTCGCTTGAAAATCCAAAAGTAATAGAATCTGCCGTGGCCAACGGTTCTACATACGGATACAGAATACCCGTATCACATCAGGACGAACACGGAAATGTGTATCAGATAACAGCTTCGCATCTGCTAAAATTGAACGATGGACAGTACGATGACAATTATGTCTTTAATCTTTCTGAAGCTGCCGCTAGTGAAGTTTCTGCTCTCGGTTGGTTTTACGCAGGCAATGGTATAGGCTATGCCACTTATTATGACACGGAAAAAGGTAATAGCGAAGAAGCAGCTGCTTGGGGTATTTTGCGCATAGATATATACAACAAGACTGCCATCAGAATGAATGTGCCAAGCGGATTGTATCTTAATCAATATCAGTATGCAAAAGTATTAAACGGAAAGGTTTATATGGCACTTTGCCCTGTAGGCAGAGAAGGTAACGTTTATATTTTTGATGCATCAAAAGCAGACGCCGATGGATTTGAAATAGGCGCAAAACTCAAAACAGGGGCAGGAGCCTCATACATTGGTATATTTTAAATTTCTTGCAGTATGAAACTTTTTCGCAAACTTCATTTATGGCTTTCTGTTCCTTTCGGTCTTGTCATCTCATGCATCTGCTTTACAGGAGCAATACTTGTGTTTGAAAAGGAAATTACGGAATGGACAAACCCAACATTATACAAGGTTAAAAACGTAGGAAAACAACCCATTCCACTGGATAAACTACTTAATATAGTATCAGGACATATAGCCAACGATACGCAAATTAAGGGTGTAACCATTGACAAGGACTCGCGGAAAACTTATCAGGTACATCTGTCCAAACCACAACGAACATCCATTCACATAGACAAATATACAGGGGAAATAAAGGGGAAAAGTGAACGTCTTCCGTTCTTTATAACTGTTTCCAAACTCCACAGATGGTTGATGGGAAATCCCCGGACAGAGAACGGAAAAATGGGAACGGGAAAACTTATTGTAGGCACCAGTACCTTGATATTCGTTTTTGTACTTTTATCCGGTATCGTAATTTGGTGGCCACGCAATAAAAAAGTACTTAAGAACCGTTTATCCATAAATTGGAAAAAAGGTTGGAAACGGTTTTACTATGATTTGCATGTAGTTGGCGGAATCTATGCAGTTATCATCTTGTTGGCATTGTCATTGACAGGATTAACCTGGTCATTCCCGTGGTACAGGAATGGTTTTTATCAATTATTGGGTTCCGAAGCAATAAAGGCGCCCAAATCCAAAGACCATAATCCAACAGACAGAAAAATAAATAATGAAATAGATTTCCACCAATGGCAAAATGTCTATGATCAACTGAGCAGAAAAAATACTTCGTTCTCCAAAATAATGATATCCAATGGTACGGCACAACTGTACCATAATAAATTGGGAAACCAACGGGCATCGGACAATTATACTTTTCTGCCGGAAACTGGAGAAATAACGGATTTCTCTCCTTATAATAAAACTGAAAAATCCAAGAAAATTGGAGGATGGATTTATTTAATCCACGTAGGTAGCTGGGGTGGAATACTCAGCCGAATATTTACTTTCTTTGCTGCCTTGTTGGGAGCAAGCCTTCCATTGACAGGATATTATCTTTGGTTGAAGAAAAAAGTTTTCCACAGCTAATGATAACTAAAACAAGTAAAGGCAAACAAAAGGTATTATGAATGTCTCTTTTGTTTGCCTTTGCTTGTTTGTATATTTTCTTTCTTACAATCCCAACTTTTCGCTTATATCCAACATTCGTTCAATAGAAACTATCGCTTTCTTGGCCACTTCGGCATCCACTTCAATCAAGGGCCATTCGTGCTTTATTGAATTGTATACCTTCTGCAGGGTTATCATCTTCATGTAATTGCATTCGTTGCACGCACAAGTACCGTCTTCGGGCGGTGCGGGAATAAAGTTCTTCTGGGGACATGCCTTCTTCATTTCGTGCAAAATGCCGCTTTCGGTGGCTACTATGAACGTTTGTGCACTGTCTTCAATACTGAACTTTAAAAGGGCTGCGGTTGAACCCACCTTGTCAGCCACTTTTACAACAGGTCCCTTACATTCGGGATGAACCAATATCTTGGCATCGGGATTTTCTTCCTTCAGCTTCAGAATCTTTTCCAACGAGAACTTCTCATGGACATGGCAGCAACCATTCCAAAGCAGCATGTTACGGCCGGTAATGCTGTTTATATAGTTACCCAGGTTGCGGTCGGGACCAAATATCATGGGAGTATCCTTTGGGAAACTTTCCACAATCTGTCGGGCATTGCTGCTGGTTACCACAACATCGGTTACGGCCTTTGTGGCGGCTGTGGTATTAACATAACTCACTACGGTATGACCGGGATGATCTGCCACAAAGCGGGCAAAATCATCAGCAGGACAACTTTCGGCCAAAGAACAGGTGGCATTGAGGTCGGGGACAATTACCTTTTTGTTCGGACACAGAATCTTTGCTGTCTCACCCATAAAGTGTACACCGCACATTACAATGATTTTGGCATCAGTCTGGGCCGCCTTCTGTGCCAGGGCAAGGCTGTCACCAACAAAGTCGGCAATGTCCTGAACTTCGCTATCGCAATAATAATGCGCCATGATGACTGCATTCTTCTCATTGCACATGCTACGTATCTCGGCTTTCAAATCAATTCCTTCGGGAAGAGGTTCGCCTATGTATCCTTTTTCTTTCCAATTGTTGTCCACCATGTCTTTATTATTTTATTACATTATTATTTATTCTTATTTTTTTATATAGAAAATAATGATGATGTATATGGCACGTTGATAATGTGTATAATTTAAGCTTATCCACGGCTCTTTTTTTATGCACCAGTTATCATCAGTTTTATCATCACTTGTCCTTTGTGCCTTAAAGGCTGAAACAGAGTAGTTCGGTGAGGTGTCTGTTGCCACTTATCCACATCTGTTTATAAGTGCAAATTTAATAACTTTCGTTCACATAGTATGTAAATAAAGTGTGAAAAATATATTAATAGGCTGTTTTCTTTTTGTTTATAATTAAATAATTTTCTTTTGTTACGTAAGTTGTCAACATAAATACCTACCTTTGCGCACAAGTTTTAGAATACTTATCAACAGTTTTGTTAATAACTTTTTATGCAAAAGCTTAAGATAACCGAAATGCAGCGCATCAGTGTGGAGGAATTCCGTTCTTCACACAAATTGCCGTTGGTTGTGGTTTTAGATCATGTAAGAAGTCTTTATAATGTGGGTTCTGTTTTCCGTACGGCCGACGCATTTCGTCTTTCGGGCGTTTGTCTGTGCGGCATTACGGCGTGTCCTCCCCATCCTGAAATACACAAGACGGCATTGGGTGCAGAAGACAGTGTGCAGTGGAAATATTATGAAAAGACGGAAGATGCACTTTCCGAACTGCGCAATCAGGGATATACGTTACTGGCTGTTGAACAATGCAAGGGAAGTACCATGTTGCAGCAGTTTGTTCCTGATGCGGACAAGAAGTATGCCGTCATTATGGGCAATGAAGTGAAAGGCGTACAGCAGCAGGTGGTAAACATGTGCGACGGTTGTTTGGAAATTCCCCAGTTCGGAACCAAACACAGCATGAATGTTTCCGTTACAGCCGGCATTGTAATGTGGCATTTTGCCCAATCTTTTCTTTTAAAGGAGTAATATATATAAATAAGGTATAGATGGAAAATCCAAAGAATGGTTATTCTGTACAGCAATATAAGGGTCCGGTGAAGCGTTATTGCCAGACGCTGGATCTTCGCGACAATGCCGAACTCATTGCTGAATATCGTCGTCGGCACGCCAGGGAAAATGTATGGCCAGAGGTGTTGAAAGGCATCAGGGAAGTGGGTATATTGGAAATGGAAATTTACATTTTGGGTACCCGTCTTTTCATGATTGTGGAAACACCGCTGGATTTTGACTGGAACACAGCAATGGCACGTCTTTCCACCTTGCCCATGCAGGCGGAGTGGGAAGATTATATGGCCGAATTCCAACTGGTGAAAGCCGGAATGTCTTCGGCAGAGAAATGGCAGCTGATGGAACGCATGTTCCATTTGTATTAAGGGATGTTCTAAAAATTATGAATTAATGCAAAACAAACTTATAGAGAAAAAGTATCTCGTTACGTTCATGCTCATCACCCTGCTGTTCGCGCTGTGGGGTTTTGCCAATGACATCACCAATCCCATGGTGGCGGCATTTCAAACGGTGATGGAACTTTCGGCCTTCAAGGCATCGTGGATCCAGTTTGCCTTCTATGGCGGATATGCCACCATGGCAATTCCAGCCGCTCTGTTCATCAGGCGTTTCAATTACAAGAGCGCCATCTTGCTTGGACTTGGGTTATATGCCATTGGCGCATTCCTTTTCATTCCGGCGGCCTCGTATCAGAATTTCCTTTTCTTCTGCCTGTCGTTGTACATACTCACCTTCGGACTGGCTTTTCTTGAAACCACGGCAAATCCCTTCATTCTTTCGCTGGGTTCAAAGGAAACTTCCACACGAAGGCTCAATCTGGCTCAGTCATTCAATCCAATGGGTTCTCTCTCTGGCATGGCGGTGGCCTCACTTATCATGCTGCCCCAACTATGGTCGGACAAGAGAAACAAAGCCGGGGAAATCATTTTCCACACGCTAAGCGAGGCTGAGAAGGCGGAAATCCGACTTCACGACCTTGCCGTCATACGCGACCCCTATGTGATGTTGGGCATTGTGGTATTGCTGATTTTCATTGTCATAGCGCTGAAGAAGATGCCCTTAGTCTCCACAAGCGATGAGCAGCAGGATTCTGCCAAGAACACGCTCCAGCGTCTGTACAAGAATGTGGTCTATCGCGAGGGAGTGGTGGCACAGATGTTCTATGTGGCGGCACAGATTATGGTTTGGACTTTTATCATCCATTATGCCGACAACCTTGGCATTGACAAGGCCACGGCACAGAACTACAACATTGTGGCCATGTCCATGTTCCTTTGCAGTCGTTTCATCAGCACCTTCCTGATGAAGTATGTCAATTCCCGTCTCCTGCTCACAATCTTCGGAATGGGAGCCATGGTTTGCACGTTGGGTACAATATGTATTGTGGGCCAAGCGGGATTGTATTGTCTGGTCGGCATATCTGCTTTTATGTCGCTCATGTTCCCCACCATTTATGGCATAGCTTTGGAAAATGTGGAAAGCCGTGACACATCTCTCGGTGCCGCCTTCCTTGTAATGGCCATTGTGGGCGGAGCCGTAATGCCTCCCTTGCAGGGGCTCATCATAGACCAGGGTACCGTTGCGGCTCATCCTGCCGTGAATGTATCCTTTGTACTTCCGTTTATCTGTTTCCTCATCATCACCGTTTATGGTATCCGAGCCTATGGCAGGCAAAGGGTGTGATCTATGGTCTTACAATCTTGCTTGCGCTTGAATGCCCGTCTCGGTAATACACTACTTTGATGTAGATGCCGCTTTGTGGCTTTGTTCTCTTTCCGTCAAGGGTGTAGTAGGCCACGGAAACGATGTCGTCAGATGACAGGTTTGATATTCCCATGCCTGGAATTGTGCCCACAAACTTATCATACATGGTATTCATGTTCTGCGTGCCACCATTTATATGGAATATTATTAAAACCGGAGGCTTGAAAGCCCCCGGCTATTCATGTTCACGTCTTCCAGACGTTTTCTCTTTTCCGTAATTATATATAAGTAGTGGCGTCTGAAGGACGCGATACCCGTAAGGGCGAATAGCCGCGGGTTCTTGAACCCGTGGTATTCAGACATCCCACACACATCCGCCGTCTGCAAAGACGGGAATCGGCAACGGCTTTTGAGTAATGAGTAATGAGAGGTAGGGACGTCTGCGTGCAGCGTCCGAAGAGAACACATTGGGTTATAATCTCACAAATATCACGAAATTATGCTCTAAACCTTTGGCGCCTTTGGCGGGATTGGCGTTAGTAAAACCCTCGGACGCTGCACGCAACGTCCCTACTATCTCACGACTCACAACTCATTGCTCATAACTCATTACTCAAAATCTGTGTCATCAGCGTGCCATTGAAAATTCTTTACAAAACTACATTTCCGTATAAATCCAGCTGGAAAGTCGAAAGTGCCCAGTTGGAAAATTTTTATTTCCCAACAGGAAAATTATTTTTTCTCAGTTGGAAAATCAAAATTTTTCAGTAGGGCAAAATAAGGTGACTTTTTAGGTTTGTTTTTGAACTATTTTAAGCGGTTTTTGTTCATTTTGGCACCAATGTCTGGTTTGTGGACAAAAGTAAAAATGTTTGACATTGAGCGTTGAGCAATGAGTAGTGAGCGATGAGTTATGAGAAGTTGGGACGTTGCTTGTAGTGTCTGAAGATTCCTATCACTTGTCAATCTCGCTAAAAGAATATAAACGAAAAGGGTAATTGCTATTGTTTTGTGAGATTCGTTTTCATTCGTGAGACAAAAAACCTTAAATGCTCTTTTCAGAAATGCCGATGTTTTTCTGTTCAAAGAGTGAGCGGGCTTGCTTTAGGAAACGACGGTAGAGGTATTGCGCAGAGGGTTGAAGCGAGTCTATCCGGCTGGGAGGGATGAGCGCATAGTCTTTTTGCGGATTGTGGGCCGGACATAACGTCCATACCAGACTGTAATCGGCGTGTTTCAATGTGGTTTCTCCCTTCTTTTTTTCAAGCGTCATGTGCACCATCAATCCACCGTCTGTCTTGTTGGCTGACATGCCGGAGATGTAGTTGCCCAGCGAATAGACCAGCAGGTTGCGTTGGCTTGTGAGCGAGTCTGTGCGCAGTTCTATGGGCTGTACCACATGAGGGTGCGAGCCAATGATATGAGTGGCGCCCCAGGCGAATAGTTTTTCCGCGAGTGCTTTCTGTTCTTTTGATGGCAGGGACTGGTATTCCTCTCCCCAATGCATCAGGGCGATGATGGCATCGGGCTTCATGGTTTTGGCTCGGGCAATGTCCGCTGCCATTCGCTTTTCTTCAATGTAGTTGACCCGGAATGGGGGAGCGGCCTTTATGCCGTTGGTCGCATAGGTGTAGGCCACAAAAGCCAGCTTGAAACCTTTTTGTTCTATGATTAGTGGGTGCTCCCTTACTTGGGTTGCTGAATCGGGATATGTGCCAAGATGCGGGATTGAGAGTGAGTCAAGAAGTTGGATGGTGCGGATTCCACCCTTGCTTCCGCGGTCGAGACAGTGGTTGTTAGCCGTATTCAGCATGTCGAATCCGGCGTCGTGGATGGCGAAGAGAAATTCGTCTGGGGCGCTGAAACAAGGGTATCCAGCATAGGGCTTTCCGCCTAAGGAGCATTCTAAATTGCCAATGGCAATGTCTGCCTTTGCGATTTCGTCCTTAACATGAAGGAATGATGCGGAATAGTCATATCCTTCGGCACGCTTTGCCGCATCAATCTGGCTCTGGTGCTGCATCAGGTCTCCGACAAACAGGAGAGAAATGGTAGAGGGAACCGTATCCTGTTCCGTCGTTACGATTGGCGCTTCTTCCTTGGGTTGTGAAGAAGTACAGGCTGGCAGGCATAAGATGCATGAAGCGAACCATGCAAGACGCAGCCATGAAGTTCTGCGGATGCCGTAACGGATCAAGTTTGAATATTGTTATTTGAATCGGCTATAGATAACCTGCATTTGTAGGGGGGCGTTCTTTCCACCGATGAGACGGACACTGTTCATGTCCATATCGTGCGTTACGCTGGTCTCATATACGTTACCATAGGAATCCTGTGTAGTGCTTCGTTTTACGGGAATGACCACGCATTTGTTCCAGTCGGGATACTTGGTTTCCCATTGGTTTTCGCTTATGTTTTCGGAGCGCATTCCTTCTTTCTTTTCGGCTTGTATGTAGGATACAAGACGGCAGATATTCTCAAACGTATAGGTGTTGTAGGTGGCATCGAATGCGGTGGTATATGAGGTGAGTGAGTTGCTCACTTGCTTGTTCTCGAAGAACGATTTCATATCTTGCTTGCGTACCAACAATACATGGCCGGGCGTGCCCAATGTGTAGTTGTCTTCCTTCTTATTGTAACGGGTAAGGATGAGACGCGCCTTGCTAAGACTGTCCTTCTCGTGTCCGGCCATGATTTCGTTCACGGGCAATGTGATTTCCGTGCCGATTCCTGCGGGGGTCTTCAGATAGGTGCAGTTCTCATCATCGATAAGTTGCTGAAGATCGTCGTTCACAAAGCGTGTGCTCTGGATGACTTCTGGTGTGGACGCAAAACGTGCCATTCCGGAAAGCGTGCTGTCCGGACGCACCTTATCATAAAAGGTGAAATAGACGTTGATTGTACCGACATCGACTGAAATCATGTTTCCGCTTCCGCTTTTAAGCTTGAAATAGAAACCTGGACATACGTTGCGTATGAAAGAGTATGAATCCTTGAAGTTTTCGGGGTTTGCATAGTAATCCTGCATCAGTTGGGTTCCCCATTTGTTGGGCAATACGATGCGGATGTTGTTACTATGGGTGGAACTGTTCAGCTCGCTGTCTGACAACGTGTAGTCATTGGGCGCAAAAACCTTTGTAGCAATGGGTTTGGTGCCTGCATCTATATACTTTGACAGGTCAATGTCACTGTAGTACACGCTGTCTTCGCTAAGGATATTGTGCTTGGAGAGGGGGTAGACTTCCAATTTCATGGGGTTGTCCCCGTCACCATAATAGTTTTCAAAATAGAGGCGGATTTCCACAGAATCGCAAAATACGCTGTCTTGTGAGTGGTCTACAGGAACAGTAAGAGTGGTATCTGTGGGGAACATTTGGTTCTTTTCGGGGAACTTGTAGTTCTCAAAGGTGTGGAACTGGGCTGCGAATTCGGACCTGATGCGGGTTTCTGTCTCGGGGTCGATGATGTCGCCAAGATAGTTGATGTCGCTTGCAGTACGGACAGCGCCAAGTCCAATGGAGCGTGTGGCCACGTTTACGATTGCGTGAGAGTGGGTCAGCCCGTCAGTTTCGGGATAGATACCTATTGTGCCTGTATCATCGTCGCATGCGCTCAGCACAGCGATGGAAAAGAGAACCGGCAACGAATTCTTGAAAGTATTCATGAGGAGTGGTCGCTCTGTGGTTATTTTGTTGCGTTATAAAAGTGAAAATCCTATCGTTTTGGCTGTTACTCGTTTTCGTTGGCTTGTGACCATACCAAATCGTAGAATTCGGGGTATGCGGTTCCCCATTCGGCTTCTTCCTTGGGGTCAAGAACGGGTTTGCCGAACTTTACGGCCAGTTGCTTCAAGGACTCATCAGCGGTAAGCAGGGCAGTGCCGTCGGCCCACTTTATACCCATGTGATTCAGAATCTGTATGTTGTCGCAGTCGCTGATTCCCTCAAGTGCCTTTTCGGCGCCCACACCGCTGAAGTTGAGGATGCCCTCCATATTCTGGGGCACAGGGCTGCACATTTCGGGGTGAGAGGGGGTATAGACAGTGCGGCAGTCTCTGAAGCAGGGCTCTTCTGCATAGATGGTCTTGATGAACATGGGAATGAAACTGCTTATCCATCCCTGGCAATGGATTACCTCGGGAACCCAACGCAGTTTCTTGACGGTTTCCAACACGCCGTGGGCATAGAAGCAGGCACGCTCGGCATTGGTGGCATATTCGTTTCCGTCCTGGTCGTATGTCATCTGGTGGTTGGTGAAGAATTCATCGTTATCAATGAAGTAAATCTGAATGCGGGCACTGGTTATGCTTGCCACCTTGATGATGAGCGGATGGTCTGTGTCATCAACTACCAGGTTCATTCCGCTGAGGCGGATAACTTCGTGCAGCTGGTTGCGTCGTTCATTGATGATACCCCATTTGGGCATAAAGGTTCGTATCTCGCGACCGCTTTCCTGGGTCAACTGAGGGAGTTTGCGTCCCCATGCCGCCAACGCTGTTTCGGGTACATAGGGAATCATTTCTTGTGCTACAAATAATGTCTTTTTTGCCTTCATGCTTTTGTCTTGAATTCTATTTTGATTTGCAAAAGTACAACTTTTTTCGGATTAAATTGTCTTATCTGGCTGGAAAAGCCGTATAAATATATTTTTTTGACACAGAAATGCCGTAAAAGTTTCTTCATTTAAGGAAATCTGTGTTACTTTGCACGGTTTTTGATAACAAATCTAAATTATGTTGATAGTCCAGACAATAGCCGAATTGAAAGCCTGTTTGAACGGAGAACGTGAACAGGGTCATTCTGTCGGTCTGGTGCCCACGATGGGCGCCTTGCATGCCGGTCATGCCTCTTTGGTCGAGCGTAGTGTCAAGGAGAATGACGTTACGGTTGTAAGCATATTTCTTAACCCCACTCAATTCAACGACAAGAAGGACCTGGAGCGTTATCCGCGTACCCTTGAAGCGGATTGCGAACTGCTTGAGAAGTGTGGGGCGCAAGTGGTTTTCGCTCCCTCTGTGGAAGAGGTCTATCCCGAACCCGATACAAGAGTCTTCAGCTATCCTCCCACTGACGCTGTAATGGAAGGCGCCTTCCGCCCCGGCCATTTCAACGGTGTGTGTCAGATAGTGAGCAAGTTGTTTGACTATGTGGAGCCAGACCGCGCCTATTTTGGCGAAAAGGATTACCAGCAGATTTGCGTAATCCGCAGAATGGTGGAAGATTTGAAGATGAACATCAATATCGTAGCATGTCCCGTCATTCGCGAAGAGAGCGGACTGGCACGCAGCAGCAGAAACACATTGCTGAGCGATGACGAGCGTCAGCTCGCTGCCCATATCTATCGCGTATTGTCAGAGAGCCGTAAAAAGCAAATGAGCGTAGCGGAGACCCATGATTTTGTTGTCAGCGAAATTGATGCGATAGAAGGATTGAAGGTGCAGTATTTCAGCATTGTAGACGGATTGACCCTTGCAGACGTTTCCACTTGGGACGATGCGGAAAGTGTGGTTGGTTGCATTACCGTCTATTGCGGGGCAGTGCCCATCCGTTTGATTGACCATATCCGATATAAATAGTGAATGACAATGATGATAGAAGTTTTGAAGTCGAAACTGCATTGTGTGCAGGTTACCGAAGCCAATCTCAACTATATGGGCAGCATAACCATTGACGAAGACCTAATGGATGCTGCGGGGCTGATAGCAGGAGAGAAGGTGCAGATTGTGGACAACAACAACGGCGAGCGGTTTGAGACATATATCATTCGCGGAGAAAGAGGAAGCGGGTGCATTTGTCTGAATGGTGCCGCTGCCCGAAAGGTTCAAGTGGGTGATACCATAATCATTATGTCCTATGCGCTGATGGATTTTGAGGAAGCCAAGACATTTGCCCCCAAAGTTGTTTTTCCCGAAAACAATAAGATTGTCTAAAGGCAATCTCCCATTGAGAAACAAATACAGCTATAAACAATTCCCATACTTTGCCGGTATGAGGAATTGTTTCTTTTTTTTTGACATTGACGTAGTATAAATACAGTGTTTTTGTAACCCCTTCAAAGGAGGTGGATTTTTTTTCCTCCCGAGGAAAAAAGTTTTATGTCCCGAGGCAGTTGAATTTTCACCATTTTTTTGGCATTTTCTGCAGGCTCTCAAAAACACATTGCCCTTGCCTTCCTAAAACGGCGTTAAAAGCCTTGGGCACACTTTTAAATAGTGTGAAAAAACAATTTATTTATAAGGTATAAATTTGCTTATATCGCGAAATTTGGCTAAATTTGCGCCAAAATAGCGTAAATAAGTAAAATCGCAAGTATAGAACTAATTTTTTATTAATGGAAGATCAAGAAAGAATCATCAAGGTTGACATTGAGCATGAAATGAGAAAAAGCTATATCGACTATTCGATGAGCGTGATTGTGGCTCGTGCTTTGCCTGATGTACGAGACGGATTCAAGCCCGTACACCGCCGAATTTTGTTCGGAATGAAGGAACTGGGCAATTTACATAGCCGTCCCAGCAAGAAGTGTGCGCGTATTGTGGGTGAAGTGTTGGGTAAATACCATCCCCATGGCGATAGCAGCGTTTACGGTGCATTGGTTCGTATGGCACAGGAATGGGCTATGCGCTATACGCTTGTGGACGGACAGGGTAACTTTGGTTCAATTGACGGCGACAGCCCTGCTGCCATGCGTTATACCGAGGCCCGATTGAGCTTGATGGGCGAGGCCATGATGGAAGACCTGGAGAAGGAAACGGTGGATATGACCAACAACTTCGATGATACATTGAAGGAACCCACTGTTATGCCAACCCGCATACCCAACCTTTTGATTAACGGAGCAACCGGTATTGCCGTAGGTATGGCTACCAATATTCCCACTCATAACCTGAGCGAGGTTATTGATGCCTGTGTGGCTTTCGTTGACAATAACGAGCTTGAAAACGAAGACTTGATGCAATATGTCAAGGGTCCCGACTTCCCCACCGGTGCCTATATCATGGGTCTGCAGGGTATAAAGGATGCATACGAGACCGGTCGAGGCCGAATCATACTGCGTGCCAAGGCTGATATTGAATCTGGTGACCAGCATGACAAGATTGTGGTTACTGAAATACCTTACGGCGTAAATAAGGCCGAGCTGATCAAGTCTATCGCCCAGATGGTGGCAGACAAGAAGCTTGAAGGTATCAGCAACGTCAATGATGAGTCGGACAAAGAAGGTATGCGCATTGTTGTGGATGTAAAACGCGATGCCAATGCACGCGTTGTGCTCAACAAGTTGTTCAAGATGTCTGCCCTCCAGACCAGCTTCAGCGTGAACAGCATTGCGCTTGTCAAGGGTCGTCCCCGCCTGCTTACTCTTCGCGACTGCATCTCTAACTTTGTTGCACACCGTCATGAGGTGGTTATCCGCCGTACAAAATACGATTTGCGTAAGGCCGAAGAGCGTGCGCACATTTTGGCCGGACTTATTATCGCAAGCGACAACATTGATGAGGTTGTGCGTATCATCAAGGGTAGCAAGACGCCTCAGATGGCTATGGAAGGCTTGATGCAGCGCTTCTCTTTGGATGAAATACAGGCCAAGGCCATTGTTGATATGCGTCTGAGTCAGCTCACCGGTCTGCAACAGGAGAAATTGCATGCAGAATATGACGAGCTGCAGGAAAAGATAAAGTACTTTAACCAGATTCTAACTGATGACGAACTTTGCCGCAAGGTAATCAAGGATGAGCTGGAAGAAGTGAAGGATAAGTTTGGAGACGAGCGCAAGACTCAGATTATGCCCAGCGCAGAAGAATTCAATGCCGAGGACTTCTATGCGGATGACGAAGTGGTCATTACCCTAAGTCATATGGGATACATCAAGCGTACTCCTCTGTCCGAGTTTAAGGCTCAAGGACGTGGCGGCATTGGTGTGAAGGGAAGCGCAACCCGTGACAATGACTTCATAGAGCATATCTATCCAGCCACCATGCACAATACCATGATGTTCTTTACAGACCGTGGTCGTTGCTATTGGCTGAAGGTATATGATATCCCCGAAGGTGCGAAGAACAATAAGGGACGTGCTATCCAGAACATGCTGATGATTGAACCCGGAGATAAGGTGAATGCCTGTCTTTGCATCCGCAAGTTGCAAGACCCAGTCTTCTGCGAAAATCATTTCGTGCTGTTCTGCACAAAGAATGGTATTATCAAGAAGACTTGTCTGACAGACTATAGCCGTCCCCGTACAAATGGTGTCATTGCCATCAACATTCGCGAGGATGACCGCGTAATCGGTGTGGCACTGACTAATGGTCATAACGAGGTGGTAATTGCAAACCGAAACGGACGTGCAATCAGATTCAATGAAGATCAGGTAAGAACCATGGGCCGTAACGCAACTGGTGTAAGCAGCCTTGTCCTTGATCCGGATTCTGAAGATGAAGTAATCGGAATGGCTGTAATCAACGATGTGGAAAACGAGACCATTCTGGTATTGAGTGACCAGGGATTCGGAAAACGAACCGATGTGGATGAATACCGCAAGACATCACGTCATGCCAAGGGTGTGAAGACACTTAACATTACGGACAAGACGGGTAAGGTTGTATCACTGCTCGTTGTCAAGGACGAAGACGACCTGATGATTATCAATAAGAGCGGTACTGCCATTCGCATGCACATTGATGAAATCCGCAACCTCGGACGCAATACTCAGGGTACAAAGGTTATTGAACTGAAGAAGCGCAACGACCAGATTAGCCATGTCTGCGTGGTTCCCCGCGATGATGAAAAGGAGGCTGAAGAATCTCAGACCGAAGAGAATAATGTAAACGAAACAAGTGAAGAGTAAAATATTTAATGTAAAACTATAAAAATCAAGCGTATGAAAAAAACAATCCTTTCGCTGGCTCTGTTGATCCTTGCCGGCGGTGCAACAGCACAAACGGATAAAGCGGCAGCAAAGGCTGCGGCAAAGGCTTTGAAAGAAGCAAAGAAAGAAGCCAAAACCCAAATGGATGAGGCTCTGAAGGTAAAGGATGCCATTTATCTGAAGGTTCAGGACAAAGAGAAGCCCGCAACCGCTGAAGAGGTTTTTACAGAATGTAAGAAGGGCTTGGATCTTATCAATAAGGCGCTCGCCAGTGGTCATATAGAAGAGAAGAAGTTGGGCGAAGGATATAAGTTATGTGCAGATTTGGCCACACTTCCTCACAATCTTTATCTGGAAGCAGCTTCACAAAAGCTGCCTCTTGACACCGCCAACTACTATAACAACCTGAAGGTGCTTACTGACGCTTTGCACAATGAGTTGAAGTATACCGAGAAGAAGACTGGCGAAACCGGAAATGTAAAATATCTCGAGGGCAAGCAGGCAAGTTTGGCAAAGAGTGCTGTATATTATATTTATGCGGCTCAGTTTGAAGGTGACTGCAAGCGTTTTGACAGCGCTTTGGAGGCTTATGACATTGCATTGAATTACGGCAAGCGTTACCCCATCGTGGCAGAGCAGTTTGAATTGAGCGTTGAGCCCAATCAGATTGCTTATTATGCATTCCAGACAGCTTACCAAGCCAAGAAGTACAAGGAAATGGATAAGTATTATGACTTGGCTGTAACCTTTAAGGATGGTGCTCAGGGAACCAACCAGGTGCGTATCCTGTCATATCTGGAGCAGGGTGACACTCTGACTTGGGCTGCCAAGGTTCGTGAAATCTGCTTGAAGGATCCTGCTGCTAACGAAGATTATATTCAGATCTTGTCTGCTTACTATCAGAAGAAGAATCCCGAAGATATGGGTAAGTTCGCTGATGAAATTTTGGCAAACAACCCTGACATTTACATTGCCAACTATGCGCGTGCATTCGTTTACTTCCAGGCTTCAAAGTATGATGACGCCATGAAGTATTACAAGAAGTGTACTGAAATCAAGCCCGAGCAGTATGACTCATGGTACCAGTGTGGTCTGTGCAAGTATCGCCAGGCACTCGATCTGAACTCTACTATCAGCAACATCAAGAACCGTGCAGAGGCACAGAAGGCTCTTGAGAAGACCAAGGGTCTCTTCGGCGAAGCAATTCCTTTCTTCGAGAAAGCTCGCGAAGTTACTCCCAATGAGCCTCAGAAATGGGCTTATGAGCTGAAGCAGTGCTATACTGTAGTAGGCAAGGCCGCTGAAGCTGCCGAGATGGACAAGTTGCTCTAAGAAACATTTTATTTGATTTCATGTGGGGCGAGGCTGAATCTCGCCCCACAATATATATAATGAGGTAAAGAAGTTGGAAATGAAAAGATATTTGATTATTTTGGCGCTCTTCACATTTTCCCTTTCTGTTGGTTCTGCCGATAAGAAAGACAAGAAAGAGCAGCCCGTAAAATTGAGGACCTTATTCAAAACCGCTAAACTGGCCTTGAAAAACAGTAACAATCACGATCCTGCAGAAAAGGGACTCTTAGCCGCACTTCCACGTGAGGATGTGGATAATAAAGACCGTGCGCGTATATATTATACCGCGGCATTGCTTCAACAAAACCTTAACGGTGTACATAATCGAAATGCCTATTTGAAGCAGCAATATGACACAGTGGCATTCTTCGCCACAACGCTTCAAATGTATCAGCATCTGATGCGTTGTGATAGCGTAGATATGATACCTAATGCTAAAGGAGTGGTAAAGAGAAAGTACCAGTCAGATGTGGCTTCTCTCATGAAGAAACATCGTAAAAATCTTCTCAACGGCGGAATCTTCCAAATGAAGAAAAAGGCGTATCCTGTTGCCTTTGATTATATGGATGCTTATCTGAAAACGAATAGGAATCCCAAAGATACCATAATTCCACGCGTGTCGTATTGGGCAACCATTTGTGCTTACAATGCTAAGAATCCCGTTAACACACGTCGCTATATCGATGCGGCAATTGCATGGGCAGATAGTGCGCAAAAGCCGGTCTTGCAGGAGTACAAAGCCAGAACCTACGTTTGGCAGAACGACGAAAAGAATTGGCTTAATGAACTGAATACAGGTGTGAAACTATATCCCGAGCATGATTATTTTTTTCTAAATCTTTTGGATTGGTATAATACACACCATCAATATGATCAAGGATTGGCGCTGGCTGATTCGTTGTTGGATGTGCATCATGAGAAGCCCCTTTTTTGGTATGCCAAGAGTTTGTTGTCTTTGGGTAAGGAAGACTACCAGAACTGCATTCAATTTAGTGACTCGTGTATAATACGCGATAAGAATTATGCCGATGCATATTATAATAAAGGTCTATCTTTTTGTAACCTTGCTCTTATTGCTCAACAAGACGCTTGCAACGATTTGAAAGATCCGAAGTGTATAGAGGACCGACGCGTCATTCAAAGCCTTTATCAGTCTGCACGTCCATGCATGGAAAAAGTACGACAACTTCAACCAGAAAATTCCGCTCGCTGGGCTTCTCCGCTATATAGAATTTATCTCAACCTTAATATGGGTAAGGAGTTTGATGAGATTGATGCGGTATTAAAGAAAATGAAATAACATTAAGCGTATAATCGAAAATGAGGCTGCAATGAATTGTTAGCCTCTTTTTTTGTCCATATACAGTTGTCTATAAAAAGAAAACAGACCAAGATTTGTTTTGTCTTGGCCTGCTTATGGGTTGATTATTTGTTACTGGATATTAGTAAGCAAACAAGGGGTAGTCTTTCATTATCTCGTTAACCTCGCTACGAACCTGTGCAATGACGGTTTCATCCTCGGGAGCGTTTAGCACACGTTCGATAAACTCTGCAATCTTGACCATAAGGTCTTCCTTTGCACCGCGTGTGGTGATGGCAGGAGTTCCAAGACGGATTCCGCTGGTCTGGAATGCGCTACGGCTATCGAATGGAACCATGTTCTTGTTTACGGTGAGGTCTGCTGCTACAAGTGCTTTCTCGGCAACCTTACCGGTCAGTTCGGGATATTTGCTGCGCAAGTCTACCAACATGGAGTGGTTGTCTGTACCACCGCTTACGATGTGGAATCCGCGCTTGGTCAGTTCATCTGCCAATACGGCAGCGTTGGCCTTGACCTGTTTTGCCCACTCCTTGAATTCGGGCTGAAGCGCTTCTCCAAAAGCAACGGCTTTGGCTGCGATTACATGTTCCAAAGGTCCGCCCTGGATACCAGGGAAGACAGCGCTGTTGAGTAATGCAGACATCATCTTTACTTCGCCCTTTGGAGTGGTCTTTCCCCATGGGTTGGGGAAGTCTTTGCCCATAAGGATGATTCCACCGCGGGGGCCTCTGAGGGTTTTGTGGGTGGTACTTGTTACGATATGAGCATATTTTACGGGATTTTCCAACACGCCTGCTGCAATAAGTCCTGCGGGGTGTGCCATGTCAATCATCAGAATGGCTCCAACCTTGTCGGCAATTTCTCTCATGCGTACATAGTCCCATTCGCGGCTATATGCAGATCCTCCACCAATAATCATCTTTGGCTTGCATTCCAAAGCAAGTCTTTCCATTTCGTCGTAGTCTACACGTCCGGTCTCCTTGTTGAGGTTGTAACCAACAGGCTTGTAGATGAGTCCGCTGGTATTTACCAGTGATCCGTGTGAGAGGTGGCCGCCGTGGTCAAGGTTAAGTCCCATAAATGTATCTCCAGGATTCATCACAGCCAAAAATACAGCAGCGTTTGCCTGAGCACCGCTATGGGGCTGTACGTTTGCGTATTCGGCGCCGAAAAGTTCCTTTACTCTGTCAATGGCGAGTTGTTCTACCTGGTCTACAACCTGGCAACCACCATAATATCTTTTGCCGGGATAGCCCTCGGCGTATTTGTTTGTTAGGTATGAACCCATAGCTTCCATTACCTGGTCGCTTACAAAATTCTCACTCGCAATGAGTTCGATTCCACGCAGTTGTCGTTGATGCTCGTTTTCAATCAACTGAAAAACAGTATTGTCTCTGTTCATTGATTTGTTTTATTTTATACTAATTTTACATTTTCAACTTTTACTTCCTTGTTGCAGTAATGACATTGCAGGATTCCTTGTTCCTTGTCTAAAACGTGCAGGCGTGTCTTCATGGGTTCATTATTGGTTATACATTTCGGGTTGGGGCATTTTACAATTCCGGTTAGCAGTTCTGGCATTCTTACTGTCTTCTTTTCCACCACTTCATAATCTCTGATAATGCAGAGTGTGACGTTGGGGGTGATGACTGAAAGCTGATTCAGCTCTTCATCAGAAAAGAATTTGTCTGCCACCTTGATGATGCCCTTGTTACCCATCTTCTCGCTTTTCAGATTGTATCCGATGGTAATTGGGGCTTCAACAGAATATAGGTGCAGCAGGTTGATTACTTCAAAAACCTTTGCTGAGGGAATATGGTCGATGACTGTACCGTTCTTCAATGCAGCCACTTGCAGTTCTTGTCTTTTCATAAGATGATGGTTTTGTCGTTCTTAACGTCATCAAGTGTTATACCCAGGGCGTCGCAGATAAGTGCCTGTCTGGCAAAAAGTCCGTTGTGAGCCTGCTGGAAATAATAGGCATACTTGGTGTCATCAATAGAATATTCAATTTCATTCACGCGGGGCAGTGGATGCAGTATCTTCATGTTTCCTCTGGCGCGGAACAACATGTCTTCTTTGAGCAGATAGCTATCCTTAACGCGCTCATATTCCATTAAGTCAGTGAATCGTTCTCTCTGGACGCGTGTCATATAGATGATGTCTGCATCGGCAATGGTCTCTGCATTGAATTCCTTGGTCTCATAATAGCGGATTCCCATTTTGTCGCAATACATTTTATAGTATTCGGGCATTGCCAACTCATCGGGAGCAATGAAATGGAAGCAGGGATTGAAATGCCTCATGGCCGTTATAAGGCTGTGTACCGTACGTCCATACTTGAGGTCTCCAACCAGATAGATGTTCAGATTTTCAAGCGTACCCTGTGTCTTCTGTATGGAATAAAGGTCAAGCATGGTCTGGCTGGGGTGTTGGTTGGCGCCGTCTCCGGCGTTTACTATGGGTACGGGAGCTATTTCGCTTGCATATTGAGCTGCACCTTCCAGATAGTGACGCATCACGATGATATCTGCATAATTGGAAACCATCATGATGGTATCTTTCAGCGTTTCGCCTTTGGTTCCACTGGTAACTTTGGGGTCGGCAAATCCGATAACCCTTGCACCGAGCCTGTTTGCTGCCGTCTCAAAACTGAGGCGAGTTCTGGTACTGGGCTCGAAGAATAGGGTGGCTACCACTTTCCCGTTCAAAATCTTGCGATTGGGATGTTTCTCAAATTCCTGTGCCATTTCCAGAAGGTACAGGATTTTTTCCTTTGAGTGCTGGGCGATGTTGACCAAGCTTCTATTTTCCATAAACTAAAGAATTATTATGCAAATTTTCTTTCGGACTTCAAAATTACATAAAAAAGTATTATTGGCCAACTATTATGCTAGTTTTCCTCATATTTTTCAAATTTTTCCATATGTCCTTCATTATATAAAAAAAACTTCATATCTTTGTGACCTAATTAGGTATCTATTTTAGAATGCGCAAGAAATTTATTTTTACCCTTTGGGTAATCTTTATATTGGCAATTGGTGCCGTATCTTATACATTTTATGCCATCTCTGAAGGAAAAATCGGTTACATGCCCGACCTTCAGCAGCTTGAAAACCCCGTAGACAAGTATGCCAGTCAGATTCTTTCATCTGATGGCAAACTCATTGGAACCTGGAGTTATAGTAAGGCCAACCGTATCTTTGTCGACTATGCTGACCTCCCTCCTTACCTTGTCCAAGCTTTGATTGCCACAGAAGACGAACGTTTTGAAGAACATTCTGGTATTGACTTCCGCGCTTTAGTGCGTGTGGCGGTAAAGACATTGTTGCTCAGACAAAAAAGTGCCGGTGGAGGAAGCACCATTACCCAGCAATTGGTTAAGCAACTCTATTCAGGGACTGCTGGTTCTGTACGTGAACGCGCTTTGCAGAAACCCATAGAGTGGGTGATTTCCCTCAAGATAGAAAGGCATTATACGAAGGAGGAAATCATCACCATGTATCTTAACCATTTTGATTTTCTCCATAATGCCGTAGGAATCAAGACGGCAGCAAAGACCTATTTTGGAAAGGAACCCAAAGACCTTACGCTTAACGAGGCGGCCACTTTGGTTGGTATGTGCAAAAATCCAAGTTACTTCAATCCCGTCCGCAAGCCCGAACGCTGTCAAGAACGCCGCAATGTGGTGTTAGGACAAATGAAGCGTGCTGGTTATCTATCCCAGGAAGAATACGATAAACTTATTCTTGAACCTCTGAAACTTGATTTCCACCGCGTTGATCACAAGCAAGGTATGGGAACTTATTTGCGTGACTATTTGCGTCGAATGCTGATGGCTCGCAAACCTGAACGCAAACAGTATGCCTCTTGGCAAGCTCAGTTATATTATGAAGATTCTTTGGCTTGGGAGACCAATCCCCTTTACGGATGGTGTAACAAGAATATGAACCGTGATGGCAAGCCCTACAACATCTATACTGATGGCTTGAAGGTACACACCACTCTTGATAGCCGCATGCAGGCCTATGCAGAGCTGGCCGTAGATTCACACGTAGTAAACGTGTTGCAGCCTGCTTTTGAAAAAGAACAGCGAAGGAATAAAAACCGTCCCTACTATTCAGGATTACCCGCCAAGCAGGTCAAGGACAATCTTCAGCGCGCCGTTCGTCAAAGTGGCCGTTATGTTACCATGAAGGCCAACGGCCATAGTCATGAGGAAATTATGAAAACATTTGAAACCCCGTCCGAGATGACCGTTTATACAAGTAAGGGCGAGGTGGACACCATTATGACTCCCCTTGACAGTATAAAATATTACAAGGAATTCCTTCGCACAGGATTTATGTGCATGGAAAACGAGACAGGTCATGTGAAAGCCTATGTTGGCGGTGTGGATTTTACACATTTCCAGTATGATATGTGTATGCAGGGACGCCGTCAGGTTGGTTCTACAATCAAACCCTATCTCTATGCTCTTGCGATGGAGAGTGGTTGGAGTCCCTGTGATTTGGCTCCCAACGTGCAACAAACCTATAATTTGCCCGATGGAAAGACTTGGATACCCCGCAATGCAGGAAGTAGCCGCTATGGTGAAATGGTTACACTTAAGTGGGGTCTGGCACAAAGTAACAACTGGATTTCCGCCTACCTCATGAGCCAATTGTCACCCGAAGCGCTTGTGCGTCTTATTCACGAGTTCGGAGTTGTAAATCAGGACATCCATCCTTCCATCTCGCTTTGTCTTGGTCCTTGCGACATTTCGGTGTCCGAGATGGTAAGCGCCTATACTGCATTCCCCATGAAGGGTGTGCGCCGTAGCCCCCTTCTTGTTACACACATTGAAGATAGCGATGGCAATATTGTGGCGCAATTCGCTCCCCGTGTAAGAGAAGTTATTTCTGAAGAAGCCGCCTATAAAATGATTGTCCTTATGCAGGGCGTAATGAATGGAGGTACAGGATCTCGTATGCGCAACCGCTACAAGATTATGGCTGATATGGGAGGTAAGACAGGAACCACCAATGATAACTCCGACGGATGGTTTATAGGTTATACGCCCACGCTCAGTTTCGGTGCATGGGTTGGTGGTGATGAAAGAGATATCCATTTTGCAAGCATGGCATTAGGTCAGGGAGCCAACTCAGCCCTTCCTATAGTGGCCAACTTCCTCAATAAGGTTTATGCCGACAATACGCTTGGTTATAGTCCAGAGGACAAGTTTGACATTCCACCAGGTTTTGACCCTTGCGCCAACGTTTATGGCGAGGGCGAAGAAGGTGAAATCCTTGAGGGTGTTGAACAGGTTGGTCTTGATGAAATGGCCAATTGATAACAGAATTATATATTGAGAATACAGATAGATTAAATGAAATTCATAGGACTGATACCCGCACGATATGCCAGCACCCGATTCCCGGGCAAACCCTTGGCAATGCTTGGTGGTAAACCCGTTATCCAGCGCGTTTATGAACAGGTTAGCACAGTAATGGACAAGGTTTACGTTTGTACAGATGACGAACGCATAAGGAAGGCTGTTGAGGAATTTGGTGGAAAAGTGGTGATGACCAGTACCGAGCATCGCAGCGGAACAGACCGTTGCTATGAGGCTTATAGTAAAGTGGGAGAGGGGTACGATGTGGTGATTAACATCCAGGGCGATGAACCCTTTATCCGTAAGAGCCAATTGGAAGCCCTCAAGGCTTGTTTTGACCATAAAAGTACAGACATTGCCACCCTTGTAAAGCCCTTTACGTTTAGCGACGGACTTGACGCCCTCAAGAATCCCAACTCGCCAAAGGTGGTGTTCAATAGCCGCATGCAGGCCATCTACTTTAGTCGCAGCGTCATTCCTTATTTGCGTGGTGTGGATGAAAAGGATTGGCTTGGTGTGCACACATTCTACAAGCACATCGGCCTTTATGGCTACCGTGCTTCTGTCCTTAGAGACATCACATCTTTGCCCCAAGGTGTTCTGGAGCAAGCCGAGTCATTGGAACAACTTCGTTGGCTTGAAAATGGCTACACAATCCGTGTCGGCGTAACTGATATCGAGACCATCGGTATTGACACTCCCGAAGACCTTGAAAAGGCTGAAGCCTATCTGAAAGATTTAAAGTATTGAAATGAGACTTAGAAACGCTATAATATTTTCAGCTCTTGTGCTGCATCTCCCTGCTTGGTCCCAACAAATCAAGATAGGCACCTATACTTATTCTGACGGAAGCGAGTATCAGGGAGAATTGGTAAAGGGCAAACCCAACGGCATGGGTACCACCACCTTCCCTAATGGTGACACCCACACTGGCCAATATGTCAAAGGAAAGCGCCAAGGTATGGGCGTCTATCTCTTTTCCGATGGCGAGAAGTACGAAGGCGAATGGTTCCAGGGACAACAACACGGCAACGGTACATACTATTTTACCAATAATAACCGCTACGAAGGTCTCTGGTTCAAGGATTACCAGCATGGCGAAGGCACCATGTTCTACTATAACGGAGACCGCTATGTGGGAAGTTGGGTAGAGGACAAGCGCGAAGGTGATGGCCATTACACCTATGCCAACGGAGCTTATTATAAAGGTCAGTGGAAAGCTGATGAGAAAAGTGGCGTTGGCACTTTCGACTGGCATGATGGCAACATCTATGAAGGAGAGTGGAAAAACAACAAGCGTCACGGAAAAGGCAAGTACAAGTATGCCAATGGTGAGTCTTATTTCGGCGAATGGGCCGAAGACCAGCAACACGGAAAAGGTATCTACAAGTTCCAGGACGGCAATATATACGAAGGCCATTATGTTAAGGGTGAACGTACCGGAGAGGGTATCTTTACCTTTGCCAACGGAGACAAATACGTGGGCAATTACTTGCAGGGCGAACAACACGGTCATGGCGTCTTTACTTGGCATACCGGAGCCATGTACGATGGTGAGTGGAGCCACAACAAGCCTCATGGAAAGGGCAAGTACAAATGGGCAAACGGAGACACCTACGATGGTATGTGGAGCGAAGGCCTCATGCACGGCGAAGGCATCTTCCGCCAGTCAGACGGAGCCAAGTTCAAGGGAACTTACAATAAAGGAAAGAAAGAAGGCCACGGCATCATGGAAGATGCGGAAGGTCTTCGTAGCGAGGGCAATTTCCATGACGACCTCAAACATGGCGTTTTCATTGAGCGCGACAAGAACGGACAGATTGTACGCGAGGTCAATTATGTCAACGGTATTGAAAAGCCCATGAAGGACAAGATTCAGCAAAATGATGCCGATACTGCCAAAAGGTAAAATAATATATAGAATTAGAAAAACAACATGATATTAGATACGCTCGATAATCTGAAGACGTATATTGGATTGAATCCCCTTTTCCCCAAAGTGGTGGAGTTTATCCAGTCGCATGACCTCTCTTCCATGCCATTGGGCAAGACCGCTATCATTGGCGATGAACTATATGTTACCATCGCTGATGCCCAGCCCAAGTCGCAGGAAGAAGCGGTGGTGGAGACCCACCGACAGATGATAGACATCCAGATTCCCCTCAGTGGGACCGAAACTCACGGATTCGCCCCGCTTTCGAGCCTTGAAGAAGCCACCTATCAGGAACAAGATGACATCTCGTTCTACACTCGTCCGCCACAGACCTTTCTGTCTGTTTGTCCGGGCGAGTTTGTCATTTTCTTCCCACAGGACGGCCATGCCCCTGCCATCACCCCCGTTGTGTTGCGCAAGGCCATATTTAAAGTGAAAAACCAAAAAACGAATATATAATGGGAACGACCAAAACTGAAACAAAAGTTGGTGCTGAAGTGAAAAAGACCACTTGCGCCAAGCCCGCAGCAAAGAAGACTGCGGTAAAGAAGAGTTCTACAACGGCCGCTGCCGCCAAGAAGACAAAGTCTGCTCCTTTGCTCAAACTGATTAAGAACGACCCTTATCTGCAAGACTATTCTGCAGCTATTGAAGGCCGTCATCAGTATGCCATGAGCAAGATAAGCGAGCTTACAAACAAGGGAAAGAGTACGCTGAGTGATTTTGCCAGCGGTTATCTCTATTTCGGTCTGCACAAGACAGATAAAAGCTGGGTAATACGAGAATGGGCGCCCAATGCCACTGAAATTTATCTTGTGGGTGATTGCAATGGATGGAAGGAAGATGCGAAGTATGCATTCAAGCGTCTTCGTGGAACAGACAATTGGGAACTGAAACTTCCAGCCACAGCCCTCAAGCATTGCGACCTGTATAAGCTGAGCGTGCACTGGGAAGGCGGTCAGGGCGAGCGTATCCCTGCATGGGCACGTCGAGTGGTTCAGGACGAACAGACTCATATTTTCAGCGCCCAGGTATGGGCACCCGAGGAGGAATATCAGTGGAAAACAACCACGTTCAAGCCCGATACTAACCCCCTCTTCATCTATGAATGTCATGTGGGAATGGGACAGGATGCCGAGAAGGTGGGCACCTACGTTGAGTTCCGAGACAATGTGCTTCCCCGTATTGCCAAGAGCGGATATAACTGTATCCAAATTATGGCCATCCAGGAACATCCCTACTACGGAAGCTTTGGATACCATGTGAGCAGCTTCTTTGCAGCCAGCAGTCGTTGCGGAACCCCCGAGGAACTGAAGTCTCTCATTGACCGCGCTCATGAACTGGGTATTACCGTCATCATGGACATTGTCCACAGCCATGCTGTAAAGAACGAGAACGAAGGTCTTGGAAACTTTGCCGGCGATCCCTGCCAATACTTCAACCAGGGCGACCGTCGTGAGCATCCAGCTTGGGACAGCCTCTGTTTTGACTACGGAAAGAACGAGGTTATTCACTTCCTGCTCTCTAACTGCAAGTTCTGGCTTGAGGAGTACCACTTTGACGGATTCCGCTTTGATGGCGTAACCTCAATGCTCTATTACAGCCACGGACTCGGAGAGTCTTTCTGCGGATATGGCGACTATTTCAATGGCCATCAGGACGACAATGCCATCTGCTATCTGACACTGGCAAACGAACTCATTCATCAGGTAAACAAGAATGCCATCACCATTGCCGAGGAGGTGAGCGGTATGCCCGGACTGGCTGCACCCATTGCCGACGGTGGTTATGGATTTGACTATCGCATGGCCATGAACATCCCCGACTATTGGATTAAGAGCATTAAGGAACTCCGCGATGAGGATTGGAAGCCCAGCTCGCTTTTCTGGGAGGTGACTAATCGCCGTCAGGACGAGAAGACCATTTCTTATGCCGAGAGCCATGACCAGGCCTTGGTGGGCGACAAGACCATCATCTTCCGTCTCGTCGATTCTGATATGTACTGGCATTTCAAGAAGGGCGATGAGAACAGCAATGTAAACCGTGGTATTGCTCTGCACAAGATGATTCGTCTGCTTACTTCAAGTACCATCAATGGCGGTTATCTCAACTTCATGGGCAATGAGTTCGGACATCCTGAATGGATTGACTTCCCCCGCGAAGGTAACGGATGGAGCTACAAGTATGCCCGTCGTCAGTGGAATTTGGTGGACAACAAGGAGCTTTGCTATCACTATCTGGGCGACTTTGACACCGCCATGCTCAAGACTTTGAAAAAGCAGCGCACCATCCAGCGTCTCAAGGTGAACGAAATCTGGCACAACGATGGTGACCAGGTTTTGGCCTACGAGCGTGGCGACCTGCTCTTCTTCTTCAATTTCAGCCCCACACGCTCATATACCGACTACGGCTTCATGGTTCGCCAGGGCACTTACGAGTACATTCTTAATACCGACGATGTAAAGTTCGGCGGTATGGGTTTCAATGATGATAGTGTACCTCACTTTACCATGTACGACCGTGATCTGAACAAGCAGGGCAAGGGATGGCTCAAGCTCTATCTTCCTGCCCGTACAGCATGCGTATTGCGCAGAGTGAAGTAGTTCTGCATAAGTGAACATCCATTTATTAAAAAAGGCGACAGAGGTTATTACAGAGGCTTCTGTTGCCTTTTTTCCTCCTTATAATATTATGCGCGCGCACATGTTGGTGTACTTTTTTGCCCAATGAGAATTGTTTATTGCGGAAATTTCCTTATCTTTGTAAAGCGAAATCAGTCTCAATCGCTCATTTTCCGAGTCGGCAGATGATGATTCGCTTCCCATTCCATACATGGGAACAGAGTAAACAACATAAAAATAATGTATTATGGAAACGAAAGACAAAGTATTGGCAACAATGAAGGAGGCTGGAACTCCACTGAATGCAGGAAAAATAGCAGAACTTAGCGGTATCGACCGCAAGGAAGTGGATAAGGCCATGAAGCAGCTCAAGGACGAGGGCGCCATTGTTTCTCCTGTTCGCTGCAAGTGGCAACCAGCCTGATTCTCCCTGTCCGGGTTTGCTTAAAGCCCGTATTCATCCCTCTCTTAAACGTGCGGTAAGTGTTGTATCTAATGCTTCCGCATGTTTTTTATATATATTCCATTCAATGCTTGTTTTTTTTTACTTTAGTTTTGGCTTTTGGCCATTAGCTCCTCATTACGTCATGCTGAAATTTGCGGTTAAACGAGAGCAGAGCCAAGCTTGCTTGAGCTATGCCGAGTGTAAGCAAATTGAACAACGTTAAACAAGTTCAGGATGACGTTTAGGGATGCTGTGAGCCATTAGCCTGTTAGTGTAGGGTTGACTAACAAGGTAACCCTTGATTTGAGTTCTGAAATCCCTGTTTGCCGCAAAGTAGAAATGTATATGTTCCAAGATGCTGATGACAGCCAGTTGCACATGTATATGCCCACTTCTTCGTTCATCAACTACTTTGCCAACATGGA
>JAFYQQ010000068.1 GCA_017559845.1 Bacteroidaceae bacterium | reverse complement strand
TTGGCGGGATTGGCGCGATTTGCTTGAGTAAAAAACCTCGGACGCTGCACGCAGAAAGCACTGAAAAAGTATGTGTCTTTTATTTTTTAAGCTATAATTTAACATAACAAGCCTGACTTAGATGTGAAATTGTCAACTAAAAGATGTCATTAAGATGAAGTGGCGGACTTTTTCAGTGCTCTCTGCACGCAACGTCCCTACCCCCTCACCCCTCATCACTCATTTCTCATTTCTCACTACTCAAAATTATGTCCTTCTGTTCTTTTGTCGAAAAAACTCACCGCTCATTACTCGCCACTGAAAATTGCATCTACAGTTTACAAAAACACGAATTTGCCATCAGATATTCAAAAAGTTGCCTTATCATTAGGCCATTCTGGAAGAAATCGTTATTTTTGTACAAGGAACCATTAAAAAGCACAAAATCATGAAAAAGAAACTCTTCACCTTAATTATGATGCTGATATCCTTCAGCATTCAAATCCTTGCGCAGATGAGAGACTACACCGCAATGGTCGTGGACGCGGAAACGGATGAAGCACTGCCTTATGTAAACATATATCTTAGAAAAGGAGAAGGCACCATAACGAACGATGACGGTTTTTTCACCATTGAATGTCTGCCAGAAGACACCATACAGCTGTCTTACATCGGTTATGAAAAAATGTCCATCGCCATTAGCGATTTTCCACAAACCATACGTATGCGTCCGCTTTCAACTGAAATGGATGAGGTTATGGTGGAACCCACCGAGGCCATACTGATGAAAGTGATCCAAAGACTGAACAAGGAATATAAGAAAAGGAAAAAGGTTACCGGAGAATATTTCTACAGACTGACAAACCATGCCCGCGAGAACCCAGAACTGATAGAAGCCGTACTTGAGGCCAGAAATGCCGTAAGCTTGCGGAATATCAAAATATTGAACGGAAGACACTTCTGCACAATACCCCAGGGAACACAAGCAGACATACTGAAATTCACAAACCTATACCATACGTTGGAAATCGGTCCGGCTTTCAACAGCAGTCCTTTTTGGACGGGAACGGTTGCCCCTCTGAACAAGAAAGAACATCTTGACAGCCATGGCTATATCTATAAGGGTGACTATGAATTTGCCAAATACTATGACATTACACAAAAGAGCCTTTTTACAAGTGCGGGCGAACGCATTTATAAAATAGAAATGAGAGACAAAGGCTTGTGGAAACAGGATTATATCTTATGTGGCACACTCTATGTGGATGCAAGCACTTATCAACTACTTCGTTTTGAAGGAGAATTGAAAAACTTGCATATCAATATTCATAATGACTACAGTCAAGAACTGGTGCCTGCTTCGCTGGTTATTGATATTGGATATGACCACACAGAGGGTTTCACACAGGTAAAATACATGTCCTCCATACTGAAAAGCGGTAATGAACAATGCCGCTCATTGCTCTTCAAACGTGAACAGGAGGACAGGGAATGGAAAAATAAAGTGAAATCGACGGAAAACATACTGGCGGACATCCAATTAGCCGGATACGATTCAATCTATTGGGAAAAGAATCTAATCCAACGAACAAGGGACGAGGAAATAATCGTCATGAAGGCCCATCCAGAACTTTACCGAATCGCCTATTCTCCTCTTCTTGTGCAAAAGGCATCGCAGTCAAGAGCATTCGGCAAAGAGTTTCCACAAGAATTTGTCTATGTGCACATGGATAATAACTGCTATTTCCCAGGCGACACACTATATTATAAGATATATGCTGTCCGTTCAGACAAAGGAAAGCCATCGGACATCAGCCGTGTAGCTTATGCGGAATTGTTCAACCATGAGGGCTATTTGGTAGAAAGGCAGACCATACACATGGACAATGGACAAGGACATGGAGCTTTTGACCTTGACACATTGCTTTCGTCCGGTTTTTATGAACTGAGGGTGTATACAAGGTGGCAACTGAACTGGGGGGGTGTACGACCACCCTCACACACCTTATGCCGGCAAATGGTTTCTAAATCCTCAAATGAAGCATGACTTTTTCAGAGATTACGAGAAACTGTACAGTCGCGTGTTCCCCATTTTTGAAAAGACTGAAGTTGAAGGAGATTTCAAGCCCAAAATGACATTAAGACAGACTAAAGACGAGGACTCCACCCTATCCGTAGGCATCTATCCGGAAGGTGGAGCATGGGTGCAAGGAATTTGGCAACGGATTGCATTTGAAGCACGCAACAAAGATGGCAAATACCTATCGGGTATGTTGTCTGTCTATGATGAGAACAAAAGGCTCGTAACCCGCAAGGCCACTCTTCATCGTGGAAAGGGATTGTTCGACATCAAGGGGGAAAGAGGGAAAAAGTATACTGCTGTGTTTACAACAGAGAACGGCTACTCCCAAAACATTGATTTACCGAAAATGGAAAAACAAGGTGTCTCCTTGCAAGTGGACAATGTAAACGATTATGCAAGAATCCGTATTGAACAGCAAGGATTGGATGACACTCCGTTGGGAATTTGCATCATGCATAATGGCATACAAAAGTTCTTCAGACAAATAGACTTGCCAGAAATACTTGTCCCAGCAGACTCCTTGCCTACCGGGGTTTCTCAATTCACCGTTTTCGACGAAAAAGGGAAGGTATGGGCAGACCGTCTTGCCTTCTTCCACAGAGAAAGGCTGACTTCGGCAAACATTTGTGCTGAAGGAATCCCAACGAAAGCAAAGCCGTATGCTCCCATAAACATTACAATTAAGGGGTTGCCGGATTCCAGAATATCCCTTTCTGTAAAGGACAAAGAACGAGAAGAACGCACCAATGACAACGGGACGCTGATGAGTGAATTGTTACTATGCAGTCAGATACGAGGGTTTATAGAATCTCCCATGTATTATTTTTATGATGACAACCCCACACGCCAACAACATCTTGATCTGCTTTTAATGACACAAGGCTGGAGAAGATTCAAATGGGAAGAAATGTCTATGGGCATGGATTTGAGTCATCCTGCAGAAAAGAACACAACAATAGAAGGCGAGATATATGCTTACTCCCCTTTAGACCAGGAAGACGCATTCTTTTCCGTTCCTTTTCAAGACTTGCACAGATTGCAGGCAGAAAACAAGGGAGGAAGCGGCGGGCCGGTTTTGACTGAACGGTTGGAAGCCCTCTCCCCTGAAAGCCATTCGTTCATGAAAAATGAAGAGGGATATGACATATACAAAATATTTACGTCGAATAAGGCAAACCTGATGCAAAACCAATGGATAAGCAAACTAAATGACAGTATACTGGTTCATGTGGAAGCCGTCAAACCAGGAGAAAAGGGATTTGTCGGAAATATCCTTACTGACAAGAAGTTTACGTTTTCACTTCCCCAGACACCAGGAAAATATCATTTGTATCTTTCGGCAGCCAAAACAAGGCAAGGAAGTGACTATACGGACTGGATAGTACAGAATCCGGATAAATATCCCAATTACAACATACGGATAAAGTCTTTTTACCCTAGATTTGTCAGGTCCTATGAATATTATCAGTGCAACCTACCAGATAGTACAAACATTGAAATACAGGCCTCCAATTCTCGGAAAAACGAAAAGAACAATAATGAAGATATAGTGCTTGACACGAAACCGGCAATTGTTATGGATGCCTACACTGCCTTTAACCAAACCGTAGACGCAGGACTTAGCTCTTCTTGGTATGCCGGTTCACTTACATACTCCATTAATGTCGCCCGTCTCTTACTACAAGACATGGGATTGACACATTCCTACATTCTGGAAAGAAGGTGGGATGGTCGAAATATTTCAGAGAATATACCTCCAAAAGAACAATTCAAATACAACCATTTGGAATATCTGGATAAGATTTCTATTTATACAGATTACAGTCCACGAATGAAAGGAAAAGAATATGGTAAAGTTACAGAACAAAGAAAGGTAATCCTCAACATGCAGCCCGTTTCCGATGGACAGAAACGCACTGCATACAGAGACCGCTATTTTCAAATGAAGGGTTATAATGTGTGTAAGGATTTTTATAGTCCCGACTACAGCAAGCAGACACCGCCCGACAGCATCAAAGACTACCGCCGCACGCTATACTGGAATCCCAACCTGATGCTGGACATGGACGGCAAAGCCACCATTACCTTATATAATAACGCGCGCACGACACAAATCAGCGTGGATGACGCAGGACAGGCGGCGGATGGTACTTTGTTGTGGGGAGCTGAGTAATGAGTTGTGAGCGATGAGCAATGAGCAATGAGCAGTGAGCGGTGAACGAAAAAACGCAATGCGGTGCGTTGGCAAAGACAATGCGGTGCGTGAGCGAATGCAATGCGGTGACTTTATCGGGCCACCGCATTGGCTTTTCAGGGCAGATATACTGCATGGGCCGATGCAGATATACTGCAACGGCTGTAGAAGATATCTTAAACGGGCAACGCAGTACTACTGCTATGGGAATTGAGATTTGCGTGAGTAAAAAC
>JAFYQQ010000067.1 GCA_017559845.1 Bacteroidaceae bacterium | reverse complement strand
GTTCGCATAGAACAGTACCTTAAATGTACTTCGCATAATCTAATCTTTTTTTTGTTACAAAATTAGTTATCAGCGAGTTATACATTGATATGCAAACTAACGCAGAACGATGAAACGTGACGACACAAAGAAAAACTTTACTGCATTATCGGGTAATGAATTGGCAACCGTTCTATTTCATTACCTTGCGTTTCTTTGCTAAATTGCCATTGTTACTATTTCCGAGGTTTTCTGTTTAATGCGTTATGGTTCAGTTCAAAACGCAGAAATTCACCTTTTTTGCTCCGAGAACCGTAATTTTTTCTGAAAATTCTTTCAGGTGCACGCATTTTGGTGCAGCAGAGGGGTAATTTTGCATTGTAAAACCATTAAAAAGATAAGAAAATGAAAAGTGAAGCAGTAGTATCAAGAACAAATCGCAACATCAGTGATTATGTTTTGGAAAGCCGTCTGGTGGTGGCGCTGTCCGTTTGGATGAGCCGTATTTTGGGTGAAAAGGTTAATGCATGTCAGGCGCTTCATCTGCTCCATGCGCAGGTTTCATTTGCAGCCTTGATAATGATGTGTGGTATCAGTGTGCTTGTGTGTGCGCTTTTGTTGGCGTGGTTTGTCTTGAGTGTGTGGCATTGTGCACAGCAATTTTGAAGAGGGGCAGTGTTATTTGTCGTTGTAGTGGCCATAAGCGGTTAGGACGAGGACGACAACCTCCATATCGCGAATTTCGTAAACCAACCGGTGCTTTTTACTGATGCGACGGCTCCATTGTCCGGTACGGTTCCCTGAAAGTTGTTCGGGCTTTCCCGTACCGGTGCGTGGATGTTCCTTCAACTCCGTTTCCAACTTCAAGAGTTTCTGAAAAGCTTTTGGTTCTTCGTTTTTCAATTTTTTGGCATCTTCAACGGCTTGCTTCATGTATATGATCTTGTATGCCATTATCCAATGCGTTCAATTAGATCTGTGATACTTTCCCCTTCTTTTAGTTCGTATGAAGGTCCTTCTTTTGCTTTGTCAATACGAGCAAAAAATTCCTCTTTGGTAAAGAGGGTGGGGTCTTCCCTTTCTGCAACGAGTTTACGCAGATACTTTGCTGCACGTTTCAATAGGTGTTCATCTTCGGCAATGATACTCATGTTGCGAAGGATTTCTGCATTCATTTCAATTGCTGTCATGACTTTATTCCTTTGGTTTATGGTTGCAAAATTAATGACTAATTTTGAATAGGCAAAATAATATGTAAATAAAAAGCAAAAGGCGTGCTCCATTCGGTCACGCCTTTCTATATTTATTATTAAAGTAAATCAACTCAAACTCTTGATGGTTTCCTGCAGTGCCGAGATCTTGCTTTCGGCATCGGCGAGTTTCTTGCGCTCCAGTTCTACGACAGCTGCGGGCGCATTGGCAACGAAACGTTCATTGGAGAGTTTCTTCTGGATGCCGGTCATGAATCCTTGCAGACGTTTGATTTCAGCTTCTGCTTTTGCTATTTCTGCTTCAGAGTCGATAAGGTTGCCCAAGGGAACGGCATATTCGTCTGTGCCAATGAGGAAGGATTGTGTGCCCTCGCTCTTCTGTGTGACGTAACGGATTTCGTCCAGAATGGCCATTTTGTTTACGATGGCGCTCATGGCAGAGCAACGGATGACGCGCTTTTCTCCTTCGGCAGAAACGACTTCGAGTGTCAGCGGTTCGCGCTGGGCAATGTTCTTGCTCTGGCGAACGGCACGAATGCCGGAAATGATCTGCTTGATCTCGTCAAGCTGTGCGATAAGCGCGGCATCGGTGGCTGACGGGGCATCCAAAGTGAGTGTGCTTACCATGATGCTTTCTCCTACGGCACGTTCTGCGATGTGCTGGTAAAGCTCTTCGGTGATGAAGGGCATGAAGGGGTGGATAACCTTCATCAGCTGTTCGAAGATTTCCATCGTAGCCTCCAGTGTCTTGCGGTCGATGGGAGCCTGGTAGGCAGGCTTGATCATCTCGAGATACCAACCGGAGAACTCATCGGTGAAGAGTTTGAACATGGCCATCAAAGCCTCGTTAAGGCGGTACTTGCTGTAGAGGTCGTTGATTTCTGCCACATAGGTGCGGAGCTGTGCCTGCATCCATTCAATGGCCTTGGCGCTGTGTTCGGGCTGCGCAATCTCGTCCGAGATTTCCCATCCCTTCACCAGACGGAAGGCATTCCAGATCTTGTTACAGAAGGCTGCACCCTGTCCGCAAAGGCTTTCGTCGAACAGAATGTCGTTTCCGGCGGGAGCTGCCAACAGCATACCCATACGCACACCGTCGGCTCCGTATTTCTCAATCAGTCCGATGGGATCGGGGCTGTTGCCCAATTGCTTGGACATCTTGCGGCCCTGGTTGTCGCGTACGATACCGGTAAAATATACGTTGCGGAAGGGAACGTCGTTGAGGTATTCCTCGCCAGCCATAATCATACGGGCCACCCAGAAGAAGATGATGTCCGGTCCGGTTACGAGGTCGGCAGTGGGGTAATAATACTTGATTTCTTCGTTTCCGGGGTTCAGGATACCGTTGAACAGGCTTACGGGCCACAACCATGAGCTGAACCAGGTGTCCAGGGCATCTTCGTCGTGACGGAGGTCTTCGGCAGTGATGTGCTCAAAACCGCTGATCTGCTGTGCCTTCTGCAAGGCTTCCTCGCGGTTCATGGCCACAACGAACTGCTCTTCCTGTCCTTCTGCGGTGGGCAGATAGTAGGCAGGAATGCGGTGTCCCCACCACAGTTGTCGGCTGATGCACCAGTCATCGATGTTCTCCAACCAGTTGCGGTAGGTGGTCACATACTTCTGGGGGTGGAACTTGATTTTGCCATCCAGTACGGGAGGAAGTGCAATGTCGGCAAAATGCTGCATGGAGAGATACCACTGCATGCAGAGACGAGGCTCTACGGCTGTGTCGGGGTTGCGTTCTGAATAGCCCACCTTGTTGGTGTAGTTCTCCACCTTCTCCATCAGGCCGGCAGCCTGCAGGTCTTTGGCAATCTGCTTGCGCACTTCCATGCGGTCCTGGCCAACATAGAGTCCGGCAGCCTGAGACAATGTGCCGTCGGGGTTGAAGATGTCGATGGTTTCCAGGTTATGGGTCTTGCCCAGGTTATAGTCATTGACATCGTGTGCGGGAGTAACTTTCAGACAGCCGGTTCCGAACTCGATGTCCACATAGCGGTCTTCTATTACGGGAATGATGCGGTTCACCAGCGGAACAATAACCTTGTGACCCTTCAGCCACTGGTTCTTGGGGTCCTTGGGGTTGATGCACATGGCGGTGTCGCCCATGATGGTCTCGGGACAGGTGGTGGCCACAACAGCATAGTAGCGTCCCTCTTCGTCCTGATGCAGTACTTCTCCCTCGCATCCGGTGGGAACGACGGGATTCACGTCAGCGTCTGCCACATAGTAACGCAGGTTGTAAAGGTGGCTCTGCTCTTCGCGATAGATAACTTCAATGTTAGACAAGGCTGTCTGTGCCTTGGGGTCCCAGTTTACCATGCGCAGGCCGCGGTAGATGAGTCCCTTCTCATACAGGTCACAGAATACCTTCAGCACACTTTCGCTGCGTACCTCGTCCATGGTGAAACTGGTGCGTTCCCAATCGCAGGAAGCACCCAGGCGACGGAGCTGCTTAAGGATGATGCCTCCGTGTTCGTTGGTCCAGTCCCAAGCGTGCTTGAGGAACTCCTCGCGGGTGAGGTCGAGTTTCTTGATACCCTGTTCTGCCAGGCGGTTCACAACCTTGGCTTCGGTTGCAATTGAGGCGTGGTCTGTACCGGGAACCCAACAGGCGTTCTTGCCGTCAAGGCGCGCCTTGCGCACCAGAATATCCTGGATGGTGTTGTTGAGCATGTGTCCCATGTGCAGCACACCGGTTACGTTTGGCGGCGGAATGACAATTGTATAGGGCTCGCGTCCGTCGGGTTTGCTGCTGAACAGTTTGTTGTCCAGCCAATATTGATACCATTTACCCTCCACTTCGGAAGGGCTGTATTTACTTGCTAATTCCATCTTGGTTTCTTATTTTTGATTTATTCTTTAAATTTGGGCACAAAGTTACGACAAAAAATCCTATCGGCAAGCAAAATGTGTATAGGGATGTTCTATAAATTCTGATTTTAAGTTTTCACCTATTCTGGTGTCCTCTGTTTCGGCCGTTTTTCGTCCCTTTTGGTGCCATTTTGTCAAGTCTTATCAGTCACATAGCCCACTATGTTCCTTCTTCAACTTACAAAAGCGCACACAAAAGAAGAACGAAAAACAACGCGACATAATATATAGAACATCCCTATATATTTTATTATTATATGGGATAATCACAAGAAAACGATGAATGGCTCAGTCTTTGAGGTATAAAACAAGCCCCTGACTGTCTATGACAATCAAGGGCAATTTTAGGAAGTTGTGGGAAGAAGATTAATCCCAACACTGTATGTCCTGTTCTATCTCCGGCATCATGTTGCGGTGGAACTGCGGATCCTTGCCTTCCTTGCGCTGCTGCATATAATTCCTGTACAGGGAGAAACCCTTCTTGCTGAGCAAGAGCACTGCCACCATGTTGGTGATGACCATGAATGCCATGGCAAGGTCTACAATGCAGAAGGCTTCCTGCAACGTCATGTATCCGCCCAGCAGGACGGTGACGCCGGTGAAGAGGCGGAAGACGAAGATGGCCTTGCTGTTCTTGCTGATGAAGCGGATGTTGGTCTCGCCATAGAAATAGTTGGCAATGATGGTGCTGTAGGCAAACAGGAAGATGGCGGCAGAGAGGAACCAACGTCCGCTGCGTCCCATGAAATGTTCCAGTGCGCTTCCGGTCAGAATGATACCGTCTTCGCCGTTGGCATAAAGACCGCTGAGTATGATGACAAAGGCGGTGCAGGTACAAATCAGCAAGGTGTCTGTGAATACGCCCAGTGCCTGTAACATGCCCTGCTTTACGGGGTGAGAGATGCTTGCTGTGGCAGCGGCATTGGGGGCAGAGCCTTCTCCGGCCTCGTTGCTGAAGAGTCCGCGTTTTACACCTTGCAGAATGGCCATGCCGACCAGTCCGCCAGTGGCCTGCTCAATGCCGAACGCGCTGTTGACAATGAGCTTCAGCATGGCCGGAACGTGCTGGATGTTAAGTGCCAATATGACAAGGGTGAGGATGAGATAGCCAACCGCCATGATGGGCACTACAATGGCAGAGAAGCGGGAAATGCGCTGGATGCCGCCAAAGATGATGAAGAGGGTCATGACGGTGAGAATCATGGCGATATAAGCCGGGCTGAATCCCCATGCCGTACCCAGGGCGTCGCAAAGCGTGTTGCTCTGCACAATCTGGTTGGCGATGCCGAAACCAAAGGTGATGAACACGGCAAAGAGGACACCCATCCATCTGCGGTGAAGTCCGTACTGCATATAATAGGCCGGACCACCGTAAAAGGCGTCTTCTCCCTTTCGCTTGTAAAGCTGTGCCAGGGTGGATTCCATAAATGCTGTGCTGGCGCCAAGCAGTGCCATAACCCACATCCAGAAAACCGCACCGGGGCCGCCAATGGCAATGGCACTTGCCACACCGGCAAGGTTGCCTGTGCCTACGCGGCTGCTCAGACTGACGGCAAAGGCCTGGAAAGAGTTGATGTGGCGCTTGCCGTTGCTTTGGGCATTCTTTTCCAAGTTGTTGGAAGAAAAGAGCAGGCGTATAAGCTCGCGCAGTTGTAAAAACTGCACCCCTCGCAGGCACCAGGTGAAATACACGGCACTGCCTACGAGGAGTGTGATTACAACGTACGTCCAAAGAAAATTCTGTATGCTGTCAATGACAGAAAGAACGTACTCCATATTTTACTTATTTCATTTCGCGGATCCAGATGTTGCGGAAGCTGATACCCTTGCTGGGGTCGCCGTGCATCTGCAGGCGGATGGGGCCATCTCCGTGAGGAACTGTACGGGGAACACCAATGTATTCGGTAGTACCCAGAATCTCGGTATTGTTCTGCAATACAACGCCATTGTGGATTACGGTTACGCGGGGACGATAGAGATAAGTGCCGTCTTCCTTGAATACGGGAGCGGTGTAGATGATGTCATATACGTTCCATTCTCCGGGCTTGCGCATGGCATTTACCTGGGGAGGTGTCTGCTTGTAGATACTTCCGGTCATTCCGTTGATGTAGGTCTCGTTCTTGTAGCAGTCCAGAATCTGCACCTCGTACTTGTCCTGCAGGAACACACCGCTGTTGCCGCGGCCCTGTCCTTCGCCATTGATGTCGGCGGGAACGCACCATTCCAAGTGGAGCTGGAAACTGCCGAAGTTCTTGCGGGTTACGATGTCGCCCTTGGTCTTGTCTACGGTTACCACGCCGTTCTTTACAATCCATTCTGCGGGGCCTCCGTTTCCGTTGTGCCAGGCATCGAGATTCTTTCCGTCAAAGAGTACGATAGCATCGCTGGGAGCGGAGTTGGTCTTGATGTCGCCGGGGGTGACAACCTTGCGCTGGGGTGTCCAGAATTCGGTCATTCCGGGGCGCATACCTTCGGGTTCGGGGTACTTTTTCTCTTGTGCCTGGGCACAAACCGCACTCAACAATGTCAGTGCAATGGCAATGTTTTTCTTCATAACTGTATGTGTTTAATAAAGTGTAAAATATGCTATATTATTGCATTACATCCTTTGTTCCGCCCGTGTTCTGGAAGAAGGTAACCTGGATGGTGCTCTTCTTGTCGAAAAGGGTGTTGCTCAGGATTTCCACGGTGCCGAACTGTCCCATGGGAGTCTCCAGCTTGGCCCATTCCTTTTCTGCGGTGAAGATTTTGGTCTCTACACGGAGCGGAACGTTGTAATATACGCCCTGTTGCAACTTGGCCTTCTTTTTGTCCACTTCCGGGTTAGCTACTGGTTCGGGGATGGTCTCCATGCTCCTCAGGCTGATGTATACCGGTTCTCCGGCCAAGTTGTCTGCGGCAACCGCCCCCAGTTTTTTAGAAAAGCGGAAAAGCAAATCGCGGTCGGAGAGCTTGCTGGGTGTATAGTTCAGGGTGAAAATCTCTGTGCTGGTCTGTGTGGTGCCGCAGAAGAGAGATTCCAGAATGGCTGCCTGCTGGTCCAGCTGGTCCAGCATCAGTTTCAATTGCGCACCGTCTTTGGGTGTGTTGTCGGCCTCGCCTCGGGTGAGGGCATTGCGACTTTCGCGGATGTCATAAATTTCCTGTGCGCACAATTCGGCCTGCTTGGCCACGCTTCCTGCCGATAGGATTTCCTGTGTCATATAGTCTCTGGGGTTGGGCAGAGGTTTGGCTGGAATGCCTTTTGGAGGTTCGGGCAATGTGGTTTCCTGCGCTTCGGTGTTGATGCTCAGCAAGATGCCGTCGCTGCTCAGCCCAACCAACGGCGCTACGGTCTTGCTCTTGACAGCGATGCTGTAAGCCTTGTTCTTGTCGGGCACTCCGTAGGGTTCCATCTTAATGTCCTTGATGGTCCATGTTACGCTTTCCTTCTCGGGCACATCCTGCCTTCTGAGGTAGCGTCCGGCATACTTGTTGAATTCACCGGGCTTTGTTATTGTGCGTTCGGTTGTTACGGTTATGCGTAGTGCGGTTTGGGGCAGATAATAGCAGACCCCTTCCAATGTGCTGCCCGGTACGAATGGAGCGACCTGGGTCTGTGCGCCCACGGTCTGCATGCACAAGGCTGCCATCAGCGTTGTAATTGTCTTTTTCATTGCTTGATATGCTTGTTATTCAGTATTTTGTTTCAGTCTCCTAATTTCGGCAAATGCCATAGACAGATGGCGGGTGATATCGCTTGCCAGCATGGACTCCTGTCCCAGATGCTGTGCGGCAAAGTCTCCGGCGGTGGCGTGAAGCCAGGTGCCCAAAAGCGCGGTCTCATGGGCGGTGTAGCCTTGTGCCCACAACCCGGTAAGTATGCCCGTCAGTACATCTCCGCTTCCGGCGGTGGCCATTCCGGCATTACCCCTTGGACAGCTATATATTGTGCCATCGGGACAACACACTAGAGAGGGGTGGCCTTTCAGTATGACATGCGAGCGGAAGGAGGTGGCCAGATGCACGGCTTTTTCAGTCAGCGAGCTGCCTTCCAATTTCATTCCGCAGGCCAGCCTTTCCATTTCCCTCGCGTGGGGCGTGAAAATATGTCCCGACGCCGTAAAAAATCCTACTTTGGCGATGAGGCTCAGCGCATCGGCATCCAGCACCATCGGCCGGTGGGTTTGCAGAAGGTCTTGCAGGCGCTCCATGGCTGTGTGGTCTGTGCCCATGCCCGGTCCTGCGCCTATGGCCTGAAAACTGTCCGTTGGTGTGGCAAACCGGGTGTCCACGATGGCTTCGGGGAGGCCCAACTGCAGGATGAGCCGGTTTTCCTCTGGCGTGAAGACGGTGAGTTTTCCAACGCCGCTCCGCATACAGCTCTCGGCGGCCAGGAGCGCACAGCCGGCTATGCCCGTCTGTCCGGCAACGAGCAAGGCATGGCCCATGTTGCCTTTGTGGGCTTCGGGAGACCTTTCCCGATACATCCCAACCATCATGGCCAGTTCCATTTCTTGCCATTTTGTCGCTTTCATGTTGCAAAGATAAGGTTTTTCGTTGAATGTGAGTAGTGTAGTAGCAAAAGTTTTTCGCGAAGGGGCTGAGTTTGTGGAGTTTTTTTGTTAACTTTGTGGCGTTTTTTATGAAACAATGATGCAGACCATTCATATATGGGGTATCGGACATTTTCTGGAATAAATTTTAAACAAGAATAAAACAAATTTGGAGAAATGAAGAACATTATCATTTTTGGTGCGCCCGGATCAGGAAAGGGCACCTATAGTGACATGATTGTAGAGAAGTACGGAATGGGACACATCAGCACCGGCGACGTGCTCCGTGCCGAGATAAAGAACGAGACCGAACTGGGTAAGGTGGCACAGGGCTACATCAGCCAGGGCCAGCTCATTCCCGATGAGCTGATGATTGACATTCTGGCAAAGGTGTACGACGAGCAGCCTGCTGGAAAGGGCGTGATTTTTGACGGTTTCCCCCGTACCATCGCCCAGGCTGAGGCCTTGAAGAAGATGTTGGCCGAGCGTGGACATGACATGGGTATCATGGTGGAACTGATTGTGGAAGAAGACGTACTGATGGCCCGCCTGCTGAACCGTGCCATTGAGCAGGGTCGCGCAGATGACAACGAAGAGACCATCAAGAAGCGTTTTGCCGTATATCACAGCCAGACTGCTCCCTTGTCCGAGTGGTTCGAGAAGGAAGGCATGCGCAACACATTCCTGTGGGCGGAAAATCCCAGCAAGGAAGCCATGCTTGAAGCAATCTATAAGGTTATTGACGAAAACAACTAAGCAAACCGTTGAATGGCTGAATCGAATTTTGTAGACTATGTGAAGATATGCTGCCGCTCTGGAAAGGGCGGTAGAGGAAGCGCGCATATGCATCGTGCCAAATACATGCCTCATGGCGGTCCCGACGGCGGAGACGGCGGACGCGGTGGCCATGTCTATCTGCGCGGAAACCACAACTACTGGACCTTGCTCCATCTTCGTTATGAACGGCATGTCTTTGCCGGCCATGGCGGAAACGGCGGCAAGAGCAGAAGCACGGGCGCTGATGGCGAGGACCGCTACATTGACGTGCCTTGCGGAACGGTGGTCTACAATGCGGAGACGGGCGAATATCTTTGCGACGTTTCTGAGGACGGCCAGCTGGTGATGTTGTTGAAGGGTGGCCGAGGAGGATTGGGAAACTGGAACTTCCGCACCGCCACCAATCAGGCTCCGCGCTATGCCCAACCAGGCGAACCGATGCGCGAACTTACCGTCATCATGGAACTCAAACTGTTGGCCGATGTGGGTCTTGTGGGTTTCCCCAATGCCGGAAAGAGCACATTGCTGAGCGCACTCAGCAGTGCCCGTCCCAAGATTGCCGGATATCCTTTCACCACAATGGAGCCCAGCCTGGGTATTGTGTCCTACCGCAACGGCCAGTCATTCGTAATGGCCGATATTCCCGGAATCATTGAGGGAGCGGCAGAGGGACGTGGCTTGGGACTTCGTTTCCTGCGTCATATCGAACGTAACAGCCTGCTCCTGTTCATGGTGCCGGGCGATACGGACGACATCCGCAAGGAATATGAAATCCTACTCAACGAAGTGGGTAAGTTCAATCCGGAACTTCTGGAAAAGCAGCGCGTGCTGGCCGTGACAAAGAACGACCTGCTTGATGACGAGCTGCAACAGATGCTCAGCGAGGATTTGCCGGATGATTTACCGGTAATCTTCATCAGCGCCGTGGCGCAAAGAGGGCTTACTGAACTGAAGGACATCCTTTGGAAAGCGCTCAACAGCGAGAGCAACAAACTGCAGGCCATTACACAACAGGAGACCATTGTGCACAGGAACAAGGACTTGTCCAAACTTCAACAGGAACTGGTTGACATGGGCGAGGACGAAGAAATCGAATTCATTGATGAGGAAGAAATAGAGGATATTGAGGATATCGAAGAACTGGATGATTTCGAATACGAAGACGGCGAATAATGGTCTTTGGCAGTAGGGATTGTCGTACATTATACCATCCTTTATATGGCTCATCTTTTTTATCCTTTGTCACCCGAAGTGGTGGCATTCAGTACACGGCGTGAAGGTGGTGTAAGCCAAGGGGCTTATGCCACTTTCAACGCAAATCCCTATTGCGGTGATAATCCGTCGGATGTGGAGGAAAACCGCAAAAGGCTGGCTGCCGAGTTGGGATTGGATGTCTCATCTCTGGTCATTCCACATCAGGTTCATGGTACGGAAATCGCTTTTGTGCAAGGACCTTGTGCACCGGAAGGAGTGGATGCTGTGGTGACACAGACGCCAGGTTTGTGCGTTTGTGTGAGTACGGCCGATTGCATTCCCGTGTTGTTGTACGATGCTGTGCATGGAGCCGTGGCCGCCATTCATGCCGGTTGGCGAGGAACGGTGGCAGACATAGTGGGGCATACCGTTTCCTTCATGCAGGAATGTTGCGCCACGAGGCCGTCCGACTTGCAAGCGGTCATCGGACCGGGAATCGGAGTGGATGCGTTTGAGGTGGGGGATGAAGTGTATCAGGCTTTTGCCGATGCGGGATTTCCTATGGCGCAGACGGCCATCCGAAAGGCCAAGTGGCATATCGATTTGTGGAAGGCAAATGAGTGGCTGCTTCGCCGTGCAGGAGTGGGGAATATCACCATGGCCGGTATCTGCACTTATCATCAGCAGGATGAATTTTTCAGCGCCCGCAGACTGGGCATCCGTTCGGGACGGATACTGAACGGCATATTTATCAAGAAAAAGTGAATTATGCATACAAGAGAAGAGAAAATGCAGGCCTTCGGGCGTTTGCTCGATGTGTTGGACGAGTTGAGGGAGAAATGTCCTTGGGACCACAAACAGACCAACGAAAGCCTGCGTCCCAATACGATAGAGGAGACTTATGAGCTTTGTGACGCATTGGTCAAGGACGATGCCAATGAAATTTGCAAGGAACTTGGCGATGTGTTGCTCCATATCTGTTTTTATGCCAAGATTGGCAGCGAGAAGGAACAGTTCGACATTGCTGATGTCTGCAACCGTCTTTGTGACAAACTGATTTTCCGCCATCCCCATGTCTATGGCGATGCAGTGGCGAACAATGCCGGTGACGTGGTGAAGACTTGGGAGCAGATAAAACTCAAGGAGAAGGGCGGAAACAAGACCGTGCTGTCCGGAGTGCCCGATGCCTTGCCCGCTCTGATCAAGGCGTATCGTGTCCAGGACAAGGCCAGAAACGTGGGATTTGACTGGGATAAGAAGGAGGATGTGTGGGAAAAGGTTCGCGAAGAACTGGCTGAACTGGAAGTAGAACTTAATCGCGGCGATGAAGAAAAGAGCACGGCAGAGTTCGGCGATTTCCTTTTCAGTCTGATTAACGCAGGCCGTCTCTATCATCTCAATCCGGAAAACGCTCTGGAATATACCAACCAGAAGTTTATCCGCCGTTTCAATTATGTGGAGGAGCAGACGCTAAAGCAAGGCCGGCAACTGGCCGATATGACATTGGCGGAAATGGACCTGCTTTGGCAGGAAGCAAAGGAAAAATTAGGATAGGATACAAAAAGTGAGGGTGTGCCAACGGGCACACCCTCAACACACCTTTAGAAACTTGGATAAGGCTTTATTGTTGTTTTACCTTATCGCCGGTAGTTGTTTCCGGCCTTCCCTAGGGAAGTTCTTTAATATCTGTCTGTGAAAAGTGTCTTCGGCTTTCAGTGCCTTGAATACTTTTTCACCTGATATAGTCTTGCAGAGACGTTTTATGTATGTTTCGCCGATTTGGGCTTGCTTTACCTTGAGTTCTTCAATCTCGATTACAGCTTCTGCCCATTCGTCCTCGTCTTTATCATCATCATTGTAATCATCGTCGTAGTCATCATCGAGAGGATCTTTTTTCAACTTTTTAATCTTATGCCCAAGTTTCATCTGCTTTTCCTTCATCTCACGGAAAATGGGGAAGAATTTCTGGGCATCCTCGGGGGTTAATCCGGCTTCTTCTGTGATGAAAAGTTCCATTTTCTGTCGGAACTCATCGAAGTCGAAGCCCTTATGCTTGTCCTGCCTCTGTGCTATTATTGGCAGGACAGCAAACAAGCATAGTGCAATTATAATTATACTTCTTCTCATACGCTTTTATTCTGCTTCTGTCAAATAATTCTCGATATCAAGGTTGCTCACCATGTTGCAGTCGAGCAACTCGTTCACATGCTCGGCTGGAAGGCTTGCTACCGCTTGGCTTTGTGAGGATAATCCCAACTCGTTCTTGAACAAGGCGAGTCCTCCACCGGCTACACAACAGGCAAATACGGCGGCAACGGCCCAGCGCCAGGGATCGCGGCGCTTCTTTTTCTTGGTTATCTGGCTCATCACCCTATTGGGGAATGTGTCGAAATAACCTTCGGGAACACGGAATGGATTTTCTCTTCCAAAGCGCTCCAGCAGTTTTTCTTCGTTGTTGTTGTATGTGCTCATATTCTGTTCTTTTTGTATATATGATACTTCTTATATTAAAAGGTTTAATGCAACCTGTCAAAATACTCAGTGATTTTTTTCACTGCGTGGTGGTATGAGGCTTTTAGCGCACCGATGCTTGTACCCATAATCTGGCTTATCTCCTCGTATTTCATTTCTTGGAAATATTTCATGTCGAATACGGCGCGTTGTTTTGGCGGCAATGTGCTTAACGCTTCCTGGAACTGAATCTGGGTTTCGTCGCCGTCAAAGTAAGAGTCGCTTTGCAATTGTATTCCGGTGTTGCTCACGTCATCGATAGATTGCGTGTTCTTCTCCTTGTTCAGATGGTTCAGCGTCTCGTTGGTGGCAATCCTGAAGAGCCAGGTGCTCAGTTTTGACTCGCCTCTGAATGCCTCTATTGCGGTCCACGCCTTCAGGAATGTGTTTTGCAGAATGTCATCGGCATCGTTATGGCTGTTTACCATACGTCTGATTTGCCAGTAGATAGGCTCCTGGTATTCACGCACCAAGCGGGTAAATGCCTGCTCGCGTTTGCGTGGGTCTTTTAGCTGCTCTATGAGTTCTGGCTCGTTGATCATTTGTATTTAAGACTCGGTAATGGTCAAAAGGTTTAATCCGTTTTCGTTTTTTCTTAGTATATTATATATAATATGGTGACGTATGGGTACAATAATCCCTTGTTTGCGGACAAACAATAGGAGAATGTGTGGGGAAGGGATAGGTTACGAGATGGAAATCTTTCTTACAACCTTTCCAACTTTGAGGATATAACAGCCTTTGGGCAGATTGAGGGGGAAGGTTGCGTCGTTGCTTTCAATCAGAATGGTGGAAATGCTTACTCCGGTAAGGTTATAGATTTCAATCTTCTTTCCGTTGGCTCCGGAAACCCGTATTTCCTTGTTCTTGATTTCTATGCTGATGGTGGAAGATGGCTGCTCAATTCCCTCATGTCCAGCGAAGGCATAAGCGGAAACCGGCGCTCCTAAAAGCACGGCGGAGAGGAGTATAAGTAGCGTTTTCTTCATAAAATCAACGATATTCTACCGCAAATATAAACATTTTTTGTATAGCCGCCAAATAATTTCAAGGAAATGTGGTAAAAAAGTGGCATTTGCCCGGTACGGATAATGGAAGGTTGGAATTTATTCCTTATAAATCAATCACTAGCCCTTCGTTTGCTATAATGGTGTTAGGGAATATCTCTTTCGCCTCTTTCAACAATGATTCCTCGTCGTAAATGCGCGCGCTGAAGTGGCCGATGCACAATTTCTTCGCCTGGGCTTTCTTTGCCACTTCTGCCGCTTCTCTGGCGGTAGAGTGATACGTCTGCTTGGCGCGATAGAGAAGGCTTTCGGGATAAGTGGCCTCGTGGAAAAGCAAATCCACACCCTTGACCATTTCGCTCAGTTCCGGACGGAAAATGGTGTCGGAGCAGTAGGCAAAGCGTCGTGGCGGAGTGGGGGGCGTGGTGAGCATTTCGTGCGTCAGCACCTGGCCGTCTTCCGCTGTCCAACCGGCTCCGGCCTTGATGTTGTTGATTTGGCTGACCGGAATGTTGTAGGCGTCAATCATCTCTCTTTTGATGTGCGGAAGTCCGGTGTTCTCGCAGAACAGGTAGCCGCAGGTTGGGATGCGGTGTGACAGGGGAATGCTCCACACCTTTATGCTTCTGTCCTCAAAGATGATTTGGTGCGATTTGGTGTCCACCTCATGGAATGTGATCTTGTAGTCGATGCCTTCGCAATAGAGCCGTTCCACTACGTCAAGATATGCCTTAAGCTCTTTGGGCGCATGGATGTGGAGCTCGGCGGTGCGGCCAAGCAAAGCCATGGTGCTGATGAGGCCGGGCAGCCCGAAGACGTGGTCGCCGTGGTTGTGGCTGATGAAGATGTGCCCCAGTCGGCTCAGGTTGAGCCCTTGCCGGTTGAAGGCCATTTGTGCCGCCTCGCCGCAGTCTATCATGAACAGTTTGCCGCGCAGGCTTATGACTTGGCAGGCGGGCTTGTGTCTGCCGGTAGGCCGGGCAGAACCGCACCCCAGGATGTGTACAGAGAAAAAATCCATGTGTCTGTGGTTTGTAAAAAGAGAAGCCCGCTTTTTGGGAGCGGGCTTCTTGGTTATGTTTTGGCTTCTGTGGCTTATTATTCGCCCTTCTGCATCTTGGCCTTCAGCGCAGCCAGTGCATCCAGGTCACCCAGAGTTGTGCTTGCAGCCTGGTTCTGGATTACGGGAGCCTCTTCCTTCTGACGCTTGGGAGCGTTCTGGCGGCTGGCCTTCTTGGCCTCGCGAGCCTCAGCGCGCTGTACATCTTCGAAGATGCGGCTGTGAGAGAGGATGATGCGCTTGCTTTCCTTGTTGAACTCGATTACCTTGAACTCGAGCTTTTCGTTCAGCTGAGCCTGGCTTCCATCCTCCTTAACGAGGTGCTTGGGAGTGGCAAAGCCTTCTACACCGTACTCCAGCTGGATAACGGCACCCTTGTCCAACATTTCAGTGATGGTTCCTTCGTGAACAGAATCCTGAGTGAAGATGGTTTCGAATACATCCCAGGGATTCTCTTCCAGCTGCTTGTGGCCCAAAGACAGACGACGGTTGTTCTTGTCGATTTCCAGAACGTTTACGTCAATCTGAGCACCAATCTGAGTGAACTCGCTGGGGTGCTTGATCTTCTTGGTCCAGCTCAGGTCGCTGATGTGGATCAGGCCGTCAACGCCTTCTTCAATCTCAACGAATACGCCGAAGTTGGTGAAGTTGCGAACCTTAGCAACGTGCTTGCTGCCAACGGGATACTTCTCTTCGATGGTTTCCCAGGGATCGTCCTTGAGCTGCTTGATACCCAGAGACATCTTGCGCTCTTCGCGGTCCAGAGTCAGGATAACAGCCTCTACGTCGTCGCCCACCTTCATAAAGTCCTGAGCGCTGCGCAGGTGCTGGCTCCAGCTCATTTCTGATACGTGGATCAGACCTTCAACACCGGGAGCGATTTCGATGAATGCACCGTAGTCTGCCATAACGACAACCTTACCGGTTACGTGGTCGCCTACCTTCAGGTTGGCATCCAGAGCATCCCAGGGATGAGGAGTGAGCTGCTTCAAGCCCAGAGCGATGCGCTTCTTCTCGTTGTCGAAGTCGAGGATAACGACATTGATCTTCTGATCCAGTTCCACAACTTCCTTGGGATCGCTTACGCGGCCCCAGCTCAGGTCGGTGATGTGGATCAGACCGTCTACGCCGCCCAGGTCGATGAATACACCATAAGAGGTGATGTTCTTAACGGTTCCTTCGAGAACCTGACCCTTCTCTAGCTTAGAGATGATTTCCTTCTTCTGCTGTTCCAGTTCAGCCTCGATGAGAGCCTTGTGGCTGACAACAACGTTCTTGTATTCCTGATTGATCTTGACAATCTTGAACTCCATTGTCTTGCCCACGAAAATATCGTAGTCACGGATGGGCTTAACGTCAATCTGAGAGCCGGGGAGGAATGCTTCGATACCGAATACATCTACAATCATACCACCCTTGGTGCGGCACTTAACGAAGCCCTTGATAATTTCTTCATTCTCCAGAGCCTGGTTCACACGATCCCAAGAACGGCTTGCACGAGCCTTCTTGTGAGAAAGAACCAACTGACCCTTCTTGTCCTCCTGATTTTCGATGTAAACCTCAACAGAGTCACCTACCTTCAGTTCGGGATTGTAACGGAATTCGCTGGTGGGGATGATACCATCGCTCTTGTAGCCGATGTTTACCACTACCTCGCGCTTGTTGATAGCGATTACGGTTCCGTCTACCACATCGTGGTCGTTTACTTTGTTCAGAGAGCCGGCATAGGCCTCTTCCTGAGCCTCGCGGCTCGCGCCTGTGTTGCTGTCACCACTTGCATAAGCTTCCCAATCGAAGTCTTCCAGGGGAGCAACATTTTTGAAATCTGCCATACAGATAATTAATTGTTAATAAATAAATTAAATAAAGTTAGACTTTATGTTGATATAAAACTCGGCGCAAAGGTAGTGGTTTTTCTTCAAATGACCAAAGCTTTTTGTCGAAAAATATTCATTTTCAGTATGGTTATGTCTTTTCTGCCAAAAGCGGACTGATGGGCCCGTTGTCCCTTTCTGCCCTAATTTCCGCCTCCTGGACGAAAAAAGTGACGGATGTGTGGTTTGTGTTGGCGGAAAATTTGTACCTTTGCCTATGGAATAGACAAAAATAACACTAAGCAAATACATCATATTATGAGAAAGATTCAGTGTATAGGCATACTGACCAGCGGAGGCGATGCTCCGGGCATGAATGCGGCCATCCGTGCGGTAACCCGCGCAGCCATAGCAAACGATTTCCGTGTAATGGCCATCTATCGCGGCTATGAAGGACTAATCAATGACGAAATCAAGGAGTTTACCACCGAGAATGTAAGCAACATCATCCAGCGTGGCGGAACCATCCTGAAGACGGCCCGCAGCAAGGAGTTCCAGACCCCCGAAGGCCGTCAGAAGGCATTTGACAACATGCAGAAGCGTGGCATAGACGCACTGGTGGTGATTGGCGGAAACGGCTCGCTTTCCGGCGCACGCATCTTTGCCCAGGAGTTTGACATCCCCTGCATCGGACTGCCCGGCACCATAGACAACGACCTGAACGGAACGGACAGCACCATCGGTTATGACACCACGCTGAATACCATCATGGAGTGTGTGGACAAGATTCGCGACACGGCCACCAGCCACGAGCGCATTTTCTTTGTGGAGGTGATGGGCCGCGATGCCGGATTCCTTGCACAGAACAGCGCCATTGCCAGCGGAGCCGAGGCGGCCATCATCCCCGAGGACACCACTGGAGCCAATCAGCTGGAGCATTTCATTGGCCGCGGCATCCGCAAGAGCAAGAGCAGCAGCATTGTGCTGGTGAGCGAGAGCCCCAAGTGCGGTGCCATGTACTATGCCGAGCGTATGCGCAAGGAATACCCCGAATATGATGTGAGGGTCTCCATCCTGGGACACTTGCAGCGTGGCGGCTCTCCCAGTGCCGGCGACCGCATTCTGGCCAGTCGTTTGGGTGTGGGTGCGGTGCAGGCCATCATTGAGGGCCAGCGCAATGTGATGGTGGGCATCAAGAACGACGAGGTGGTCTATGTCCCCTTCTCCAATGCCATCAAGAGCGACAAGCCCGTTAAGAAGGAACTGATAGATGTGCTGGCGGTGCTGAGCATCTGATTGGAGCCTCAAAGGTAATTCAAGAATAACAGGCGGTGGAGAGCTAACCCTTCTCCACCGCTTTTGTTTATCGCTGCCCGTTTTGCGTTTTTGCGTTTTTGCAAACTGAAAAACATAACCCTCACACACCACTCCTTATTTAATTATTAAATATATTTAATAATATAATAATATATATATAGGGTTGTTGCCCATACATACATTTGCGTTTGCAAAAACGCAAAAACGCAAAATTACATCATGATGATTTGATAATCAGACACATAAAGCTTTGCAAAATAGTTTGCCAGCGCAACGGAATGCAAATTTTTTTTCTTCAAAAATGGATGTAATTTTGCATAATGCACTGAATTTAAGTGATATAGGGAAAATTTTCAACTTGCGCCAAAAACGCCTTTTCTTCGTCCTTTTTGCGCGTTTCTGCATCCAAAATGCCGTTTCCGTGTATCTTTTCACCCATTTCCTGCACAAAATCGGGAAATAGGATTTTCCCGTTTTGACGGCTTTTTACTCATAAATTCGCTTGTTTTGGCTCGCAAGTCTGCATTTTCCACATTTTGCCCTCAGTTTTGCGGCAAACCAAATGCAAAGAAAACAAGAGCGAAAAGTGTAAAAATTTTTACAAAACATACATTCTATAGGTATGTTTGGCGTGGCCAAAATCACTGCCTCGCGAGGGAAAAAGTACGCCCTCGTGAGGAAAAAATCCCTACTACGTGATATAGGAAAAACTTAGAATTCGCAAATTTTGACATTTTTATTCCGGGGGTGAGTCTCATCTTTCTCGTCCTGCTCAACTCTTATAACTTCGTTCAATTTGCTTACGCTCGGCATAGTTCGAGCAAGCTTGTCCCAGCTCTCGTTCAATCGCAAATTTCAGCATCTCACCGCGAGCCTTTGCAACAATGGGAATCAATTGGAAAATGGAGTCTGAAAACACAAGAAAGTCCTCAAAAACAGGTCTGTTTCACCCTTTTTGCAATGGGTTTTCAACTTATCTGGCCCAAAAATACGTTTTATATATAATATTTAATTCAAAGAGAATGGATTTCTCTAGTTTTTTCGTATATTTGCGAAACTTTTCAAAATAAACAAACAAAAAAACAAAAAGAACATGAAAACAATCAAATTGTCGATATTGTTGCTTTTGGTGGCAATAATGCCAGTGTTGACTTCGTGCAGCGAGGACGAACAAATAGTAGACAACATGAACGTGGTCGTAGATGCAAACGGAAAGGCCTCAAACGATGGTGCATTTGAGAAATTGGATAAAAACAGCTTCTATCTGGATTATATAAAATACACCATAAAAGAAGACCGTCTGGTTGTATCTGGGTATGACAAGTATGGGTTTGACGGAGTGGCTATTATTTTGTCCAGTATTACATACAATGGCAAAAGATATAAGGTGTCAGAAATTGGGCAGGACGCATTTAAAGGCTGTGAGCGGATAGTCTTAGCCGTTATACCCAGTAGTGTGACAGAAATCGCTCGTAAGGCTTTTTCTGGATGTGTCAATCTGGCCAAGATAATCATACCCAACAGCGTGGTGTCTATTGGGGCTTATGCTTTTGAGGGTTGTGCCGGCCTGGCCTCGATAACCATACCTGGCAGCGTGGTGTCTATTGGGGCTTACGCATTTTATGGTTGTACCGGTCTGACCTCGATGCTCTTGCCCAACAGTGTGATGTTTATTGGAACTGGTGCTTTTAAGGATTGTGTCAGCCTGTATTCTTTAAGTCTTCCGGATGGGATAACAGAGATTGACGCAAGTACCTTTTCTGGCTGTGTCAATCTGCCCATCGTGAACATTCCTGACAATGTGACTAAAATTGGGTCATATGCATTTTCTGGGTGTACTGAATTGTCATTAGTGGATATCCCCGATGGCCTGAAAAAAATAGGTTCATATGCTTTTTCTGGCTGTGCCAACCTTTGCTGGATAACCATTCCTGGTGGTGTGACTTACATTGAATCAGGGGCTTTCTATGGCTGTGCCAGTCTTCCTGATATGCACCTCCCTGACAATTTAAGCCTGATTTTTGCGGAAACCTTTCATGGATGTACTGGCCTGACCTCGGTGTCAATTCCCAACAGCGTGACATATATTGGTGCGGTTGCCTTTGGCGATTGTGTTGGACTGACATCTGTTACCATACCAAGCAACGTAACAAATATCTGTAGAGATGCCTTTTCTGACTGTACTGGCCTGACTTCGGTGTACAGCAAAAATCCAACGCCTCCCGAGGCATGTGCATGGGCAGCTTTTGGTTCTTCCACTTATAATACCGCCACCCTGTATGTGCCCAAAGGGCCGGCAGATGCATACAAATCTGCCGCTGGATGGAGAGAATTTAAGAAAATTGTTGAAGAATAAACACATCGCCCATAAAAATACGCAATATTCTTGTTAGGAAACAGCCCTCAAAAATGCCTTTTTTCGCCCTTTTGCAAAGAAAATGCAAAGGTTTTGCAAAGTAGATGATGAGATAACATATTATGTTTCAAATAAATATGGATTTTCTTTGCGTTTTTGCATTTTTGCATTTGCAAAGAATGTGATGTATCAACAACAAAAGAGAGAGTGGGGCGCTGGCAATATACGAAAAAAGGATTCCCTTTTAGAGGAATCCTTTTCTTTTGCGGTGCGTACGGGACTCGAACCCGTGACCCCATGCGTGACAGGCATGTATTCTAACCAACTGAACTAACGCACCATTATGTTAAAGAACTTTGAGCGGAAAACGAGACTCGAACTCGCGACCCCAACCTTGGCAAGGTTGTGCTCTACCAACTGAGCTATTTCCGCAAATTTTTTCAAAATTTGCTGGACGTTTGGAGGCGCCTCGGTATAATCAGTGTCTGCTTCTACGCTCGGCTTTCACAAACTTTCCGCATTTCTCCGAAATCCGGTTTTTTCAGCTGCGCCTCGGGATAAATCAAACAAGTTTGTTTCTCCGCTCGGCTTGCATGAAAATTCCGCAAATTTTCTTTCGAAATCATATGTGGGTAGAGATGGATTCGAACCACCGAAGGCGTAAGCCAGCAGATTTACAGTCTGCCCCATTTGGCCACTCTGGTATCTACCCGGTCCACTGACGTTACGTCAAGCGAGGTGACTCCTGCAGGATTCAAACCTGCAACCTTTTGATCCGTAGTCAAATGCTCTATTCAGTTGAGCTAAGGAGCCGTCCAAGTCAAATTTTCAAACTTTCGGTGGGTGTTGACGGATTCGAACCGCCGACCCTCTGCTTGTAAGGCAGATGCTCTGAACCAGCTGAGCTAAACACCCTTTCGCCCTATCGGCAACCT
>JAFYQQ010000066.1 GCA_017559845.1 Bacteroidaceae bacterium | reverse complement strand
TTTCAGCATCTCACCGCAAGCCTTCACTAGTTCTTATCCGCGGACAGATCCTGAACTAAATTCAGGATGACTTCTATGTGGGTTCTGTTCGCCATGTCATGCTGAACTCGTTTCAGCATCTCACCGCGAGCCTTTACTAGTTCTTATCCGCGGACAGATTCTGAACTAAATTCAGGATGACTTCTATGTGGGTTCTGTTCGCCATGTCATGCTGAACTTGTTTCAGCATCTCACCGCGAGCCTTTACTAGTTCTTATCCGCGGACAGATCATGAACTAAATTCAGGATGACTTCTATGTGGATTCTGTTCAGGATGACACTGGGGACAGACAGACGAAAGACTGATTACAACTATTAGGAAGAGGAGGGGTATATACAAAAAAAGAAGGTTGTCATCGCGACAACCAATCTTTTCAATTAACCTTAAAATCTAATACCATGAAAAACACGATGCAAAGGTAGGGGTTTTGCGGGTATGTGCAAATTATTTACACCCAAAATATGTTTTTATGGCCGTTTTCTTGATTTAAATCATCTTTTGCGGCTTTTCCGTCCTGTAAAAAAAGGCTTTACTATGACTGGGGGGCTACTTGCCGCTTGCCGGCGCTTCGCCGTTTTTGCGTTCTCTTTCCTCCTGTTCCCTGATGGACTCGCGCAACAGTTCGTCGAAGGTCTTCACACGGTCATAGTGTTCCAGTATCTTCTTGGTACGCTTGCGCTTGCGCTCCATCTTGCGCAGCTTGAAGGCAAAGGGATGGGTGATCTTGTCATTCAGTCCCGGAGACCATTTTTCCAGCACATCGCCAAACGACTTTACGCGGGGCTGGCTCTTCTTCCACGCCTCTATGCTGCGGCCGATGGCTTTTGACACCTGCGGTTCGCCGCCCACCACAACCACTTCCTTGAGCGTGTCCGTGCGCAGGGAATCGGCTGCCAGCGTGTCGCGGGCAGTCTGCGGAATGGTGTCGTTCATTACGAAAAGAATGAGCAGCGGAAGCATGGCAGAGGGCTATTGCGGAGTTACACCAACTTGAACACAATGCGGAACTGGCCTTCCTTCCAACTGGTGCTGTTGATGTGAAAACGGCCTATCTCTGAGGTGTTTTCCACATGCGTGCCGATACAGGCACACACATCATAATCGCCCACGCGCACCAGACGCAGCGTGTCGGAAGCCTCATCGGGCAGGCGCTCCAGGCTGACCTCGGCCGGCACTTCGTTGCGGGAGACAAATTCGTAAGAGACGGGCAGATGGGCGTCTATCACCTCGTTTACACGGCGTGCAATCTCTTCCACCTGCTCGGCCGTGGGCTGGGCCGTCAGCTCATAGTTTATCTTACTCTTCTTGCGTTCTATGTGTGCGTTGTTTGAACGCTGGCATCCGAACATCCTCACCATCGTCTGGTTCAGAATGTGCTCGGCAGTGTGCATGGGCGGATATTCCGCCTTATTGTGGTCGTTTAAGATTGGTGTTTCCATTTCCGACATATTTTATTTTTTAGACAGAAGAACTGTCATTTTGTTTTTAGACAGAAGAACATAAGAACATGTTTTCTTCTCGCTGTATGTTTTTTTAGACAGAAGAACATAAGAACATGTTTTCTTCTCGCTGAATGTTTTTAATTAGACAGAAGAACATAAGAACATATTTTCTACTCGCTGTATGTTTTTAATTAGACAGAAGAACATAAGAACATATTTTTACTCGCTGAATGTTTTTTTTGACAGAAGAACATAAGAACATGTTTTCTTCTCGCTGAATGTTTTTTTAGACAGAAGAACAAAAATACATATTTTTACTTCTCTAAAGTTTTCTTATATGTTCTATATTTCCTTTTTATTTCCAATCGTTCTCCTCCAAAGTTAATCAATAAGCCACAATCTATTTTGGTTGCGGTTAAATAATTCACTAATTGAGCCTCATGAACTGGCAATAAATGTTGAATTGCTTTTATTTCTAAAATAATTTTCTTCTCTACAACGATATCTGCCCTATATTCTCCTACTACAGAATCATCATAATAAACGTCAACGGGCACTTCTGCCTCTGCTTGGATGTTTTGCTTTGACAATTCAATCAATAATGCTTTCTGATATACCGTTTCGAGAAATCCAGATGATAACTGCAAACGTACATTATATACACACTGAATGACTTTTTTAATCAAACTTTCCAACTCCATAATCTGCCAGTTCTTTTATCTTACCAATATCTTACATCAAATATAATTTAATAAATTTTGTTCTTTTGTTCTTTTGTCTAAATCAACACCAACAATGCGTTCTTATGTCCTAAAGTCTACTATTATTGTACTTATTCTCCGCAAAAGTAGCAAAAAAGAGCTGAGCGACAAAACCTCGTCCCATCTTTCCCCTTAAGGATAAGTTTTTTTAACGGAGAAATGCTGTTTTGTGTTAAATTTGGTTAAATTTTTCCTTTGCACAGTATTTTGTATTGCACAGTACCATGCTTTTACCTACTTTTGCAAGCAGATACACCAAAATCGTTACGAAAATGAACATAGACAACACCAAATCTCAAATGCGGAAGGGCATGCTGGAGTACTGCATCCTGCTGCTCATCCACCGCAAGCCCGCGTATGCCAACGAAATCATCAGGCAGTTTCACGAGGCGGACATGATTGTGGTGGAAGGCACCCTGTACCCGCTGCTGACGCGCCTGAAGAAGGACGGGCTGCTGGACTACCAGTGGCAGGAAAGCACGCAAGGCCCACCGCGCAAGTACTATTCCCTGACGGCCGACGGCGAGGAAGCCCTGGCACAGCTGAACATCATCTGGAACGAGCTGAACCGCACCGTACAGTTGCTGAGCGAACAAGAACCCATCCAACCCGAAAACATTTAACTCATTAAAGATACATGAAGAAGAATATCACCATCAACCTCTTCGGGCAGCTTTATGCCATTGACGAAGACGCATACCAAATGCTGGAGTGCTATCTGGAGAGCATGAAAAGCTACTTCTCGCGCCAAGAGGGCGGCGAGGAAATTGCCGACGACATTGAACACCGAGTGGCGGAGCTGCTCTGGGAACGCCGCGAAGCCGGATCAGAGGCCGTAGACTTGAACACCGTAAAGGCCATCATCAAGCAGATTGGCAACCCATCGGAAATTGACGACTCGGAAAGCGGTCAGGAATATGCCGACAGCAATGCCGAGAATGAAGACTCCCTGGGCGAAACCTTCAAGAAGGGGGCGTACGCGGCCGGAAAGGCCACCAAGACGGCCATGGGACGGGTGAAGAGCCACATCAGGAGCCGCCGTTTCTACCGCGACGAGAACGACAAGATTCTGGGCGGAGTCTGCTCCGGACTGGCACAATACTTCGGCGGACAGGATCCCCTGCTGTGGCGAGTGGTTGTGTGTGCCCTTGCCATTTGCTCGCTGGGCATCACCCTCCTGCTGTATCTGCTCATCTGGATTGTGGCTCCCGTGGCCCGCACTCCGGAAGAGAAACTGCGCATGAAGGGAATGGAGGTGAACAGCACCAACCTGAGCGAACAGATCATTGAGGACAACAACGAGGAGAAACTGCCCCGGCGCAACGAGGCCGGCCAAATCATCCGTGCCATTCTTTGGGTGATCATGATCATTCTGATTGGCCTCATCGTGGTGCCCCTGCTCCTTGTGGCCGGTTCGTTTCTGTTCTGCATAATCGTCGCCGCTACCATATTCTCCCAATTGGGTTCAAGCATTACCATCGACACTTACCAGCACATCCCCAACACCTCGCCCTTCCTGGGCACAGAACATCTGTGGCTCATAGAGCTGCTGCAACAAAGCAGCTTTTCCGCTTGGGGATTCCTGATTTTCGGACTGGTGGCCACCGTAATCCCCATCTACGCATTCATACGGCTGATCAGAAAGAATCCGGACAACAACATGTCCTTTGGCGCAAAGGTTACGCTTACGCTCATTTGGATTCTGGCTCTTGTGTTCTGTATCTGGTGCTTCGGCGTAACCACTTACAATTTCCACCACTTGTAACCGTAAGCTGTACAAGCCATATATTTATTCAGAAAAAATTGAATCATGAAGAAGAACATCACCATCAATCTGTCCGGACAGCTTTATGCCATCGATGAAGACGCGTATCAGATTCTGAAATCCTATCTGGACAGCATGGAAAGCTATTTCTTGCGCCAAGAAGGAGGCGATGAAATAGCCGAAGACATCAAGAACCGCGTGTCAGAACTGCTTTGGGAACGAAAAGAGAACGGCCAACAGGCCGTAGACATAGAAACCGTCAAGGCCATTATCAAGCAGATTGGCAATCCCTCGGAAATTGACGACACAAACTACGGTCACGGGCCAGAGGAGCCAGGCAAAACCAACACTCCAACCCAGGAAAAAGAAAAACGTCATCTCTACCGTGACAAGCAAGACAAGATTCTTGGAGGAGTCTGTTCCGGACTGGCTTATTACTTCGGTGGACAAGACCCCTTACCATATCGTATAGGCATACTGGCGCTCGCCTTCTTGTCTCAAGGAATCATCCCCTTCATTTATGTGGTCATGTGGATTCTTGTGCCGCAGGCAATCACTCCAGAAGACCGTCTGCGCATGAAGGGACTTGAGGTAAACGGTACAAACCTGAGCGAACAGATATTAATAGACTCGCAAACAGCCCCCACAAAGAACAAACTATCACACAAAATTTTCCGTGTCATTATGTGGATTCTGCTGGTTACCTTCATCTGTACTACAACACTCATATTCATTAACTTTATACCGGGTTTGCGATTTATGTAAGGCTACATAAAGATAGTAAAATGTGCCAGGTCTGAGACAAAACCAGAAGAGATGTAATTAGTATAAAACCGTTTCGGCCCGACACAGACGACGGGAGGAGGGACACCAGAGTCTTTCCTCCCGTTCTTTTAGACCTACATGTTAAGGCATTCCTTTTTGAAGATATTGCATGGGAAAAGTTGCGTGATGGCGGAAGAATTGTTATTTTTGCAACTGTAAACGTAAACAAATAGAGATAAATGCAGTTGGTGTCGCTTATAGTCGGTGTGGGCGGGTTTCCGGAAACAGCATACTGCGCCATGCCACAACTTTGACCGTATGAATAAGACATGTATCATAAGCCTTCTGCCGGCAATCTGCCTTTGTGCATCGTGTCAAACGAACTGGCAAAACCTCAAGGCATACACGCAGAAAGGCTCTTTGCGGGCAGACAGCGGACTGGTGGGCAAGGGCCACAAAGAGATAAACGCCTTTATGAATGTATTGGGGTGGAACTACACCGAACACCCCAACATATCGGCCAATGACCACCCCGACGGCAGACACTGCGAAGTTGTCTTTGATAAAGAGCTTGGGCAGTATGTGTTCCGTTTCACACTTCATGCCAATGGCGAACATCTTGACGGTGACCGGGGCAAACGGGACGACCGCCAACGGAACGAGATGAAAAGCCAGACATCCGGGCAATGGCTACATCTGAACGGCAACATCGGTGAGACGCAGGTCCTGAGGTGGAAGTTCAAGCTGCCGAAGCATTTCTGCCCCAGCACAAAATTCTGCCACATCCACCAGCTGAAAGCCCAGGAGGGCAACAACGGCGCACCGTTGATTACGATAAGCACACGCTGTGAACGGAACGGAAACAACCGCCGCATTCAGGTAATTCACACAGGCGACACACGGCAAAGCAGCAAGGGGGTAATCATAGACAACCTTCCGCTGGGCGATTTCGAAGACCAGTGGATTGAGGTTACCACGCAAATGCTCTACAGGCACGACGGCACGTTCAGGATAGAGATGAGGCGCATACGCGACAATAAAATACTTGTTGACAAGAGTTTTGAGCATATAGACCTTTGGCGTACCGGGGCAACAAACATCCGTAACAAGTTCGGCCTCTACCGAAGCTACGGCCGAAAGATGGCAGACAAGAATGACCGTCCCGACAATGGCATAAAGGACGAAACCATAGACCTTGCCGATTTACGGGTTTACGAAAAGGAATAGGTCCGCCCCTTGCTTGCCCCTTTTCAACTGTATAAATCATCGGATGCAAAATTGCAAAAATGCTACACTTCTTTTCAATCAGGACTCTTAACTGGCGAACCGCCCTTTGAGGGGATGAGAGGGAATGCCCGGGAAAAACAATCCGCAGCAACCCACCGAAAGGGTCGCTGCGGACAGCGTTTTGTGTCTATTGTGTCTTTTTCTTTCCTGTGAGAGAGAATCATCCTTCCAGCAGGGCCGGGTTCTTCTCGAAGGCGGCAATCTTCTCGCGGATAGACTGCGGCATGCGGATGGACTCGTTCTTCTGGTAGTCGAAAGCCACCATGATGGTCTTGCACTCGCACTTGATGGATTGGGTGCGGATGTTCAGGGCGCGCTGGCAAAGGGTGAAGCTCTTGTTGCCCAGACGGGTGATGGAGGTCTGGATAACAATCTCGTCTGGATAAAAAATGGGGGCCAGGAAGTTGGCGCTCACATTGGCCACCACGATGCCCATCTGCTTGAACACGTCATCGCCAATGACGTCCAGGAAGTATTTTGTCTTGCACATGTCGAACAACGAGAAATAGACCGCATTGTTGACATGGCCGAAAGAATCTACATCAGAAAAGCGCAACTGCGCAGGCATCTGATGTTGCCAGGTGAAATCTGACGGAAAATTGGGTTCCATATTTTTTTGTTCCGTTTTTTTGTGTTGTTTACTTTTTCCAAATATAGCGGAAGTTGAAGCGGCGGTTGGGAGCCGTGTCTCCGTGCGTGCAGAGGGAGATTACGTTGTCCAGCGTGGTGGGGTTGTCCGCCCACTTGAAGTCGAAGCTCATCTTGCTTCCCTTCATGCCCAGGCTGCTGCGGGGAACAGACATCTCCAGGGCATTGTCGTTGCGCGCCATCTGCACGGGAGCCACCTCCACCCATCCGTTCATTTCCTTGTCATAGCGGCAAAGCATCTGCTGCGCCACCATGTAGTCATAGCCTCCCCAACCGGTCTGCACGCTCTGATCCGCGTCAATGAAGAGCAGCATCCAGTTGTTGTCCGTCTCGGGAGAGAGAGAGCCTGCGGTCTCGGCATAGAAATAGAGATTCTTGCCGTCGGTGGCCACCTTGCTTGCCACAATGTCGTTGCGGCCGCTCTTGTCCGTATAGTGCAGGTCGCCATAGCCGGGATGGTCGCGATGGGCGGTGTCGCCCTTGGTGTCGCGGTAGACAACCTGCAGCTGCTGCCAGTCGTTCATGTTTCCGTCAATGGCGATGCTGGCCACTCCCTTGTTTTCGGGGATGGGGCGTACGCCCTTGTAGCGGCGGATGTTCTGCACCATCTGCATGTAGTAATTGTCGGTGTAGCCGCCCTTCATGGGAGCAATGGTGCGGTTGTACTCGGCGTTGTACTGGTCCACAAAGTAGAAGGGGTTCTTGCGCTCCAGGAATCCTTCGGGTCCGGGGGCATGGCCGCCGGGGTCCAGTCCGCTCTTGTACTTTCCGGCAGTCCATTCGTTCCAGTCGTTCAGGTAGATGAAGTCGGGGTCGACCTGCAGTGCCTCGTCCCAGCGCTCCTGGAAGTAGATGCCGTAGCGGACGGGGTCCAGGCATTCCTTGTTGTCCAGGAAGGGGACCTTGGCCTTGATGGGCATGTCGCAGAGGTCCAGTGCGGGTTCTCCGCCGTTTCTGGACCAGCTCTTTCCCACATTGGTAATGGGATGCTGGGCGGGTGTTACGGACATCTGCTCCAGTCGGCCTTTCCATGTTGCGGCCAGTTGTTCGGGCTTCATTTCGGCCACCTTCTTGTCGTTCAGCTGCAGGCCGAATGACCAGTTGCCTTCGGTGCCGACATAGCGCTTGCCGGCCCACTCGTAATAGCCCCACCACATATTGCGCAGGGTAAAGAACTGCTTCACCTCGTCCGAATAATCGGCCAGGTTCTTCTCGCCGCCGCCCACATTGGCGTCCACACTGGGCGTGGCATTATAGAGCAGCAGAGGCTTTCCGTCCCAGTAGAACCAAAGGTCCTGATACTGGGGATTCTTGTAATATTTGTCGTAAAGCTGGTGCACCACCGTGATGACGTTGCCGTTGAAGGCCCAGAAGCAGAACTTGGGCACCTTGTTGCCCTCTTTCTTCATCTGTGCCATGGTGCGCAGGGTAACGGCCCACTCGTCCCAATAGAGCACGGCATTGGTGACGTCAAAGATAATCATGTCCACTCCGGCATCGGTGAGCATGGACATGTCCTTGCGGATGACGTATTCGTCCTGGCTGAGGAAGTATCCCCATTCGGGTTCTCCCCAGTGGTAGGAAGAGCCACTCCAGGCCGGGCTGTCCCCGTTGCGGCTGGCGTTGGGGTCCTGGGCCAAAACGCGGCTCACGTCGGCACGGTATTCCTTTCCGTTGTGCAGGTTCTGGGTGTGCCAGGTAACGTAGAAGATGCCTACGGTGCGGTCCTTGTCGGTCTTCAGGGGGACATCCTCTGATGTGGGCATCACTCGCCCCACTCCATCGGTTGCCACCCAGGTGTCGGGGTAAATGTCCTGATACGCTTGGGGCATGGCTATGCCTGCCATGCCCGTTCCCAGCAAAAGGGTAAGTAGTCTCTTTGTAATCGTCTTCATTTGTGTGTGTGTATTTTTAGATATTAAGGGATAACCGTCGTTATGCTTCGGGCTGACGGTTGGCACGCTTGCGTTCCAGATGGTCAAGGATGATCTTGCGCATGCGCATGTTCTTGGGCGTAACTTCTACGTACTCGTCCTCCTTGATATACTCCAGCGCCTCTTCCAGGCTGAAGACAGTGGCGGGGATGATGCGTGCCTTCTCGTCCGAACCGCTGGCGCGCATGTTGGTGAGCTGCTTGGACTTGGTTACGTTCACCACCAAATCGTTGTCGTGGACATGCTCGCCCACAACCTGTCCGGCATAGACCTGCTCCTGCGGATCAATGAAGAACTTGCCACGGTCCTGCAGGTTGTTGATGCTATAGGCAAAGGCGGTTCCGCCCTCCATTGAAATCATGGAACCGTTTGTACGGCGCAAAATCTCGCCCTTGAAAGGCTGATAGTCCTTGAAGCGGTGGGCAATGATGGCTTCGCCCTGAGAGGCGGTAAGCATGTTGGTGCGCAAACCGATGATGCCACGGCTGGGGATGTTGAACTCGATGTTCACACGCTCGCCCTGGCTTTCCATGCTGACCATTTCGCCCTTTCGGCGCGTTACCATGTCAATCATCTTGCTGGAGAACTCCTCGGGCACGTTGATGGTCATCTCTTCAATGGGCTCGCAGCGCACGCCATCTATCGTCTTGTATATCACCTGCGGCTGGCCCACCTGCAGCTCGTAGCCCTCGCGACGCATGGTCTCGATGAGCACGCTCAGATGAAGCACGCCACGGCCGCTGACAATCCAGCGGTCTGTGTACCCTTCAGCAAACTCTACCCGGAGCGCAAGGTTCTTTTCCAGCTCCTTCTGCAGGCGGTCATTGATGTGGCGGCTGGTACAGAACTTGCCTTCCTTGCCAAAGAAAGGAGAGTCGTTGATGGTAAAGAGCATGCTCATGGTGGGCTCGTCAATGCTGATGGGGGGAAGGGCTTCCGGATTCTCGTAATCGCAGATGGTGTCTCCGATTTCGAAATTCTCCAGTCCCACAATGGCGCAGATGTCACCGCTGTACACTTCGGTGGTCTTCTGACGGCCCATTCCGGTGAAAGTATGCAGTTCCTTTATCTTGGTCTTCTCGGCCTTTCCGTTACGATGGATAATGGTAACGTTCATGCCCTCGCGCAAGACACCCCGATGCACTCGTCCCACGGCTATACGGCCGGTGTAGTTGCTGTAATCCAAAGAAGTGATCAGCATTTGGGGCGTTCCTTCCAGCTGTTCCGGAGCGGGAATATGCTCCAGGATGGAATCGAGCAGGAAGGTGATGTCGCCGGTGGGCTGGTTCCAGTCTGCGCTCATCCATCCGTTCTTGGCCGAACCGTAGATGACGGGGAAGTCCAACTGCTCTTCGGTGGCGTCAAGGTCGCACATCAGGTCGAAAACCATCTCATAGACCTCTTCGGGGCGGCAGTTGGGCTTGTCCACCTTGTTGACCACCACCACGGGCTTCAGCCCCATCTCCAAGGCTTTCTGCAGCACAAAGCGGGTCTGAGGCATGGGGCCTTCGAAGGCATCCACCAGCAGAAGGCAGCCATCGGCCATATTGAGCACGCGCTCAACCTCGCCTCCAAAGTCGCTGTGTCCCGGGGTGTCAATGACGTTAATCTTCGCGTCTTTATAATTGATGGAAACGTTTTTGGAAAGAATGGTGATTCCACGCTCGCGTTCCAGTTCGTTGTTGTCCAACATCAACTCGCCTGTCTGCTGATTCTCGCGGAAAAGATTTCCGGCCAGCAGCATCTTGTCCACCAAAGTGGTCTTTCCATGGTCTACATGGGCTATAATGGCTACATTTCTGATATTCTGCATACTTTTGCCTTGATAGATGAATATATGTAAAACAGACTGTCTGTTTCTGTGTGCAAAATTACAAAAAAATGCTCTAACGACAAAAAAAAGACAAACCCTTCATCGGATAGTCATATTTTTTTTATAACTTTGCACCCGCATTTCCGGAGCAGTACCCGAAAAGGACATTCAGGCAAGCTGCACGGACAAACAAGTTTAATTCATTTAAAATCAAATTATGTATTTAGATTCAGCTAAAAAGCAAGAGATTTTTACTCAGTATGGACAGGGTGCAGCCGACACCGGTAGCGCAGAAAGCCAGATTGCACTGTTCACTTACCGCATTGCTCACCTGACCGAGCACATGAAGCAGAACCGCAAGGACCACAGCACAGAGCGCGCTCTGACTGGTCTGGTAGGTAAGCGCCGTAGCCTCCTGAACTACTTGAAGGCTCGTGACATCAACCGCTACCGTGCCATCATCAAGGCTTTGGGCCTGCGCAAGTAATCTTCGCTCGACCCGCTGAGAAGAGAATAAAGCTGCATTCCCATCACGGGTTTGCAGCTTTCTTTGTTTTAGCAATCCACATCACCAAAACATGAAAATGAAAAAACTTATCCCCGATGTGCTGGCCGTGTTGTTCTTCGTGGCCATCAGCGTACTGTACTTCCTGTCGCCCATTCGCGACGGACTGGTGCTTACCGGCCATGACCACAGTGCCGCCATTGGCTCCAACGTGGAAATGGAACAATACCGCAAAGAGCATAACGGCGAGCGTACACGATGGACAAACACGCTGTTCTGCGGAATGCCCACCTATCAGATGAGCCCCTCGTATCCCAGCACACGCACGCTGAGCTACATCGAAAGCGTCTACCAACTGGGACTGCCGGAAGTGGCTGCCTATGTGTTCATGATGCTGTTGGGCTTTTACATTATGTTGCGTGCGTTTGACTTCCGCGTTTGGATGGCAGCGCTGGGCGCAATCCTTTGGGCTTTCAGCAGTTACTATTTCATCATCATCGCCGCCGGACATATCTGGAAACTGCTCACACTGAGTTTCATTCCTCCCACCATTGCCGGTATGGCGCTCTGCTATAAGGGGCGTTACTTGTGGGGCATCTCGCTTACGGGCATCTTCACCGCTCTGCAAATCCTGAGCAACCACGTCCAGATGACCTACTATTTCCTCTTTGTTATGGGACTCATGGCATTGGCATTCTTCATTGACACCATTCGGAAGAAGACCTTGCGCCAATGGTTGCGCGGCAGCGCCTGCTTTGCCATCGGAGGACTGCTGGGCATCTGCATCAACCTGAGCAACCTGTACCACACCTGGCAATACAGCAAGGAAAGCATGCGCGGAAAGAGCGAGCTGACCCAAAAGACCAAAGACCCCAACGACCAGACCAGCAGCGGTCTGGAACGCAGCTACATCACGGCCTGGAGCTACGGCATTGGCGAAACCTGGACGCTGCTCGTGCCCAACACCAAGGGCGGAGCCAGCGTGCCCCTGTCTCAGAGCAAGACTGCCATGGAAAAGGCGAACAGCATGTATGCCCCCATCTACCAGGCCTTCACACAATACTGGGGTGAGCAGCCCGGAACCAGCGGTCCTGTATATGTAGGCGCCTTTGTGCTTACCCTTTTCTTCCTGGGACTGTTCATTGTCAAGGGTCCCATGAAGTGGTGTCTGTTGGCAGCCACAATATTGAGTATTTTGCTTTCCTGGGGAAAGAACTTTATGGGCTTTACCGATTTCTTCCTGGATTACATTCCCATGTATGATAAGTTCAGAACGGTTGCGTCCATTTTGGTAATTGCAGAATTTACCATTCCATTGTTGGCCATGCTGGCATTGAAAAAGTTGGTGGACGAGCCGGAATGCCTAAGCGGAAAAGACGGCAGCATGCCCCGCATCCACTATCTGACCATCAGCTTTGCGCTGACCGGCGGATTGGCTTTCCTCTTCTGGCTTATGCCCGACACCTTCTTCGGACAATACATGTCCACCATGGACCTGCATTACATGAAACAATACGTTGAGGCAGGCTATATCCCACAGGAAATGATGAGCGGCATCATCTCCAACATGAGCGAGATGCGCCGTGCCATGTTCACGTCGGACGCCATGCGCAGCTTCATCATTGTGGCGGCGGGAACACTTGTGCTGCTGGTTTACCGCTGGGGAAAGATAAAGACCGTACCCATGGTGGCTTGTCTGATTGTGCTCTGCCTGTTCGATATGTGGGGTGTGAACAAGCGTTACCTCAATGACAACATGTTTGTGCAGCCCCGTCCGCAGGCACAGGATTTCCCAACGTCACCGGCTGACGAACAGATTCTGCAGGACAAGGATGCCTATCATCGCGTACTTAACCTGACCGTCAGCACCTTCAACGACAACACCACATCCTACCACCACAAGAGCATCGGCGGATACCATGCCGCCAAACTGCGCCGCTACCAGGAACTCATTGAGGAACATCTGCAAAAAGAAATGCGACAGGCACAGATGACGGCCATTACAAACGGCTTCAGACTGGACAGCATCTGCACGGACTCCATCTTCCCCGTACTGAACATGCTGAACATGAAGTACATGATTCTTGCCGGAAAGGACAACGCGAAGACGCCCGTGCTGAATCCCGGCGCAAACGGAAATGCCTGGATGGTGGACAACATCGAATATGTGGCCGATGCCGATGCGGAAATAAAGGCTCTGCACGGAATGGACACCAAGCACAGCGCCGTTGCTGACAAAAAGTTTGAAACCGTACTGGGCAAAGCTGTTCCCGGCAGCAAGGGACACATTACGCTGACACAATATGCGGCCAACGAACTGGCCTACGAAGTGGATTCGGAAAAGGGTGGCATCGCCGTATTCAGCGAAATATACTACCCCGAATGGACTTGTTTTGTGGACGGAAAGGAGACCGAAATAGGAAGAGTGAACTACGTTTTGCGCGCCATTCGCCTGGAGCCAGGCAAGCATAGCGTTGTATTCCGCTTCGACCCCAAGAGTATTCGCACCACAGAGGCTATCGCCTATGCGGCATTGGGCATCCTGGCGCTGATTCTGCTGTTGCTTTGCGTGCTACCGTTTTATAACCGCACGAAGCAAGAACCATAAGTGCTGTGCCAGCGCAGCTGGCCAGCCATAATGATGCGCCATAAGACGCAACCTTTCAACGAGGGATTTACGATGATTCTTGGTCGTAAGTCCCTCGTTCAGATAATCGGTAAGCACCAAACGGGAATTCACAATGGGAAGCTTGCGCTTGGCCGCCATTTTCATCAGGCGGATGCACCAGTCATAATCTGCCGAAAAGCGGTATTTCAGATTATACGATTCAGTGCGGGCCAAATCTGTACGGACATAAAAGGACTGGTGGCACACCAACATTCCGCTTAAGAAACTGCGCCATGTAAGTTTTTCAGGAGCGGAAAGCCTGCGGTGTCTGATAAAACGTCCCTCATCATCCACAAGATCAGTCTCGCCATATACAATGGCAGGGTTTGCACGGTCTCCCCTTATCCATTCCATGCTTTCAACCAAACGAGTGAGGGTCTGAGGGGTTTTCAGCTTGTCGCCCGCATTCAAGAACACGATATAGTCACCCGTAGCCAACTGGATGGCCTTGTTCATGGCATCATAAAGCCCGTTGTCATGTTCACAGATCAAACGGATATTGTGGGGAACTTTCTCATTGGTATTCTGCTCCACATAACGCTGTACCAACAACAAAGTTCCGTCCTTGGAACGACCATCAACGATGAGATGCTCCACTCGGGGATAGTCCTGGGCCGCTACGCTTTTTAGCGTACGTGCCAAGGTTGCCTCTGCGTTATAGGTAACAGTGGCAATGGTTATAAGGGGTTTACTCTTCATACAAACTTATATATTGTTGGGCCACGGTGTCCGGATTGTAGGAAACGGAAGCTTTTTGGTGTGCGGCATCGCGCAAATCGTTGTCAAGCACCCAAGCCACGCCTCGAGCCAAATCGGCTACATCCTTGTAATGGGCTACATAGCCGTTCTGGAGATGATCAATCATTTCGGGGATTCCTCCTACCTTGAATCCCACACAAGGCGTTCCTACACTCATGGCCTCAGCTATGGTATTAGGCAGATTCTCCTGCAACGAAGGCGTCACATATACATCGGCCGCGGCATACAGGGCCGCCATGCGCTCCGAGCTGTGCACATAATTTATAATATATACCGGTTGGGAAAAGCTGTCACGCATCCACTCCGCATGCCCGCCCACAATTACCACATTCACATGCTGGAGTTCGGCACGTCTGCAGGCTTCTATCAGATAGTCCGCGCCTTTTCGGCGGTCGGCCACCTTGCACGAGCCGAAAAGTATGTACTTCCCTTCCTCGGGCAGTCCGTGCAATCGTCTGGCCTCTGCCTTGTCCATCGGACTGAATACCGAGGGGACGGCATTGGGGATACTGACTACCCTATGCCCTTGGGTAAGAGCGCTTTTCTCTGCCAAGCCGGCAATCCACTGGCTACAGCCCACAAAGGTAATCCTTGCCTGTCGCATGATGCTGAGTTTGCGGGCAAAGACTTTGTAGGACAAATCTTTTGCCGAAGGGTGGCAAAGTTGGGGACAGTCGTGGCAATGATGCTGATAACAGGTGCAGTCCACACTATGGTGGCAAATTCCGGTATAGGGCCACTGGTCATGCAACGTCCACACAATCCGCTTGCCGCTCTGAAGAATACGGTTCAGTTGGTCCAAAGAAATAAAACCCTGATTGATCCAATGCAGATGGATGACATCGGCCTCAAGGAAGGCCGGATGGCGGGTGATGTCCGTACCGGCATTGGCTATGTCCACATACCACAACATGCGTCGGCTCATACGGTTGTGCAACCATATCACTAATCGCTCCCAAATAAACTTCAGCCGCAAGGCGGGCGATTGGGGCAAGGCTGTCACGCCCTCGTGCGGAACGGCACAATCGCGCACCAGCATACGGGCATCCATTCCGTTGGCACGCAAAGCATCCATCAGGCGCAATGCCGCAATGGCTGCTCCTCCTCCAGACGCACTCGTATTTACAATCAGTACTTTCATCTTCACTCGGTTTCCCTTTCCTTGAATCTTTACTCAAAAGCAGCACAAAAGTATGAACATTTTACCAATTGGACAAAGGGATTGGAATATTATTTCCCGAAATCGGCCCCGTGCGCAAACCTTTCGCCTTATTGGGGCTTGCTCTTGGCCCTGCGTTGGCGGTAGGCGGTTTTTGTCTTGTCGATGATGGCGTTGAGGCGGCAGATATAGCGGGCGGTGGCCTCCGAAGGATGACAGACGCTGTGGCAGAAGGCCAGGGTGGTGATGTAGCGGTAGAGCGCGTCCGACTCGTCGCGCAACTTCCGCACTGTGACGGGAACGGCGGCTGCGCGCGTCTGGGTGCGGCTGGCGACAAGGGAGCTGTAGCGCGCGTTCACATCGGCCAGTTCTGCCACATGAGCGTCAAGCCCGAGGGTCTTCACATGGCCGGCGTTCTCCTCCTTGCCAAGGTCGAGGAGTATGGCTTCGATGATAACAGTAACCTGCACGGCAGGAAGGCGGTAGAACCCCACACAGGGTTTCAGCACGGGATAGAGCGCCCGCCCGGCGCAAGCAATCTCCTCATGCGGGAACTCCTGCGCGGCGCGCACAGCCTTGATGATATACTGGCCCAGCTTCACGCGCCGCAGCCTGAGCCGCTCCAGCTCATCCGTCTCGGGAGCGGCAAGATTGCGCCCCACAGCATCCAGCAACTTCTCCAGGCTGCGGGCAAGAAGCTCCACAGCTTCAAGCTCAACCCCCAGCGCCTCGGGACCCTCTTCAACGGTGAGCGCATGGATGTGTCCAAGCAAATTTGCATATTCGGCCAGATTGAGCCTGTCCAGCAACGGTTCCTTCAGCTTTACAATCTTTCTCATAATTTTCGGTGTTGCGTAGCGCAAATGTGTTACTACATTATCATTTTACATGCTTATACCTTGCAAATATAGTAAATCATTTCGATATTGCAATAATATAAATAGTCGATGTAGTACCACATTCGTATTTTTCATGCCTACAAACACAGAATGTAGTATCCGATTAGCATTTTTCAACCCATCAGAAGCATGGAAATACGGAAAATCGGCCTACAAGCGGTGCAAAGGTCTGCTTTTTGGGGTATCAACCATTTGTATGATTCATCAGAACGTCGTAACTTTGCAAAGCGTTCAAAACAACACGCACAAATGCGCCTTTAATAGCCAACAGCCATGCAAATACAATATCAGACACCCCCAATCGAAATCTGGCCCCACAAAGTTCCGGGCTGTAACAAACCCAAGTCTCCAGCAGAAATCAATCCGGAAAACGGGCACATCATCCAAGTCAGCAACCCCACGCTGGAGCGGTTCCTGCCCAAGGCGGAAAAGGACCTGCACCAGTCCATCATCGTCTGCCCAGGAGGAGCCTATCAGAAGCTCGCCTACCGACACGAGGGTGTGGACATTGCCCAGTGGCTGGCCAAACAAGGATATACTGCCTATGTGCTCGCTTACCGCATTCCCGACCAGCGGGAAAGCGCGTTGCTGGACATCTTCCGCGCCATCCGTCTGGCACGCAGCATGGGAGCCGAAAAAGTAGGCATCCTCGGCTTTTCTGCAGGCGGACACCTTTGCTGCGGAGCTGCCACCCGCTGGACGGAAACGCTTTATCCAGCCACAGACACCGCAGACACACTTTCACCACGGCCCGACTTTGCCCTGCTCATCTATCCCGCCTACCTTGACGAAGGGCCAGGCAGAACATTGAGTCCGGAACTGACCGTAAGCCCCCACACACCTCCCCTCTTTGTCTTCGGCACCCAGGACGACAAAAAATACAGCAGCACCAGCTGCATCAACATACTGAAAGCCATGCAGGAACATGACGCACCCATAGAAATGCACTATCTGCCCCGCGGCGGCCACGGCTACGGCATGCAGGGCGACGGCGCCGGAAAAATATGGCCCGTCCTGGCCGAACGCTGGCTTGAGGAGACTCGTTAGCGATTTAACTAGAAAATCTTTTCAACAAAGGCCAGAGGGTGGAAAAAACAGAAAAGTGCGATGCAATGCACCGCACTTTTCAATTCATCTTAGCAAAACTTGCTTCTTTATTAAGATTGCTTCATCAACATCTTTATTTCCTTATATTTCTCCTGCCCGAACAGTTTCCAACCGGCAGAAAGGCAGAATCCGATAAATGTGAACGCAAGCACCACCTTTTTGCGGCTGTTGCTCGGAGACAAAGGCTGCACTGCTGGCTGAATCACGGCAAAAACTGGTTTTTCTTGCTGAATCTTCGCCTTTGCCATTTCTTCCTGCTGCTTCATCTGCACATAGACTTCCTGCGCCAACATGGCCTCCTGCTGCAGGCGTTGCTTTTCGCTGTTCACAGACTGCAGGATAACACTGCGGTCGTAATCGACACTTGCAGCATACTTCGCTTGGGCCTCAACCATAGCCTGTTTGGCTTCATTGGCCAGTTTCTGGTAATATTGATAGTCTTGGTCTGATTTTTGTGTTCGGTATTCCGTAACAAAATCCTGCAACCTCTGACATACAGTATCCGCTATTTCCTGAGCGACTTTGGGGTCACCCAGCACCACACGCAGATTTGTCACGCCGGTCTTCTTGTCAACAGACGCTTGAATAGACATCCGCAAAGCCTTTATTACCCTTGTTTGCTCTTTGTTAAAATAAGAACCGGTCATGATGGTATCCTCCACCAATTCTTCCTCTTTATCCTTTTTGAACAATCCTTCTTTCCAAAGTGCAAAGGCCGATTTTGGTTTATGTTTACCCAGCATGAAATCATACAGGCGAATAGATTCTGCAGGTTTGGCGCCATCCTTCAAATCCTTAGGAGAGGTATAAGGTGTAACCTTTACATCGAACAATTTTGACAAGAAAGCCGTACTGCTGCAAATTTCCGGAAACAAAGTAATGTTAAGCGCATCGTTGCTGGTGTTCAGAGCCAAATTTCCTACGCCCAACAGACTTGTAAGGCTTTTCAAACTGGTTCCTGCTTTTGAATTTCCCGCAACTTCGGGTGCCATGGTGACATTAACCGTATAAATGCGTGAAGAGGTCAAAGCTACGACACAACCGAGAATTCCGCTAAGTATGGTTACTGATGCAATGTATTTCTTATGCTTCAGTAATTTCTTGAACAGCGCTCCCCAATCAATGACAATCTCATTGTCTTCCTGGATAGGGTTTTGATTATCTGTCTTCATCTTGTAAATTATTTTAAGATGTTAGCAATAGAGGCCGCCATTGTACCCAAAGAGGTTGCTGTGGTGGCAATACCTAAAATGTTGCTTAAGTTGGATTTCCGTTCACCCTTTTGCGGAACAATGATTTCCGCTCCGGGCTCCACTTTTGTCCGACCGCCGGCCTTATAAATATGGCCATTCATTGCTATCATAAATTTTTTCCTTTTCTTTGCGTTGTCCGAATAACCACCGGCTTGTTCTATGTAATAGCTAACAGACTTTCCGGGTTCATAGGTTATCTCATTAGGACTTAATACGCTTCCATCCACACGGACAGTACTTGGATATACCGGCAAAATCAACTCGTCCCCTTCGCGCAAGACTACATCATATCCACTACCTGGATCATTTATTGCCTTATCTAAATTAATAGCCACATAGTATGTTGTTTTAGCATCAAGCGTATCTACAAGTATTGAATCTGTTCTTGACACAGCTGATTGGAGAACAGATTTCATACGCGCCAACTCATCCTTATTCACCCTGCGAACCAAACGTGCCCCCTTAAGATAAGCATAGTCAGTTACACCACCTGCCTTCTCCAACAAATCGGTCAACCTTTCTTCGCGTTTTGTCAAAGGATATTTGCCAGGAAAATTGATTTCACCAGTTATATTTACATATCTGCTGTTATTATAACTCGGACTTCTTCTCACGATCACCTCATCATAAGGCTGGAGTTTGAATCCGTTTTCGCCTTCTATTACATAATTGTCTTTCACACTGAAACTGAACATTTTTGAAATTTCCTCAGCAGCGACCGTAGCATTTGCATTTTTAACTCTTCTAATGACATCGACACGTGCCAATGATGCACTTTCCAGCAAACCTCCAGCACGTATAATCAAATCTTCAAGCGTCATGTTTTCTGCATATACAATTGTGCAGGGATCTGCGACTTCACCACTGATTGTCAATGTGCCAGCATCAGACAAATCATATTTACTCGGAATGTACAATTCATCGTTATTACGCAAAGCAACATCAGGAACAGTTCCTTTCAATATACCTTCTATATCAACAGAAAGCATTTCCAAAGATCTGTCATCGCGTTCACGATTCAAAATTCCTCGATTTGTAAACGCATCGGGCATCAATCCTTCTGCCTTATTAATCAAGGCTTTTATTGTGTTGGTCTCCCCATCAAGCTGATAGATTCCGCTACGATAAACCGCACCCTTTATACTTATTTTGTTTTTAAATCTTGACACCAATTCTCCAACCTCTACATCATCACCGTTTCTCATCTGGAAAATCTTTCGGTCCATCTCATTTACAGTACATACCTCATACTCTTTACCTGTTTGGCGAACGACCGTAATGTTACTGGTATATGCCCCCTGAGCAAATCCACCTGCATATTCAATGAGATTTGCAAGACTTTCACCCTCTTTTAATTCAAAGAACATCGGACGTTTTACTTTGCCGTTAACCTTTACCAAAGTTTTATATGAAGGAACAAGAATTACATCCCCTTCCTCAAGGCGTATATCACCACTACGGTTACCATTCATCAAGAAATCATAAACATCCACAGTAGCTATATTCCGCCCATTTCTGTTTACAATGATGTTACGTAATGAACCGGGTTCTTTGATTCCACCAGCTGAATACAATGCATGAAAAACCGTAGAGAAACTGGAGAGGTTATAAGTTCCAGGATATGTCACATCGCCCATAACATTTATCTGGATACTACGAATTTGTCCCAAGCTCAAACGAATATCTGAACTTTCCCCGTCTCTTTTTATACCGGCATAAATAGAAGCCAATTTCTTTTTCAAGTAAGTGTTTGCTTCCTCAATACTCATGCCATTCAAATATACTGGGCCCAAAATATCAACATTAATGCTACCTTCCGGAGAAATCACACTCCGCAGCGTTGTCTGATTAGCACCGAAGATATCAATTATAACCTCATCACCAGGACCTAATTTATAATTTCTAGGAGTCGCCAAATTTTCGCTCGGGGCAAAATTCAACCGTTTATTACGGAAAATGTCTCGTCCAAAAACTTCTTCTACAATGTTTTCTGTACCATTATCAATACTATCATCTTCGTTTTCAAAAGTTGAATGTTGCAGTCCAAATTCCTCATTGGAATTATTTTGTTTTACAGTCCTATGAGTTCTGTCTATAGTTTCCCACTCTGTTCCATTACTAAATGTAGTGCCTTCTTTCTCATACATTTTCTTAATGCGCATGGCCTGCTGACGGCTTACACCTTTCAACATCAGTTCTTTTGCAATAGTCTCTTTTGACTTTCCTGCCGCCAATGCATTCTTTCCATACTCCAAAACCTGCTGATCAGTCATTGTACTTTGTGCCATTCCGTTCGACACACAGAACACAAACATTAAAGCCAACAGTAACAAACCTTTACATTTCATAATCACTAATGTTATTTTTGAATTTGAATGCAAAAATACAAAATATATCTATATTATAAAAATAACAAGTAGTTAAATTCGTGGTAATTAGAAAAAAAACAAAATTACACCTTGAATATACAAAATCAGGGGGCATGCATTTGAATATACACACCCCCATTCCATCTCGTTATTATTATTTATTCAATGTCCAAGTATATCCGTCCTTGGTATCTTTCACTTCAAAACCCAGGGCGGCGAGGTCATCACGAATTTTGTCGCTTAACGCCCAGTTCTTCTCGGCTTTTGCCTGCTGGCGTTGCTGTAAAAGCATGTCCACTACTGAGCCAAAGGCATCTTCGCGAGCTTTGTTGGATTGACCTATTTCTTCCGCAAGACCCAATATGTCAAACGCAAAGATTTTGAACACCTCGGCCAGAGCCTGTACCACTTCTGCTGTTATGGAAGCCTTTTTGTCTGTGAGTGTATTAAGCACACGACAAGCGTCAAACAAATGACTAATAACCAGGGGAGATGCTAAATCGTCATTCATGGCCTCGTAGCACTTTGTACGCAATTCATCCACATAAGCCATTTCTATTTGGGGCTGTCCCTTAACTTTTTGCCCGTCGGCCAAACGTTTCAAGGTCTTCCATCCATCCATCAGTCTCGCCAACCCCTTTTCGGCTGCCTGCAGGGCTTCGTTTCCGAAGTCTACTGTGGAACGATAATGCGCTTGAAGGATGAAGAAACGGATGGTCATGGGCGAATAAGGTTGTGACAATTTTTCGTGTTCTCCTGCGAAGAACTGCGGAAGCGTTATGAAGTTATTGTACGACTTGCCCATTTTCTTACCGTCAATGGTAATCATGTTGTTGTGCATCCAATAATGCACCATCTGGTCCCCCTGGCTGGCTACGGCCTGGGCTATCTCACATTCGTGGTGTGGGAACACCAAATCCATGCCTCCACCATGAATATCAAAATGGTCACCCAAATACTTTCTTCCCATAGCAGTACATTCGCAATGCCATCCAGGGAATCCCTCACTCCAAGGACTGGGCCAGTGCATGATATGTTCGGGTTGTGCTTTTTTCCACAAAGCAAAGTCTGCCTGATTCTTCTTTTCGCCAACTCCGGCCAACTCACGGCTGGCATCCTTGATGTTGTCCAACGAACGTCCGGAAAGAACACCGTAACGATATTGTTCATCGAATTTTTCCACATCAAAATACACGCTGCCGTTACTTTCGTAGGCGAATCCGTTGTTGAATATCTCCTGAACCAATTGCTGTTGTTCGATAATATGTCCCGTTGCATGAGGTTCTATACTGGGGGGCAGACAATTCAGCGCAGACATGGCTTCATGGAAACGGTTGGTATAATACTGAGCCACCTCCATGGGCTCCAACTGTTCCAAACGAGCTTTCTTAGCGATTTTGTCCTCACCCTCATCCGCATCATGTTCCAGGTGACCCACATCTGTTATATTTCGCACATAACGTACTTTGTAGCCAATATGCTGCAAATAACGGAACAAGAGGTCAAAAGTAATGGCGGGACGCGCATGTCCCAGATGTGCATCGCCATAAACAGTCGGACCACATACGTACATTCCCACACGTCCTTCGTGCAAGGGGCGGAAAAGTTCTTTCTGCCGACTTAATGTATTATAAATAACAAGAGGTTGTATCATTGTTCTAACTACCTTTAAATAAATGTCTTTTTATTATTGATTCTTGCTTAAATCTTCTTCTATAAAACGCAACAAGCGTTCAACGGCCTCTTCTTCTGGAATATTCTTCTCAATACAGACCTTTTGTTTGTAAAGGCTGACTTTTCCACGGGCTGCTCCAACATAACCGTAATCAGCATCTGCCATTTCACCTGGTCCGTTGACAATACATCCCATAATGGCAATCTTCAGTCCCTTCAGATGCGCAGTCGCTGCCTTAATACGGGCAATGGTGCCTTCAAGGTCGTAAAGCGTGCGTCCACAACCCGGACAAGATATATATTCCGTCTTTGTGAATCGTGCGCGTGCCGCCTGCAGGATGCTATAAGCCAAATCACGCACCACTTCAACAGATATGCCAGGGGCATGATTCTGCAAGATGATACCATCGGCCAGTCCCTCTATGAAAAGTACACCGGTATCGGCTGCAGCCTTCAGTTGCAAATGCTCCAGATTCGTCTCTGCATATTCCTGATAAACCAACAAGGGGTTCTTCAATCCCAGATTCATCATCGCCAATGCCAGTGCACGGTGTTCGCCCAAACGATTGACGGTCTGGGGATGACTCACCACAACCACTTCTGGATGCTTACGAAGAAATTCCGCCGTTTCCGGGGTGAAGTTGAATGGATTTGCCGAGATGGCACCAGTAATAGGAATCTCGTCAAGTACCACAGGAACTTGTCCGCCACCAATTTCCCCTACCCGGGTTGTCTGCCGGCGTTCAGGCTTAAGCCAGTTATAATCGGCAGGCGCCTGTACATCTGCAGGCACAGGCAAATCAGCCTCTTTGCGGTACGAAGTTACATAATCCACCAAGAAACGCGCCACCGGTATTTCTTTTTCCGGAGCCTCGGAGAGTGACACACGAATGGTATCGCCGATTCCGTCCTGCAAAAGTGCGCCTATTCCCACTGCACTCTTTATGCGTCCGTCCTCACCTTCTCCAGCCTCGGTAACGCCCAGATGCACTGGAAAACTCATACCTTCCTGAGTCATTTTTGTCACCAACAGTCTCATGCTCTGCACCATAATGACTGTATTGCTGGCCTTTATGCTGATAACCACATCCATGAATTGCTCGCGCATACAAATACGCAAAAACTCCATACAGCTTTCCACTATGCCCTCTGGAGTGTCGCCATAACGGCTCATGATGCGGTCGGACAGACTTCCGTGGTTCACACCAATGCGCACGGCTGTGCGGTGTTCGCGACAAATCTGCAGAAAAGGAATCAGACGGTCCTCTATTTTCTTCAATTCTGCCTGATATTCCTCGTCTGTATATTCCAAATGTTTGAACTGACGAGCAGCATCCACATAATTTCCAGGATTTATACGTACTTTCTCGCAATAGCATGCAGCCACTTCAGCCACTTTGGGGTTGAAATGCACATCAGCCACCAACGGTACGTTACAGCCAGCCAGACGCACTCCGGCATTGATTTCCCGCATATTCTCCGCTTCACGGGTTCCTTGGGTTGTCAGGCGGACATATTCTCCTCCTGCCTCCGCAATCCGAAGAACCTGCTGAACCGAGGCTTCTGTATCCATGGTGGAAGTATTGGTCATTGACTGTACACGGATCGGTTCCGGTCCACCCAACGGCGTACTGCCAATCCGGACGATATGACTCAATCTACGACGATAATTGAATAGATTCATGGAAAACAGTCAAAAAGATTCAATCAACCTTGAAACGATATTTCACTTCAGAAAGTTCCTGATTGGCTTTCACAATCTTTTCCTTGAGCCCTTCCTTGTAGGCACAAAGTTTTGCAGCCAAAACCTCATCTGAGAGAGCCAGCATCTCCGCGGCAAGGATGGCGGCGTTCAACGCACCGTTTACACCCACCGTAGCCACAGGAATTCCAAGAGGCATCTGAATGATGCTGAGCATGGCATCCAATCCGTCAAGCATACCCTTGATGGGCACACCGATGACCGGCAATGTCGTTCCAGCCGCAACCACACCAGGAAGCGCTGCCGCCATTCCTGCGCCGGCAATGATCACACGAACACCTCTGCCCTTTGCCTCACGCGCAAAAGTTTCCACTTCCACTGGAGTGCGATGAGCGCTAAGCGCATTCATCTCGAAAGGAATTTCCATCTCGTCCAAAAACTTTGCAGCCTTCTCCATGACCGGAAGGTCACTGGTGCTACCCATAATAATGCTAACAATAGAATTCATATCTGTTCTATATTTTTATTTTGTTATTTCTTGTTACATTCTCATTTTTAACCCGTCTTTTTGGTGGAGTCATACCGTCATGATTCCCAAATAACCGCAGACAATGCCAACCAACGTTCCCATCCAGACTTGCCACAAAGTATGCTGGCGCAGAATCATGCGACTGGTCATCACCATGCCATCCAATAAAACGGCGCCACAAAGCCACGGAACCGGATTGAAGGCAAAGACAACGGAATAGGCCATCAGGGCACCGATGATTCCGCCCGCACCGGCAGCGTGCATACTCACCTTCCACCGCAGATTCAACAACAGGCACACCCCCTGAATAAACAACGCTCCAACAACAATCCCACACATGAAACGCGGCAAATGCATCACAAACATGATTCTCAAATAGACCGCATAACACACAAAGCTGATTATGTAGGGCCAGAAACGGGCTTTTCTTTGTCTCAACTGGCTTGCTGTAAGGCCAGACAAGCGCCTGTACAGGAATATGCCCAGCACCGGAAGTCCGATTGTGAAAATATATGTGGAGCACAGCACCCACAACTTGTACCGCCAAGGCAGAATCTGCATATAGGTAACAGTGAACAGGATGACAAAACCCACCAGCGAGTAATACATGGGCCTGAACAAAGCCGATAACAGACGGGCAGCAACTATCACGGTTCTCATGTGCGCTCCTTTCTTAACCGGGCTGCGGGATACCCCAGTTGTTCACGGTATTTTGCTACCGTTCGGCGGGCAATTGCATATCCCTTCTCCTGCATCATAGCGGTCAGACGGTCATCCGTAAAAGGTTCCTTTGTGTCTTCCGACTGTATGATTTCCTTCAGCACCGCCTTTACCTTACGCACAGAAACCTCGTCTCCGTCGCGGTTCGCACTGCTGCTGAAGAACCACCGCATAGGCACCGTTCCGTATACTGTCTGCACATACTTGTTGTTGCACACTCGGCTTACGGTACTGATGTCAACACCGCTCAGCTCGGCCACATCCTCAAGCCTCATCGGGATAAGCGATGACTCATCGCCTTCCAGGAAAAAGTCGTGCTGAAGTTTGATAATGGCCTGCATGGTACGCACCATGCTGTTGCGCCGTTGCACTATAGCATTGATGAACATCTGCCCGCGGTACACATAGTTGCGCGTAAACTGCAGGTCTTCCTGTGCTGTCCGGCTCAGGTTTGCGCCCATCGCCTCGTATGTCTTCACCTTGTCCAACGCCTCTGCGCTCACCACCAGATTGGGGATGTCACCCTCGTTGAGGGTCATGATGACGTTGCCTTCCGTGTCCGTATCCACAATGAAATCCGGAGTAATATGATGTTCGCCCTGCGTGCTGCTTTCGCCCAATGCCGTGCCTGGACGCGGATTCAGCCGTAACAATTCGCGCTGCACCATGCTCAAATGGACATCGCTCAAATGCAGACGTTGCTGGATGCGGTCCCAGCGGTTCTTGATGAAGTCATCATAGTACTGGCCTATAATCTTCTCCATAAGCTTGCGGTTGGGCGTGTCCTTCTTGCGGGCAATCTGTATGAGCAGACATTCCTGGATTGAGCGCGCGCCGATGCCAGGCGGATCAAACTGCCACATCACCCGCAGCAGCGACTCCAGTTCCTCCTCAGTGGTGGTTATGCCCTGGTAAATCTCCAGTTCATCCACAATCTGGAAAAGGGGTTTTGTAATCAGTCCGCTGTTCTCCAGCGAGCCTATAAGGTAATCCATAATCGGACGCAGACGTTCGTCCAGATCATATTCCCCGGCCTGTTCCTTCAGCTTGTCATAGAAAGTCTGCGTTTCGCCCCATTCTATGTTTTCGGGTCTGTTGCGCCCTTCTGTCGCACGAATCAGATAATCCGGAATGTCATCCTCTGTGCTGTAATCATCCTCGCGCTTGTAGTCGTTTTCACCTTCCCCATCAGAATGCTGAAAAACCAGGTCATCATCCGCGTCAAAGTCATTTTCCGCCTTCTCCAGCCAAGGGTTTTCCTGACATTCATTCTCCACACGCTGGCGAAGAGCCTCAACCGACATTTCTGTGAGACGCACCGTCAACACCTGTTGGGCCGACAAAGACTGCCCCTGCTCCAACTTCTGCTGTTGATTTTCAGTTTGGATGTTATTCTGGCTCATAATTCAGGGCAAAGTTACGATATTTCCCTGAAGTATCCTATACATCTGGCAAAGTTTTGACAATAAATTATTGCAGGCCAAAGATAAAATCTTTACCTTTGTTCCCGTAATAACCTCTTTTAATATCATACAATATGAATTTCAAATGCCTATTCACGCTTTTGTGCGGTTCTTTTTTAACGGCTTCCGCCAGCGCTCAGTTGCACTTCCCCCCTGCTTTCGGGAATGACACACTCAACATCCGACAGGACAAGATTACCCGTGCTTACATCACCCCACGACGCATTGTGTGGACCAGTGGAGACGAGGCTGTCAAGAATCCCGAACTCCTGCTCCGTCCCAACACCGGACAGAGTGACATCTTCGGTTCCGGAATGTGTGTCCTCGACAGCAAGGGCGGAAAGAAAGCGTCCATCATACTCGATTTCGGACGCGAACTCCATGGCGGCCTGAGCCTCTACTTCAGCAGCGTCTCCCCTGCCAAAACTCCCGTCATACGTCTCCGCTTCGGCGAATCGCTCAGCGAAACCTGCAGCGAACTGAACTCCAAGTCGCTGGTGGACACGGGAAGCAACGAAACCATGGACCTGAAGAACAACACCGCCACCAACGACCACGCCGTGCGCGACATGGAATTGACCGTTCCTTATTACGGCGGCATTGAGATTGGCAACACCGGGTATCGTTTTGTGCGCATAGACCTTCTCACCCCTGATATGACCATCAATTTCAAGGAGGTCAACGCCATCTTCCGTTACCGCAACATTCCCTATCTGGGATCGTTCAAATGCAACGACGAGCGCCTGAACGCCATCTGGACAACCGGTGCCTATACCGTCCATCTGAACATGCAGGACTATGTTTGGGACGGCATCAAGCGCGACCGCCTCATCTGGCTGGGCGACCTTCACCCCGAAACCAGCACCATTGCACACGTTTTCGGAGGCGACGAGAGTGTCTACGCCACACTGGATCTGGCCTGCAAGCAGTATCCTCTGCCCAACAACTGGTTCAACGGAATGAGCGCATACAGCATGTGGTATCTCATCATCCACCACGACTGGTACATGCACAACGGCAACCTGGCTTTCCTGCAAAAGCACACCGACTATATCAAAGGGCTGATTGACCAGATTGACGGACGGGTAAATGCGGACGGAACCGAAAAGCTGGGCGGAGGAAAATTCCTTGACTGGCCTTCAAGCCCCAACAAGGAAGGCGTTGAGGCCGGCTACCGTGCCCTGCTGGTATGGGCGCTGAAAGACGCCGCCAAGCTGTGCCGCATCCTTGAGGACGAGACCTACGCAAAGAAGTGCGAGGACATTATCGGCCGGCTGAACAAGAAAATCATGCCCCACAACAACCTCAAACAAGCCTCTGCTCTGATGGCGCTGGCCGGCATTATGGACACCGAAGAGGCCTGCAAGGGCAATCTGCTCGTGGGCGGTCCCAAAGGCTTCTCCACCTTCTACGGCTACTACATGCTGCAGGCGCTTGCCCAGGGCGGCTATTACACCGAGGCCATGGACATCATCAGCCAGTACTGGGGTGGCATGATAGACCTTGGCGCCACAACCTTCTGGGAAGACTTTAATCTGGAATGGACCCAGAACGCAGGCCGCATTGACGAATTTGTACCCGAGGGAAAGAAAGACATCCACGGCGACTTCGGCGCTTACTGCTACCCCGGCTTCCGCCACAGCTTCTGCCACGGATGGGCATCCGGCCCCACCGCTTGGCTCAGCGAGCACGTACTGGGTGTCAAGGTATTGGAACCCGGATGCAAGAAAGTGAGTATCAAGCCCAATCTGGGTAATCTGAAGTGGGCTGAGGGTACATTCCCCACTCCCCACGGAGTGATAAAGATACGCCATGAAAAGCAATCAGATGGTACCGTCAAGACCACTTACAAGGCTCCAAAGGGCGTGAAGGTGGTAAAAAAATAAAATAAGCGCAGCATTCGGAATGAAACGCAGAAACTTTCTCCGCGCATCCGCATTGTTGGCCGGTGCGGTCAGCTTGAATCCTTTACATGCGGCCGATGATGTGTCAAAGCCCTGGAATCCCAAGAAGAAGTCGGGATTCACGCTGTGGCAGATACCTTCTCACCGCAATACCATTGGCAACAGCTATGTTATGCGTACGGCCAAAGGAAAGGTCATCGTGATGGACGGTGGATTTCCCCAGGAAGAGCTTACTTTGCGTGGCTTCATCGGTGCATTGGGAAACCAAGTGGACGCATGGTTCATTTCACATCCCCACGATGACCACTTCGGCGCACTCATAGAAATCCTTAAGAACCCGCAGCACATGCGCATCAAGTCCATCATCCACAGCCGGTTGCCGGAAGCCGTACTGAAGGCCGAACCGCAAAGCGAGAAGATGGCGCGCGAGTTCTACACGCTTCTGCAAAATCTGAAGGACACCCAAGTATTTGACCTTCAACAGCCTGGAGACGTCTTCCGCTATGACGACATGCAGGTGAAGGTGCTTGGTGTGGCAAACGATTTCACCGGCAATCCCTACAACAACTCCAGCATGATTTACCGCGTTTGGGACCGCCGCAAGAGCATCCTCTTCCTGGGCGATGCCGGAGTGGAGTGCGGACAGAAGGTGCTGGACGGCCCGTTCCGCAGCGAACTGGACTGCGAATACATACAGATGGCCCACCACGGCCAGAACGGATGCGACGAGCACTTCTACAAAACCGTAAAGTTCCGCGCCTGTCTGTGGCCCACCCCAACTTGGGTGTGGAACAACGACCAGGGAAAGGGCTTCGACACCGGCATACTGAAGACCGTTGAAGTGCGCAAATGGATGGAAAAGCTCGGCATACAGGAGCACCACACCACCTGCATTGAGGGTCTCTGGCAACTGGATTGACGCGTCCGGAAAAAAGTAAATTTATAAAAGGTACATTATTTTAATAGATATATGAAGAAACGTTTTCTCCTGTTGCTCACACTTGTAGCAACCATGGCAGCCTTGCCCGCCGAGGCCAAGAAAGACAAGACCACGCCCGAACAGAAAGGCCTTCTCACCATCAACCGCCCCACCGCCGAGGCACACGTCGGGTTCCTGGCGTCCGATGCGCTGAAAGGACGCGAGTCGGGCACCGAGCATGGCCACATTGCCGGCGAATACCTCATTGCCGTTCTCAAGCGGATGAATGCCACACCCCTCTTTGACGACAGCTTTGCGCAACCCTTCGACGCCTACTCTTACGAGCGCCGCAATGCCGGCTTCACCGTCAACCCGGAATCGGTGGAAAAAATCAAGAAAGTCCCCCACCGCATAGCGCCCATGCGCAACATCCTGGCCAAGATAGAGGGCAGGAATCCCGAAGAGATAGTCATTGTGGGCGCACATTACGACCATTTGGGCTTTGACCCCATGCTCGTGGGCGACCAGATATTCAACGGAGCGGACGACAACGCTTCCGGCGTACAGGCCGTGCTGCAGATTCTGGCCGCCTTCCAGGCCACAGGCCAGCAACCCGAAAGAACCGTAATCTTTGCCCTTTGGGATGGCGAGGAGCGCGGACTGCTCGGCTCCACCTATTTGTCAACAATTTTGCCCAGATGAAAAAGGTGAAGGGCTACATGAACTTTGACATGATTGGGCGAGACTGTGCAGAGGGCCGCCCCAACCATTTCACCCTCATGCACGCCCCCAAGGACTCCGTCTTTACCGCTTGGCTCAATAGCGACATTGCGCAGTATTCGCTTGCGCTGGACCCTCAGTTCAAGACTGGCGAGGACTTCAACAACGGCAGCGACCAGGTTCCCTTCTTCAAGGCCGGAATCCCCTTTGTGTGGTACCAGACAGGCGGACACCCCGACTTCCACATGCCCACCGACGAGACCAGCCGCATCAACTGGAACAAAATGGTGGAAATCACAAAGGCCTCGTTCCTCTGCCTCTGGAAAATGGCTAATAATCCGTGATAAAAGCATTCAAAACACGAATGCAAAAACGCAAAAACGCAAAGAATGGTTACAATACGCTGACATTTAGCACCTTGTAACCATTTCTTTTTTGCATCCCTTTGCAAATCTTTGCAAAAAGGGGGAAAAAGGGGGGGGGGTTGGTTCATTTTAGCCCTCCATTCTGACAGCAAAACATCGGTAAGGGCCATCCCAGTTTCACTCGAAGCCACACCAAAATGTCGCTTACTTTGCGGAATTGTCTTAGGGCTCAACAATCCGCAGTACCTCGCTATTGGGGTGCTGCGGATTGTTGATTGTATTAGTTATAATCAAACCAGTAATTACTTCACTAATACTTTCTTACCATTCTTAATTATTCTCACCTTTAATTAACTTCCAATATCCTCCTTTTGTCGGGCCAACATGTTCTACCACATTCTTTAAGTCCTCAATATCACGATGAATGGTTCGCGGATCTACATCAAACACATCTGCCATCTCCTCCATCGTTATGTTTGGATTCTTTTTAATTAGCCCCATAACTCCTTGCTGCCTTTTGCGTTTTTTCGAAAGGTTCTTTTTTGAAGACACGTTATCGGTCAATGAAATCTTAAAATCCTCATCATCCAATTCAATAAAATTTTCTTGGGACATTTGTCTGTTGCCAATAGCATTTTCTTGGGGCATTCCTTGATTTCTTAGGACATTGCCATCTGTTTCTTGGGACATTTGTCCATTTTCTTGGGACAATCCCATATAAGTAATCGAAAAGATAAATTGGGTTCCGTTGCTAATCTCCACTTTGTAGTTTGGATAATACAGAGGTGCATATCTCATAATATTCCTAGTTCCGGAACCCATATCTTCAACCCAAGCCAATTCATGAAATACGCGAACTAACAGAGGATTCTTCGTATAGTTATTCAACTGCTGCAAGGTTAGTTCCCCTTCTGGTATTTCTGGTAACAAACGTGTTGGATTTTTTGTCACCACACGATCCTTGAAAACATGGTAGAAGCAAGCATAACCAGTGCTATAATCTGCATGAACACATAAGTTGGCTACAATCTCACGAAATAAATCCCAACGTAAATCTTCTCGTTGCGTAGAACCTAAAGGCAAATAGAATTTGTCGGGAAGGTATCGTTCCGTGAATTGAGTCAGTTGATCGTATACCTTTATGAGGTTACAACGCATGGTCCTTCTGTCATCGTATCTATTGGGGAATTGTTTCATATCATTATACTGTTCGTAAGTACACATGTGAAACAATGCTTCAAATCGATAGCGAGGCATAAAGTCCTCAATTGCTTCTTCCTTACCAAATAGGATTAGTGCTGCATATTTCAATTTCAATTCTCCTGTAGAGAAATCTTTCTTTGCCAATCGAGTATGAATCAATATTTCCTCATCAGATAGTTGCAACCATGCATGATTTGGCTTCTTTGCTACAAGAATGTTTCGACAGTATTGAAACGTTTCATGGTCAAGATCTTCAATGGTCAATCCATCAACTATTCTTTCTTCAAACAGGTGAGGGTTTTTGCGTTCAAAAAGTGATAATAAAAGTTCCGGATGATCAGTAACATCAATATCAGCCTCTCCATTCCGGTCCCAATACCTACCATTATAACGATAAACATATTGACCGCATGGTATATCAAGAAGCAAGACGGTGTTTCCGTCCACCTCTATTATTTGTGGTGTAAAATACGGGCAAGGTAAAAAAAGTTCCGGGTTTTTAATAACTGTTATAATACTAGCTTTTAATGCTTCAGCCTTATCTGGATTTACACCTACTATTTTCCCGTTATCTTTTACTCCAACTAAGATTTTTCCACCGCTATGGTTTAAGAACGAGCACACCGTCTCATACAGAGATTCCGATACCTTCTCCGTACAAGTTTTGTACTCTACTTTTGTACCTTCTCCCTCTTTGGATAACTTAACAAAGACTTCTGCATTCATGGAATTAATTGCTTATTAGATGCAAAAATACAAAAGAAAACTTAAAAAAGAGAAAGATATGCAGAAATTGCGTAAAAACGTGTCATTATAAGAAGCATATTTTGCAAACTTCTGAATATTGAAATGATTTTTTAAGAAATTTTCTTTATTTACATTTTTAATTATTGCTGTCCGGTAAAACTCAAGAGGCTTTTTAAAAACAACATTTCCCCGGACAGCCGATATGTTTGGTATACATATGAGCCATTTTAGGGGGAAAAGTGCAGGATAAAGCTTAAAATGGAAATAACAACCATATATGATTAGTCTATTCACATTTATCAAAGAGATTTCTACCGGACAGCCGTGAATATCCTTTCAAGGGGGGGCTTGTAAAGCAAGAAAATCTGTGATTATAGACCCTTACACACGTTTACCGGACAGCAATAGTTTAGATACATTTTTGCGGATTTTGTGTTTCATTTGAATACAAAGCACTATGTCATCCTGAATTTAGTTCAGGATCTGTCCGAGGACTGGTTAGTGAAGGCTCGCGGTGAGGGCTGAAATTTGCGATAGAGCGAGAACCAGACCTATTTCCCCGAAAAAAAAGTTCTTCCTTTTGGTTCTTTAAAAAGAAAAGTATAATTTTGCCTTTGAATAATTTTGTTCTTTATGAACAATCTTTCTTACTTTGTATATAAAAATTATTTTAGAAAATATGTCGTATAAACGTAATACATCATTATGAAATGCCCATGAGATAAAAAAATCACGCCAAAGTGAATGAAAAACATTAAGCTTAAGTTACCTTTGTAGTATGAATACGTAAAAGGTAAGCTTATGGCAAATGTTACATTCCCTCAATTGATACAACGTGCTTG
>JAFYQQ010000065.1 GCA_017559845.1 Bacteroidaceae bacterium | reverse complement strand
ATATTATATTATAAAATTAATTATCTACATTTCTCTCTTCTATAGCACATCACAAAAAAACTAACTGAAATCTGAAATCTGAAATCCCTGTGTGTATTTTCTGAAGGGTGTTGAAAAATAAATTTTGTTTATTGCATACAAGTTTGGTAATTTGCTGATTTTTTTGTAACTTTGCAATGGAAAAGCATAAAATGAATTAATTATTAACCTATAATACAAATTCTCTTATGAAATTTAGCATTTTAAAGTTTGCCGCAACCCTGCTGGTTGCCCTCATGATGGGAGGCGTTGCCATGGCGCAAGGACAGCCCCGCCCAGAGTATCCGCGTCCGCAGTTTGAGCGCAGCGAGTGGAAAAATCTGAACGGCACATGGACCTATTCGTTCGATTTTGGCAAGAGCGGCCATCAAAGAGGCTACACCAACTCTAAAGGTTTCGACGGAAAGATTACCGTTCCCTTCTGCCCCGAGAGCAAGCTCAGCGGTGTGCAGCATGTAGACTTCATCAACTGCATGTGGTATCAGCGCAGCATTGATATTCCCGCCGAATGGGCAGGAAAGAACATCATGCTCAACTTTGGCGCAATCGACTGGGACGCCACCATCTTCATCAATGGCGCCAACGTGTTCCGCCATGTGGGCGGCAGCTCAAGCTTTGCCGTGGACATCACCAAGCATGTGGAAGCGGGCAAGAGCGCCAATCTGGTCATCCAGGTGCAGGACGACATCCGCAGCGGCATGCAGACTGGCGGAAAGCAGAGCGTGGGTTACCACTCTGCCGGCTGTAACTATACCCGCGTAACCGGTATCTGGCAGACAGTATGGATGGAAGCTGTCTCTCCCCAGGGACTGAAGCAGGTGATCGCCACCCCCGACATTGACCAGCAGCAGCTTGTCATCCGTCCCCAGTTCTACGGCGAGTCTATGGACAACAAGCTGACCGTGACCATGATGGACGGCAAGAAGAAGGTGGCCGAGAAGACCGTAAACGCCTGCAACGAGAACATCGTTGTGCTGCCCGTGAAGAAGCCTAAGCTGTGGAGCCCCGAAAGCCCCTTCCTGTATGATGTAACCTACACCGTGAAGGACAATGACGGAAAGGTGATTGACGAGGTGAAATCGTACGTGGGCATGCGTAAGGTACATCTTGCCAACGGCTATTTCTATCTGAACAACCAGCCCTATTACCAGCGTCTGGTACTGGATCAGGGCTTCTATCCCGACGGTGTGTGGACCGCCCCCTCTGACGAGGCTCTGCGCAAGGACATTGAGCAGGCCAAGGCTGTGGGCTTCAACGGCGCACGCCTGCACCAGAAGGTGTTTGAGGAGCGTTACTATTACTGGGCAGACAAGCTTGGCTACATCACCTGGGGCGAGAGCGCAAGCTGGGGACTGAATGTGAACAGCGACCTGGCCGCACGCAACTTCATTGCCGAGTGGACAGAAATTGTTGAGCGCGACCGCAACCACCCCTCACTGGTAACCTGGACACCCTTCAACGAGACATGGGGTTGCCAGCCCGGCAACTACGAGCGCTTCATGCACAACGTGTACAACATCACAAAGGCCATGGACCCCACACGCCCCATCAACGACGCCAGCGGCGACAGCCACATCAAGACCGACATCTGGAGTGTTCACGACTATTCACGCGACTATGACGCGCTGGTGAAGAACCACACCATCCAACCCGGTGTGGAGCCTTATCGCAACATGAAGGACAAGAAGTATCTGGCCAAGTATGACGGTCAGCCCTACATGATTGACGAGTTCGGCGGCCTGCCTTGGATAAAGGAGTCTGAGCGCTCCTCATCTTGGGGCTACGGAAGCAACATCGACAAGATTGAAGACTTCTACAACATTCTTGAGAAGCAGATTGACGCCCTGAAGGCTTGCAAGCATGTGGTGGGCTTCTGCTACACACAGATGACCGACGTTGAGCAGGAGAAGAACGGTGTGTACTACTATGACCGCACAAGCAAGTTCGACACCGAGCGCCTGAAGAAGATTTTCGAGAAGATTCCTTCCATCATTGAGAATCCGCAGGACCTTAGCGGATGGAAAAAGAAGTAATTCCGGCCTTTATTTATAATGCGATGCCCTGCCATGCACAAGCTATGGTGGGGCATTTTTGCATAAAAGAGCGACAAATAGGTTAATTTTTGTACGCAAAATGCACCAATTTATTGAAAAAGCAGTAATTTTGCACCCATATAACATAGTAAAATATTAAGGTAAACAAGATAAAAAAGACATGGAAGATTCTTTTGTACAAATAGGTGCCCGCTTGAGAGGGCTGCGCGAGGTGCTGGACATTCCGGCGCAGGAAGTTGCCGACCTGTGCAACATCACACTTGAACATTACGAGAAGATTGAACGCGGCGAGGCTGACCCCTCGGTTTTCCGCCTGCAGAAGATTTCAAAGCGCTATGGCATCGACCTTGACGTGCTGATGTTTGGCGAGGAGCCCCGCATGGACGGCTACTTTGTCACACGCAAAGACCAAGGCATGCTTGTTGAGCGCCGCAGCGATTACCGCTACCAGAGCCTTGCGGCAGGATTCAGAATGAGAAAGATGGAACCCTTCATGGTGGAGGTGGCCCCCTTGCCCGAGGGCGAGCGCCGCGGACTCAATTCGCATGACGGACAGGAGTTTGACGTGGTGATGGAAGGCACCCTGGAGCTGACCATAGAGAGCCACACCATGGTGCTTAACGAGGGTGACAGCATCTATTTCGACGCCACCCGCAAGCATTGCATGCACGCCCTTGGCGACAAGCCCGTGAAGTTCCTCTGTATTGTTGACTAATCTTCTGAACAAAAGAATATTATGAACGCTATATTGAATCGTTTTCTAAAACAGACAACCTTTCAAAACCAACAAGATTTTCGGGACAATCTGGAGATTGTTGTGCCCGAACATTTCAATTTCAGTTATGACGTGATTGACGTATGGGCAAACGAAGAGCCGGAAAAGCTGGCGCTCCTTTGGACAAACGACGAGGGCGAGTGCAGACGCTTCACCTTTGCCCAGTTGAAAGAAATATCTGACCGCACGGCCGCCTATTTCCAGTCGCTCGGCGTGGGACGCGGCGACATGGTGATGCTCATCCTCAAGCGCCGTTGCGAGTTTTGGTTTAGCATGCTTGCCCTCCACAAGCTGGGCGCCGTGGCCATCCCCGCCACACACATGCTCACCTCGCATGACATCCAGTATCGTGTTGAGCGCGCGGGCATCAAATGTATTGTCAGCGTGGGCGAGGACTACGTAATGGAGCAGATAAAGGACGCCATGCAGCATACCCCCGTGCCCATATTGGTAAGCATAGGCCCCAAGGAGGATGAAGGCTTCCACTCTTGGCACAAGGAATGGAATGACGCGCCCGCCTTTGAGCGCCCCTTCTCACCCAATGACAACTCGGACACCATGCTGATGTACTTCACCAGCGGCACAAGCGGAGAGCCCAAGATGGTGGCGCATGACTTCCTCTATGCGCTGGGACATCTTTCCACCGGCGTTTTCTGGCACAACCTCAAGGAAGACAGCCTGCATCTGACCGTAGCCGACACGGGATGGGGCAAGGCCGTATGGGGAAAGCTCTACGGACAATGGTTTGCCGGTGCTGCGGTGTTTGTCTATGACCATGAGAAGTTTACCGCCAAGGCGCTTCTTGAGCAGATGTCAAAATATCGCGTAACCTCCTTCTGCGCACCTCCCACGGTATACCGCTTCATGATTCACGAGGACTTCTCTCAGTTTGACCTCTCTTCGCTGCGCTATTGCACCACCGCGGGCGAGGCTTTGAACTCTGCCGTATATGAGAAGTTCTACGAGCTTACGGGCATCCGTCTGATGGAAGGCTTCGGACAAACAGAAACCACGCTTACGCTGAGCACAATGCCTTGGAATAAGCCCAAACCCGGAAGCATGGGCCTGCCCAATCCTCAGTATGACATTGACCTTGTGCGCGACGACGGCACGCCTTGCGAGGACGGAGAGAAGGGCGAAATCGTTATCCGTGTGGGCGACAAGAAGCCCATCGGCCTCTTCAAGGAATATTTCCGTGACGACGAGCTTACGGCTTCCGTTTGGCACGATGGCATGTACCACACAGGCGACGTGGCTTGGCGCGATGAGGACGGCTATTACTGGTTTGTAAGCCGCAAGGACGACGTCATCAAGAGTTCGGGCTACCGCATCGGCCCCTTCGAGGTGGAGAGCGCGCTGATGAAGCATCCCGCCGTGTTGGAGTGTGCCATCACTGGTGTGCCCGACGAGACACGCGGAATGGTGGTAAAGGCTACCATCGTGCTTAACGAAGCGTGGAAGGAAAAGAAGGGCGACGCGCTGGTAAAAGAATTGCAGGAGCACGTAAAGACGCATACAGCGCCATACAAATATCCCCGCATCATCGATTTTGTGGACGAGCTTCCCAAGACCATCAGCGGAAAGATCAGACGCGTGGAAATCCGCAATAAGGACAAATAGGGATTCTGATTACCCAGGAAAAAAGTAATCACAAGGTAAGATAACGGGCCAGTTCTTCGGCATCCATTCCTCTGCGGATGGCATAGTCGAGGAACTGGTCTTTTCCTATTGTGCCCACACTGAAATAGCGTGCCGCAGGGTGGGAGAGCATCAATCCGCTCACGCTGGCATGGGGACGCATGGCACCGCTTTCTGTGAGCGTTACGCCCACTTGCTGAAAGCCAAGCAGCTTGTCAAAGATAAAATTAAGGCTTTGGTCGGGCAGGGAAGGATAACCCACGGCGGGCCTTATGCCTTGATACTTCTCGGAAAAAAGTTCTTGTGGCGAAAGTCGCTCCTCAGGCGCATATCCCCAAAGCGTGGTGCGCACATATTGATGCGTCTTTTCAATGGCTGCTTCTGCCAGTCGGTCGGCCAAAGTTTGTGCAAGCATGTGGCGATAGGGGTCATTGGGAAAACATTCTTCCATGGCCACATCACTGGAACTCACGAACAAGCCAATCTTGTCGGTGCGCCCCGTTGAAAGCGGCCTTACAAAATCACTAAGGCAAAGACATGGCTCCGAAGCCCTTTCATGTTGTTGGCGAAGAAGAGGGATGCGTTCGCCGCAAGCCAGTAACACGTCATCCCCATCCGCATTTGCATCTACAAGACGCACAAGGGAGTGCGCACGGAAGTCGCGTTCAATAAAGTGAACGAGCACCTCCCAAGCGTCATTGAATAGCCTTACAGCCTCAATGGCCTTTCCTTTGGACGCCTCTGGCTGGGCGTTTATCCAAGCGCTTTGACATCCGGGGCAACGGTGTACGTCGGCAAGCGAAGAAAAGCCGGTGGGCAACGACCATGCATGCAGAAAATACGCCCAATTTACATAGGGCGTAATTTCGTTTACAGTATAGTGATGCAGACTTTTTATAGGGCTATTGCTTTAATCTTGTTGGATTGGTTATCTGAGGAAACGCACAGGCTCACCAGCTCCCATACATTCGATTTCTTTACCATTCCATACACGTTTTCCGTTTACCCACGTCTGGCTTATCTGCCAATTGAAGGTATCTCCCTCGCGAGGCGACCATCCGCAACGGCTCAAAATCTCGCTCTTTTCAAGCGTATGGGGTGTGTCGTGGGTAAGCAGGACAAAGTCGGCCTTGTATCCTGGACGCAGGAATCCTCGCTTCTCCACCTTGAAAAGTTCAGCGGGGTTATGGCACATCAGCTTTACCACCGCCTCGGGTGAAAGCAGGCCTTCGTCGCTGAGCTGCAACATGCTTTGGAGGCTAAACTGAATCATAGGCATGCCGCTGACGGCTTTTTTGCTTCCGCCTTCCTTTTCGCTGAGCAAATGGGGGGCGTGGTCGGTGCCGATTACGGTGATAGTTCCGTCAAGAATGGCTTTTCTCAGGGCATCTCGGTCGCTTTCGCTCTTGATGGCCGGATTGCATTTGATTCGGGTGCCAAGACGTGTGTAATCGGCGTCAGTATAAATAAGGTGTGCCACACAGGCTTCACCCGTGACCTTGGGATTGGACGTTTGGCGAAGGAGTTCAACTTCTGCCTCGGTGCTCAGATGCGCCACATGAAGCTGGGCATCGTGTTTGAGGGCAAGATTTACGGCAAGTTGCGTACTCATAAGACAGGCCTGTGCATCACGAATCTTGGGATGCTGGCTCACGTCGGGGTCATCACATCCACATGCTTCCATAGCCTTTTGCATGTTAGCGTTGATACGATTTGTGTCCTCGCAGTGTGTCATAATGAGTGTGCGGCTCTTACTGAACACCTTGTCAAGCGCGGCTTCGTCATCTACGAGCATATTGCCCGTGCTGCTTCCCATAAAGAGCTTTATGCCGGGGATGCGGGTGACGTCTGCTTGCTCAATATCTTCAATATTATTAAGGGTAGCACCGAGGAAAAAGGCGTAATTGACCTGGCAACGGCCTTGTGCCAACGCATAGCGCTCTTCAAGCAAGGGAAGGCTGGTTGTCTGGGGAGAGACGTTGGGCATGTCAAACACGGTTGTAACCCCACCGGCAGACGCGGCACAGGTTTCGGTCACCATGTCTCCCTTGTGGGTAAGTCCCGGATCTCGCATGTGCACATGGTCATCAATCACACCCGGGATGAGTGTCATGCCCTTCGCGTCAAAAACTTCATCCTCTGGCGAGGGCGAATAGTCGGCACCGCGCACCACTTCCTTTATCACATCTCCTTCAACAACAAGGGAGCCAACATAGTGCTCCCCTTCGTTGATTATATTCGCATTCAGAAAAACGGTTCTCATTTTCTTGGCTTTATTTTACTCATACGCAATTTAACTACGCCAAACAGCGCCTCGCTGAAGATTCCTCCGCTCATCTTGCTGCTTCCCAATTCGCGGTTGACGAAGATGACAGGCACTTCCTTGACCTTGAAACCCAGACAAAGTGAGCTGTACTTCATTTCAATTTGGAAGGCATAGCCCTTGAAACGGATGGCATCGAGGTCAATTGTCTGAAGCACTTTTCTGCGGTAGCAGACAAAGCCTGCGGTGGTGTCATGTATGCGGATGCCTAAAACGGTGCGCACATATTGGCTGGCGTAGTAGGACATCAGCACACGGCCAATGGGCCAGTTGACCACGTTGACACCGGTAATGTATCGGCTTCCGATTGAGACATCATAACCTTCGTCGTGACATGCGGCATAAAGTTTGGGCAAATCAAGGGGATTGTGGCTGAAGTCGGCATCCATCTCGAAGATGTATTCATAATCGTGCTCCAATGCCCATTTGAATCCGCAAATATATGCGGTGCCAAGTCCGAGCTTGCCTTGACGCTGTACAAGGAAGAGGCGGCCTTTCTTCTCGCCTTCCATCATTTCCTTCACAATGTCGGCCGTCCCGTCGGGGCTTCCGTCATCAATCACAAGCACGTCAAAAGGTTTTTCCAACTCCGTTACGGCCTTCACAATGGCACGTATATTTTCCTTTTCGTTGTATGTAGGGATAATTACAAGACTATCGCTTTGCATTATTATTTTATGGTATTATGTGTTATTTTTAAACAAAGGTAGCCGAATCTGCCATTTCTTGCAAGCAAAACAACTCATTTTTTCAGATTTTTCGTTTATTTTACAAAATTATGTAGTAACTTTGCTTTCCGAAAAAGGCAAAGTAGATTCTGATTAAGACGTATATGCCACAACAGAGCACTATTTTTTGGACATTAGTATGCAAGCCGCCAAACTTGCATTAAAATCTGCGCCCAAGAAATAGACAGGGAGAATGAGGGATTTTTTTTAATGAAGTTATCAATATATTATTAAATTACAAAAATACAGATGAAACAAGACATGATTGTAATTTTGGACTTGGGTAGCCACGAAAACACCGTGGTGGCCAGAGCCATTCGCGCCTTAGGCGTTTATAGCGAGATTTATCCGCACGACATCACCGCAGCAGAGCTGAAGGCTCTTCCCAATGTAAAGGGTATCATCATCAACGGTGGCCCCAACAATGTGATTGACGGTGTAGAAATCGATGTTTTGCCCGAAATATATGAAGCAGGCTTCCCCGTTATGGCCGCTGGTCATGACAAGGCATTGTGTGAAGTAAAGCTCCCCGAATTCGCAAATGACGAGGAGGCCATCAAAGCAGCCGTTAAGGATTTCGTTTTTGACACTTGCAAGGCAGAAACCAACTGGAACATGAAGAACTTCGTGGCTGACCAGGTGGAGCTCATCCGCCAGCAAGTTGGCGACAAGAAGGTGCTTCTCGCTCTCTCAGGTGGTGTGGACAGTTCTGTAGTTGCAGCTCTTCTGCTGAAGGCTATCGGTGAGAATTTGGTTTGCGTTCACGTTAACCACGGTCTCATGCGCAAGGGCGAGAGCGAAAACGTTGTGGAAGTGTTCCGCAACCAGCTTTGCGCAAATCTTGTTTATGTGGATGCCACTGACCGCTTCCTCGGTTTGCTGGAAGGTGTGGCCGACCCTGAACAGAAGCGTAAGATTATCGGTGGCGAGTTCATCCGCGTATTCGAGGAAGAGGCACGCAAGCTCGATGGCATTGACTTCCTGGGTCAGGGTACCATCTATCCCGACATCGTTGAGAGCGGCACCAAGACCGCCAAGATGGTGAAGAGCCACCACAACGTGGGTGGTTTGCCCGAGGACCTTCAGTTCGAACTTGTAGAGCCTCTGAAGCAACTCTTCAAGGATGAGGTTCGCGCCTGTGGTGTGGAATTGGGCCTTCCCTACGAGATGGTTTACCGCCAGCCGTTCCCCGGCCCCGGATTGGGTGTGCGTTGTCTTGGCGCTATCACTCGTGACCGCCTGGAAGCCCTGCGCGAGAGCGATGCCATCCTGCGCGAGGAATTTGCCCTTGCAGGACTTGACAAGAAGGTTTGGCAATACTTCACCGTGGTGCCCGATTTCAAGAGCGTAGGTGTACGCAACAATGCACGCAGCTACGATTGGCCCGTAATCATCCGTGCCGTCAATACCATCGACGCCATGACTGCTACCATCGAACAGATTGACTGGGCTATCCTGCTGAAGATTACCGACCGTATCCTCAAGGAAGTGCCCAACATCAACCGCGTTTGCTACGACATGTCGCCCAAGCCCAGCGCAACAATCGAGTGGGAGTAATCCTTTCTGCAACATGCAAAACGGTTCAAATCCCGTCATATTAACCAGAACTGTCTCCGCTTTCGGGCGAGGGACAGTTCTTTTTCTTATTCAGAAATAACATTATTAAAATGAAGCGAAAACTCGTAACTCTGCTGCTTTGTGCCACCGCATGCTGTTTGTCCGCACAGGACGATAACAAGAAATCCATCGTGAAGCAAGGATGGAACTTCGGTCCTCTGCCCGTGGTGGGATGGGACAGCGATTTAGGATTCCAATACGGTGCCTGCGTGGACATATTCAACTATGGCAACGGAAGCAACTACCCGTCGTATGACTACAAGATGAACCTTGAGGCATCTGCTTATACGCGAGGTTCAATGCTCTTCCGCTGTTATGGAGATTTCAAGACGCTCATACCAGAGGGAAAGCTCTTCTTCGACTGCACCTATTTCAACTCCAAAAAGTTCGATTTCTTTGGCTTCAACGGTCTCTCTTCTCCTTATTTCGGCCCCGAATATGGTGCGGCTGATGGTGAGAAAAGCGAGTTCTACTGGATGCGTCGCAACCAATTCCGCCTTGTGGCCAGTATGCAACGTCGCATCAAAGGTAATCTCAATTGGGCGGCTGGATTCGGCTATTATAATATATATACCGACAACATCAACCTGAAAAAATATGACGGACAGAACACGCTCTACCAGCGCTATGCCGACTACGGACTTATCCGCCCCGACGAACTGAATGGTGGAAAAGTGTTGCAGTTGAAGGCAGGATTGATTTACGACTCACGCGACCACGATAGCGACCCCGCACGAGGTGTGAACATTGAAGCCACTCTTACCGGCGCACCCGATATCATTGATCGCGAGGGATATAGCAACCTGGGTTTCACCTTTGTGGGAAGCCACTACTTACCCGTTTGGAAAGACCGCCTCACCTTTGCCTATCGTCTTGGCGTGCAGACAAAAATAGCAGGCGAAATTCCTTATTACTTCATTAATAACCTCAATACCCTTTTCTTCCGTAAGGTGTATACAGAAGGTTTGGGCGGCAACGCCTCTGTGCGCGGACTTAACCGCAACGGTGTGGTGGGCAATGGCATGGCATGGCTCAATGCTGAACTACGCTGGCGCATCGTTCACTTCCGCTTCATCAACCAAAATTTCCACATCGCGCTCAATCCATTCTTTGACATGGGACAGGTTATCCAGCCATACCGTCTTGACGAACAAAAGGCTGCAGGTCAGAAGTGGGAAGCAACTTATGGTACGACTGACCCTAATCCATTCTATTCCGGAAAGAAGGAGAAACTCCACGCCACCGCCGGTTGTGGCGCAAAGATTGTGATGAACCGCAACTTTGTCATCTCCGTTGAGTTTGCTCGTGCGTTAAACAGCAACGACGGCAAAAAACTATGGAATAACATAGGATTCAATTATTTATTCTAAATTGCTAACAGAAATTCAAAAGCTTTAAATTGCATACTAACACAAAAAACATTATGAAACTCAAAGAAATCAAAAACCGTACGTGGTACAAACCCGTAATCGCTTTCCTGGAAATATTAATTGATATAATAGGCGTTTGGTTGTTTTCATACCTTCTCTATAGAAGCTTTCAAAATGACGCATCCATTTGGATAAAGATTGGTAACAGCCTTCTTGTAATTAGTATGCTGATACATTTATATATAGATAGTAAAAACATTCTTCGTAAGAATAAGTAATATTTCAGATTGTGCCCGACAAAGACTGCCGGGCACTTTTTTTCGAAAAGACTATTTTATGGCACGCAGATGACACAGATGCGACTGATTTTCGCCGATTTTTAATGTTTCGCTCATTGCTCATTGCTCATCACTCATTACTCACTGCTCAGAGGGCGTCTGCAAAGACGCGAAGCCCGTAAGGGCGAATAGCCGCGGGTTCTTGAACCCGTGGAAAAAGAAACAAGAAAGAGAAATGGCGTCTGGAAGACGCGGAACGGCAACGATTTTGAACGTTTAACGTTTAACGATGAGCGTTGAACGAAATAACCCCACGTTGCCGATTCGCGTCTTTGCAGACGCCAATATTATATGGTCGTAAAAAACCGAGGGCTTAAAAGCCCCCGGCTATTCAACTTCCCGTCTTTCAGACGCCCATTGAGCAATGAGTTGCGAGTTATGAGT
>JAFYQQ010000064.1 GCA_017559845.1 Bacteroidaceae bacterium | reverse complement strand
CTCCTCAAATGCTTTGGCTGAATCATTCAATGCGAAAATAAAACTCTTTAGAGCTAACCTTAGAGGAGTAGCGGATAAAAAGTTCTTTCTATTCAGAGTGGCAAAACTTTATGCTTATCCACAGTAAATTTCTACTGAGCCATTATTTCATGTCGCACAATGTAAATATGCAATTTGTTATAAATAATAAATTTATAAATTTGTCAAAACATAAAAAATGGTTATCTTTGCATAGTGATAGTTATTAGTCGCATGGCATGAGGCTTTTATAGCCAGATATATGTTTATTGCGGTGTAGCATTAATCGATATTGATACGCCCCTTTTGCAGGCTACAGTATGTCTGTGAGAGTGCAATAATTAAAAGAGAATATGAAAGGAATCGTATTAGCTGGAGGCAGCGGAACGCGCCTCTATCCCATAACAAAGGGGGTGAGCAAACAAATGCTCCCCATCTTTGACAAACCCATGATATATTACCCCATATCTGTGCTGATGTTGGCCGGCATCCGCGAGATATTGATTATTTCCACTCCCTATGACCTTCCCGGATTCAAACGTCTGCTGGGCGACGGAAGCGATTACGGGGTAAAGTTCGAATATGCCGAACAACCTTCGCCCGATGGTTTGGCACAAGCCTTTATCATTGGTGAGGAATTTATCGGGAACGATTCCGCTTGTCTGGTACTCGGAGACAACATCTTCCATGGAGCCGGTTTCAGCGCCATGCTGAAGGAAGCGGTCCGCCAGGCGGAGGAAGAAAACCGTGCCACCGTATTCGGTTATTGGGTCAGCGACCCCGAACGCTATGGTGTGGCAGAGTTTGACCGCGAAGGCAATTGTCTCAGTATCGAGGAAAAACCAGCCCATCCCAAGTCCAATTATGCCGTGGTTGGCCTCTATTTCTATCCCAATAAGGTGGTAAATGTGGCCAAGCAGATCAAGCCCTCAGCCCGTGGCGAATTGGAAATCACCACAGTGAACCAGGAATTCCTCAAAGATGGCGAGCTCAGGGTGCAGACCCTTGGCCGTGGTTTTGCATGGTTGGACACCGGTACACACGACTCCCTCAGTGAGGCTTCCACGTTCATTGAAGTCATTGAAAAACGTCAGGGTCTCAAGGTTGCCTGTCTCGAAGGCATTGCCTATCGCAAAGGCTGGATCACCACCGAACGCATGCGCCAGCTGGCACAACCCATGATCAAGAACCAGTATGGCCAGTATCTGCTTCATGTGATAGAGGAGGTAGAACATGCGCGTTTGGCGTTGAACGAATAGTAGTTACGTGCTTTAGTTTGAATAAGAAATCAGTTAAGAGATGAAAATAGCAGTAGCCGGAGCAGGATATGTGGGTCTTAGTATTGCCACATTGTTGAGCCAGCACCATTCCGTTGCAGTGGTTGATGTCGTTCAAGAAAAGGTGGATAAGATCAACGCGCGCATTTCCCCCATCCAGGACGAGTACATAGAAAAATATTTTGCCGAAAAGGAACTGCAGCTCACAGCCACCCTCGATGGAGCATCCGCCTATAAGGATGCCGATTTTGTGGTCATAGCTGCTCCCACCAATTATGATTCACAGAAGAACTTCTTTGACACCCATCACATTGAGGATGTCATTAACCTTGTGCTCAGTGTCAATCCCTCGGCTGTCATGGTTATTAAGAGTACCATTCCCGTAGGCTATTGCCGCCATCTGTACGCCAAGTACGCACAGCGTTTTGTGACGGATGAAACACTGAAGGGCCATAAGTTCAACCTGCTATTCTCACCCGAGTTCCTGCGCGAGAGCAAAGCCCTCTACGACAATCTTTACCCCAGCCGCATCATTGTGGGCATACCCAAACACATCGAAGAGGCAGAGGACGCCGCAGCCAATCAAGCCATCCAGACCATAGCCGATATAGAAAAGTTGCAGAATGCGGCCCACACCTTTGCACAACTTCTTGTGGAAGGCGCTGTTGGAGGACAACCGACAACCGACAACCGACAACCGATTGTAGACCATAGTCCTTTGACCTTTAGCTGCTCACAGCTCACAGCTGATAGCTCACTGCCCAACAAAGGTATTCCCTTGCTCTTCATGGGACTGAAGGAGGCAGAGGCGGTGAAACTCTTTGCCAACACCTATCTTGCACTTCGTGTCAGCTATTTCAACGAACTGGATACATACGCAGAGATGAAAGGACTCGACTCTGCAGCCATTATCCAAGGCATCGGACTTGATCCCCGCATCGGCACACACTATAACAACCCCTCGTTCGGCTACGGAGGCTACTGCCTGCCCAAGGATACCAAGCAGCTCCTGGCCAACTATCAGGACGTGCCCCAGAACATGATGTCAGCCATTGTGGAAAGCAACCGCACCCGCAAGGATTTCATCGCTGATCAGGTGCTTAAACTTGCAGGCTGGTACAGCTATTCCGAAAACAATACCTATGACTCACAGCTCACGGCTCATGGCTCACAGCTTCCCGTCATTGGTGTTTACCGTCTCACAATGAAGAGCAACAGCGACAACTTCCGCCAAAGTTCCATCCAGGGTGTCATGAAGCGCATTAAGGCCAAGGGCGCCGAAGTTATTATTTACGAACCTACTTTGGAAGATGGAACAGCATTCTTCGGCAGTCGAGTAGTGAATGATTTGGACGCGTTCAAGGCAAAATCACAGGCGATTATTGCCAACCGCTACGATGCCGCTTTGGATGATGTAAAAGAAAAGGTGTATACCCGCGATATATTCCGCAGGGATTGAAAAAAGTCTTAAAAAGGAAAAGAATAGACAAAAATGCAAGCGATAATATTGGCAGCAGGAATGGGTAAGCGCCTTGGTGAACTGACCAAGGACAACACCAAGTGTATGGTACCAGTGAACGGTATCCGTTTGATTGACCGTATGCTTACCCAACTGTCTGCGTTGCAGTTGAACCGAGTGGTGATTGTGGTGGGTTACCAAGGCGAGAATCTCATCCGCCATATCGGCGACCGCTATGATGACCGTTTGAAGATAGAATATATCCACAACCCCATTTATGACAAGACCAACAACATCTATTCGTTGGGACTTGCCAAGGCACAGATGCAGGAGGATGACACCCTTCTGCTGGAGTCGGATCTGATCTTTGATAGTTCTATGCTGGAACTCATCATCAGCCATCCGTATCCCAACTTGGCACTGGTGGCCAAATACGAGACCTGGATGGACGGCACCATGGTGCGCCTGTCCGATGACAATGATATCGTGAGCTTCATCCCCAAGAAAGCGTTTAAGTATGCCGAGGCAGCGCATTATTACAAGACGTGCAACATCTACAAGTTCAGTCGTGAGTTCTCCTGTAACCAGTATGTGCCTTTCCTGGAGGCATACAGCAAGGCCATGGGCAATAACGAATATTACGAACAGGTGTTGCGTGTGCTTACAGCCCTTGACCGTTCCGACCTCAAAGCCCTTCCCATAACGAATGAGAAGTGGTACGAAATAGACGATGTGCAGGATCTGGACATTGCAGAAACCTTGTTTTCGGATGAAGATGAATTGTTGGGCAAGTACCATCGCCGCTATGGCGGCTATTGGCGTTTCCCCCAGATGAAGGACTATTGCTATCTGGTGAACCCCTATTATCCCAGCGAACGGATGAAGGACGAGATGCGTGCCAACTTCGACACCCTGCTTACACAATACCCTTCGGGCATGTATGTCAACTCGTTGTTGGCCGGCAAGTATTTTGGTGTCAGCCAGCAGTATGTGGTGGCCGGAAACGGAGCGGCCGAACTGATCAAGGGCTACATGGAAAAACATGTGGACGGACGCATTGGTATTGTCTATCCCACGTTCGAGGAATATCCCAACCGGACTGTGGCAGACCGCATTGTGAGGTATGTGCCACAGAATGCAGATTTTGCCTATACGGCATCAGATGTGCAGACGTATTTCTCCGATAAGGATATTGCCGCTCTTCTGCTCATCAATCCCGACAATCCCTCTGGCAATTTCATTCCCGTGGGCGAATTGTTGGCCTTGGTGGAGTGGGCAGGCAAAAAGGGCGTAACGATGATTGTGGACGAAAGTTTTGTAGACTTTACGGACGGATTTGAAGACAATTCATTGCTGCACAACCATATACTGGAGACATACGGCAACCTGGTTGTGGTGAAGTCCATCAGCAAGTCGTATGGTGTGCCCGGACTTCGACTGGGAGTTTTGGCATCCGGCAACAAGGAACTGATCGCCCGCATGAAGAAGGAAGTGGCCATCTGGAACATCAACTCCTTTGCCGAGTTCTACATGCAGATATTCGGCAAGTATGGTTCGGACTATACGGATGCCTGCAACAAGTTCATAGCGGAACGCAGCATCTTCTTTGAAGAGTTGCAATCCGTTCCTTATTTGCGTGTGATACCTTCGCAGGCCAATTATTTTCTGTGCGAGGTAACCGGGAAGTACACCGCCACGGAACTTACCCATCTGTTGTTGCAGCGTTACAACATCCTTATCAAGGATTGCGGCACCAAGTCGGCCTTTGCCGGAAAACAGTATATCCGCATTGCCATCCGTAACCGTCAGGACAATGCCTTTTTTGTAGAAGCGCTTAAGGATTTGGCATGATGAAGACGGTTTGTATTTGTGGAGGCGGCTCGCTGGGGCATGTAATAGCCGGTTACCTAAGCGCCAAGAAAGGCCTAAGGGTAAACATGCTGACCCGCAGTCCGGAACGGTGGAGTGCCGAACTGCAGATAAACACGCCCGAAGGCGAGGTGCTGAAGGGCAGGCTGCACACCATCAGCGACAATCCGCAAGAAGCGTTGCTGGGGGCTGAGGTCGTACTCCTTTGCCTGCCAGGATATGCCATCAGGGGAGAATTGGAGAAAATCCGTCCTTATGTAAACCGTCAGACCTGTGTGGGTTCCGTTTTCTCTTCCACAGGTTTCTTTTTCGAAGCCTTGGAACTGTTGGACGAAGACGTTCCTTTGTGGGGTTTCCAGCGTGTGCCCTTCATTGCCCGCACAGAGACATACGGACAGAAAGCCCGTTTGTTGGGGTACAAAACCAGTCACAAAATAGCAGTCGAGCGCAGTGGGGATAAGGAGGGTTTTCGCGCCGTCATAGAAGACCTGTTCGGTGCTCCGGTACAGCTGCTGAACAATTATTATGAGGCCAGTTTTACCAACAGCAACCCCATACTGCACCCTTCGCGGTTGTACACGATGTTCAAGGACTGGACTCCCGAGGTGTATTATGATCACCAATACCTGTTCTATGAGGAGTGGACAGATGAAGCCTCAAAACTTCTGATAAAGTTGGACCTGGAATTGTTCCGTCTGCTGGACAAACTGCCTGTGGCACCCGACTATCTGATGCCTATCCTACCGTATTACGAAAGCGCCGATGCCCCAGGCCTGACCCGTAAGATACGTTCCATCAGCAGTTTTAAAGGCATAGCCACTCCGATGATACAAACGGAAAAGGGTTGGCAGCCCGACCTCACCAGCCGCTATTTCCAGGAAGATTTCCTGTATGGCCTTCGTTATATTCACCAGGAAGCCCATCGGAAGGGTGTGGCAGTGCCTGTGATGGATGAAGTGTATGAGTGGGGAGTTAAGATGATAAATAATAATATATAATATAAAATGAGTATTTTTAAAGACAAGACCCTGATGATTACCGGTGGTACCGGTAGTTTCGGAAATGCAGTTTTGAATCGTTTTCTGGAAACGGATATTAAGGAAATCCGCATATTCAGCCGTGATGAGAAGAAACAGGACGATATGCGTCACGAGTATCAGGCTAAGTGTCCAGGGGTAGCACACAAGATAAAGTTCTATATTGGTGATGTACGCAACAAGTCAACCCTCAAGACCGCAACCCGTGGCGTAGACTACATTTTTCATGCTGCTGCCCTCAAGCAGGTGCCCTCTTGCGAGTTCTTCCCAATGGAAGCTGTCAAGACCAACGTCATCGGTACAGACAACGTCCTCGATGTGGCCATCGACTGTGGTGTGGAATGTGTCATCTGCCTCTCTACCGATAAGGCAGCCTATCCCATCAACGCCATGGGAATCTCCAAGGCTCTTGAAGAGAAGATTGCCGTAGCAAAGTCTCGTAATAGCTTGGGTACTAAGATTTGTT
>JAFYQQ010000063.1 GCA_017559845.1 Bacteroidaceae bacterium | reverse complement strand
TGCCTGACGGCTAGTTGACGGTGATTTGTACATGTCTGAACTGCAAGGTTTTACTATGCAAAGGTACAAAACCCTGTAGACATATGCAAATTTTAAGAGTGTTAATATGTTAATATATAACAAGTTAAAGTCTTTTTAAGGGTTGACTATTTAACTCCGCGTCTTCCAGACGCCATTATGTGTTGTGTCTGACTCCAACCCGGGGGCTTAAAAGACCACCGGCTATTCATTTTCCCGTCTTCCAGACGGCTTTGATGATCTTGTGATAAGAAAAAGGCGTCTGGAAGACGCGAAGCCGAAGGCGAATAGCCGCGGGTTCTTGAACCCGTGGTATGTAAAGGGAACTCACAATTAACGCACCTGGTAAAGACTGGAAACGGCAACGAAACCCATCCCAAAAAGACACCGGCATGCGATGGGCATCGCATGCCGGTGGACACACCAACGCACTGCATTGCGTTGGCCATTGCTCCGGCAATATATACTTGCTTGACAAAGCTATCTGCTCGGGGCATTTTAGATATCTTCTCGGAGCAAGTAAGTATATATTACTTTTTTCAGGTGTTTTTATTCAAGTTCTATAGGTTCATATTCACTAAATATACGTAAAGGTTCTCCGGTCTTAGTATTGGTTAATTTAATATAATTGCCATAATCCTCATTTATGCCACGTTGAAGTTTGAGGAGTTTTCTCCTTTCCATTTCATTATAACGACTATAATCTTCCTTAAACAAAGGCTTTTTTTGTGTACTTATTCTTACACATTCAAATGAATAAAGATTATCTTTGTCTGAGACTTTAAGAATTACTCCAGGTAATCCGCCAAATTTCCATGGTCCATATGGAATGGGGATATTGGGAGTAAACCAAGCGGCGTAATCTCTTCCGCGAAACCGGCATACAGCTTTCTGACAAAGTTGTCCACAAACCGTCATGGTGTCACTTGCAATCTCCCATATTTGCTCTGGATATCTCTCTTTGTGATAGCAATTGTATTTTCCTAACCCAAAAGGGAAGCAACTATACTCTGTAAGTGTATCGTTAGAAATAAACCATTGTGAATATTGATATTCACTCCAACCGTTATGATATTTTCCTTTTGGACGGAATATTGGTGCGGAATCTGCTTTTGGATGTGCTTTTGACCACTTATTTGCGTTTTCCTCTGCATCTGCAAGGTATTGACTGTAAAATTTCGTGTTCTTTTTCCCAATCTCTAAAGAAAAAAGATCTCTATATGTGTCTTCGTTGCGGATGTCTGAAGCACAAAATGCATAATATATTTGTATATTACTGGTGTCAATAGCACACGGCGTTCCAGTGTTCCTACCCAAAGGTTGGAATATTTGTAATCTTTTCTCTTGGCTATTCGCGGAATATGCACATAATGAAAGAATGCCAATAATTAACTGGAGTCTTTTCAGACCTGGGTATATTGCTGATTCGGATTTCAACCCATACCAAAATTTATTCTTCATAATCTTATATTTATAGTATTTTAAATCTTAATTTCACTAAATAATTTCTTGGCCGCACGCCATATTCCAAATGGTAAATATCCATGTTGTTATTGCTGTTCATGACATATTTCTTTTGGTTGAAAAGGTTATTGCCTTCCAGTGTAAGTGTGGCATTCTTGAATGAGTATTGTATTTTGGCATCGCTAAAGTAGCGTATGTTGTCTTTTTCACCCCAATTGTCATATGTCCCTTCCCCACTTAAAGACAGCGTAAGGCTCTCTGATGGATATAGTCTTATGGAAATGCGTCCCATATAATCTTTTAAGGTGCCCGATTTTGTCTGTTCGGTCATGCTTTTGCTGAGCATGCCACCAACTCCCGTTACTAAGGTCATCCATTTTACAGGTGTGATGGATCCTGATAGGTTAAAGTTTCCGGAATGATGAAGATATTGCATACGTTGTCCGTCTATTAGCCGGGGATTCTCGCTATGATTATATCTGCTGTTAAGTTTTATATAACTTTTCATTTGGGAGAAATTTTTTGAAATCCCAAGGCCGGCTGTATAGGTAGAGGCATTGTTGCGCAAGTCTTTCATCACGTAGTTGCTGTATATGCCATCATACACAATGGTCCCGATTTGATTTCGCCAAGTACGGTTATATCCGGCATCCGTATTGAAATGTATTTGGTGTATGGCATTGGAATAACGGTATCCGGCAGAAACCCTAATGACTTTTTGTGATAGCAGATGTTCTGTCTGGCTTCGAAGTATGGTCCGATAATTTTCCATTATATAGCCTTTAAACAGATTGTTTAGGTCTCCTATCTGTTGTTCAAATCGGACGTTCCCATGTATGGTGTTATATATGTTCCAATTGTAGTCTGCAGAAAGAGTCGGTTGTATTACCGGATGGAAAAAAACTTTCTTTGATTGTCTGATACAATCATTGGATGACTGTATGTCCAATGCGATGGGGAGCACTAATGTGGCATACCCCTGGCGATATTGGTATTTGTAAGTTTGGAAAAGGTTCAGACGGTATATTCCGTACCATATATCATTTTTACAATCCTCAGCGCTCAAACCTTCCACTCCGGAAAGAGTGCCGTTTTCACCATAAATGTTTGCATTAGTGCTGAGACCGTACTCTCCTTGTATGTGCCGGAATTCCTTTTGGTAAGAAGTAAAGGCCTTGAACGATAATGTACGGGACATAAGTTCTTGCATTCTGAACAGGCTGTCAAGCTCCGTTATGTTGAGTTGCTGTGATGATTGCGCATAACCGGCATGTAGATTGAAACGGAATATATTGTCGCCGATGAGTCGTTGGATTACCATTGCGTCTGATATGGAAAGCGGTGTTTCATGCATATCTTGATTGACCATTGCATTGTAGTCCATACTGTGGGTCTGGCCATACGCCATGTCGTTGTCCCACGAGGTCTGTACGGAAAGTTTGTTGCTGGTATAGTATTGTTCTGAATTATTTGTGTATTCCTGTGAGAACTCCAAACTATTGCTCTTTTTCTTAGACAAAATGGATTCGTGTATGCCAATTCCAACAACTTCGGGGCGGTATAGTTCCGTAAATGTATATCCTTCACGTTGTTGTTTGTCGTGTGTGTAGACAACAGCCGTGGCCAGTTCCTTTTCTTTGTTGAATCTGTATAACCAGTTGCATGACAAAGCATGTGTCTGGTTGTCCATATATCTTTTTTGTGGCAGATTGGGTGTGCCCGGTTTGAGGATGTTTACACGCGAGATTGTTGAGGGGGCGTTCCCTCCATATTGATTGGCAAGTTCAGTCAGAATGTTATTTCCGGAATTATTTCCTTTGTATGTCTGCATGGTCTGTGCGTCTTTCCCGAAGTACATTCCGGTTAATTCTTCATCCCACAGACCTTTTACGCCACTGTTGTGCTGTTTTTCCATGACCCCGCCTCCCAATGCCGTGGACAGGGCATATGTCCCTTTTGCTTTGTCCTTGAGTTTCAGGTTTATGGCAATCTCGTTTGAATAACTCCTGTTCCTCAGCATTTTGACCGGTTGATGGTGCTCCATAATCTGTATCTTGCTGACATCATCTGCATTCAAGTTGTTTACGGCTAAACCGTATCGACCCTGCAACATATCCATTTCCTCAACATAAAACTTGCTTATGGCCTTGCCGTTGTAGCTGATTTTACCTCCTTCTGACACTTCTATTCCAGGCACTTTTTTTAGTACGTCACCAATTACACGGTCACCTTGTTGTGTATACGAACTGACAAGGTAGTCTGTTGTATCGCCTTTTACGGTTACAGGAGTAGCCTTGATGTCTATTTCCTTTAAGTCGAACTCTTTTTGTTCTACAGTGAAATTTACCTCTTGAGTCTTATTTGGGACAGTTTTTGTATAACTGTTTATCATGAAACCATACACACGGATACAGATACTGTCCGCTTTCCCCGTAAAAGTGAGCAGGTAATTCCCGTTTTCATCTACATTGGTGAAAGTCTTGACGATAGTTTCGCCTGGAAGGCTTAGGGCTGCAAAACATTCTGCTGGCTGCCCTTTCTTGTCAAGCACACGCCCTGATATTTTTGTTTGGCAATAGCTGTACATTGAGGTTGATAGGAAAAACAGCAAGAGGAAAGCCTTGAAAAAAATACTTTGCAGGTAATGGTATGACCTGCGGATACTTCTTTTTATTTTAAGGTTGGTATTCTGTCGGTAGCTCATTTGTTGAACTGAAAATTTAATATAGTGCGGACTATTCCCGTATGTGGAAATACATGAAATACACAAAAACGGAAGAAAAAATGCACACAAAACAGAAGGCTGGTAAATTACCAGACAATTAGTGTTTGGGCTTTTAAAGAGAAGGCATGCCTATTTTGACATACTTTCTCTGTTTTAGGTTGGGGAATCCGTTACTTGTATCCAGTAACGCTTGTTGTTGGAATGTTGTTGTTAGACGTTTCTTCCTCAGTGTCTTTTGCCTTTGTGTCGGGAAAGCGAAAAAATACGGGCAGGTTAAAGCGGGAACGTACAGTCTTTCCTCCAACTGTTGCAGGTGTCCATTTGGGCATCATCTTAATGATACGCATGGCTTCTGCCGTCAGGTCGGCATGGGGCGAACGGGCCTCTTCCATATCGACGATGCTTCCGTCGGTATTCACCACAAACTTTATGACCACACGTCCCTGTATTCCTTCTTTCCTGCATGTTTCGGGATACTTCAGGTTCGTCATTAGGAACTTCATGAGAGCATTCAAACCACCGGGATATTCTGCGTTTTTGTCCACTTTGTCATAAACCTTGTTCTCATCTGCGATTGCTGCTGTTGCCTTTTGGGTGGCTTCGCCATTCGTGTTAGCCGAAACATTTATGGATTGGCTGGCCTTCTCATTATTATTGATTTTCTTTCCTCCATCTAACCTAAACATCACTGGAAGTAAAAAGCGGGAACGTACAGTCTTTCCTCCAACTGTTGCAGGTGTCCATTTGGGCATCAACTTGATGACACGCATGGCTTCAGCCGTCAGGTCTGCATGGGGCGAACGGGCCTCTTCCATATCGACGATGCTTCCGTCGGTATTCACAACAAAATGTATGAACACACGTCCCTGTATTCCTTCTTTCCTGCATGTTTCGGGATACTTCAGGTTCGTCATTATGAACTTCATGAGAGCTTCTGTTCCACCGGGATATTCTGCGTTTTTATCCACCTTGCCATAAATCGTGTCCTCATTGGCGGTGGTTGCATTCTGAACTTCCCCCATAATTTCGGGGCTAAACTTGCCAATCGCTTGCAAATCTGCGGAAGTATCCGTACCTTTGCTCTCGAATTTTGACACAACGTCCTGTACAGGACTTACAATCTCTGGTGTGGCAAAGACGCTGAGCGCCAAAGTTGTCACTGGGATGACGTAGAGCACCTTGCTCCGCATCCATGGGTTTGATTTTGATTTTCTCATCATAGCGATACGTTTTTTTGTTAAACTATGGTTAAAGTTGTTGGCGAAAGTGTAGGAGCCGTAGCCAACAGCTTTTTTTATTAGTAAAAGTTGATAGGCCTTCGCCGAAATGCCCTGACGCAGCACATAGTCGTCGGCCTGGAATTCATGTATGTCGCGCAGACTGGTGCCCAACAGGTAGACCAGCGGATTCCACCACTGCACCATCTGTACCGCCGTCAGTGCCAACATGTCCCATGAGTGAAGCGCGCGGATGTGTCCCTTTTCGTGCAGGATAATCTCGCGTCCCGCTTCAGCATAATCCTTTTCGTTTATTACAATGCAGCGCATCCAGCTGAACGGCGGCGTGTTGCCGGCATGGCAATAGACGGTTGTGCCTTCCTCCTTCTGGTGCCACAGGCAACCGTGCCGCATCCCCAGGCGCAGCCGTGCAATCTGAGAAAGACGCAGGACCAGCACCACCGCCATACCTATTATATATATGAACGCGCAGAGTGTGAATACGGGGAATGCCGGCGCCTTTTCCTCTTCCTCGCCGGCCATGACCGTGGGTTCGTCCAGGACATGTACGGGGATTCCGATTTCAATCATCTGCATCTGTGCCGCCTGTACCACGGGCTGCTCGTCCAGGGAAAGCCACGTAACGTTGCAGAGGGGCAGCACCAGGCTGAGCAATAATGTGGCCAGCAAAACCAGACGGTTCAGACGGAAAAAGCTGTCGCGATGCAGAAGCAGCTGATAGGGGAGATACAGCATGCACAGCACAAAGGCCGACTTCATGGAAAACATCAACAGGGCACTCATCTTACACCTCTCCTTCCTTTGCCATATTGAGCAGTTCCATGATGTCCTCTTCCGAGAGGTTTTCCTCGCGGACGAAATAGCTGAACATGGATCTCAGGCTGCCGCCAAAGAAGTTCTTCTTCACGTCCTGCATGGTGCGGCGGGTGTATTCGGCACGTGTAACAACGGCCTTGAAGCGGTGTGTCTTGCCCTGGCCCTTCTCCTTGTGATAGGCCAGATAACCCTTTTCGGTCAGGATTTTCAGGAAGGTGGCCACGGTGGTGTAGGCCGGCTTGGGTTCCTCGCATTCCTCCAGGATGTCCCATGCGCAAACGCTTTGTTCACGGTTCCATATAATGTTCATAATCTGGAACTCCGCTTTGGTCAGAATCTGTTCGTTTCTCTTCATTTGTTTTGCTGTTTTCTGATGTTTCCTGCTGGCAAAGTAATGCCGTTTGCGCGAAAATCGCAAGTCTTCGATATCGAAAAGTATCAATATCCGCGGTTTTTAACATTTATTAGTAGTTATAGGGCTGTTTTCTGTCCTTTCCCCTTTCCGAAAACCTGCGGCGAGGGGTCGCCGAGGACTTCAACGCTGTAAAAATGGCTGGCGAGGGGTCGCCGAGGATTTCCACGCTGTAAAAATGGCCGGCGAGGGGTCGCCGAGGATTTCTACGCTGTAAAAATGGCTGGCGAGGGGTCGCCGAGGATTTCTACACAGCCGCATCGATTTGGTTCCTCGTTGCCGTTTCCCGTCTTCCAGACGGTTTATCTGATGTGACAATTTTACCACGGACTTAAAAGTCCGCGGCTATTTAACTTCGCGTCTTCCAGACGCCATTATGTGTTGTGTCTGATTCCAACCCGGGGGCTTAAAAGCCCACCGGCTATTCATGTTCCCGTCTTACAGACGACCTTGATGATGGATACTTCCATATTCCACGGGCTTGAAAGTCCGCGTTTTTCAGACGCCATTATGTGTTGTGTCTGATTCCAACCCAGGGGCATAAAAGCCCGCCGGCTATTCATGTTCCCGTCTTCCAGACGGCTATGATGATGGATACTTCCATATTCCACAGGCTTGAAAGTCCGCGCCTTCCAGACGGCTTTGATAATCGTGTGATAAGAAAGAGGCGTCTGAAAGACGCGAGGCCGAAGGCGAATAGCCGCGGGTTTTTAAACCCGTGGGAGAAAAGACGTATCAAGTAAATGGCGTCTGGAAGACGCGGAACGGCAACAGGATTAGCGAATAGCAATGAGTTGTGAGTTTTTGTCCTTCTATCAAAAAAGAATCTGCGTGCCATCGTCCACATTTGTCAAAATACAAGAAAAAGGGATTTTGGGAATGGAAGAAGAAAAGACACATTCATCCAACAGCCGTATAATCAAGTGGTTACAAAACTACAAAAATATATCCAAAAACACACGAAAAAAAGACTTAAGTGTTTCTTGAGTTTCACTTAAGTCTTTCCGAAGTAACACTTAAGAGTTTCTGCAAAAACTCTTAAGTGTTATTTTCCCTTGATTTTTGTGTAAAGATTTTTCTTACTTTTCGCCGATTCTTCCGGTATATTCATCTGAATTGGCATTGAAGGGCTGTGCAAAGAACTTCTCTGCTGCCTTGCCCACCTCGGCGCCCCAAGGCTGGGGACCTCCGGCGCTCTGGATTACCCAAAGCTTCAGTTGCTTCTTGTGCCAGTTTACCATACAGTTGGTACCCCATGCACCGCCGTGGCCAAACCAAGAATCCTCGGTGTCCTTCTTGGGCGCCTGCAGACCCAGAGAATAGCCGCCCATGTTGTCGGGACGGGTTGTACATGCCAGGATAGACTTTACGGTCTCTTCCTTCAAGATACGCACGCCATTGTCGCCCATACCCAAATTCATCAGCATCTTGTAGAATTTCAGCTGGTCATTGGCTGTGGTCCACAAACCGGCACCGGCAGAAGCGAATACGTGAGAATCGTTGTAGGGACGCTGCTGCCATGCCATTTCCTCGCGCCACTCGGCAGGAGCGTTATCCTTAAAGGCATAGAGTTCCACCTTGGTCTTCAGCTGCTTGTCGGTGGGCCAGAACCATGTTGACTCCATACCCAGGGGATCCAACACTTCCTTCTTGAGGTAATCTTCCCACTTCATGCCTGTAACAGCCTCAACGACTGCCGCACCGATGTCAATACCGGTGTTTGAATAGGTCTCGCGAGTTCCGGGTTCGAACAAAATGGGAGAAGCAGCCGCAATGGAAGCAATCTGACGGATGGGCGCACCACCAGACCAACCGCCTCCGCGCACATCGTTACGCTTTGCGCTGGCCTCGAAGGGGAAACCGCCGGTGTGGTTGAGCACCATGCGTACGGTGAGCACATTCTTGGCTCTGCGCAAGATGCGCACGCCGTCCTTGTCATATTCCTGTACCCACAGTTCCTTGAACTCGGGCAAATACTTTGATACGGGATCGTCCAGCGAGATTTTTCCTTCTTCCACAAGTTTGGCAATCGTTACACCGCAGAAGCCCTTTGTCTGGGAACACTGCATAAAGACATTGTCCATCTTGATGGGGCGCTTTGCCGCTACATCGGCATAACCCACGCAACAGGTTTCCTGCACGCCATCCTTGTAGAACACGCTGATGGCACCGGACAACTGGCCACTGTCCACATAGGGTTGCAGCACCTCTTTCGCATAATTGGTCTTAGAATCCACAACCTTCTTCTGCGCCATGGCAGTGAGGCTGAACGATGCGGCCACCATAACAAAGGCGCACGCAAATCTCATAATTCTTTTCATTTTTCTTATTTGTGTATGTTTTTAAAAGTTTTTTCTGATTATGCCAGTAGGGACGCAGCGTGCTGCGTCAGCGAATACGCCATACGAGTAATGTTCGCCGGACGCTGCACGCAGCGTCCCTACATAGCTCACGGCTCAACACTCATCGCCCCATCACTCCTTACTTGAAGCGGGACGCTTGCTGAAGATGGCCTTGATGCGGTTCATGTCGAACTTGCTGGTACGGTCGTAGAAGTAGATTCCGTTCTGTTCCTGTTCCACGTCAGTAAGCTGGGTGTAGCAGTAGCCCCATACATTCTCGGCAATACTCATGAGACCGTCCACCTGACCTTCAAGACGGGCATAGAACTCTTCCAGTGAATGGGGAGGTTCGCCATAGCCCCAAGACTGCTGGCTATTGCCGGTCTGGGTATCCTGACCCTTCACCCACTTGATACCGCCAAACTCGTCAAGGATGTAGGGCATATCGGGTTTGTCATAAGTGGGGAATTCAAAGAGGTTGTTGTCCTTGGCACGGTTGAAGCCCACGTTCAGACGGGGAATGTCCTGCACATCGCAGGGAGTCTGGAACCAGCGTTCGCCATTATAGACAATATCAATCAACTTCTTGGGATCCTGCTCGTAGTTGTGTGTACTCCAGATGTCGCTCTTGATGTTCACGCCACCGCTCACGGTGCAGACAGGACGGGTGGGGTCAAGCGCCTTGGTAAGGTCATAGAGGTCGCACACAAAGCGGGGATACTGTACGCGGTCGGGCCACCATTCCTCGTTCATGGGCGTCCAGGTAACAATGGAGGGATGGTTGCGGTCGCGGATGATCTCCTCGCTCCACTCACTCAGGAAATTACGTGCCACCTCGGGATCATTGGCGTTCATACCCCAAGAAGGAGCCTCGCCCCAAGTGATATAACCCAACTTGTCGGCCCAGTAGTGGAAACGCTCTTCAAATACTTTCTGATGCAGGCGTGCACCGTTGAAACCGGCTGCCATGGAGAGTTCGATGTCGCGCTTGAGAGCTGCGTCGCTGGGAGCCGTCCAGATTCCGTCAGGATAGAAACCCTGGTCAAGAACCAAACGCTGGTAGAAGGGTTGGTTGTTCAGATATACCTTGTTGCCTTCTACATGAATCTTGCGCATTCCCACGTAAGAGTTCACCACATCGGTAATCTTGCCCTGGCTGTCCTTCACTTCGTACACCACATCATAGAGGAAGGGTGATGAGGGGCTCCACAACTTGGGTTTCTTAATGGGGAGTACCACATTGGTTCCGTCATGTGCGGGAACGGTTTGGGTGGCCACCACCTTGTCGCCATCCTTAACGGTAACGGTGAAAGTTCCTTTGGTCTGGGCATAGAACTTGGGCTGTACCATGATAATGTTCTGGTCAATGTCGGTTGTCACCTGTGTACGCTCAAGTGCGTTCTTGTCCACGGGTTCCATCCAAACGGTCTGCCAGATACCGGTGGTACGGGTGTACATGCACTCGAACGGTTCGTAGCGCATATTTTGCTTGCCGGCGGGCTGCTTGGCTGTGCGGGTGTCGCTATAGGCATGAACCACCAGCGAGTGGGGCTTGCCGTCAGAGATGAACTTGGTTACGTCAATGGCAAAGGATGTGCTTCCGCCAAAATGACGACCGGCCAAACGTCCGTCAATGTACACCTCAGAGTTGTAATACACGGCACCGAAGTTCAGCTTCACGTTGCGTCCAGCCCAATCCTGGGGCATAGTGATGGTACGCTGGTACCAGATGTGGTTGATAAAGTCCTTGTACTGTACGCCAGAGAGTTTGCTTTCGGGACAGAAGGGTACAGTAATCTTTCCGTCAAAGCCCTTGCTCTCATAAAGTTTGCGTTCCAAGCCGGAACCAACAAAGTCGAAGGTGTAGCTCCACTGGCCATTAAGGTTTACCCAGTCCTGGCGCTCGAACTGCGGACGGGGATACTCGGCCCTTGGCTGTGATTGCGCACAGGCGACCAATGCAAAGACCATTGCAAGAATGGATAAAAGATTCTTCTTCATTATTATTTTATTTTAGGTTTATAATTCACGCCTTCGCTTGCCGGGAACCCCAACTCGCCCATTTCGGCACAGGCCTGATTGAAATAGTCGATACACTGACGGATGTCGGGCACAGAATTTTCCCAGTTATACTCATATTCTATGGTGAAATATCCGCTGAAATTCTGACGTTTCAGTTCCTTCAGCATAGCTTTTACATCCAGTACGCCTTGGCCCCAGATGATATCATGCCGTTCCTGTCCGTCGGGCTGGGGGCCGATGATGTCCTTGAAGTGGAGCGAGTGGATGCGGCCTTCCAAGGTACTCAAGCACTCCAGATGATCAAGACCGTCGCGATTCCAGTGGCCGACATCGGCACAGGAACCGAGCAGTTTGCTTCTTTGGCCAATCTGCTCTAAAAGCAACTGGGGATTCCAGTATGTAGAAGGCTGGGGATGGTTGTGTACGGCTATGCGGATATTGTTTTTCTCGGCCAATTGTTCCACAATGTCCCACACCTCAACGGGAGGTTCGCAGGAGATGTATTCCATGTCCATATCCTTGGCCAAACGGAACATCTTTTCCCATTCCTCGGCCTTGTCGCTCACAAATACACCGCATCCTACAATGCGCACGCCCTTTTCAGCCGCAAGAGCGCGAAGTTCCTTCCGCGAAGCGTCGTCCAGGTCATAGCCGAAAGTCTGGTCACCCCATTTCCCGCCAATCTTATGGCCGGGGAACACCTCCATGTTGGTTATTCCCAGTTCCTGAGCCTTGTCAAAAGCCTCCAGCAGAGTAAATCTATGGAATGTGTAACTTTGCAGGGACAGTTCCCATCCATTCTGCCCGGCCTCCTTGCTTGTACAGGAGGGCAGAGCCAGACAAAGCAGCAGCACGCAAAGCATGGCCTGCATCAACATTTTATAACCTTTCTTCATCTTATACATTATTATATATTATCAATCGTTTCGCTCATTCTGTAGGGACGCAGCGCGCTGCGTCCGAAAAAGATTGTCCATTTACAACTTAGTCTTTGGGCATGTCGGGCAGGCTGAAGCCGTTGTGATAAGTATGTTTCACCCATTCTGCCGCAGCCTCCTGTGCATTGAATTCGCCAAAACGGCGGTCAAACTGCGGATGTCCGTCAATGACCTTAAAGTTGTCATAATTCACAATCTTTATCTTGTCATTGGCAGAGATATTGGTGAAGCACATGTTCTCGCCATCCCAGTTGAGTGGACGGTGAAGGCCATAAAGTCCGGCCAGACGGACGGCTATGATACCCATGTCCACCATCTCGGTGAAGGGGCCGGAGTGTTCGAAGTTGCTGGATGATTCCACACGATTCTCGGGCGATTCTTTGCAGGCACGAATCCAATCCTGTTCGTGTGCATCGGTGTTCCAGATGTCGCCGTTGCCGCCCTTTACGCGGGGAAGGACAGGCTTGGGCTGCTTGAACTCCTTCATGCTGTCCAAGGGCAGCAAGGTGGGGTTCATGCCGTAACAGCCGGTCATGATTTTTCCCTTTGAACCGACAAAGATGATTCCACCGTTCTCGTCGCCCATCATTTCGCCATCCTTCAGTTCTTCGGGACGGGGAGGCATCAGTCCGCCGTCGTACCAGTAGACCTTCACCTCGGGCATCTTCACCTTGCCCTTCTTGGGACGGGCCGGGAAAGTATAGGTTATGGTTTCGGCATGAGGGGGCGAATACAGGTTGCTCAGACTTGAACTGGCAATCACGCTGGTGGGATACTTTATGCCCAACGCCCACACCACGGGATCCATGATATGACAGGCCATATCGCCCAGTGCGCCGGTGCCGAAGTCGTACCATCCGCGCCAGTTCCACGGCGTATAAGAGGGATGATAAGGACGCATCTCGGCCGGTCCGATAAAGAGATTCCAGTCCAATGTGTCGGGACAGGCAGGCGTGTCCGACGGTTTCATCAGGCCTTGGGGCCAGATGGGGCGGTCTGTCCAGCAATGCACCTCGCGCACCTCGCCAATGGTTCCGTCCCATATCCATTCGGCAACCTGGCGGCACCAGTCGAACGAGTTTCCCTGGTTACCCATCTGCGTGGCCACCTTATGCTTTTTGGCCAGTTTGGTCAACAGACGTGATTCGTAAACAGAATGCGTCAGGGGCTTCTGTACATATACGTGTTTGCCCAATGTTATGGAGTGCGCCGCCACACAGGCGTGAGTGTGGTCGGGCGTGGCCACCATGACGGCATCGATGGATTTCCCCATCTCGTCCAGCATCACGCGCCAGTCCTTGAAACGGCGGGCATTGGGATAGTCATTGAACGTATTGGCGGCATATTTCCAATCCACATCGCACAGGGCCACTATGTTTTCCGTGCGCATGTTATGCAGGTTGCGGCGGCCCATTCCGCCCACGCCCACTCCGGCAATGTTCAGTTTGTCACTTGGCGCCACATGACCGTGGCTGCGACCCAACACCACATTGGGCACTATCATAAAGGCGGCAGTTCCCATTCCGCTCTTCTTGATGAAATCTCTACGTGTGATCTTTCCCATGTTATCTTTATATAATAAGGTTACCTTTTATGCTGTTTTACTTGCGTTATTGCCCCAAAATTACAACTTTTCTTCCTAACGGCTTCCCTTTTGCGCACATTTTATCAAAAAGGAATCACATTTTCTCGACATTATCCGCCCACTGTTGTCGGATTTGTGTATATTTACATAAATTTTTCCCTCGCGAGGAAAAAAAATTCCCCTCGGGACGTAATAAAAAAACGCCCTTCTGCGTCTAACGGACGTAAAGAGAAAAAAACAGAACAAAAGCTTTCAGAAAATGGAACGCAACGAAAAAGAATTTGAACACATCGTCCAGACGCACAAGACCACCATCTACACCGTCTGCTATATGTTCTCGAAGGACGAAGAAGAGGTGAACGACCTATTCCAGGACACGCTTGTGAACCTGTGGAAAGGCATGGAGTCCTTTAAAGGAAACTGCAAGATTGAGACTTGGATTTACCGAGTGGCACTGAACACTTGCATCACCCATGACCGCAAGAAAAAACGGGCTCGGGAAAGGATTCCGCTGGAGATGGAGGCCAACCTGTACCAGGACCAGGATGCCGAATCGCGACAAGTTCAGATTCTGCACAACCGCATTGGAAAACTTGGACTAATAGACCGCGCCATTGTACTGCTCTGGCTGGAAGATCTCAGTTACGAAGAAATAGGGCAGATTGTGGGTATCACGGCCAAGCACGTCGGAGTAAAGCTTTTCCGCATAAAGGAACTGCTCAAACAAGAATCATAATGAACATTAATCCCTAATCACATCTCTTATTATGGAAGATAAAGAAATTCAAGAAATGCGCGAACAGATTGCAACCCTGCGCAGCAAGCTGGAGAAAGAACAGATTGTAACCGAGCGTCTGCTCAAGCAGGCCATGAAGAAACGTATCGGCATCATCCGCCGACAGGCCGTAAAGGAATACATTATGGCCTGTGTATGCCTCATCCTTTACCCGTTTTTGTATTATGTGGCCAATTTGTCTGCGCTTTTTTTATCAACAACCCTGCTTATTTTTGTCGGATGCGTTACCGCAACCTGGTATTTCCAACGCCCAATCAATGACAAACTGCTGGGCGAGGACGTGGATACCGTTGTACGCGTCATGACAAAGCTCAAGCGCCAATACCAGTTATGGATGATAGGTGCTATGCCCATTATGATTCCCTGGGTGTTCTGGTTCTGGAAGGAATATTCCCAAGGCTTGAATATGCCGGAAGAAGTCAGCTACATCATGTTAGGAGTCCTCCTCATCAGTGGTGGCATAGGAGCTGCCATAGGCCTCTCGTGGGACCGTAAGGTAATACGCAGTTGCAACGAAATCATCGCCCAACTGAAAGAGTAAGATGCCTCGTCTGGTTCTGCTTCTCATCTTCAGCCTCTGTCTCCTGCACCATGCAGGCGGACAGAGGCTGTTGCCTTATACTTGGGAGGACTTTGTCACATCCATGACCGAGGATGAAGACGAGGAAGAGGGAGGCAACCGCAACGAGTGGATTGAGGAGTTGAGGCTTCTGCACGAACATCCGCTGGACATCAACAATGCCGCGCCCGAAGCGCTGATGCAAGTGCCCACCCTTACCGAAGAGGCGGTGGAGCAGATTCATGCCTACATCTATCTGCACGGAGCCATACAGACCCTGGGCGAACTGCGTCTCATCCCCGGCATCAGCGAAGAGATGCTGCGCGTTCTGCCTCTTTTCATCCGCATCCAGCCACAGGCTAACATACAGGGGAACAAGGGGAAACTGAAAAAAAGGCTCCGAGGAAGCATGGATTACCGCACTGACATCCCACTCTATTACCGCAAAGGCTATTGCGTCAGCCCCGGCTATGCCGGCGACCCGCTTTACCACCGCTATCGGGGCGAGTTGGAATATGCCGACGCCCGAATGGGCTTTCGCATGGAAAAGGATCCGGGCGAAACGTACTATGACAGCTTTGGTGGCTTCTTGATGCTGGAAAAGAAAGGCTGGATGCGCCGGCTTGTCGTGGGCGATTTCCGTGCCGGATTCGGCCAAGGGCTCGTCATAGGAAGCGGAAGCCAATGGGGAATCGGCAGCCACATCATATCACCCTCGCAAGGCATCCGTCCCATGAGAGGCATGGACGAATACCGCTGTTTGAGAGGGGTTTCGGCGGAAATGCGTCTAAACACGGAAAAGGGTTTCCTAAGTCTGACTCCCTTTCTTTCGTGGCGGAAACTGGATGCCACCCTGGACGAAGAGGGGAACGTAAAGACATTGCGGCAAGACGGGCTTCACCGTACCCAAACCGAGCGCAACGCCCAGAGGACGGTAGGGCATCTGACGGCTGGAGGACATCTCAGTTGGAAACACCAATGGCTTACTCTCGGCACCACGGCAATGTGGCAACAGACAGACCGTCCCCTGCAACCCGGTGATGCCTTGTACAGACAAATCTATCCGAAAGGCTCGCGTTTTGGGCACATGGCCATGGACTATGCCTGTTCCTTCTATCGTCTCCAGATATCCGGCGAGGCGGCATATAGTTTCGACCGCGGAGGATGGGCCACTCTTCACCGTATCCGTTGGACGCCCGTACAGAAATTACGACTCGGCTTGATTCCCCGGTTCTACAGTTACCGTTACCATTCCATGCTGTCATCAGCGCCCACCGCCTATGGTTCCGTCCCACAAAACGAGAGCGGCATCATGCTGCATCTCAGCACGCAACCCATGGAAGGCCTGTCCTTTACGGCCTATGCCGATGCCTCGTACCATCCCTGGCCCCGCTACGGCATCCAACAGGAAAGCAACATCTTCCGCATCCAAACAGAGGGCGAATACGCCCCAAGCTATGCCCATCGCTTTTGGGCAAGATACCAATGGAAACACGGGTTGGAACGGGGCGATGTCATGCGTACCCATCACCAAATGCGCTTGCAATGGGAATGGCGTCCCATGGAAATGCACAGTCTGCGCGTTTCCTTGATGGGACATCAGACGGAAAAGCGTATAGGCTGGGGAGCATCGGGACGTTGGCAAGTTCAGAGCAAAAACAAACAATGGGCAGGCACATTCTCCGCCACCTATTTCGACACCTATGATTATCTGCATCGGATATGGATTTACGAGCCTTCACTCATAGGCAGCGTTTCAAACGGCACATTCTCTGGAAACGGACTCAGGGGAGCGGGAAAAATCCGCTGGAAGAGCCGGAACGAGCAGTGGACGCTGGAGACCAAAATAGGCGCAACTTACCGCCTTGACACCCGCATCCAGGGCAGCGGTCTGCAAACCATTATGGGACGTTGGAAAACAGACATCGGCACACTGGTCCGTTACTCATTCTGAATGTCCTTCATACCTAGGATGAAACATAACGGGCCATAATTTATGCACGTTAAAAAGGTTTCATCCAAAAAAATGGCAAAATATTACATTTTTTCACAAACCTTTTCTTATATTTGCAAAAAAAACAAGAGTTTATCCCTCAAAAACAGATTTATATGTTAAGAAAAATCCGAATTACGTTGGCAACTGTGTTTTGGTTGCTCGTCACTTGGCTTTTGGTAGATTTTACCGGAACGGCCCATGTCTATTTAGGTTGGATGGCAAAAGTCCAACTGATGCCCGCATTGCTTTCCCTGAACGTGGGCGTACTCATTTTCCTGCTGGCACTTACCTTGCTGTGGGGACGCATCTATTGTTCTGTCATTTGTCCATTAGGCATCATGCAGGACATCATCAGCTGGTTCCGCAGAAAGAAGTTCAAATATGCTTATACACAAGCCCGCACAGCCTTGCGTTACGGCATGGTTCTGTTTACCGGAGCCGCTTTGTTGTTTAACCTGGGCTGGCTGGCCGGTCTGATTCTTCCCTACAGCACTTACGGACGCATTACAGGAACAATCGTTGCCCCCTTGTATAAAATGGGCAACAACCTTTTGGCGCAACTTGCCGAGCACTATAACAGTTATGCCGTTTACGAAGTGGATGTGTGGCTGAAGAGCATCGGCGCGCTTGCCATCGCCATTATTACTTGGGGCATCATTGCCGTACTTGCATGGCGCGGAGGACGCACCTGGTGCAACACCATCTGTCCCGTAGGCACATTGCTGGGTCTGCTCAGCCGTCACGCACTTTTCCGCCCCGTCATCAACAAGAGCCGCTGCAATGCCTGCGGTCTGTGCGAACGCAGTTGCAAGGCCGGTTGTATCAACAGCAAGAACCACAGCATTGACCTGAGCCGTTGCGTAATGTGCGGCAACTGCATGGAAGCCTGCAAGAAGGAAGCCCTCACACTGGCAAAAGCCACAGAGCCCGCTCCTGGCGTAGCCCCATTCGGGAAAAACGCCCCAAGAAAGGGAAATGACAACAAGCCTAATGGTGCAAAAGATGCCGGGACAAGAGGACAAAACAAGCCCCAGAACAAACCCATGGCTCAACCCAAGCCAGAAGATGTGGTTGCGGCTTCTGTTCCCGAAACCACGGACGCTCCCAAGCGCAAGCCCAGAAGAAGAAAGCCCAGAACTACTGGTGAAGAGAACACCATAGACTCTGGAAGACGTGCCGTACTGGCCTCCACCGCCCTGCTTGCCGGTGCCGCCGTATTGCGTGCCCAGCACAAGCCCAAGACCACCGATGGCGGTTATGCCCCTATTGTCAAGAAGACTGCTCCCCAAAGACAACACAGAATCACTCCTCCCGGTTCCCTTTCTGTCCGCAACCTGCAGTCGCACTGCACGGCCTGCCAATTGTGCGTGGATGCTTGTCCCAATGACGTACTTCGTCCCAGCACCCGTTTAAGCACCTTCATGCAGCCCGAAGTCAGCTACGAGCGCGGTTATTGCCGCCCCGAGTGCAACCGCTGTTCTGAGGTTTGCCCCACCGGTGCCATCAAACCCATTACCATTGAGGAACGTACCGCCACACAGGTGGGTCATGCCGTTTGGGTGAAGGAACTTTGTATCCCCGCCAAGGAAGGAAAGCCCTGCGGAAACTGCTCACGCAGATGTCCCGCCGGTGCCATCCAGCTGGTTCCCGCCAACGACAAATACCGCAAGAACGAACACGGACGCTGGATTGGTCCCGACGGCAAGCAGATTGACGGTCGTCTGGTGCCCATGATTCCCGTTGTGAACGTGGAGAAATGTACCGGTTGCGGTGCGTGTGAGAACCTGTGTCCTGTAGGCCCGCAAAGCGCCATCTACGTGGAAGGCCACGATGTACACCGCGAGATTTAATAAAACCAAGTCAAACGTTCAATTGAGAAAAGAGCATCATGAAACAGATAAACAGAAGAGATTTCCTCAAGATAACGGGAACTGCCGCCACGGGTAGTGCATTGGCAAGTTGCGGTGTCAAGCAAGATTCAGTAGAAAAGTTTGAACCAGGCGGACAGCACACCACAGAACTTCCCAAGGGCAAGATGACATACCGCCCCCATCCCCATAACGGAGACAAGGTTAGCATTCTGGGATACGGTTGGATGAGACTGCCCAAAATGAAGAACCCCGAAAACCCCAACGAAGAAATCATAAACCAGGAAGAAGTGAACCGCCTTTGCAACAAGGCTTTTGAATATGGTGTGAACTACTTTGACACATCACCAGCTTATTGCCAAGGAAAGAGCGAAGCCTCCCTCGGCATTGCCCTTGAACAGAGCGGAAGAAGCCGCGATTCGTATTATATCGCCACAAAACTGAGCAATTTCAGCCCCACACAATGGAGTCTGGAAGCCGGACAGCAGATGTTTGAGAACAGTCTGAAATACTTGAAGACTGACTATATAGACTATCTGCTGCTCCACTCTATCGGTGGTGGCGGACTGGACAACCTGCGCAAGCGCTACCTGGACAACGGGCTGCTGGCATGGCTTATGGAACAGCGTGCCGCCGGACGTATCCGCAACCTCGGATTCTCCTTCCACGGCGATGTGAAAGTGTACGATTATATGCTGGAGCATCACGATGAATACAAGTGGGACTTCGTACAGATTCAGCTCAACTACATTGACTGGCACGACAACGACAAAGGCCGTGACGGAGAATATCTCTACAACGAGCTGGTAAAACGCAACATCCCCGCCGTCATCATGGAACCGCTGTTGGGCGGTCGTCTGAGCAAGGTGCCCGACCATGTTGTGGCACACCTCAAGTCGCGCAAGCCCGAGGACAGCGTGGCAAGCTGGGCTTTCCGCTACGCCGGCACACCGAAGAACATCCTTACCGTACTAAGCGGCATGACCTACATGGAGCATCTGGAAGACAACATCCGCACCTATAGCCCCCTTGTTCCGCTGACCGAAGAGGAAGCTCGATGGCTGGACGGCGAAACCGCCAACCTTATCGAAAGCTATCCCACCATTCCCTGCAACGACTGCAAATACTGCATGCCCTGCCCATATGCCTTGGACATCCCCGCCATCCTCTTACATTATAATAAATGTGTAAACCAGGGTAACGTTCCCGAGAGCCAGCAAGCAGAGAACTACCAGAAGGCACGCCGTGCGTTCCTTGTCGGATATGACCGCAGCGTGCCACGTCTCAGACAGGCAAACCGTTGCATCTCCTGCCGCGAGTGCGTATCGCATTGTCCGCAGAACATTGACATTCCACGAGAGTTGCAACGCATTGACCGCTTTGTGGAACAACTGAAGCAAAACAAGTTGTAAACACCCAGGGAACAGAACCAATCTTCAATTTAACAAACATAATCAGACATCATGGAAAAAGAAAAACTGGCAGACATCGTTTCCCTTTTTAACATAGAGGGTACAGTCTGCGAAATCAAGCCATTGGGCGAAGGACTCATCAACGACACCTTCCGTGTCATCACGGCAGAAGAGGACAAGCCCAATTACGTACTGCAGCGCGTAAACCACATTGTATTCCCCGATGTGGACATGGTGATGCGCAACATCCAGGCCGTAACGAGCCACATCCGCAAAAAGTTGGAAGAAAGCAACACCGACGATATAGACCGCCGTGTTCTTACCTTCATTCCTTCTAAGGAAAATGCGGACAAGCTCTATTGCGTGGTGGACGGACAATACTGGCGCATCATGGTATTCATCCCCAACGCCATCACCAAGCAGGCAGTAAATCCCGACAGCAGCCGTGCAGCCGGCAAGGCCTTCGGCGAATTCCAGGCCATGCTTGCCGACATACCCGTCTCACTGGGCGAGACCATCAAGGACTTCCACAACATGGAATTCCGCCTGCAACAGCTTCGCGATGTGATTGCCGCAGACCCAGCCGGACGTGTACAGGAGCCCCAGGTGCAGGAAATGCTGCGCCAGATTGAAGAACGTGCGGAAGAAATGTGCAAGGCAGAACGCATGGGACGCGAAGGCACACTGCCCAAGCGCGTATGCCACTGTGACACCAAGGTGAACAACATGATGTTCAACGACAAGGACGAAGTGCTTTGCGTAATTGACCTTGACACCGTAATGCCCAACTTCATCTTCTCCGACTACGGCGATTTCCTGCGCACCGGCGCCAATAAGGTGGCAGAGGACTTCCCCGAAATGGACAAGGTTGAGTTTGACATCGAAATCTTCAAGGCATTTACAGAAGGCTATCTGAGTACAGCCAGTGCATTCCTCCTGCCCGTTGAAATAGAGAACCTGCCCTATGCCACAGCCCTGTTCCCCTACATGCAGTGCGTCCGTTTCCTCTGGGACTACCTCAGCGGAGACAAATACTGGAAGTGCCAGTACCCCACACACAATTTTGTGCGTGCCAACAACCAGCTTCACTTGCTGCTGAGCATTGAGAAGAACTATCCTGCCATGAAGGAGTTCATTGCGCAGTGCCTGGCCTGATAAAAACGTCAAAAGCACCGTTTTGGTGTCCAGAATAGCCTTTTAAGGCTGATTTTACTCATGCAAAGGAGTGTTATTAAAACAAAATGACATACCTTTGCATGAGTTTTTTGTTAGGAAACCGAATGGTTCCTCAAGGTAAAAAGAATATCGTATGGAGAATTTTTCGTTTAGGAGCAGTGTAAAAAAATATGTGAACGGCAGCATCCTGCTCATCTTCGCCACTGTGGCGGCATTCATTGTAGCCAATCTTGATGCCACCAGCGAATGGTACAGACAGGCATTTGATCAACCCGTAAGCCTCAGTGTGGGTAAATTCAATATCTTCAGCCACGACGGTCTGCCCATGACAGTCGGAGCCTTCATCAACGACTTCCTCATGGCCATTTTCTTCTTGAGTGTCGGTTTGGAGATCAAACGCGAGATATTATGCGGCGAGTTATCCACCGTGCGCAAGGCCATGCTGCCCGTCATAGGCGCTTGTGGCGGTATGCTCGTTCCCGTCATCGTGCTCTTCATCACCAACGCGTTCTCTTCCTCCAACCCTTTGGCCGCCCGCGGTATGGCCATTCCCATGGCCACGGACATTGCCTTCTCCCTGGGTGTACTAAGCATGTTCAGCAAGCGTGTACCCATTGGCCTGAAGGTTTTTCTGGCCGCACTGGCCGTAGCCGATGACTTGGGTGGCATCTTTGTGATTGCCATCAAGTACACCGACCATCTGAACCTCGCCTATCTCCAGTGGGCATTGTTCTTTATTGGGCTGCTCATCTTCGGAAACTGGCGCAGAATACATGTCAAGAGCTTCTATGTAACCGTTGGATGCGCCCTTTGGTACTGCATGCACGGAAGCGGCATACATGCCACCATTGCCGGCGTAATCCTGGCCTTTTGCGTGCCAGCCAGCCTCAGAAACGGCACCAAGTTCTATATTGAGCGCATCCGTAAATGCCTTTCCAACTTCCCAGTCATTGAGGTTACACATGCCGACCGAAGCAAGCCTGCACTTCTCACCGAAAGCCAAGTCCACCAACTCAAGAGCATAGAAAGTGCCAGTGACCGACTCATCAGTCCGCTCCAGGACCTTGAGGACTCTCTAAAAAACCCCATCAATCTGCTTATTATCCCCCTTTTCGCCTTTGCCAATGCCGGTGTCAATCTTAACGGGATGGACTTGAGCAACCTCTTCTCTGGAGTGGGACTGAGTGTATTGCTCGGTTTGCTCGTGGGCAAGTTCGTGGGTGTGTTCTCCTTCAGTTGGATCAGCATCAAGATGGGATGGGTACAGTTGCCAGCCAACAGCACATGGAAATCCTTTGCCAGCGTCTGCATGCTGTGCGGAATCGGTTTTACCGTGAGCATGTTCATGGCCGACCTCAGTTACAGACCCGTAAACGAGTTGGGCATGCTGGCCGACTCCAAACTGGGCATCCTCTGCGGCTCCATTGCCAGCGCGCTCATTGGCGCATTCCTCCTCAACAAGCACCTGCCGAAAGATGCATCTGAAACCGTAACGAAATAACACATACGCTCATGAAAAGAACCGGAATTTTGAAATTGTGGCTCGCAGCAGCCTTGTACGCCTTGGCGATAACAGCCTCGGCCGCTGTCAAAGTATACCGTGCCGCCGATTTCGGCATCCGCCCCGGAACAGGGAAAAGCCAGTCGGCACTGATGCAGAAAGCAATTGAAAGCATCGTACAGCAAAGCGGAAAGAAGGACAAGGTGGTATTCCATCTGGAAGAAGGCCGCTACGACTTCTACCCCGAAGACGCCACACAGCGCGAATACTACATCTCCAACCATGACCAATTCAACCCCAAGAACGTAGGTATAGCATTGGAAGACCTGAGCCATTTCACGCTGGAGGGCAACGGTGCCCAACTGGTTTTCCACGGTCGGATGTTGCCCATTTCACTGTTGCGCAGCACCCACTGCCGGATACAGAACCTGAGCATCGACTTTGAGAATCCGCACATTGCCCAGATTACCATTGTGGAGAACGATACAGAAAAAGGCATCACCTTCAAGCCCGCCCCATGGGTAAAGCACCGTCTCACGGAAGACGGCCGTTTCCTGGCCTACGGAATCGGCTGGGAATGGACACTGGGATGGGGCATCGCCTTTGAAGGCAACTCGCGCCACATCGTTTATAGCACCAGCGACCTCTCCTGCCCCATTGTCAATGCCAGACAAGTGGGCGAAAATACCTATCAGGTACCCTATTGGAAAGACAGCCGCCTGCCGGCCGGAACCGTCATTGCGCTGCGCAACGGACAGCGTCCCGCACCGGGTATCTTCCTCTCACACAACACAGATACCGAAGTCCGTAACGTGAAGGTCCACTATTGCGAGGGCATGGGTCTGCTGGCCCAGTTGTGCGAAGACATTACGTTGGACGGTTTCAGTACCTGCCTCAAGGGTGAGGACGACCCGCGCTATTTCACCACTCAGGCCGATGCCACCCACTTCTCGGGTTGCAAGGGAAAGATTGTTTCCGTCAACGGGCTGTATGAAGGCATGATGGACGATGCCATCAACGTACATGGCACCTATCTGAAAGTAATGAAGCGTGTGGACGACTATACATTGGAAGGACGCTACATGCACGGCCAGGCATGGGGATTCGACTGGGGCTTTGCCGGCGACAAAGTGCAGTTTATCCGTTCTAAGACCATGGAAATACTGGATGGCGAGAACAAGGTGGCAAGCATAGAGCCCGCAGACAAGCCCACCATGCACGGCGCACGCCTTTTCAGAATCCGGTTCGAGAAGCCCGTCCCCGCCGAAGTGTCTGGCCAGGGAAGCTACGGCATAGAGAACCTTACCTGGACGCCCGAAGTCTATTTTGCCCACAACACCATACGCAACAACCGTGCCCGCGGCGCACTCTTCAGTACACCCCAGAAAGTGTTGGTGGAGAAGAATCTCTTCGACCACACATCAGGTTGCGCCATTCTGCTCTGCGGCGACTGCAACGGATGGTTCGAGACCGGAGCCTGCCGCAATGTAACCATCCGCAACAACCGCTTCATCAACTCGCTCACCAGCCAGTTCCAGTTCACCAACGCCGTCATTTCCATCTATCCCGAAATACCCGAACTGGACAAGCAGCAGAAACTCTTCCACGGTGGCAAGAAGAATGCCATCCGCATCATAGACAACGAGTTTGTCACCTTCGACGCGCCCCTGCTGTATGCCAAGTCTGTAGACGGACTGCTGTACAAGGGCAATACGTTGGTAACCAACAACGATTTCCCCCCGCTCCACTGGAACCGCCACCGCTTCTTCCTGCAACGCGTACGCAACGTCAATATAGAAAATGTGCTGTATGACAAAGGCAATATCCTGAAGGAAGTGAAACTCATCCCCTGCGAGAAGTAAAGGATCTCCACACTAACATAAAAAATCTTTACACAAAAATCAATCAAAAACAACACTTAAGTGTTGTTTCAGTAACAGTTAAGTGTTTCTTCAAAAAGACTTAAGTGAAACTCAAGAAACACTTAAGTCTTTTTTTGTGTGTTTTAAATCTTGCTTTTAACCATCTGTATATTATTGATTCTGTGCTAGTTCCTACTTTTCCGTAATATCTCATCCACCCCAAAATCCACTTTTCTTGTTTTTTGACAAATGTGAACAATGGCACGCAGATGAGCAATGAGCCGTGAGTTTTTAGATTAGACATAAGTATTGAATTGGGGCGCCCAAAATGAGTGTAGAAATAACAAGAACCTCCCAAAGTCATCCTGAACTTGTTTCAGGATCTCACTGAGGGAAGGGGGTAAGTAAAGGCTCGCAGTGAGATGCTGAAACGAGTTCAGCATGACCGTCTCTTTGGGCTGTTATATAGAAGAACAGAAGAAGTAGTTTTTTAGGCAGTGAGTTATGAGCTATGAGTAGTGAGAATGTAGGGACGTCTACGTGCAGCGTCCGAAGTTTTTACTCCTGTTACTGCGAATATGTTATTCGCTGTTTTTGAGTATAAGGGTCTGTGACCCGACAACAGGAAATATGTTCTTTTGTTCTTCTGTCGAAAAATCTCACAACTCACAACTCAACGCTCATCGCTCACTGTCAAACTTTTTTACTTTTGTCCGCAAGTCTCACATTGGTTTCAAAATGAACAAAAACCGCTTAAAATAGTTCAAAAACAAACCTAAAAAGCCACCTAATATTGCCCTACT